>JAJDYI010000045.1 GCA_022825235.1 Alphaproteobacteria bacterium | reverse complement strand
GCCAACGGCGCAGGGGCGCGGAATTGCACAAAATCTACGAGAGTGACGTCGGCACTTCAGCCACGGGTTTTCCACAGAAGCCGCGCCCCCAACCACTGTTGATAACTTCTTGCCCTTCGGGCCATCTGTCTCATACAAGGGGAGGTTGCCCGCGACCCTCGAAGGGGCGGCTGGACAGCGACGGTAGAACGTTCCTCCGCCCGCAACGGCCCCTTCGTCAGGCGTGCGTGCTAGCGGGCACCGGTAGCCAGCGAGGTCCGGCAGCCGCCGAGCGCGTCCTCGAGACGGGTCTCCTGCTGGTCCGCGGTGTAGGCGAGGGCCGCCTCTCGTCCGTCCTCGACGGCCGGCTCCACGAGGAGCGCATCAAGCCCAAGTTCGTCGATCCGTGCCTGGAGTGCCGACGCCAGGTCTGCGGCATCCGTTGATTCGGTGACCTCGGTCGCGGTCTCCGCCAAACCCCGGCACCAGGCGAGATGCGCCCCGTGGGCGGCGGTTTCCACCGCGTGGGAACCGCGCGGAGTGGCAATCAGAACCGCGACCAGCACGGCGAGCACCAAGGGGCGCGCACCCCCTGTCCGCATCCGCCCGCCTGCGCCGGGCCGGGCCGTCGCCCTCCGCCTACGGGAGCGTGTCAAACCAGTCTTCCAGCGCACGGCCGATCTCGTGCGGAGAATCCTCCTGGATGAAGTGACTCCCCCGCACGGTGACTTCGGTCTGATTCTTCCAGGTACGGCAGAATTCCCGCTGCGGGCCGACGAGGATGGCCCCGGGGTCCGCGTTGATGAAGAGCTTGGGGAAATCTGTCCCGGGCAGCCAGCCCGCGTACGCCTCAACGATCTCACACACGTCGGCGGGCGTCCCGCCCACGGGGATTTCCCGCGGCCAGGACAGCGTCGGGCGGCGTGATTCACCCGGCTCCGCAAAGGGCCGCCGATAGACGTCCATTTCCGCCTCGGTCATCGGCCGCAGGACCGAGCCCGGCAGCACCCGCTCCACGAACAGATTGCGCTCCAGAATGAGTTCGTCACCCTTCGGCGAGCGGAACCCCTGGAAGATCCCCCGCGACGCTTCCGGCCACTCGTTCCAATCGACCGGGCGGACGATGGCTTCCGTGTAGGCGATGCCGCGCACGGCTTCCGGATGACGAGCCGCCCAGTGGAAACCGAGCGCGGAGCCCCAGTCGTGCACCACAAGCGTCAGGCGCTCGCCGATCCCCATCGCCTCGATGAACGCGTCCACGAAATTCCGGTGGTCCCGGAACCGATAGGTTCCGGGCCCGGTGTCCGGGAGCGGGTCGGAGTCCCCCATCCCGACGAGATCCGGCGCCACGCACCGCGCCCGGCCCGCCAGATGCGGGATGATGTTCCTCCAAAGGTACGAGGACGTGGGATTTCCGTGCAGGAACAGGACCGGATCCCCCTCTCCCTGATCGACGTAGGCCATCTCGAGATCCGCCACGCGGATCCGTTTCTTGGGAAGCTCCGCGGCGGAGATCGCCTCAGGTGCACTCATCGGTCCCCTAGCCTCCCACAAACGCGGGCTTGCGCTTCTCGGCGAAGGCCGAGACGCCCTCGATGCCGTCCGGCCCCTGCCCCGTCCGCGCGATTTCGCGCGATTCGGCGTCCATCTGGCTTTCCAGCGTCTCGCCGGCCGACGCCAGCAGGAGTCGCTTGACAGCCCCGTACGCCTGCGTGGGACCGGCCGCAAAGTGTTCGACCTGCCGGGCCACCTCGGCATCGAGCTGATCGTCGTCGCACACTCGGTCGATCATGTTCATCGCCAGCGCTTCCTCGGCTATGAAGCGACGGTTAGTCAGCATGAGTTCCCGGGCGCGCCGCATTCCGACCAGCCGGGGCAGGAAGAACGTCGAGCTCCCGTCGGGCGACAGCCCGGCAGCGGTATAGGCCACGGAGAATTTCACCGAGCGGGCGGCAAAGACGAGGTCACAGCTCAACGCCAGTGACAGCCCGCCGCCGGCGGCCGTCCCCTGCACCTTGCAGACGACCGGCGCAGCCATGCGATTGAAGTGGGAAATCGCTCCGTGGAAGTACGTGGTGATGCGAAGGAGTTCCGCCCCCAGCTCGTTGGGCCGGTCCCGGAAGCTGGTGAAGTGCTTGAGGTCGCCGCCGGCGCAGAACATGGGACCCCGGGCCTCCAGCAGCACCACCCTCACCGCAGGATCACTCGCGGCAGCCACGGCCGACTCGTACAATTCCCTGGAGGTTTCAAGGTCGAGGGCGTTCGCCTCGTCAGGGCGATTCAGCATGATGCGGCCGACCGTCCCCTCTTTCTCGTACAGAACCTTAGGAACGCTCATATTCGTTGAATCCTCTTGTAGATGGACGCCAAATCGCGATGAACGGGCGAATGCCCGGCTACCAGGCCTCCGCCCAGGGCCGGAGGTCGAACTCGAAACTCCATGCGCTTCGCGGCTGCTTATGCACCGACCAGTAGACTTCCGCAATGTCCTCGGGGTCGAGCACGTTGGGCTTCAGCGGCCGGGTCTCGAGCAGGTCCTGCCGGTGCTCGCGGATAAACGCCGTATCGATGGGTCCGTCGATGATCGCGTGCGCGACATGGATCCCCTGCGGACCGAGTTCGCGGGCCATGGACTGGGCGAGTGCCCGCAGCGCGAACTTCGCTCCGGCAAAGGCCGAAAACCCGCTGCCGCCGCGCACGGACGCCGTCGCTCCCGTGAAGAAGATGCTCCCGCGGCCACGGGGCGCCATGTGGCGCGCGGCCTCCCGGCCCGTGAGGAAACCCGCGTACGCGGCCAGTTCCCAGATCTTCCGGTAGACCCGGCCGGTCGTCTCGACGATTGGAAACTGGACGTTGGGCCCGATGTTGAACACAACCACCCCGATCGGTCCGATCTCCCGCTCGACGCGGGCGAACAGCGAGACCACGTCGTCCTCGACCCGCGGGTCGAGCGCAATCGGGTGGACCGGCAACCCCTCCGCGTGCAGCCGCTCCGCCAGCCCGGCCAGCCGCTCGAGCTTGCGTCGGGTCACGACGGCGGTGTAGCCGCCACGCGCAAACCGGGTGGCGACCGCGCCGCCGGTCGCATCGCCGGCGCCCACGACCAGGATCACTTCGTTCGCATCAGCCTGAACCATTCGGCCATCTCCGGATCGCTTGGCGGAATCTGCTCCGCAAGCGTGCACGCACAACCCGCCCGCTGGCAACGGTCTATCCTGCCACCGGAAGATGCCCGATCCGTTCATCCCGCGAACCCGCCGGCGGTGCATCGGCGGCGTGCTGGCGCTGGTCCTCGCGGTTTCCGGTTCCGGCGCCGGCGCTGTGGAAACCCAGCCAGTCGAGGCGGTCGAGGTCACGCCACCGCTCTGCAACCGCTTCCAGCACAGCGGCGAACTCGCCTGCACCAACATCGTGGAAGTCGAGGTGCGGATTCCTGCGGATGCGGTCAATCCCGGCCTGGTCCGCTGCGTGCTGTATTCCGAAGAACAGCAGGTGCTGGGCACCGGTGAAGCCATCCTGCGGCCGCCCGAAGGACGGCTCTGGGTGGTGCTGCGCAGGCGCGCCCGGTTCGGCGTGACGACCCTGCATACCGACACGGCCTGCACGATCCAGGCTCCGTACTCGGTGCAGCAATGACGACGCCACCACGCATCGTTCGGACCCGCGGCCGGGGCGCGGTTTCCGGGCGGCCGGGACCACCAGCCGCGCCCGAATGGACGCCAGCCGAGCGATCCTGACCGATCCGGCGCGAGTGCCAGCCGCAGACGGCGCTCATTGGGCCCCTCCCCCGCAATCCAGCAGGGTTCCGTACGGTCAACGCTGGTTTGACGTCGTGAACAAATGGTGGATACTGCGCCCGATAAAGCGAACCACCCGGTTACCGCCGGGTGCGCATTCGCTTACAATCCCTTCCAGTCTCGGTGTATCGGATTGCTGGCCATGCACGCGGTCATTCGTACAGGCGGAAAACAGTACAGGGTCACCCCCGGCGACGTGGTTACCGTGGAGCGCCTCGCGGACGACGCCGGTGCGACGGTCACGTTCGACGAGGTCCTGATGGTCTCGGACGGCGAGCAGTCGCTGGTCGGCACGCCCCTGCTCGAAGACGCCAGCGTGACCGGAACGGTGGCCGAGCAGATGCGCGCCCCGCGCGTGATCGTGTTCAAGAAGAAGCGGCGCAAGAATCACCGCAAGCGCAACGGGCACCGGCAGCAACTGACGGTCGTTCGCATCACCGACATCAACATCCCCGGACACACGGCTGCCGGGGGCTCCGACGCCGCACCCATGGCCGAGGAAGCCGTCCCCGCCGCCGACAGCACTTCGTAGGAGCGCAGAGCATGGCCCACAAGAAAGCAGGCGGTTCATCGCGCAACGGCCGGGATTCGGCCGGGCGTCGGCTCGGGGTGAAGAAGTACGGCGGCGAGCAGGTCCGCGCCGGAAACATCATCGTGCGCCAGCGCGGAACGAAGTTTCACCCGGGTAACGGCGTTGGCCTCGGCAAGGACCACACGCTGTTCGCCCTGGCCGACGGACACGTCGTGTTTCGGAAGAAGAGCGGCGGCCGTTCGTACGTCTCCGTCGCCGCCACGGAGCACTAGCGCCCCAACACGCGACCCCACGGCGGTGGTCCGGCCGCGGCGCGCGTTCTCGGGAGCCCTGGAGGCGGGCAGCGGTTCCCCCCGGGCACCGCTCGGCTCGTTGCGCCATTTCCGGCAGTCCTGCCGGATCGCTTAGCAGCGCGCCCGGCGCCCGGACGCAGTCGCGGTGCGGGCAGGTCTGTTCACCATGAGCCGTTTCCTCGACCAGGCGAAGATCTTTATCCGTTCCGGTGACGGCGGCAACGGCTGCGTGAGCTTTCGGCGGGAGAAGTACGTCGAGTTCGGCGGTCCCGACGGGGGCGATGGTGGCCAAGGCGGCAGCATCGAAGCCGAAGCGGTGGCTTCGGCCAATACGCTCATCGACTTCCGGTACCGTCAGCACTACCGCGCCCAGCGCGGCACGGACGGGGCCGGGCGCAAGCGGACCGGCGCGAATGCTCCGAACCTCGTGCTCCGCGTGCCCGTCGGGACCGAGATCCTCACGGACGCCGGCGAGCGGCTGCTTGATCTCACCCGCCCCGGGGAGCGGCAGATCCTCCTTCGGGGCGGCGCGGGCGGACGCGGGAACATTCGCTTCCGGACGTCGAGCAACCGAGCCCCCCGGACCGCGACCAAGGGCAGCCCCGGCCAGGAGATGTGGCTGCGCCTCCGCCTGAAGCTGCTGGCCGACGCCGGGCTCGTCGGTCTTCCGAATGCAGGCAAGTCCACCTTCCTCGGTGCCGTCTCCCGCGCCAATCCACGGGTCGGCGCCCATCCGTTCACCACCCTGACGCCCTCGCTGGGCGTGGTCCGCCACGATCTCGACGGCGAGTTCGTTCTCGCCGACATCCCGGGTCTGATCGAGGGCGCGCACCACGGCGCGGGCCTCGGCGACCGCTTTCTCGGACATGTCGAGCGGTGCGCCGTCCTGCTCCACCTGGTCGACGCCGCCGGCGACGACGCCGGGGCGGCGTACCGGACGATCCGCCACGAGCTTGACCAGTACGGCGCCGGGCTCGCGGCGAAGCCGGAGATCGTCGCCCTGAGCAAGGTCGACGCGGTCGAACGGCCCGATCTTGACCGCCAGCGGGCAAGCCTTGCCGAGGCCGCTGGCCGGCCCGTTCTCGCGCTCTCAGCACTCGCCCGGCAGGGTGTCGACGAATCCGTGGCCGCGCTTGCCGCTTACGTGGCCGACGCGCGCGCCGGAGACCAGCGTTGACCGCCTCCTCGCCCCTGCAGGGAGCCCAGCGGGTCGTCATCAAGGTCGGCTCGGTTCTCGTCGCCGACGCCGAGACCGGCGCCATCCGCGACCGCTGGCTCGATGCGCTGGCCCGCGATGCGGCAACCCTGCGCGACCAGGGCCGGCAGGTGCTGGTGGTCTCGTCCGGCGCCGCCGCGGCCGGGCGGGCGTTTCTCCCGGGGGATGTCCATCTCCGGCGGATCGACGAACGGCAGGCCGCGAGCGCGGTCGGCCAGATCGCCCTGGTGGACGCCTGGCGAAAGGCGTTCCAGGCCTACGGACATACCGTCGCGCAAGTACTCATCGGCCACGACGACCTGGAGGAGCGCCGCAATTCCCTGAACGCCCGGGCCACGCTCGAGGTGCTGCTTCGGCTCGGCATCGTGCCCGTGATCAACGAGAACGACACCGTCGCGACCCGCGAACTCCGCTACGGCGACAACGACCGGCTCGGGGCGCGGATCGCCCAGCTGGTGAGTGCCCACGCCCTGGTGCTGCTCTCCAGCACGGACGGGCTTTACTCCGCCGATCCGGAACTTGATGAGTCTGCAAGACATATCCCGGAGGTGTCTGTAATAACGCCGGATATCGAGTCCATGGCGGGCGAGAGCACAACCGACAGTGGATCGGGCGGCATGGTCACCAAGCTGCAGGCGGCGCGCATCGTGACCGCCGCGGGCTGCTCGATGGCGATTGCCGACGGACGCCGGCCCGGTGCGCTTGGCGACCTGTTGAACGGCGCCCGCGCAACCTGGTTCCTCGCCACCGGGTCGCCGCGCACCGCCCGCAAGCGCTGGATCGCGAGCCAGTTGGAGGCGGCCGGCACCGTGACGATCGATGCCGGGGCCGTGGCGGCGCTCAAGCGAGGCCGCAGCCTGCTCCCCGCCGGCGTGACGCATGTGTCAGGCCGGTTCCAGAAAGGCGAGCTGATCCTGATCAAGGATGCCGCCGGCCAGCTCCTGGGGCGCGGTCTCGCATCGTACCCGGCCGTCGATGCCGCCCGCATCATTGGCCACCGCAGCGATGAGATCGAGCCAATTCTCGGTTATCGTTGGCGCGACGAACTCGTTCACCGTGATGACCTCGTCCTGGGTCCGGAGGCCTCCCGAGCATGAATCCGACTGTTGCACCGGTGCGTACAGCGCCCGCCGGTGAGGACGCCGTGCGCTCCATGATGGCTACGCTGGCCACGGCCGCCCGCACCGCCGCGGCATCCCTCGCACGGACTCCGACCGCAGCCAAGGACCAGGCCCTGCGGGCCGCTGCCGCCGCCATCCGCGAGCGCCGGCGCGACATCCTGGCCGCCAACGCGCGGGACCTTGAAGAAGCCTCGGGGCTCACGGACGCCCTCCTCGACCGGTTGCGTCTCGACGATGACCGCGTCGAGGGAATTGCGGTCAGCCTCGAACAGGTCGCAGCCCTGCCCGACCCGGTGGGGAGCGAGGCCGCCCGCTGGTTCAACGACGCCAACCGGCTCGATATTGCCCGGGTGCGCGTGCCCCTCGGGGTGATCGGCATCATTTACGAATCGCGTCCCAACGTGACGGCCGACGCCGGCGCGCTCTGCCTGAAATCGGGCAATGCCGTCATTCTGCGCGGCGGCTCGGAGAGCTTCCACTCCAGCCGCGCGCTGGTGGATGCGCTCGGCGTCGGGCTGCAGAGCAGCGGCCTCGATGCCGCGGCAGTCCAGATGGTGCCGACGACGGACCGCGCCGCGGCCGGCCTGCTCGTCACCGAGTCCCAGTGGATCGACGTGGTGGTGCCGCGAGGCGGCCCCTCGCTCATCGAACGGGTGCAGCGCGAAAGCCGGGTGCCCGTGCTCGCCCATCTGGAGGGCCTCTGCCACACCTACATCGACCGCGCCGCGGACCCCGCGATGGCTGCCGACATCGTGCATAACGGCAAGATGCGCCGGACTTCCGTATGCGGCGCCACCGAGACCGTGCTGTGCCACCGCGACGCGGCCGGCGCCCCGCTGTCGCAGGCGGTCGCCAGGCTGCTGGACAGCGGTTGCGAAGTGCGCGGCGACGCC
This sequence comes from Alphaproteobacteria bacterium, assembly GCA_022825235.1. GTDB lineage: Bacteria > Pseudomonadota > Alphaproteobacteria > TMED109 > TMED109 > VXPW01. The sequence continues at coordinate 40,205 of JAJDYI010000045.1, read as the reverse complement.
GACGTCCAGAAGCTGGACCCCCGCGTCGTTCCCGCCCTGCCGGCCGACTGGGACACCGAGTACCTGGACGCGATCGTCTCGATCCGCGTGGTCGACGATCTCGGCGCCGCAATCGAGCACATCCGCCGCCACGGTTCCGACCACACCGACGCGATCGTCACCGCCGACCCGGATGCGGCCGAACGGTTCCTGCAGGAAGTCGACAGCGCGATCGTCCTGCACAACGCATCGACGCAATTCGCCGACGGCGGTGAGTTCGGCATGGGTGCCGAGATCGGCATCTCGACCGGGCGGCTCCACGCCCGCGGCCCGGTAGGGCTGGAACAGCTCACCACGTTCAAGTACGTGGTCCGCGGCGAGGGCGGTGTGCGCCCCTGAACCGGAGCGTTTCGCTCGTCCGGCGGCGCGGCCAGCGCATCGGACTCCTCGGCGGGTCGTTCAATCCCGCGCACGCCGGTCACCGCTGGATCAGCATGCAGGCCCTCGCCCGGCTGGCGCTCGACGAGGTGTGGTGGCTGATTTCCCCGCAGAATCCGCACAAGAGCCCGGCGGGGATGCAGCCCCTCACGCAGCGCATCGCCGCCGCCAGGGCAACAGCACGCCACCCGCGGATCGTGGTCAGCGACCTGGAGCAGCGGCTCGGCACCGTGCGGACCCACGCCACCCTCACGCGAATCCGCAACCGCCTGCCCGGCACCCGCTGGGTGTGGCTCATGGGGGGTGACCTGCCAGCTTCGATCCACCGCTGGGAGCAGTGGGACCGGATCTTCGAGACCGCCAGCATTGCGGTACTCGCGCGCCCGCCATATGCTCGACCTGCTTTGACGAGCATGGCGTTCAGACGGTACCGAAGGGCTCGCGTACGCTCGGCCTCGAGTGGCGCGCTCGCCTCACGACGCCCCCCAGCCTGGACCTATCTCGAGGGACCGCGGCATCCGGCCTCCGCCACGGTGTTGCGATCCCGGAGCCTGCCGTTCCCGCCGCGCGAGCATTCATGAATCAACCGGCACCCTCGCCCGCCGCACCCGCCGGCGGCGCTGACCTGCAGGACCTCATCACCAGAACACTTCACGACGGTTCCGCCGAGGACATCGTGAGCATCGACCTGGCCGGCAAGTCTTCCATCGCCGACACCATGATCATCGCCAGCGGCCGCTCCAGCCGCCACGTCGGCGCACTCGCCGAACGGCTGATGCTCGTGCTGAAGCGTTCCGGCGCGCCACGCCTGTCCGTCGAGGGCGAGCGGCAGGCGGACTGGGTTCTGGTCGATGCCGGCGATGTGATCGTGCACCTGTTCCGCGAGGAAACCCGCCTCTTCTACAACCTGGAGAAAATGTGGAGCGCCCTCCCCGCCGAATCCGGCGCGGGCACCTGACCCTTGCCGCCTGACAGCGGCCGGCGGCCAGCCCCGCTGGTTCTCTGCATCCTCGACGGGTGGGGGCATCGCACCGCCCTGGCCGGCAACGCCGTCCGGCAGGCCCGCACGCCCGTTCTCGACCGCCTCGCGGCCGATGGCCGCACGGGGCTGCTTCATGCCTCCGGGCCAGCCGTCGGATTGCCTCCCCGGCAAATGGGGAACTCTGAGGTCGGGCACATGTCGATCGGAGCGGGTCGCACCATCTTGCAGGACCTGCCGCGAATCGACGCTGCGCTCGAGGACGGGACGCTGGCCCGGCATCCACTGCTCGCCCGGCTTGCCGACGCAACCCTCGAAACCGGCGGCGCCTGTCACATCCTGGGACTGCTCTCCCCGGGCGGCGTCCACGCGCACCAGAACCACATTGCCGCCCTCTGCCGGATCATCGCCGGACGCGGCGTGCCCGTCCGCGTGCACGCCTTCCTCGACGGCCGGGACGTGCCGCCCCACAGCGCCCAAGAGCACTTCGGCGCCTTCCGGGACCAGATCCGAGACCTCTCCGGGGTCACCATCGCCACCCTGTCAGGCCGCTACTGGTCGATGGACCGGGACCGGCGCTGGGAGCGAACGGAGCGCGCATGGCGCGCGATCGCCCGCGCCAGCGGACACGCGTTTCCCGGCGCCGAAGCCGCGCTCGAGGATGCGGCCGCGCAACGGACGGGTGATGAATTCGTGCCGCCGATCGTGATCGATGGCTACCAGGGGATCCGGGACGGGGATTCGCTGCTGATGGCGAACTTCCGGGCTGACCGGGCCCGGCAGATCCTCGCTGCCCTGATCGACCCCGCGTTCGACGCCTTTGCGACCGATCGTGTCCTCTACGCTTCCTGTGTCACCCTGACGCCGTGTTCCAGCCGGCTGGAACAACTGGCCCGACCGCTGTTTCCAGCTGAAATCCCCGAACACACGCTCGGCGAAGCCGTCGCCCGGGCCGGCCTTCGCCAGCTCCGCGTCGCGGAGACGGAGAAGTACGCGCACGTCACGTACTTCCTGAACGGCGGGCGGGAAGACCCGTTCGCCGGCGAGAAGCGGATCCTCGTCGAATCGCCCAAGGTCGCCACCTACGACGCCAAGCCGGAGATGTCGGCCGCCGAGGTCACGTCGGCGGTGGTCCGGGCGCTCGAGGCCGACCGCTTCGACATTGCGGTGGTCAACTACGCAAATGCGGACATGGTGGGCCACACCGGCGATTTCGCGGCGGCGGTCGCGGCGGTCGAGGCGGTCGATCGCGAGCTCGGGCGCATGGTTGCGGCGCTCGCCGGGGCCGGCGGGCGGCTCCTGCTCACCGCGGACCACGGCAATGCCGAAGACATGGGGACGGCACGCTCCCCGCACACCGCCCACACGACCAATCCCGTGCCGCTGCTCTTCCACGACGGCACCGGGGCGGGCCCGCCGCTGGGCGAGGGCACCCTGGCCGATCTCGCGCCCACTGCGCTCCGGCTGCTCGGGATCGCCATTCCGTCCTCGATGCAGGGCGCCCCGCTGGTTGACGCGCCCCCGTCCTCCGAGTAAGCCCCGTTCTCGGTCACGGATAGCCTTCGGCCCGGGCTGCCGGGCCGAGGCCGTCCGCTGGTAGCCTCTCCCCGGCACCCTCGCTCGCCGTCACCCCGTACCCCCGCCGCCGCGACGGCCGTCAACTGACTGTCCGACCGTCCCCCAGGACCTGGAGAACCTTCGTGTCGCTATTCGAACTCAACAAGATTGCCGGGGCGCTGCTCGCCGCAGCGCTCACCGCGGGGGTCGCCACCACCATCAGCAACCTTGTCTACCCGGAGCCACACGTACCCGAGATTCTCCTCGCCGTCCCCGCGTCGGACGAAGACCCGGCTCCATCCGCCGACGCGCCGGCGGAACCGGAAAGCGTCCCGATTGCCGTTCGGCTGGCAGCGGCCGACCCCGCCAAAGGCGAACGCGAGGCCAGGAAGTGCTTGGCTTGCCACACCTTTGGCGCCGGGGAACCCCACCGGGTTGGGCCCAACCTCTACGGTCTGGTCAACCGGCCGATGGGCGCGATCGAGGACTTCCTGTACTCGCTTGCCATGACCGACCAGAGCGGCACGTGGACCTTCGATCACCTGGATGCGTTCCTCGCGGGCCCCCGGGCGTACGTACCCGGCACCACCATGGCCTTTGCCGGTGTCCGGGACCCCGACTCGCGCGCCGCTATCATCGCGTGGCTACGGCTGCAAGCCGACACACCGGCCCCGCTCCCGACCCCTTGATGATCCCCGTCCATGCCCTCCACCCTGCCCCGCCTGTGCCTCGGCGCCCTGACCTGCCTGCTTCTCGCGCCGTTCGCCGCCCACGCCGACGACGCCGTCACCACGCACGCGCTGTCACTCTTCGGTGAACCCAAGTACGACGCCGCGTTCACGCATTTCGAGTATGCGAATCCGGCGGCCCCGAAGGGCGGAACGGTGCGCCTATCCGCGGACCGGACCTTCGACACCCTCAATCCCTTTACCCTGAAGGGCATCGCAGGCGCCGGCGCGGCGCTCATCTACGACAGCCTGACGTACGGCACGGAGGACGAGCCTTTCACCCAGTACGGCCTGCTGGCGGAGACGATCACAGTGGGCCCGGACAACGGCTGGGTTGAGTACACGATCCGGCGCGACGCACGTTGGCACGATGGCGTCCCGATCACGCCGGCCGACGTGGTGTGGACCTTCGACACCCTGACGACCCGGGGTCATCCCTTCTATGCCAAGTACTACAACGACGTCACCGACGTGCAGGAGACGGGGCCGCGGCGGGTGCGCTTCACGTTCTCCCCCGGCGTGAACCGCGAGCTTGCCTTGATCGTCGGTGAATTCGACGTCCTGCCGAAGCACTACTGGGAGGGGCGGGAGTTCGACGCCACCACGCTCGAGCCGCCGCTCGGGAGCGGCCCGTACCGCTTCGGCACCGTCGACCCCGGCCGCTCGATTGAGTACGAGCGGGTGCCGGACTACTGGGGCCGGGACCTCGCCGTCAACGTCGGTCGCCACAACTTCGACCGCATCCGCTACGACTACTACCGCGACGCGAACGTCATGATCGAAGCCCTCAAGGCGGGGGAGTACGACTTCCGGGCCGAGAACATCGCCAAGGAGTGGGCCACGGCCTACGACATCGAGGCGGTCAATGAGGGACTGCTGGTGCGGCGCACGGTGGATCACGAGCTGCCGACCGGCATGCAGGGCTACGTGTTCAACGTCCGCCGGAAGGTCTTCCAGAACCGGGCGCTGCGCCAGGCGCTGGCGTTCGCCTTTGATTTCGAGTGGACGAACCGCACCCTCTTCTACGGACAGTACGACCGGACGGAAAGCTATTTCTCCAACTCGGAGCTGGCGTCGCGCGGCGCGCCGTCGCCGGACGAGCTCGCCCTCCTCGAGCCGCACCGTGCCGATCTGCCGGCGGAGGTGTTCGAAGGCGCCTACCAGGCGCCCAGCACCGACGGGTCAGGCAGTAACCGGGCCAATCTCCGGATCGCCCAGAGGATGCTCAACGAGGCCGGGTACCGCGTGGAGGGCCAGGCCCTCGTGGACTCCGACGGTGAGCCCGTCACCTTCGAGATCCTCCTGGGCACGCCCGCGTTCGAGCGCATCACGTCCCCGTTCGTCAACAGCCTCGAGCGGCTGGGCGTCCACGCCACGATCCGCATCGTGGACCGGGCACAGTACGAGAACCGGCTGCGCGAGTTCGACTACGACATGATGGTGATGGCGCGCGGCCAGTCGTTCTCGCCCGGCAACGAACAGCGGGACTTCTGGACGTCAGCCGCGGCCAACACCCCCGGGAGCGGCAACTACCCGGGGATCGCCGATCCCATCGTCGACGAACTCGTGGACGCGGTCATCCGCGCGCCGGACCGCGCCGCGCAGGTGGCGGCGACCCGGGCGCTCGACCGGGTCCTGCTGCACGGCCACTACGTGATCCCCCACTGGCACATCTCGAAGTTCCGGCTGGTCTACTGGAATCGGTTCGGGATTCCGCCGGTTGCACCCCGCTACGGCCTCGGGTTCCCCTCGACCTGGTGGTACGACGCGAACCTCGCGTCACAAGACGGAATGCCGGCTGAATAGCCCGCGATGATCACCTACCTCGTTCGGCGTCTGGTGCTGATGGTCCCAACGCTGTTTGGGATCATGGTGATCAATTTCGTCATCATCCAGTTCGCACCCGGCGGTCCCGTCGAGAGCCTGATCGCCCAGATCCAGGGACTCGGCACCGACGCGACCGAGCGGTTTGCCGGCGGCAGCCAGGAACAGCTCGCGCCGACCGAGGCCAGCCGCGACACCGGTACGGGCTACCGGGGGGCGCAGGGGCTCGACCCCGAGCTGATCGAGCGGATCGAGCGGATGTACGGCTTCGACCAGCCGGCCTACGTGCGCTTCTTCGACATGATGGGGCGGTACCTCGTCTTCGACTTCGGTGAGAGCTTCTTCAGCGACCGGAAGGTCGTGGATCTGGTGCTCGACAAGCTGCCGGTTTCGGTGTCGCTTGGGTTGTGGACGACGCTGCTCGTCTACCTCATCTCCATTCCGCTCGGCGTGGCGAAGGCCGTTCGCGACGGCTCCCCGTTCGACGTCTGGACCAGCGGCGTCGTGGTCGTCGGCAACGCGATTCCCGGCTTCCTGTTCGCCATCCTGCTGATCATCCTCTTTGCCGGGGGCCGCTTCCTCGACTGGTTCCCGCTGCAGGGCATCACGTCGCCCGGCTGGCACGAACTGGGCTGGGGTGCGCGCATCCTCGACTACCTCTGGCACATGGTGCTGCCGGTCCTCTCGATGGTGATCGGCGGGTTCGCCGGCCTCGTGATGCTCACCAAGAACTCCTTCCTCGACCAGATCAACCAGCAGTACGTCCTGACCGCGCGGGCCAAGGGCCTCGACCGGAAGCGGGTGCTCTACGGACACGTGTTCCGGAACGCGATGCTGATCGTCATCGCCGGCTTTCCCGCGGCCTTCATCGGCATCCTGTTCACCGGCGCGCTCCTGACCGAGGTGATCTTCTCGCTGGACGGCCTCGGCCTGCTCGGCTTCGAGGCGGCGATCAACCGCGACTATCCGGTGATGTTCGCGACCCTCTACTTCTTCACGCTGCTCGGGCTCGTCATGAACATCGTCGGCGACTTCACGATGACGGTGGTCGATCCGCGGATCGACTTCGAACACCGCAATGTCTGAGCCGACAGCGGGGAGTCCCCGGACCGGGCTCGCCGGGCGCCGCTGGGCGAATTTCCGGCGCAACCGTCGCGGCTTTTTCTCCACCTGGATCATGGCCGCGCTGCTGCTTGCCACCCTACCGGCGGAGTTCATCGCCAACGACCGACCGCTCCTGGTGGAGTTTCAGGAGCGCTACTACTTTCCGGTACTTGCGGACTACCCGGAAACCACGTTCGGCGGCGACTTCGCGACCACCGCGGACTACCGCGATCCGTACGTGCGCGACCTGATCAGCGCGGACGGCTGGATGCTCTGGCCGCTCGTCCCGTTCAGCTACCGAACCGTGGCACTCGACCTGGGAGAGCCCGCTCCCTCGCCACCGTCGGGGGACCACTGGCTCGGCACCGACGACCAGGCCCGCGACGTCCTGGCCCGCCTGATCTACGGCCTCAGGATCTCGATCCTCTTCGGCGTGGTCCTCACCGCGCTCTCGTCCACGATCGGGATTGCCGCCGGTCTGGTCCAGGGGTACTTCGGCGGCCTGACCGACCTGCTCGGGCAGCGCCTCATCGAAATCTGGAGCGGCCTCCCGGTCCTGTACCTCCTGATCATTCTCGCGAGCATCGTGACCCCGAGCTTCTGGCTGCTGCTGTTCCTGCTGCTGCTGTTCAGCTGGATGGGGCTGGTCGGAGTCGTCCGCGCGGAAGTGCTTCGCGCCCGCAACTTCGAGTACGTCAAGGCCGCACGGGCGCTTGGCATGAGCAACGCCCGCATCATGACGCGCCACGTCCTCCCGAACGCGATGGTCTCCACCCTCACCTTCCTGCCGTTCACGCTCGCCGGCTCCGTGACCGTGCTCACCTCCCTGGATTTCCTGGGGTTCGGACTTCCCCCGGGATCGCCGTCGCTCGGCGAACTCCTCAACCAGGGCAAGAACAACCTGCAGGCCCCCTGGCTCGGCTTCACCGGCTTTCTCGCCCTCGCGGTGCTCCTGTCGCTGCTGGTCTTCATCGGGGAGGCGGTCCGCGACGCCTTCGACCCGCGGAAGGTGTTCCAATGATGCCCGAGGGTGCCTCCTGATGCTCCGGATCCGGGACCTCGCCGTCCGGTTTCACACCGAAGACGGGCCGGTGGACGCGGTCCACGCGGTCGACCTGTCGCTGGCCCCCGGCGAAACGCTCGCGCTGGTGGGCGAATCGGGGTCGGGCAAGTCGGTCACGGCCCTCTCGGTGCTAGGCCTGCTGCCGTACCCGCGCGCGAGTCACCCGCGCGGCTCGATCCAGCTGGACGGCGCGGAACTGCTCGGCGCCCCGGAAGGGACCCTGCGCCGGATCCGCGGCAACGAGATCTCGATGATCTTCCAGGAGCCGATGACCTCGCTCAATCCCCTGCACACGGTCGTGCGGCAGGTCGCGGAGCCCCTCATGCTGCACCAGCGGCTCTCGCGCGAGGCGGCCCGGAGCGAGGCCCGGCGGCTGCTCGAACGGGTCGGCCTCGGTCAGACGGACGGCCGCATCGACGCCCACCCGCACCAGCTTTCCGGCGGCCAGCGCCAGCGCGTCATGATCGCCTGCGCGCTCGCCAACCGGCCGAAGTTCCTCATTGCCGACGAGCCGACGAGCGCGCTCGATGTCACGGTGCAGGAGGACATTCTCGCCCTCATCTCCGAGCTTCAGCGCGAAACCGGCATGGGCCTCCTGCTGATCACCCATGACCTCACGATCGTTCGGTCGGTGGCCGCCCGTACCGCCGTGATGCAGGCGGGGCGCATCGTGGAGGCGGGCCCGACGGAAGCCATCTTCCAGCGCCCCGAGCACGCCTACACCCGGAGCCTGCTGGCCAACCAGCCGGGCATCCGGGACCTAGCCACGACCGGGGAGCCGGCGGGCAAGCCGCTGCTGGAAGCCCGGAACCTGCAGGTCCACTACCCGATCCGCAAGGGCATCCTGCGCCGCACCGTCGGGCACGTGAAGGCCGTCGACGGCATCGATCTCTCGCTCACCGCGGGCCGGACGCTCGGGGTGGTCGGGGAATCGGGCTGCGGGAAGACGACGCTGGGGCAGGCGCTCCTGCGGCTCATCGCGAGCACCGGCTCGATCCGCTTCGAGGGACAGGCGATCGACACGCTCGGCTGGAACGAGTTGCGCCCGCTCCGCTCCAAGATGCAGTTCGTGTTCCAGGACCCGTATGGCGCGCTGTCACCCAGGCTGTCGGTGTACGGCATCGTGGCCGAGGGGCTGCTCCTCAACCGCCTGGTGGCGACCACCGAGGAGGCCCGGGAGCGGGCCGCCGCCGCGCTGGACGAGGTCGGCCTCCCCGCCGACGTGATGGACCGCTATCCGCACGAGTTCTCCGGCGGCCAGCGCCAGCGCATCTCCATCGCCAGGGCGCTGGCGCTCACGCCCAGCGTGCTGGTCCTCGACGAGCCGACCTCGGCGCTCGACCTCTCGGTGCAGGCCCAGATCGTCAATCTCCTCAACGCGCTGCAGGCGCGCCATCGCCTCGCGTACCTCTTCATCAGCCACGATCTCAGGGTCGTGCGCGCGATGGCGGATGACCTCCTCGTCATGCATGCCGGCCTGGCCGTCGAGCGGGGCCCCGCCGAAGAGGTGTTCCGCCGCCCCGCCACCGATTACACGAAACGCCTACTGCGGGCCGCACAGCTCGCGCCGCCCGCGGAGAGCAGCGCATGACCAGCCCGATCCCCGTGGCTTATTTCAGCGTCGACGATCCGGTCGAACCCTGGCGGGACCTCTGCCGCGAGCTGGCCCTTCCCGTGGAGCTCCGGGAATGGCCCGCCGAGATCGAGGACCCCGCCGCCATCGAGGCCGCGTTCGTGTGGCACGCGCCGCCCGCCATGTGGACGGATCTCCCGAACCTCCGGTTCGTGCAGACGATCGGCACCGGCGTCGACCACCTCCTCGCCCATCCCCCGCCTGACTCGGTCACGCTGGCGCGCACCGTCGATCCGACGCTTACCGAGCAGATGGTGGAGTACGCGGTCCTCGCCGTGCTCGCCTGTCACCGCAGCCTGCACCTGCATCTCCGGAACCAGAGAGAGGGAATCTGGGGACCGCAGCCGTATGCCGAGACCGCCGCCACGCCGGTTGGCGTCATGGGAACCGGCGAGATCGGCGCAGCCATTCTCCAGCGGCTCCGGGTCTTCCAGTTTCCGCTTCGCGCCTGGTCCCGCACCGGACGGACCGGCATCAAGGGCGTGAGCGCGTTTCGAGGACCTGACCGTCTCGCGGCGTTTCTGGCCGAGACCCGCATCCTCCTGTCGGTGCTGCCGGCGACCGCCGCCACGGACGGACTGCTCGACGGCGAGCGGCTGCGGCAGCTGCCCCGCGGTGCCCACGTCATCAATCTCGGGCGCGGCAGCACCATCGTGGAAGCGGATCTCGAGGCGTGCCTCGCATCCGGACATCTGGCCTCGTGCTTTCTCGACGTGTTCGCGGACGAACCCCTGTCGCCCGCCAGCCCGTTCTGGCAGCATCCTGAGGTCATCGTCACGCCGCACGCCGCCGGGGTGAACTTCGCGACTCCCTACGCCGCCCGGCTCCTGGCCGATAATCTGCAGCGGGTACTGGCTGGCCAGCCGCCCCAGCACGGCATCTCGCCCGCGCGCGGCTATTAACTCCAGAAAGGCCCAGCATGACGCACCCTGCGACAAGCGATTCCTACTACGACAGCCTGGAGACGCGGGATCCCGACGAGCGCGAACGGGCGCAGTTCGAAACCCTGCGGGCCGTGCTACGCAAGGCCTTGGACGATGCGCCGGCCTGGTCGGAGCGGCTGGCCGGGATCGACCCAGATGCCGTGCCCGACCGCATCGCACTGGCGGCCCTGCCCGTGCTGCGGAAGTCGGACCTCCCCCCGCTCCAGCGGACTGCACCGCCGTTCGGCGGTCTGGCCACCCGGCCGGCAGGGAACTTCCGACACGTCTTCGCCTCACCTGGGCCCATCTACGAGCCCGGGCACACGGGCGATTTCTGGCGGATGGCCCGGGTCATGCACGCGGCCGGATTCCGGCCAGGCGACCTCGTCTACAACACGTTCTCGTACCACTTCACGCCAGCCGGGTTCATGATGGAACAGGGGGCACACGCCGTCGGCTGTGCCGTCTTTCCGGCCGGGATCGGGAACACCGACCTCCAGCTCGAGACGGTCGCCTCCCTGCGCCCGAACCGGTACGCGGGGACTCCGTCATTCCTCGGCATTCTGCTCAAGGAGGGTGACGCCCGCGGCCTCGACCTCTCCTCGTTCGAAAGCGGGATCGTGGGCGGTGAGGCACTCACCGCGAGCCTCCGGGAACAGTTCGATGCCCGGGGCATCCGGGTCCTCCAGGGCTACGGCACCGCCGACGTCGGCCAGATCGCCTACGAGACGACGCCGGGCGCCGGACTGGTGCTCGACGAGGACGTGATCGTCGAGCTGGTCGAACCCGGCGGGACCCAGCCGGTCGCTTCCGGGGAAATCGGGGAAGTGGTGGTCACCCTGCTCAACCCCGACTACCCGATGATCCGCTTCGGGACGGGCGATCTCTCGAAGTTCCTCGACGGCCCCAGTCCATGCGGGCGCACCGCGCCCAGAATCGCCGGGTGGCTGGGGCGCGCCGACCAGACCGCCAAGATCCGCGGCATGTTCGTCCACCCCGGGCAGGTCCAGGAAATCGCGAAACGTCATCCCGGAATCGCGCGCCTGCGCCTGGTGATCGGCCGCGAGGACGATCGGGACACCGCCGTCCTCTCCGTGTCCGCGGCAGATGATTCCGTCTCTGCAGGCGAGGTCGCGGACACGGCGCGCGCCGTGCTCCGGGTCCGGGCCGATGTCCGGATCGTGCCGGACGACACGCTGCCGGATGACGGCCGGCACATCGAAGATACCCGCACGCATGCCTGAAGCCTCGGGGGGGTGCGACGACGCCCTCGTGGTCCGCGGTCTTTCGTGTGAACGTGGCGAGAGGGAGCTCTTTTCCGAAGTTTCGTTCGTGGTCCCGGACGGCCAGCTGCTGCTCGTGACCGGACCGAACGGTTCCGGCAAGTCCTCGCTGCTCCGCATCCTGGCCGGCCTGCTGGAGCCATCGGCGGGAAGCTATCGGCCGCCGGAACGCGGAACCTTCGCCCGTTCCATCGAATACCTCGGGCACGCGAACGCAGTGAAGATCCGACTCAGCGTGCGGGAGAATCTGACCTTCTGGGCTCGGCTCGCCGGAGCACGGAACACCGTTGAGCCCATTCTCCAGCGTGTCGGACTGGGAGCGTTCATGGACATGCCGGCGGGCTGGCTTTCCGCCGGGCAGCTCCGCCGCCTGGCGCTGTCCCGGATCCTGATCGGGGATGCGCGACTCTGGCTCCTGGACGAGCCGGCAGCCAATCTGGATTCCGCGGGAGAAGCCGTGCTCGAGGCGGAACTCGCCCGCCATCGCGCCGCCGGCGGCAGCGCCGTCGTGACGGCGCCGACCGACATCGAGATGGCGGACGCCCAGCGACTGGAACTGGCGGTCGGATGACGTTTCTACGCACCGTCGTGGAGCGCGAGCTCAGGCTCTACCTGCGCGGAATCGTGGACCTCATCGGGGTGTGGATGTTCTTCGGAATCGCGATCGCCATGCTCCCGCTCAGCATCGGCCCCGACCCGGAGATCCTGAGCCGCATCGCCCCAGGCGCGGCATGGGCCATCGCTCTGCTTGCCTCCATGCTGTCGCTGGAGCGTGTCTTCGCGCCGGACCAGCGAGACGGGTCGCTGGACCTGCTGATGCTGCATGCCCCCAGCACCCCTCTCCTGATCCTGGCCAAGAGCCTCGCGCACTGGCTGGTCACCGGCCTCCCCTTCGTCCTCCTCGCCCCGCTCGCAGCCATTGCACTCGGCATGGATGTCCAGGGCGTCTGGCCCCTCGCCTGCGCGCTTCTGGTCGGAACCCCGGCGCTGTCGTTGATCGGCACGGTGGGCTCAGCGCTGACCGCCCCGGTCCGGCGCGGCGGCATTCTTGCCGCGCTTATCGTTCTGCCCCAAACCATTCCCGTGCTAATTTTCGGGACCGCGGCCGTCAGTGAAACCCTCAAGGGGCGTGACTCCGGACCGTACTTCTCGGTACTCGGGGCCTTCACGCTTGCCGCGGTGGCGCTCGCGCCGTATGCAGGCAGCGCCGCTCTGCGGGCTGTCCGCAACTGAGAACGCCTTCATCACGCATGCTGCTACCTGGACCGAAGTGATGGCCAAGGCATTGCACCGGCTGGCGAACCCCGCCCGGTTCCTCCGCATCGTCGCCCCGCTGCTGCCCTGGACTGCAGCCGGCGCTGCCGTCTGCATCGGCGCCGGACTCTGGTTCGGACTGGTCGATTCCCCGCCTGACTATCAGCAGGGCGATGCCGCCCGCATCATGTACGTGCATGTGCCGGCTGCATGGAACGCGCTCGCCGGCTATGCCGGCCTCGCGCTCGCCAGCGCGGTTGCACTGGTGTGGCGGCACCCGCTGGCCCTGGTCGCCGCGCGCTGCATCGCGCCAATCGGCGCCTGCTTTACCGTGATCGCCCTCGCCACTGGTTCGCTGTGGGGGCATCCCATGTGGGGTACCTGGTGGGTCTGGGATGCGCGGCTCACCTCGGTCGTGATCCTGCTGTTCCTGTACCTGGGCTACATGACGCTGATCCATGCGTTCGACGAGCAGGGAACCGGGGAACGGGCTGCCACGGTGCTGGCGCTGATCGGGGCGGTGAACCTGCCGGTCATCAAGTTTTCCGTCGACTGGTGGAACACACTGCACCAGCCGGCCAGCATCCTCCGCATGGACGGGCCCTCGATCGACCCGGCGATGCTGCTGCCCCTCTTCCTGATGGCCGGCGGCTTCACGCTGCTCTTCGTCTGTCTGGTCATCATCCGGATGCAGACGGAACTCGCGCGGCGCCGCGTGATGGCGCTGCGCCGCGCTGCTCTTGCCGTGCCCCAGGCCAGCGATGCCTGAACTGAGTGCATTCCTGGCGATGGGCGGCTATGGCCTCTACGTCTGGTCGGCGTACGCGGTGACCGGGCTGGTCCTCGGCCTCCTGGTGCTGGCCAGCCTGCGGGCGCGGCAGTCCATGCGGGCGAGCCTCGAGGAAGCCGAGCTGGCCTCGCCCCGGAGGCGCGCCCGGTGACCCGCAAGCACCAGCGACTGGTCGGCCTCCTCCTGGCCGGAGCCACCCTCGGGGTTGCCGCAATCCTGGTATTCCAGGCGCTCGACGACACGCTGGTGTTCTTCTACAGCCCCAGCCAGGCAGCTGAGCGCGAGTTCCGCCCCGGAGAAGCCATTCGGCTTGGTGGCCTGGTCAAGGCCGAAAGCGTGGAGCATGCATCCGACAGCCTGAACGTCCGGTTTATCGTGACCGACGGCGCCAATGAGATCTTCGTGACCTTCAACGGCATCCTGCCGGACCTGTTCCGCGACGGTCAGGGAGTCGTGGCCGAGGGCAGCTTCCTGCCGGACGGCACCTTCGCAGCGACCGAGGTGCTCGCGCGGCACGACGAGAACTACATGCCCAAGGAGGTGATGGACGCGCTTCGTGAACAGGGCATGCTCGTCGAGGAAAACGGCAAGAAAAGTTACTGATAATTTTCGCGAGTCGCCCGGGCTTCCATGGGACACCCGAATGGCTGGTGAGGTCATCGGGCAGCCTGTCCGCGGCCGCACTTCCGACACCGGGTCGGTGTCAGCCGCATCGATCGAACGTCAGGATCAAACTGGCCCGGATTGTCGCAGCCACCGGGCCAGACCGTGCCCCATGGTGACCATGCGAGCGACGCCGCGCGGGCCGGCGACGTAGGCCGTCACCATTTCGATCGCAGGGTCGGGAATCGCGCTCGTATCGCCTCGGAAATGGGCCAGTTGCGCGCCTTCAGCCTGTGATCGCTCGAAGACCTCTTGAATAGCGCGGTCGATCGCGCCATCCGATTGCGATGATGCGAAGGCCTGGTCGATCAGGCGGAGCAAGCCGGGGTAGTGCGCGAGGTGACGCCACAAGGTTGCCACCTGGCCCGGTTTTGCGCCTGCACCGAAGCGATTGACCTGTTCCAGTCGCAACCAGACATCGGGAGCGATCTCGGGTTTTTCAAGCAAGTCTGGCAGATCCGACGGGATCGGTGCCGCCGGCGGGGCCGGATCGGCCGGGCGCTGGCCGACCGGCGATAGCACCAGGCCACTCAGCGCCATCATATTGAGGCTGTTGGACCGGGTGTAAGCATCGATGATGCCGAGCGCGGCACGCATTTCCGCGGCGCCAATGCCGGCGTCGGCCAATAGACCGGCCGTCGGGGGCGCCGGCACCGGGAAGATGTCGGCATGCGAGAGACGGCCGAGCGCTGCGTCCGGTTGACCCGACAGGTAGATCGGCTTGGTGGCCGCCCAGACCGACGGCAACCCCCTGTCGATGCTCACCAGCGTGCGCCAGATCGAGGTCAGCAGCGGGATCTGCATGACATCGCGGATCTCGGCGAAGATGCATGCAGTCGCGCCGGTCGCCATCTTCTGGGCGAGTGCCGTGACAGGGCCCGTGCCGTGGACTTCAGTCATGCGCGGTGTTGCAGTCATGGATGTTTCCGTCATGTGGATGCGGTCGGCGTGGCCGTGCTCCCGCCATAGAAACACGCGTCATTTCGCCCGGTTCATTCCGTGTGGGCGTATGTCCTGGCGCACCCTCCCCGGCCTGCAGGTGGTCGCTTCAGGCTGAACGGCGGAGCATACTGGACTCCCGCACCAGCTCCCGGTCCTGCATGCCGGGGAATATGCTCTCCCACGAGAGAGGTCTCGAGAAAAGCCTAGGACCGGCAAACCTTCCACGGTCCGGAAACCAGACCGCTCCTACCGCATCAGGTCGTAAGCAAGCTTGGCGGCAGCAGCGTCCATGACCGCCACTCCGACCGAATCGTAGATCACCGTCGCGCCAGACGGCACCTGCCGCGCGCCGAGATAAACCTCTCCGACCTCGGCAAAGATCTCGCAACCTGAACCCCGGACGTTGCCGGATTGGTCCAGGGCGGCTTCACGTGATTCCACGACGACGGTGTGACCCATGGCCGTGTCGTCGAGCTCTCGGCCGTCGCGGGTGTTCCACCCGACGGCGGCGACGAACGCACCCGGCTTCAGCCAGTCCCCCATCAAGATGGGCTCTTTGGCCGACGTGGTACAGGCCACGATGTCGGCTCCGCGCACGGCACGCTCTGCATCCTCCACAAAGACCGCTCCGACTGCCTCCGCGGCGGCGCGTCCGGAAGCTTCGTTCCGCGCCCAAAGCCGGAGCTCCTTGCAGGGGCGGACGATGGCGAGCGCGCGGGCATGGGCACGTGCCTGGACACCGCTCCCCATGATCGTCACTACTTCTGGCGACGGAACGGAAAACGCCCGGGCTGCCGCGGCAGATGCCGCCGCTGTCCGCATCTCGGTAATCAATCGCCCGTCAAGAGCCGCGACAGGCGCACCGTTGCCCTTGTCGAACAGGAGAATGACCGCCTGGTGGGTCGGAACGTCCGTGCCGGCATTGCCGTGGTAGAACGTCACTACTTTGACCGCGATCGCACTCCCGGCGGCAGGCATGGTGCCGAAGAAGGCGTCGTGCCCCGGAACCGGCACCATCTGGCGGAGCGGCTGCGCCACCTGCCCGGACGACAGCGCGCACATTGCCTTCTCGATTTCATCGATCAGGGGCTTCCATTCCAGAACGCTCGCAACTGCCAACTCATTGAAGAACGGCAATTCCTCTAGACCTTGATGGGTCATCGCCTTTCCCTACGCGTCCGGCCGCCGCCAGCATGAGGGCGCGAGGCGGGCCGATTCGCCCGAGATTTTGGCGCCCCGCTTTCCCGACTCTCCTACCCTGCCGCCAACTGCGCGTTGCGCGGCAACCTATTCCGCTTCGACTGAGGAGGTCACGCCACAGCAACCATCCTTTGTGTCGCCCAACGGGGCATGGAGCGGATGGGTGTCGGCGCCGTACCAGGCAAGGTCGTCATGCGTATGGAACACTTCCCACCGCACGCCCACAGGATCCAACGACCAGGTCTTGTCCGACTTGCTGTAACAGCATTCTGCCGACGACTGCTCGATCAGCGGTGCCTCTGCCTGAGCCAATTGCCTCGTCATCCCCTCCAGTTCCGCGTCGTCATCGACCTGGATTCCGAGGTGATCCACGCCTTCCCTGCATCCCCGGGAATCCAGGACGAAGTTCACGCGCGGGTCGTCCAGCATCCACTTCGCGTAACCGGGTTTCCTGACGGTGGGTTTCGCATCAAACAGCGTCGTGTAGAACTCGACCGAATGCTCAAGGTCCGTGACCCCGACGGATACGTGAAGGCGTTTCATGGGCTGACCTTTCCAGTCCACCGACTTGCTGTGAGCGTCCTTGTTGCCAGGCAACATGATGTGGTGCCCACCGCCGCCGCTTTCAATGCACAACTTCCGTTCGGCCCAAGTCCCTACCTGATCATGACTGAGCGGGACCACGCGGTAGCGCCCGACGGCCGACGGGGAGCGGCGATCGCAACCTCCGGATCATCATACCGCCACCGCCGGGCCATACACGCTTTGGCCCTCGCCCTGACCGACGTTCCATCACGCTCTGACGGATCTGTGCGCTCATGCCGTCACGCACGGTTGGCCTTGCTTCTCTCCTGGAGAAGATTCGCGAGTGGCGACACGGAACCGATTGGCCTGCCAGGCGAGCACAGGAGGACTGCGGCAACGCCCACCGAAGGCGCGCGGGTTACAGGGGGACCTTGAAGCCTATTGAAACCGCCCAAAAGCTTGGACCTGGCACCGATACGCCGTAGGAGACGGGTGCACCGCCCGGCGCGACCGTGGATTCGTGCCCGCGCAATGGCCGCCACGCGAGCCCGTCATCGAGGAAATCGTCCAGCGCCCGCCCGTAACGCAGTTTCCCGGTCACAATCCGTCCACTCTGCAGGACGTAATCCGCCCCCAGGATCAGCTGATATCCCCATAGCCAGTCCGACACCCTGGCGGCAGCACGGGACTCCTTGTTGGCTGCTTCGGGATGTCGAGGTGGATCCAGCGCCAGCAGGGCAGCAACACCGCGCCGAATCGAGGTGGCCGAATAGTCGATCTCAACTCGCGACCTCCCCACGCCAACACCGACAAACGGCCTCAGCGCAAATTCGCCGAGACCCGAAAAATCGTAGTAAAGGTTGGCGAAGAGGCTATGGGTGTGGAATTCCCCTACTTCCTCTTCACGAACGGAGAACTCTTTCTGCTTGGGATCGCCGGGAACCACGAGGTCCACCTTGTCGCCATCACGACGATGATGAATGTACTCGACCTCAATGCGATATGGCCCGGAACCGGAATACCCGACCTGGATGCCGGCCAGTATCCCGCCGCTCAGTTCGAATTCGTTCGCGTTCGACGGAAGCTCTCTCGGGTGACACTGATCCGCAGGCAACGGCAGCTGCATTCCGTCGATGACCACTGGTTCGAACCATTGGTCGCAATTTGTCGGAATTCCGTAATGGGTTCGTGTGGAACGGAGCGTGGTCGCTGCAGAGATACCTACGTCAATGCCGGCGTAAAATCCCGGGCGGCGCTCGTCTCCCAACGCCGAAGGCACCCATGCAAAGGCTGACAACAGAACTCCCAGACCGAACGGGAGTATCGCAAGGCCCCCGTGTCGCAATACCCGGCATTGCCAGAGAGCCCTTCCGCTGATCGAAAATCCTGCGAGCTCCGCAATTCTCGAGGGTGCCAAGTCCAGCCTCCCAATACAGGTGGCATCATCATACCGGTCGTATCGTCCGCCCTATCACCCGCTACCGTCCCGACCGGCCGTTACTCCGGCCGGCCGGCGTGGATCAACCGGGCCGTTCCCGGCGCGGGCATCGGGCTTGCCACCGCGCCGATATCGCTGGCGGCTTATTTCAGCAGTACGTCGAGCGCCTGACCCTCTAGGTTGACGTCCACCATTGTCAGCCTGTTCCCGTTCCTGCCAACCGGCGCCGGACTGTCACGAGTGACGCCTCCACCTGTTCGATAGCCCCTGCCCGATCGACCAGACCGGCACCGGGATCGGCGGCCGAGTAACGCAGACGGACGGCGTATCTGGTGTAGTCTACCAGCCCGTCGAAACGGGCAACATCCGCTCCGCCGACGCTCAACATGTCCAACAGAGCCGCCAAATCGTGCGACAGTGGGTAGGTTTCGCCCTGCAAGGCAAGCCAGGCTTTTGACGGCTTCTCCGCAGCCTGCTGGACATGGAATCCGAAAATCTCGTCCGCGAAGATGGCTGCATCGCCCATACTGCAGAGCGCCGAGATGTCTCACTCCGCCGTGACCGCCAACTCCTGCGCTAGGTCAAGGTCGTTCATAGAGCACTCTGCCTTCGCGCAGTGCGCGCGCGAGCACATGATTGAGAGAGCCGCGCCAGCGGTCGGCCTCGTCCAAGCTGTAGACCAAGATATCTTTCGGAACGTGGAATTTCGCGAGCGCGCGCCAGAGGCGTGTCTCTTCAGCACCGTGGTCACGGCCCGGACCGAACGGTTCCGCCTCAACGACCGCCAGATCCACGTCCGAATCCGACTCGGCGTCGCCACGGGCGCGAGAGCCAAAAAGGATCACCTGCTCGGGATCAGCAGCATCGACGATGGCCGCCGTCACTGGCCGCAGAAGTGCGTCGTCAACTCGCTGCATATTCCTTCCTCCTTGTTTGAATGATCTTTCCGAGAACTACACCCAATCCAACCACGCGTCTGATTCCCCCACGGCAATCCTGGCCGGCCGCTACTCCGGCCGACGGGCGTGGATCAACCGGGTCATTCCCGGCACCATCTCCTCGTCGCGGGGCATGGTGAAGCCGATTTCAGCCATTTTGCCCTTCAACCAGCCAGGTGTGACCGAGCGCGCATCCGGCGTAAACGCCATGTGTTGCAGTTGCCACAGCGCCGCCATAGGCGGGCCTGTGCGGTCGTCCTCCACCATGAAATCGTGGACGATGAATTGGCCGCCCGGAGAGAGGCAGTCATAGGCCTGTTGCACCAGCCGCGGCACTTCACTCCCGGGAACGCCGCTGAAGAGGTACGACATCAGGATCGCGTCCTGCTCGGTCGGCCACTCGGCCGTCAGCGCATTGGCGGGGATGTAGCGCACCCGGTCGACCATCCCGGCTTCGGTAACGAACCGCCAGCCGATCTCGGCGACATTCGGAAAGTCGATGATGGTCGAGACCAGTTCGGGAAACGTCTCCAGCAGCTGGATGGTCATGCTGCCGGTGCCGCCGCCGACATCCAGCAGGTTGCGGCAGCCCGACAGGTCGATCAGCCGTGCCAGCGTGCGACCGGGTCCGAGGGAGCCAGCATGCTGCGCCTCGCTGTAGAGCGTGGCCTGATCCGGATCCGACATCCAGTGCTGGTAGCTGTCCACCGCTTCCGGGTTGAGCGATCCATCGAGCACTTCGTTCAATTGCGTGAGGAACGGATACATCTGCTGGTCGATCTGGTAGCGCAGGTAATCCCCAAAATCATGCCTGGCGCCACGCACCAGGAAGTCCGTCGCGCCCGGCGCGTTGAAATAACCGTCCTCTTCGCGGTCCACGAGGCCGATCGCGGTCAGGGCCGTCATCAGCGTCGTCATCCGGTTCACCGGGACTCTCGTCTTCTTGGCGAGCGCCTGCGCCGTCTTCGGGCCGTCGGCAAGCTCGCTGAAGATATCGACATGCAGCGCCGCGAAGAGCGCCTTGGAAGCCATGAAACCGAAAGCCAGCCGCGATACATCCTCGGCCGTTTCGGCCAATCGTTCCGCCATCACCAGGAACCCCTCGAATCCAGATAATTGCTGAGATCAATAACTTGGCACGTGGCCGGTGAATTTTCAAACGCGAAAAATTCCTGACCCGAATTAGACCATTTATCTTTTATTCATTTACGGCGACACCTTTTTCGAGTCCCGTAAATCTAAAATTCACTCCGTCCGGTCTTAAAAGAAAGCACCCTCGGGACATGGAAATGCCGTGCGTCAGAAAAGCTACGGGATATAACAGAGGGCAAGAACTATTGAGTGGGTTACTTTATCTGCTGGTGCTCGAGCAATTGCGTAATCATTCAACTTTCGCCATAACTTGACTGAGCGCGCGCTTTGTGCAGGAAACCTAGCATACAAAGGCGGAATTCCTGTCACCGCACGAAAGACCCGACGTATCTTTGAGCGCTTGCTCCTGGGCCCCCCGGCGCAGCGGTAACATGTATCTTCAAGACTAGAACAAAGGCGGATGTCATTGGATTTACATGGTTGAACTGTCCAGCACGGCCGCAGCCGCCTTGCAACGCTCCGTGAAGGATTCTGGTATGTTTGTGGCTACGGAATGCGCTAGCAGCAACGACTTCACCGTCTTACCGCGCGCCGTCAAGAGGACTAATGAGCATGGTCAGTGTGGAACCGCTGCACCCTGAGTTCGGTGCACGAATTTCCGGGATGGACCTGCACGTTCCGCTGACGATGGACCAGGTCAAGACGGTCCACGACTTGGTCGACCGCTATTCGTTCCTGTGCTTTCCGGATCAATCGTTCAATGACGCCCGTCAGCTGGCGTTGACCTGCAGCCTGGGAGAGCCGGAAGAGAATCACGTCGCCCTGGGGCAGCGTGGCGTGATCAGTTATTTCGGGATTATCGGGAACGTCCAGGAGGACGGCAGCAAGCTGGGCAACCGTGACAGGCATGTCGTCTTCTCGACCGGCAACAACATGTGGCACACGGATTCCTCGTTTCGCCCGGTGCCCTCCTACGTCTCCATCATGTGCGTCTACGAGGTGCCCGGCGAGGGGGGCCACACCCAGTTCGTGAGCACCCGAAGCGCGTATGAGCGTCTTCCTGGCGCCCTCAAGACCGAGATCGAGCCGTTGACCGTGATCCACGACTACGTCTTTTCGCGCAGCAAGGTGAGCCCCGATGCCGTCACCCCGTCCCACGCGGCCTCCCTGCCCCCGGTCCGGCAAAGGCTCGTGCGGACCAATCCCCGCACCGGCGCCAGGAACTACTACGTGGGATCGCACGCGAAGACCGTCGAGGGCTGGGAGGAACGCGATGGCCGTCGCCTGCTGGATGACCTGCTTGCCCGTGCAGTCGAAGAAGAACACGTCTACACCCACGCCTGGCAGCCTGACGAGCTCGTAATTTGGGATAATCGCACCCTTCTGCACCGCGGGACCGGCTATGACGCCGACCGCTATCGCCGGTACATGCGTCAGACCCGTGTGCGGGGCGTTTCGACGCTGGAAGAAGCGCAGGCGCAGTGAGGGGCAGCCCAGGACGCCGGGAGGTTCACGCGTCCCCGACACGTCATCGCCGGAACGAAGGTCAGTGAAGAACGCCGGTTACACAGCCTCCAGCATCGAAATTCTCAAGGGCCTCGAGGCCGTCCGGAAGCACCCCGGCATGTACGTGGGCGGGACCGGCGAGACGGCCATGCACCACCTCGCCGCCGAGATCCTCGACAACGCGATCGACGAGGCCCTCGCCGGGCACGCCAGCCAGATCAGCGTCACGCTGGAGACTGGCAACGTCCTGACGATCAGCGATGACGGCCGGGGAATTCCCGTGGAGCCGCATCCGGAAATGCCCGAGATGTCAGGGGTCGAGGTCGCGAGCACGCTCCTGCACGCCGGCGGCAAGTTCGGGGAAACGGCGTACCGGACGTCGGGCGGACTCCACGGGGTGGGCCTCTCCGTGGTCAACGCCCTCTCCTCGGAACTGACGGTCGAAGTGGCGCGGAACGGCGCGCGCTGGAGCCAGTCCTACCGCCGCGGGATTCCCCAGGGGCCGCTTGAGGAAATCGGGAAAGTGAGCCGGCGCACCGGCACCCGGGTCCGCTTCACGCCCGACCGCGACATTTTCGAGGCCGGCACCGTCCTGCAGCCGTCCCTTCTGTTCGCCATGGCCCGGGACAAGGCGCGCCTCGTGTCGTCGGTCACGATCATGTGGCGCTGCGATCCCCTGCTGATCGAAGCAGATACCGACGTGCCGGCCTCCACGCTGCTCCACTTTCCGGGCGGGTTGCGCGACGCGATCGAGGAAGGCACCGATGGCGCGACGACCGTCACGGCCGAACCCTTCGCGGGGAACACGGAACTCTCGGCGGGCGGTCGCGTCGAATGGGCGGTCGCCTGGCCGGAGCGCGGGGACGGGGCCGTCCAGAGCTGGTGCAACACCATCCCGACCCCGCAGGGCGGCACGCACGAGGCGGGGCTGCGCGCGGCGCTCACCCGCGGCACCCGCTCGTACGGTGATCTCGTCAAGCACAAGCGCGCCGGCGACATCACGGCGGAAGATGTCTGCGGGGCCGCCCGTATGGCCCTGTCGGTCTTCATCAGCGCCCCGCAATTTCAAGGGCAGACCAAGGAGAAGCTCACCACGACGGCCACCCGCCAGCACGTGGAAAGCGCTGTCCGGAATGCCTTCGAGCACTGGCTCGCAAACGATCCGAAGACCGCCAACACGCTCCTGGAACACTGCGTCGAGCGACTCGAGGAGCGTTTGCGGCGCAAGCAGGACAAGCACCTTCCCCGCGCGACCCCGGCGCGGCGGCTGCGACTGCCGGGCAAGCTCGCCGACTGCACCCGCACGTCGGCCGAGGGCACCGAACTCTTCATCGTCGAGGGCGATTCTGCCGGGGGTTCCGCCAAGCAGGCCCGTTCGCGCGAGACCCAGGCGGTACTGGCGCTCAGGGGCAAGATCCTCAACGTCGCGAGTGCCAGTGCCGACAAGCTCCGCAACAACCAGGAGCTCAGCAACCTGGTCCGGGCCCTGGGCTGCGGCACCGGCGAATCGTGCGATCTTGGACAACTTCGGTACGACCGCGTTATCATCATGACGGACGCCGATGTGGACGGTGCCCATATAGCCTCCCTGCTTCTCACGTTCTTTTTTTCCGAAATGCGCCCGCTCGTGGAAGAGGGTCGCCTGTATCTCGCCCAGCCGCCGCTCTACCGCATCGCGCAGGCAGGCAACACGCGATACGCACGTGACGATGATCACCGAAACGAATTGCTCAAGGACGTCTTTAATGCATCAAAGAAAATCGACATCAGCCGCTTCAAAGGACTCGGCGAAATGCCCGCCGCCCAGTTGCGGAGCACCACCATGGATCCGGAAGTGCGAACGTTGATCCAGGTGAAGCTCCCCAGCGATGAGTGGGAAAGCGCCGGTGTACTGGTCCGGGACGTCATGGGACGGAACCCGGAGAAGCGTCTTGCCTACATCCGCGCCCGGGCTCCGCAAGCCGTGGGCCTCGACCTTTGAGTAGCGGGCCCGGCGCGATCACTTCGTTTGATCAGTTCCGGCTCTCCGAGCCGGTCCAGCGGGCGGTTCGCGACGCCCGTTTCACGACCCCGACACCGGTCCAGCAGGCGGCGATCCCGCTGGCGCTGGAGCGCCGGGACATCCTGGCCACCGCGCAGACCGGCACCGGCAAGACCGCGGCGTTCACGCTTCCGATGATCGACCGGCTGGCGGGCGGGCGCGCCCGGGCACGGATGCCCCGCGCGCTGATCCTCGAACCCGTGCGCGAGCTCGCCCTGCAGGTCCAGGAACAGGTGAACCTGTTCTCCGCGCACGTGAACCTATCGTCGGAACTCTTCATCGGCGGCGTCAACATCGGCCCCCAGATCCGGCGCGCGGCACAGCCGGTCGACATCATGATCGCGACCCCCGGTCGCCTGCTGGACCTGTTCGACCGCGGCGCGCTGCTACTGATCGGTGTCGAGATCCTCGTCATCGACGAAGCCGACCGCATGCTCGACATGGGCTTCATCCCCGACATCGAGAGCATCGTCGCCAAACTTCCCGTGCGGCGGCAAACCATGATGCTGTCGGCGACCATGCCGCCCGAGATCGGGCGGATCGCCAAGCGCTTCCTGCAGCGGCCCGCCCGCGTGTCCGTGGCCCCGCCGGCGGCGACGACCGAATTGGTGGACCAATCCGTCATCCACTGCCGGGCCAGCGACAAGGATCGAACGCTCCGGACCCTGCTGGGGAGCCCCGCGGTCGAATCGGCGCTGGTGTTCTGCAACCGCAAGCGGACGGTCGACGAGCTGGTGGGGACGCTGCGCCGTGACCGGGTTCCCGTCGAGCCACTGCACGGCGACATGCCGCAGCCGGTCCGCCTCAAGACCATGGAGGCATTCCGGGCCGGCGACATCCGCATCCTGGTGGCCACGGACGTGGCCGGACGCGGGCTCGACGTGCAGGGGATCAGCCACGTCTTCAACTACGACGTGCCGACCCAGCCGGAAGACTACGTGCACCACATCGGCCGCACCGGGCGCGCCGGCAATCCCGGCACCTCCATCACGCTGGCGGCGGCGGGCGAGCGCGAACATCTCGAGGCCATCGAGAAGCTGATCAACCTGAAGATCCGGGTGCGGTCCGTGAACGAGGACACGGCTCGCGCGGCCGCTCCGGCGGCTGACGCCAAGCCTACCGCCAAGGCCGCCACCCGCCGTCCCAGGCAGACGGGCAGCGCACCCGACCCGAGCGGCGCGGACCACCCGCTTGCGCACATCCTCGCGCCGGCCCCCGCCCGCCGCCGGACACCCGCCCCGAGACGACACCGCAACGGCGTCGCCGCCCCCCCGAAACGCACGGCGACGTGGAGCGAAACCCTCGGCGACGCCCGGCGACGGAACGACGAGGCCGATGCCGCGACGGCCAAGCGACGGCCAGCCGCGACGAACCGCCGCAAAGGGAAGGCGCCATCGACCGTTGACGAACGCCCGGATGCGCGGCCGCGCGGGCCGCGCTCTTCCCGGAGTCCCAAGTTCTTCACGGATTCCGACGACGTCCCGGCATTTCTCCGGCCCCCCGCCCCTCAGAGCGAATAGCCGTCATGCCCGGAGCGCCTGAGACGGTCCTGACCGGGGGCACCATCGTCACCCCGGACGGCCTGCACCGGGCCGACGTCGCCATCCGGGACGGCGTGATCACCGCCATCGGGCGCGAAGCGCGCCGCGGGCAGCAGCTTGACATCACCGGACTCACCGTGCTGCCGGGTGTCATCGACAGTCAGGTGCATTTCCGGGAGCCCGGGTTCGAACACAAGGAAAATCTCGAATCGGGCACCCGGGCCGCCGTACTGGGCGGCGTTTGCTCCGTGTTTGAAATGCCCAACACGTTGCCGCCCACGACCAGCGCGGAAGCGTTCGACGACAAGCTGCGCCGTGCCCGGGGACGCGCCTGGGCCGATCACGCCTTCTTCGTCGGTGCAAGCCACGACAACATCGACGATCTCGCCGAACTCGAGCGTCTGCCCGGATGCTCAGGCGTGAAGATCTTCATGGGAAGCTCGACCGGGACCCTGCTGGTGCCGGACGATCCGTCGCTCGCGCGCGTCCTCGCCTCGGGCACCCGCCGCTGCGCCATCCACGCGGAGGACCAGGACCGCCTGAACGAGCTGAAGGCCCTGGCAAGCGACGGCGCCAGCGTCGAGATGCATCCGCAGGTGCGGGATCCGGCTGCGGCCCTGATGGCCACCCGGCGCATCCTGGATCTCGCCCGGGCAGCCGGCCGGCCGGTCCACGTCCTCCACATTTCGACGGCGGACGAACTTCCGCTGCTGGCCGCCGCCAAGGACATCGCGACCGCCGAGACCACACCCAACCACCTGACCCTTACCGCGCCGCAGTGCTACGTGGAACTCGGCACCCGCGCCCAGATGAACCCGCCGGTCCGGGACAAGTCCCACCAGGACGCCCTGTGGGAACACGGGATCCGCGGGGGCGTGATCGACGTGATCGGCTCCGACCATGCGCCGCACACGCTCGAGGAAAAGGCCTTGCCCTACCCCAAGAGTCCGGCGGGCATGCCCGGGACCCAGACCCTGCTGCCCGTCATGCTGGATCATGTGCACCGCGGGCGCCTGACCCTCGAGCGGCTGGCCGACCTGGCTTCCGCGACGCCCGCGCGCATCTACGGCGCGCGCGGGAAGGGTGCCGTGGCGGTCGGCTACGACGCAGACCTCACCATTGTCGATCTCAATGCCGAACGGACGATCCGCAACGACTGGATCGCCTCGCCGGCCGGCTGGACGCCGTTCGATGGCAAGATCGTGCGGGGCTGGCCGATCATGACCATGATCCGGGGGCGCCTCGCGATGCGGGAGGACGAGGTGCTGGGAACGCCCATGGGTCAGCCCGTGACCTTCGCAACGGATGGCGATGGTTAGCTGCCGGCGGCTGATCGCGGCCGCCGCCGTGGCCCTGGCCCCGACCGCTGCCGCCGCCGACACCCCGAACCTTCCCGACGACCTGATCCGGCGTTCCCTGGTCCTCGACATCGATTCCGGCGAACTCGGCCTCTTCCGGATCGAACCCCGCCACCCGGGCCCGTTTCAGGCGTTCACCCGCATCGACGTGGCGATGCTCGAGAATTCGGTCGCGGATCCGGACCAGTGGATCCTCGACCGGGTTGCCGCCGAGACCGCCGCCATTGCCGAGGTCGCGCTCGTCATGTTCGACCCGGACAACCCGTATGCCGGGGCGCGCATCAACGACATCGATCCCACGCCGGAATCCGTGCATGCCACGCTGGAACTGGTCGCCGAACAACCCCATCACTTTTGCGACGGCCCCACCGAGTCCTACAATGAGACCGGCGTGATCGTGGAGGTCGATTGCTCCTTCTGGCTTGGGGGCACCAGCAGTCATCTCCTCGTCCGTCTGCAGCAGGCCGGCACGTCCTGGTACGTCGTCATGGCCCGGGCGCAGAACAGTCGCCGGTACCGCCAGCTCCGCACGATCGCGGATTCACTTCACTTCTAGGAGACTCTCGACCGATGACCGCCACTGCCTCCGCCGCCTCGGTGACCGTTCCGGCCGCCCCCAAACCCGCGTTCGACTGGGCTGACCCGCTGCTGCTGGACGATCAGCTCACGTCCGAAGAACGGATGATGCGCGACTCGGTGCGCGAGTACGCCCAGGACAAGCTGATGGCACGCGTGCAGCAGAGCTTTCGTGACGAGACGTTCGACCGCGAGATCTACCAGGAATACGCCCGGCTCGGTCTCCTGGGCGCGACCCTCGAGGGGTACGGGTGCGCGGGGGTCGGCTGGGTGACGTACGGGCTGATCGCCCGCGAGATCGAACGTGTCGATTCCGGCTACCGTTCCACCCTCAGCGTGCAGTCGAGTCTCGTCATGCCGGCGATTCACCGGTTCGGATCCGAGGAACTCAAGCGCAAGTACCTCCCCAAGCTGCGGGATGCCGAGCTGATCGCGTGTTTCGGGCTGACCGAGCCTGACCACGGATCGGATCCCGGGAGCATGTTGACGCGGGCCCGCAAGGTCGAGGGCGGCTGGCTCCTCTCCGGCGCCAAGAACTGGATCACGAACGCCCCGATCGCTGACCTGTTCCTGATCTGGGCCAAGGACGATGACGGCGTCATCGGCGGGTTTGTCTTCGAGCGCGACGCCAAGGGCAACCTGGCGACGCCGAAGATCGAGGGGAAGGTCGCGTTCCGCACCTCCAGCACCGGGATGGTGCAGATGGACGAGGTGTTCGTGCCGGATGCGAACCGCCTGCCCCACGCGCGGGGCCTGAAGGGACCGTTCTCGTCGCTGAACAGCGCCCGCTACGGGATCTCCTGGGGGTGCCTCGGCGCCGCGGAGACGTGCTGGCACGCGGCGCGGACCTACGCCCTCGAGCGCCAGCAGTTCGGGCGGCCCATTGGCTCCTACCAGCTGGTCCAGAAGAAGCTGGCCGACATGCAGACCGAAATCGCCATCGGCCTGCAGGCGGCGCTACGGGTCGGGCGGCTAAAGGAGGCCGGCCGGTTCACGCCCGAAATGCTGTCGCTGATCAAGCGCAATAATGCCGGCAAGGCGCTCGACATCGCCCGGCAAGCGCGCGATATCCACGGCGGGAACGGCATCGTTGACGAGTACCACGTCATTCGTCACGTCGTGAACCTGGAGGCGGTCAACACCTACGAAGGCACCCATGACATCCACGCACTGGTGCTCGGGCGCACGCAGACGGGAATCCAGGCCTTCAAGCACTAGGCCCGGCCGGGTCCGCTCCGCGCCTGGATGAGGCGGATCACGGCGGCGTAGTCGAGCCCGCCGCCGCCGCCCTCGACGAATTCCCCGTAGAGCCCCTGCGCCAGTGACCCGAGCGGCGTCGCGGTACCCGTCTCCGCTGCCGCTTCCTGCGCCAGCGTGAGATCCTTCAGCATCATGGCAGCCGCGAATCCGGGCTCGAAGTCGCGGTTGGCCGAGGACGTCTCGACGATGCCCGGGACCGGCAGATGGTGGAGCATCGCCCAGCTGCAACCGGAGGCGGCCGACGAGATCGCGAACAACGTCTCCGGCTTGATCCCGAGGCGCTCGCCGAGCGTGAACGCCTCGGCGAGCCCGATCATGGAAATACCGAGCAGCATGTTGTTGCAGGCCTTCGCCGCTTGCCCCGCCCCGGGACCGCCGGCCAGTACGGCCTTGCTCCCCATGCCATCGAACAGCGGCCGGGCCGCCTCGAAGGCGTCCTGGTCACCGCCCACCATGAACGTGAGCGTCGCGTTTTCGGCTCCCGTCACCCCGCCGGAGACAGGTGCATCAAGCATCTGATGTCCATCGACCCCGGCCCGGGCTGCGAGCTCGCGGGCGGTGGCCACGTCGATGGTGGAGGCGTCGACCAGCAGCGTTGCCCGGGGCAGCGCCGCGAGCACGCCGTCTTGTCCCGTGTAGACATCGTCCACGTGCTGGCCGGCCGGCAGCATCGTGATCACGGCTTCGGCCCCGCGACAGGCCGCGGCCGGGGAATGCGCGGGCTGCACGCCAAGCCCGGCGGCCCGCTCCATGGCCGGCTCGGCCAGGTCGAAGCCATGCACCTCGTGGCCCGCCGACACCAGGTTGGCAGCCATCGGCCCGCCCATGTTGCCGAGCCCGATGAACGCGATCCGCATGCGTATCCTCCGCAGTTCCCTAGCTGACCTCATCCCAAGCGCGAGTGTCGGCCCGATTGTACGGAAGGCGCCTGGTGCGCGGGCCCCCGCCGCCGGAGACCGTCGTTACCGGCGGCGGCGCAGGATTCGCCTGACGACAGCCGGCGGTGCGGTCATGGTTTCGCGGTAGAAGACGTAGAGCCCGCTGCCGGCGATCAGCGACATCCCGACCGCTGCCGTGGCGTCGGGCCAGTCGCCCCACACCAGCAGTCCCCACAGCAGCGAGAGGGGCAGCGCCGAGTATTCGAACGGCGCCACCACGGCGGGCTGGGCCACCCGGTAGGCCTGCGACAGGAAGTAGGTGCCCGCCCCGATCAGCACGCCGCACGCGAACAGCAGGGCCAGTTCCGTGGGCCCGGGCCAGGTCCACGCCCTCAGCAGGAATTGCAGGCTCGGGTGATCCGAGCTGGCGAACCGGCCGTCGCCGATCCCCAGCCCGACGCCCAGGCTCGCAACGGCAAAGGCCAGGTGCACGTAGAGCGCCATCGACGACGCCCGGTCGGTCGTCCCCAGCCGGCGCGTGACGATCTGCAGCAGGGCGTACGCCATGGCCGCGCCCACGGGAAACAGCGCGGCGAGTTCCAGCGTCTCGCGGCCGGGCCGCAGCATGATGACCATCCCCACCATCCCGGCCAGGACCGCAACCCAGCGCCGGAGCCCCACCCGGTCCCCCAGCAGGACGACGGAAAACACGGTAATGAACAGTGGCGCGACGAAGAACACGGCCGTGGCCTCGGCCAACGGCAAGCTGGCGACGCCCATGAAGAAGCACATATTCGCCACGATGAACAGGAGGCCCCGGATCACGTGGAGGGCCGGGCGGCGGGTTCGGAGCAGGCTCAGCCCGCCTTCCAGCTGCACGATCACGAGCGTGATGACGATGGCGGTCACCGACCGGGCGAAGGTGATCTCGTGGAGCGCAAACGTGGGGCTCAGCCACTTCACCACGGCATCCTGGAGGGTCAGCGCCACGACCCCGCCGAAGATGCAGAGGATCCCGATCCGGACCTGGCCGGCCGACGGCGATGCGGATCGAGGTGCAGCTGGCAACTTGCCACTCCAGTGATCGTCGGCTCATGCAGCGGGTGATTTCCCTGCCGTCATCACGCGCTGCGGCGTCCCGACATCGGCTTCCGCCGTCTACACGAACGGGCCGACGATTGCGAACATCGCGGCCGCAACTCCCCTTCTGCGCCCGAGGCGTAAGCAACCGAGATCTAGTCCTCAGGTTGCCGGGACCAACCCGCCTGTCTCCCCGGAAGCGAACCGCCGTCCGCTCCTGCCAATTGCCCTCAGGGGGCGAGTTGCGCCCTATCTCGCACAGATATCTGTCCGCCACGACCGGAACGGTTTAAGGTGCCGCACGCGATCCACGGTTGCCGGCCGATCCCGGCCTTCATGTCTCGGCGTGCATGCCGGAACCGGGCGTGCCGTTCCTGTCAGCCTTGCGGATGTTCCTGATGACGGCACGAACTCGCGACATCATGGGCCACCCGGCACACGGCTCACCGGCGGCGCGGGCGGGGCGACCCGTCGGTAACGAAGCCACCGATTTCCCCGATCGGCCTGATCCGGGACGGGACGCACGATGACCGGCGAAATCGGGCTGTTCGCCCTCATCCTCGCCTTTGTGGTCGCGCTGTTTCAGGGCACGGTGCCGCTGGTCGGCGCCGCCAGGAACGACCTCGCTCTCATGGCCGTGAGCGATGTCTCCTCGGTCGTGCTCTGCGCACTGGTCACGGTCGCGATCGTGATGCTGGGGCACGGCTACATCACGTCGGACTTCTCGCTCCTGAACGTCTGGCAGAACTCGCACACCCTCAAGCCGCTGATCTACAAGGTGAGCGGGGTCTGGGGAAACCACGAAGGGTCCCTGGTCCTCTGGGTGCTGATCCTAGCGATCTACGGCGCGGCGCTCGCGGTCTTCGGTCGCCAGGTGCCGCCCGCCCTCCGGGCCCGCGCCCTCGCCATCCAGGGGCTGATCGCGGCCGGTTTTCTGGCGTTTTCGCTGTTCACCTCGAACCCGTTTGCCCGCATCGTCCCGATTCCAGCGGAGGGCATGGGCCTCAATCCGATCCTCCAGGACCCCGGCCTCGCCTTCCATCCCCCCTGCCTCTACATGGGCTACGTCGGCCTCTCCGTCGCGTTCTCGTTCGGCATCGCCGGACTCCTGGGCAAGGAGGTCGACGCCACCTGGGCGCGGCTGGCCCGTCCCTGGGTACTGCTCGCATGGTGCTTCCTCACCGCCGGGATCGCCCTGGGGAGCTGGTGGGCCTACTACGAGCTGGGATGGGGCGGCTGGTGGTTCTGGGACCCGGTCGAAAACGCCTCATTCATCCCCTGGCTGATCGCCACCGCGCTGCTGCACTCGCTCCGGGTTGCCGAGAAGCGCGACACGCTGAAGGCCTGGACGCTGCTGCTCTGCATCACCGGCTTCTCGCTGTCTCTGCTGGGCACCTTCCTGGTGCGCTCGGGCGCGATCACCTCCGTGCATACGTTTGCCAGCGATCCGACCCGCGGAATCTTCATCCTCGCGTTCCTCGCGGCGGTGACCGGTGGCGCGTTCGCCCTGTTTGCCGTGCGCGCGCCGCGGATCCGGGCCGAGGGCCTGTTCGAGCCCGTGAGCCGCGAGGGGGCGCTCCTGCTGAACAACGTGTTCTTCGGAGCGGCCGCGGCGACGGTGCTCCTCGGCACGCTGTACCCGATCTTCATGGAGGTCGCGGGGAGCCCGCCGGTAAGCGTCGGCCCCCCCTACTACAACTCGGTCTTCCTGCCGCTGGCGATGCCGGCCCTCGTGCTCGCGGCGCTGGGCCCCGCCATCCCGTGGCGGCGGGCCGACCTGCCCGGCGTGCTGCACCGGATGCGTTTCGCCGCGGCCTGTGCGCTCGGCGCCGTGGTGCTGACCGCCTTCCTGCATCGGGACCCGGGCCCGCTGGCACTGGCCGGCTACGGTCTTGCGGCGTTCCTTGCGGCCGGCACGCTCCGAAACTGGCTGACCCGCCTCCGCCCCGGCCGCGACCTCACCCGCGTGCTCCGGCGCGCACGGGGCCTGCCGGCATCCGCCCACGGCATGGCGCTTGCGCACCTGGGGGTCGCGGTCATGGTCGTCGGCGTCACCGCATCGAGCACCGGCCGGGTGGATCTCGAGCAGGTGATGCATCCGGGCGATACCCTGTCACTGGCTGGCCGCACGATCGAATTCATGGGGGTGGAGAACATCGAAGGTCCCAACTACACCGCGCTCCAGGGCCGCTTCCTGGTCACGGGCCCCGGCGCCGGCACGAGCACGCTGTGGCCGGAACGCCGGGCCTACCTCGCCAGCGGTACCGCCACGACCGAGGCCGCGATCCTCGAGACCTTTGCCGGCGACATCTACGTGGTGCTGGGCGACCCTGTGGCGGACGGCGGCTGGGGCACCCGCCTGACCTTCAATCCGCTGATCTGGTGGATCTGGGGCGGGGCCTTCCTCGGCGTCCTCGGCGGGGCGGTCTCCATCACCGAGCGAGCCCGACCGCGGCGGGCTCGCCTCCGGAGCCCGTCGGTGCAGCCCGCATGACTCCCCGCCGCCTCCTGCTCTACGCGCTGCCGGCCGTCGCCGTCGTCGCGCTCGCGGCGCTGTTCGCCGGACGGCTCGCCACGCTGGAGGATGGCACCGACGTGCCGCCGTCTGCGCGGCTCGACCAGGCGATGCCGGTGATCCAGCTGGAATCGCTCCACCCGGGCAAACCCGGCCTCGACACCGAGGCCCTGCGCGGCGCCCCCTACGTCCTCAACGTCTGGGCGGAATGGTGCGGTCCGTGCAAGATCGAGCACCCCCAACTGCTCGCCATGTCCCGCCAGGGGATTGCCGTCTACGGGATCAACTACAAGGATCGCGAGGAGCGTGCCCGGTCGTTTCTCGCCGAACGCGGTGATCCGTTCCGTGCCGTCGGCACCGATCAGGACGGCAAGGCGGGGATCGAACTCGGGATCTTCGGCGTCCCGGAGACCTTCGTCGTGGACCGGGACGGGATCATTCGCCATCGGCATGCCGGCCCGTTGAGCGAGGGCGATCTCGAGCGCGTGTTCCTTCCCATGCTTGCCCACCTGCAGGATCCCGACCGTTGAGAGCGGTACCGGCGGTCATCGGCATCCTCCTGCTGCTGCCCGCCCTCGCCAGTCATGCCAGCGCGGCAGAGGATTCCGACGCCCGGGTCCGGGCCCTCGCCGCAGAGCTCCGCTGCGTGGTCTGCCAGAACCAGTCCCTGCTCGATTCCGACGCCGACCTCGCGAAGGACATGCGCGTGCTGATCCGGGAACGCGTCGACGCCGGAGATACCGACGAGGCGATCGTCGCCTTCCTGGTCGAGCGCTACGGAGACTTCATCCTCCTCCAGCCCCCCTTCAAGCCGGCGACCTGGGTCCTCTGGCTTGGGCCGCTGGCATTTCTCGTCCTGGCCCTCGCCCTCGCCCGCACCCGGCTCCGCCGCGCCCGCGCCTCCAGGGACCGTACCGACGAAGCGGACGCCGCATGACGTTTTTCGCCGTTGCCGCCGGTCTCGCGGCGGCTGTCGCCGCGGCGCTCCTCCTCGGTCTCCGGGCCAGGCTGGGTAACCGCCTGCAGGGGCCGGCCGGCGTCGCGGCGGCCGCCATCCCGGTGATCGCCGCGGCCGTGTACCTCGTCATCGGCAATCCCGCGTTCCTTGATCCGGACGTCTCGCTGAACCGCGGCGAGACGCTGCTCCGGCTGCTGGAAGAGCAGGCCGAGGCACAACCTGACTCTCCGGCCGCCTTGATGAACCTGGCACAAGCGTTTGATGAAGCAGGACGCCCTGCAGACGCTGCTCCGCTCTGGAAACGCGCGGCCGCGCTGGAAGGCGACGGACGGGCGGATGCCCTGGCGCATGCCGCGCAGTCGCTGATCCTGGCGGCCGACGGTGTGGTCACCGCGGACGCCGCCGCCCTGATCGCCGATACCCTCGCCATCGAACCGGGCCACGTGCCGGCGCGCTTTTACGCCGGCCTCACCGAACTCCAGGGCGGGCAGCCGGCCGATGCACTCGCGACTTGGACGGCCCTGCTCGCGGATCTCCCGCCCGATGCCGAGTTCCGCCCGATGGTCGAGAGCGGGGTCCGCGAAGCGGCCGCGCAGGCGGACGTCCCGTCTCCCCTGCCCGACGCCGCACAGCCGGTGCCCGACGACGTGCAGATCCGGGCCATGGTCGACGGACTTGCCGCCCGACTAGCCGACAACCCCGACGATCTCGAGGGCTGGAAACGGCTGGGCCGCTCGCGCCGGGTCCTGGACCAGTACGACCTCAGCCACGAGGCCTACATGCGCGCGGTCGCGCTGGCGCCGCAGGATGCGGAGGCCCTGGCAGGCGCCGCGGAAGCGCTCACCCTTGCCTCCGATGATCCGGCCGAGCCGCCCGCCGAAGCGATCGCCCTGTTTCGCCGAGTGCTGGACCTCGACCCGGATCACGCCCTGGCCCTCTACATCATTGGCGAGGAAGCAGTACGCCGAGACGACCTGGAGACGGCGCGCACCCTCCTAGGCCGGCTCTTGCAGCGGCTGCCTGCCGGCGAGCCGATGCATGCGACCATCGCCGCGCGCCTAGAGGCGATCCGTCCGGAGTGATCGGACCGCCCGGCTGGCGGTGCGAAGCCGGGCGGTTGCGCCACCCGGGCGGCCGGGGCGGCACGCCCGGGGCGGGTCTGCGGGCGGTCAGGCTGCCTGTCTGGCCGCGGATCGCTGGTAGATGACGTCCTCCTGGTCATCGGGGACGTAGAAATAGTCGCCCGGCCGCGGGTCATGCCCGAGATCGCCCAGGAGCCGCCGCTGACGCGGCGTGCACGAATCCATCACATCGGCCATGGTCGGGAAGTCGTACGTCTTGAGGAACATCTGCGCGTAGTTGTAGAGCAGCGTCTTCCGGCCCCCTTTGGAGTGATTGGGGGCCGGTCCGTGCCACAGCGCGTGGCTGAAGAGGTAGCAATCGCCCGCCCGGCCGCCGAGCTGCACGGCCCCCGGCGTATGCGGGGTCGGCGCGGCGTCACAGTCAAACGGGATCTGCCGCAAATGGCTGCCCGGGAACACGGTGAAGTTGCCGCTATCGGTCCCCTCGACGTCGGTGAGGAGATAGAGGGCCTTCATCGCCAGCGGCCTGCTGGTCTCGGTCACGCGGATCCTCCGGAGGGCCTCGCCTCCGTCCGTGTGCGTGAAGCCGGGAAACTCCGTGGTCGGGGCCCGGACGATGGCCTGCGTCATGCTGAGGACGATGTAGGGACCCATCAGCTCCAGGATCCGGTCGAACACGTTGGGTCGGTCCATCAGGTCCAGGAAGGGCTGCGCGTACCCCATGATGTCCCGCCGGTCCATGAACGAGTTGGGGTCGTCCGCGGTCGGGTTGCGTTCCACCCAGGCGTAATGGCCGCGCGGCACGTCCGGCGTGGGCTCCCATCCCGGCCGATGCCGGATCGAGTCGATCAGGCCGCTGTACAGCTCAACTTCCTGCGGATCCAGCGCTCCCTGCAAGTGGATGTAACCGTCCACCGCCCATTGGCGGCGCTGTTCAGCGGTCAAGGTCGCCATGAATAGACCCTCCTTCGCTTCCGAGCCCGGAGCGCGGCGTCCGGATTATTCCACCCCTCGGCCCGCAATGCATGTGCGCCCGACCCTGGCGGGCGCGACCCCCCGCCCGCATCAGTCGGATTCGAGCTCGGTATCCCAGTACAGGTAGTCGCGCCAGCTCTCGTGCAGGTAGTTCGGCGGGAAGCCCGGGGCCCGCGCATGCAGTTCGCGCTCGGTCGGCGCCCGCGGGCTCCGGATGAGCCGCATGCCGATCTCGTGGATCAGATGATTGCCCTTCACGAAGTTGCAGGGCGCGCACGCAGCGACCACGTTGTCCCACGACGTGCGCCCGCCCCTCGAGCGCGGCAGCACGTGATCGAACGTCAGGTCCGACACCGGCTCGCGGGCGCCGCAGTACTGACACGTGAAGCGGTCGCGCAGAAACAGGTTGAACCGCGTAAACGCGGGCGTCCGGTCCCCGTTTATGTATCGCTTCAACGCGACTACGCTGGGCAAGCGCATCGAGAACGTGGCCGACCGGACGACCTGGTCGTACTCGGCCACGATGCTGACGCGCTCCAGGAACACCGCCCGCACCGTGTCCTGCCAGGGCAGCAACGACAGCGGAAAGTATCGCAGTGGCCGGTAGTCGGCGTTCAGCACCAGCGCCGGATTCATGTGAAGCTCGAGCGCCACTGCGAGGTTCCCGATCCGGTGCCGGCGATCACCGCCGACGAGTGTATAGAAGAGTGTCCCCAATTGGGACACCATGCGAACGGACCCGACGAGGCGCCGCAGGGAGGTATCTGTGCCGGAAACGCTTGAAGGCATACGCGTACTCGATCTCAGCCGAGTTCTCGCCGGCCCCTGGTGCGCCCAGTGCCTGGGCGACCTCGGCGCCGAGGTCATCAAGGTCGAACGGCCGGGATCCGGTGACGACACGCGCCACTGGGGCCCACCGTTCCTGCCGGAGGAGTCGGGCAGCGGGACCGGCGAAAGCGCCTATTTCCTGTCGGCAAACCGCGGCAAGCGGTCCGTCACCGTCAACCTCGCCGATCCCGAAGGGCAGCAGATCGTCCGCGAGCTGGCCGCCCGGTCCGACGTCCTGATCGAGAACTACCGCGTCGGCGGACTGGCCCGGTACGGCCTGGACTACGACTCCCTGTGCGAGTCCAACCCGCGCCTGGTCTACTGCTCGATCACCGGCTTCGGGCAGACGGGACCCGCGCGTACGCGGCCCGGCTACG
Source organism: Alphaproteobacteria bacterium (assembly GCA_022825235.1). Classification (GTDB taxonomy): domain Bacteria; phylum Pseudomonadota; class Alphaproteobacteria; order TMED109; family TMED109; genus VXPW01. Next base: position 2,877 of record JAJDYI010000045.1, on the reverse strand, counting down.
ACTTCATGATCCAGGCCGAGGGCGGGATCATGAGCCTCACGGGCGAGGCAGACGATCGTCCCGGGGGCGGCCCCACCAAGGCCGGCATTGCGGTGAGTGACCTGTTTGCCGGCATGTACGCGGTGCAGGCCGTGCTGGCCGCGCTCCTGGAGCGCGAACGCAGCGGACAAGGGCAGTACATCGACCTCGCGTTGCTGGACTCCACGGTCGCCACCCTTTCGATGATGGCGGTGTCGAGCCTGATCACCGGTGCCTCGCCGCCCCGCGTCGGCAACGCGCACCCGCACGTGGTCCCGTACCGGCTTTACCCGACCACCGATCGCCCCATGGTGGTGGCCGTGGGCAACAATGCCCAGTTCGCCCGCCTTGCTGCCGCGATCGGACTCCCGGACCTCGCCTCGGACCCCCGGTTCGCCACCAACCGCGACCGACTGGAACATCGAGACGCCCTTGACCGCCTGATCGAGGGCCAGATGCGCATGCGCCCGTTCAGCCACTGGCAAACGGCGCTGCAGACCGCGAAGATTCCGTTCGCCCCGGTGAACTCGGTGCTGGACGCTCTCGACCTCGAGCAGATCCGGGCGCGCGGGATGCGGATCGATCTTCCGCACGTGAACGGCGGCACCGTGCCCGGCCCCGGGAACCCCATCCGGCTGTCACGGACGCCAATCCGTTACCGGAGCGCCGCTCCGGTGCTGGGCGGCGACACCGCTTCCGTTCTTCGTGACGTGCTGGGGAAAACACCTGAGGAAATCGAGCGCCTGCGTGCCGCCGGTAGCATCTAGCTGCCGGCTGGACGGCGACTCCGGCCAGGACAGCGCCCCGGGGGCATCCGCGCAAAATGGCCGTGCCCTGTTGCGCCCCCACCGGCCGGCGAGGCTGGCGCTGGAGCCGTCACCGATCCCTCACTACCATGGCGAATGGATCATCGAATAGAGGCCGGTCACCACCATGATCAGCCCACATGCTTCCGCGTGGACCAACCATCCGTTTCCAAGGCGAGGTCAAGTGTCGGCGTTCACAACCACCCTCCAGCGCCTGATCCGCTGCGCATTTCCGGTCATGGGGCTGCTCGTGATCATGACAGCCACCGGGCAGCCGGTTCAGGCTGCCAGCGAAGACGACACGAGATTCAAGCAGATTCGCCCGCAGTTCATTGCGGCGTTGGGCGATCCGGGCGCCAACTCCGGGAGCGGCGCACAATCGTGGGGACTCTGGCGCCTGGACCCGGGCCCGCGGGGCGTGTGGCTGAAGCACTACGAGCGACTGCAGGCCGCCGGTGGAGTGGCACCGGCTCGGTGGCAATTCGACGAAGCCGACTGGTGGGTGGAAGAAAACGGCTTGATCATGGAAAAGCCGGAATTCCCGCTCCCTCCCGGCAAGTACGTCGTCACGGGCGGTCGCGAGGTCACGACCGTGCTGACCATTCACCCCACGGACCAGGACGGTGACCGGCGGTGGGAACTCCGTGGCGATGCCACCATCCATGACGTGACGCACCTGCGATGCCGCTCCGCACGCTACACCCCGGCGATGCCCGACGGCTCCTGTTCGCCGGCCAAGGCGCAAATGAGCGAGTTTCCGGTGGCTCCCGGGGGCGTGATGCCACCCGTCGAGGGCTGCCACAAACAGGACTATTCGGTGCTCTTCATCATTGGCGTGGCCGTGGATGGCTGACTGCTCGCGGCAACCGCGGGGCTAGCGAAGACAAGCGGGAGGCATCTCGCCTCCTGAGGCCTACGAGCGTGTCCGTCCGTCAGAGAAGCTGTCGGCAGACGCCGCTGGTGCAGTGGCGACAGGTTCCGCCGCCGACTGGACCGTACGGAGGTTCCGGGAGCTGGCACCCGGTACAGCTAATAACATCAATGACTTGCTAGGTTAGGACGAGCTAGCGGTCCGCACCAGCGGATGCGTCAGGACGATAGGCGCTTGCCGTACGGACGGTATATTTGTAAGAATTTCCAACATTCCGACACACAGGCGCGAGGGCGTATGCCGTTCGTAACCGTAAAGCCCAGGTTCCAAGTGACAATTCCAGCCAAGCTGCGGAGAGGCATCGAGCTCCGTGAAGGCGACATAATGGAAGCGACCCTTGTTGACGACGGAATCTTGTTACGGCCCAAAGAGGTAGTGGATCGGAACGTGGCCGCCGACCGTATCGCTACAGCCTTTGCGGGGACGCAGCCATCGTCCATCGATTCGGGGCGCTCTGAGGACGAACTCATGAGGGAATCGATTGCCGAAATTGCCGAAGCGCGCCGTGAACGCCGACGCGGCGACACGTGAGATTCGTTCTGGACTGCAACGTATTGGTATCGGCGGCACGAATCGACGGCGCATGCCGGAAGGTCATCCACAGGGTGGTGCGATCGCACGAACTTGTACTGTCTGAGCCCATTCTGTCCGAGTACGAAGCCGTTGCCGGGCGGCGTAGCCAAGCATTGTACCGGGAGGCTATGGAGTCGGTCATCAGTGAGTTTGAGCGATTGGCGGTCTTCGTTCAGCCTGCGGACATCGTTTACGGTCTACGCGATCCTGACGATGAGGTGTACTTGGCGACTGCGGAGGCTGGAGGCGCGGTGCTGATCACCGGCAATACACGTGACTTTACGGAGACCCGATATGGGTCCGTCGAGGTTTGGTCCCCGAGGGACTTTCTCAACCGCACGACATAACCAGAGCGATCCGGCAGTCCCTGGGCACTCGTCCGATCACATGCACGTGGCTTGATTCGCCCTAGCCTGAAGTTCCCCCTGATTGCCACCGGATGATCGAGCCAAGTGCTTGTGCTGGCGGGGTTTGCGTGGCCATTCGCGCGGATGACTGTAGCCATGTAGATAGCGGATGGTATATTGACAATGGCGATTATATCGGTAT
>JAJDYI010000048.1 GCA_022825235.1 Alphaproteobacteria bacterium | reverse complement strand
TTCGGTAAGGCGTTGAATCCAATACCTATACCACGTCATCATCCCATGTACAACTAACAGCGGTGATTAATCCGGGCTAGCGACAGCAACAGGCCGTTAACAGTGCCTGACCAACCCATCTCCTGAACCGTGCGCGTCGTGAACGGTGCCGGAAAGGACGCGGCGAGGTGACGCCGCACCGGCTCGTCAAGCAGCAGCTTCATCGGTGGACACAAGCATGGTCGTCGCGCGCTCCAGCAACGCGACGGCTTGGTGTCGCGACACGGTAGGGTAGTCCGTCAGGAAATCGTCGAGGCGGTCTCCGGCCTCGAGATGTTCCATCAAGGTGCGCACTGGAACCCGGGTTCCCGCGAACACAGGGGTTCCGCCAAGGATGTCCGGGTTGCGTTCGATGAGCGTATCGGTCATCGCAATGCTCCGGGTTGGACGAGATTTGGCCCGGGCGGCGGCCCGAATCGCGTTCCAAGCCGAACTACCGAAGGCTGCGACACTGGGCCCGGCATCAGTTCGTGCCCAGAACGTCGGTGAGCTTTCGCGCCTTCTGCAGGCGAGCGAACGACGTGTAGCGTGGACTCTGCATGGCGCCAGGAAGGGCGTCCCCGTAGGGAATGGGTCCGATGGGCTTGGCGCTCTCGGAAAACACGACCTTGTGCTTGCCGCCTTCACCATAGGGCTCGATACGGGAGACGGGGGCGTAGTGCGTGATGGCCGATACCGGCTGCGTCTGGTACGCGGCGATGTACTTGATCTTGTCGAGCATTCCACCGGCGATACGAATTGCGTACCAGCAATCTTCCCCAAGGAAGGTTTCCTCGAATCCCTCCTTCTTTGCAGGAACGATGATCGTGTCCCGTTCCCGGCCGCTTGGCTTTGTGCCGGTCAGAGGATCGCTGGCGAGCGGCGCCGCGACCGCTTTCGGGATTTCGAATGCCCTCAGGCCGGCGAGCGGGAGAATCTGAAGGATTTCCTTCATGAAGCCTTGCGTGTCGGCCTTCTCCGCTTCGGTCAAAGCAGGCTCTTGGGGTGCGTTGCCGTTGTCGAGGTGGCAGCCCATTGTCTCCGCCGCCCGCTTGACGAGCGCATATTCGAGCCAGGTGACGTGAGCCCGGTTCAGCCCAAGGCTGGTCGAAACAAACACCGCAGCCCAGTGCCAAAATTCCTTGTCCTTGTGGTGAGCGTCGATGCGTGCCTTGATGCCGTCGGCCTGCCCGATGTAGAGGGTAGGCAAATCATCGTCCGCATTGCGGTAGCCGACGAGAACGTAAATGCCGGTTTGCTGCATTTCGTCGCGCTTGCGAACCTCGGGCCAGTCGGACCTGCGAAATACCAGGCCGAGCCCCGTCCAGTTCATGCGATCGATCAGGCGGAGCCCTTCCGGGTCGCCACCGGGGACATAGATGCGGATGGTGAACGGGTCCGCCATCACTGCCTCGCGACAAGCGACGCCGACGCGGCGTCGTAACGGTACCGGGTAATTGTTCCCTCGCGGATCTTCTCCACCGCGTCGTCGATGGCGTTGAGAGGTGCCAGGAACCACTCGCGCGGGACGACGGGATTGCCGAAACGGTCCTCGATTTCGATATCGAGACGCGCCGGCGCGAAGATGCGGTGGATCAGCTTCTCCAGCTTGGCGCGGTCGATGTTGTAGAGCTTGTACGAGGCGACGATCTCGACGTCGGCCATCAGAAACGTCGGTTCCAGACGCGCACCTGCGATGCGAGTCTCCACCTTCGAGGTGGTGACGCCGATCTTGTGGACGAGGTCGCGGTTCTCGGCGACGTACGGAATGTCCGCCTTGCTCCTGAGCACATAGATCGTGCCGCTGGCCTCGTCGCCGTCTGCCGTCACATTCGCGAACAACGGACCCTCCGTGGTCTCCAGAATCCGCCTGCCCGTCTCGTCCTTGTGCAGCGCGCGCTGAAGCGAGCGCCTGAGCATGTTGCTCTCGGTGCCGTTGTCGAAGATCACGCGCAGCCGTGCGTCCCGGTCGCCGTAGCTTTGCGTGAACTCTTCGCCCATCTCGGCGACATAGGCTTTCTGGCCACCGACGATGAAGAACCGGCCAGGTTCGATGTCAGCCTGAATGCCAAGGGGACGGGTTTCCCGGAGACCCGCGACCAGTTCCTTCTGCACCTGCTCGAAGAGCGGCCGGAACGTCTCGAAGTCCTCGCACTTGTTGCGGGTTGCGATCTCCTCGGCGGCGCGCTTCTCCGCGCTGGACCGAACGTGGCGAAGCTCGCCGATGTCCGGCGCGGCGGACTGGACACCGAGCTCTGCCAGCAAGGCTTCGTCGTCCATCGCATCCAATGGGGCAGACGCAGCTACGGGTTGATCGTTCAGGAGCCCCTGACGGTCGAATGGGGTCAGCAGTGCGCGGCAGTCGTCCTGCTCGCTGATACGGTCCAGGCGCACTGCGTACAGGCGTTCGAAGATGTTGCTGTCCTCGGCGTGGTGCGGAACGCGGCCATGCGTCTCGACGAAACGCTGGATCTCCTCGAAGCCCGCGATGATGCGCTCCTCCCGAGGCGTGCGGTTGGCCGCCTTCTCCGGCTCGACGACGACGCCGAGTTCGGCGAGCAGGGCGTCGTCTTCGTCGGTGAACTTCCTATCCACTGAAGGTCTCGGCCTTCATGCGGGCGAGGAAGGCCACGCCTTCCGCCATGCGCTTCTCCCACGGGTCCTGCGACGTGATCGACGGCAGGCGACCGCGCTCCTGCTTGAACCGGAGGGCTCGCCGCGCGAGGTCTCGCGCCTCTTCCGGCGTGAGCTGGATCTTCTTCGCCGTGATAACGGCGGCGACCTGCTTCAGGCTCTCTTCGCTCATCGTCTTGGCCAAAATCGCGTAGGCCTCGCCGAAGGGGTTGATCCTGTCGATCAGGTCGATGTCGAGATCGCGCACGTCCATGGCGAACTTCCGCACCCCGTCGATCAGCGCGGTGCTGCCATTCGTCTCCGCTTCCGTCTTGTCGAGCACGGTTTCTTTCGCTTTCTGGGTGAGGTTCAGGGCGGCGACGGCGTGCTGACGCACCGCCTCTCGGTCTTTTTCGGAGAGTTCCGGGTACCGGTCCTTGACGATCTTGCCCATGCGCACTTGGGTCAGTTCCTCCGGAACGAGTTCCTGGTCGAAGAGCCCGCGCTCGACGGCAGTCTTGTCCTGCACGAACGCAGTAATCACCTCGTTCAGGTCTTCGCGACAGATACGCTCGGCCTCCTTGCCGGTCGGCTCTGCCAGCCCCTTGATCTCGATGTGGAACTGGCCGGTATCGTGATCGAACCCGACGTTGCACTTCTCTGGGTCGTAGCCGGTGTCACCATAGTCAGCGCCCTCGACGGGACCGCTGTCCGATCGCTTGGGCGTGAAATTGAAGCGGGGGGCCAGTACCTGCTCCATCAGCAGGCTCGCCGCGATGGCCTTGAGCGTGTCGTTCACCGCCTCGGTGACTGCATCTTCCGAGGCGTCCGGCTCGGCGATCAGGTTAGTGAATCGGGCTCGAGTTTTGCCGGGCGCGTCACGGGTCGCGCGGCCGATGATCTGCACGATCTCGGTGAGGCTGGACCGGTAGCCGACAGTCAGCGCGTGATCGCACCAAACCCAGTCGAAGCCCTCCTTGGCCATGCCAAGGGCGACGATGATGTCGACATGGTCGCGGTCGTTCATTCGGTCCGGATCCCGGAGCGCGGCCGCGACTCGCTCCCGCCTCCCCGGGTCGTCATCGACCAGGTCGGCGATCCGCAAGATCCGGCCTGCGGGCGTCTTGACCAGCTGGAATCCAGTCGCCGCATCGGCGCCCTGCCACTCGCCGAGTTCCTCGATGATGTGCTCGACCTCGCGGATCTTGTCCTTGGTGCTCTCGCGCGAGTTGACGCTGGGGATGTGGACGATCGTCTTCTCATCGGAGTCGAGCACACGCAGGATGTCGTCGACATAGTTGCCTGTGTAGAAGAAATAGCCGATGTCGAGTCGCTTCAGATGCTCGTAGCCATTGAGCTGCTCGTAATACGTGTAGGTGACGGTTTCGAATCTCACCTCGTCATCGGGCATCAGCACGGGTTCGGCATCGCCCCGGAAATATGAGCCCGTCATCGCCACAATGTGCGACTTGTCACGGGCGATGAGCTGCCCAACTTGCTCGCCCAGTCGGTTGTCGGGATTGGCCGAGACATGATGAAACTCGTCGACCGCGATCAACCGGCCGTCGAACGCGTCAGAGCCAAACCGGTCCACCGCAAAGCGGAATGTGGCATGGGTGCAGACCAGGATGCGGTCGTCGCTGTCGAGAAACGCCTTGACCGAATTGACTTTCCCTCCGTCGGTGCCGGGCGCGTTGCAAAGGTTCCATTTTGGGGGAACGGTCCAGTCGGTCCAGAAGCCAAAGTTGCTCAGTGGTGTGTCGGCAAAGCTCGCGCCGATCGTCCTCTCGGGGACCACCACAATCGCTTGGTGGAGGCCCTGGTTGTGCAGCTTGTCCAGCGCGATGAACATCAGCGCCCGGCTCTTGCCTGATGCCGGCGGCGACTTGATCAGGAGATACTGCTCGCCTCGCTTCTGCCAGGCTCGCTCCTGCATCGGACGCATGCCGAGCTCGTTCGATCGGGCCCCGCCCTCGCTCCCGGTGTAGAACACCGAGACGGTCGGAATGCTACCGACGTTCGTCATGGAATGTCCCGATCGCCGGTGGATGCGAGCCCGTCCTCATTGGCCCGGGCCGCGAACAGGGGGGGGCTGGATACGCTCCAACGCGCGTCCGCCGCTATGGAATGACTGTGCCAAGGCGCTCACACACGATATGGGCATAGCTCTGTGCTTCACAGGTCTGCGGATCGACGAAATCAGAAAAATCGAGGTTTTCGCCGTCGATACGGTCGAGGATGTCCGACCGATCCTTTCTGAGTTCCCGATGGTTCAGGTTCAACAATTCGATCATTGTCCCGGCCGCGGCATCGTCATCTGATCGAGGGGCCACTTCGCCCGACAGGAGGAAACGGAAGCGATACGTACACGCGGGATAGTCGGGCTCGATGCAACCAGCCTCATCGAACCGATCGCTTTTTGCATGTCCGCAGGTCTCCGAGGGTGTTCCCGCCTCCAATTCGGGGCCGCAGCTCAGGAACAGGTTCGAGAGTTCAACGGAGAGATCAGGGTATGAGGATCGCGGGCGGAAGTGTTCGATATGGAACCTTCCTGGACTGTTGGGGTGCAACTGTCGCCCGCAATAGACGCACAGTCCGCGTTGAGCTTCCCGTAGTGCATCCACGACGGATCGCCGGATATCGGTCGGAAACGGATAGGAGGGCTGCCAGTTGGGATTTTCAAGAGTTAGCCAGCCCACCAATTCCGGAGGCGTCCTCTTGTCATGGCTCCCTCTCATGCCCCGTTCCGCAGCTTCTTGAGTCGCTTGCGCAGGACGAGCAGGGTCGGCGCATCGTCACCTATTTCCTGCTCAATCTCTTCGAGTGCTTTCGTTGCCGCAGAGACGTCCTCTCGGTCGATGGCGGCATTGAAGTCGTCGATCAAGCTGTCTATCGGCGGATAGCGCTCCGATGCTGCAAAGACGCCTTCCAGCAGATAGTTGCTTGTCCGCCCTCGCGTGCTGAGAGGAGTGGAGACTGTCGTCGTTCCCGAGGAATCCAGTTCCAGAATGCGGACTTGTCGACTCTGGACGCCAGAAAGAACCTGCGGGGAATGTGTGGTCACAATAAACTGGCACGCTTGGAAGACGCCTGTGAGGGTCGGTACGATTTCGCTTTGCCAAGCCGGATGCAGGTTGAGCTCAATCTCGTCAATCAAGACGATTGCGGGTATCTCCTGAAGCGGCTTGTCGGGAGCAAACACCTGCAATCTACGAGCCAGATCTGCGAGCACAATGAGGTAGGAGCGCTCGCCGGCGGAAAGATTGCCGACATGAACCGCCGTCCCGTCATTCTTTTCGAAATACAGGCCGGAAGGCGAGGCGGTTGAACTGAAGGCAATGCCGGAGAAACTGTCGATCTTCGCAATTAGGTTACGGATGGCTTCAAGCTGGGGATCTCGATAGTCCCGGCTCGTGTCCCGCACAAGTCGGGCTTCCTGCGCATCACGGAGATCCCACCATTTCTCTAGATCGCGGATCGCACGCATGTCCTTCTCAAGAGATTGAGTCTGAACAGATTTCAGGTCGAGAACATCTGTACTCTTGTCCCCATTCCAGCCGGAGGATTTCTGTTCAAATCCGCGTTCTTGTCGATAAAACACAAAGCGGGGTTTAGGCTCAAGTGTATCCGGCCATTTCCATTTTCTATTAGAAATCTCTAAACTGGACGAGCGCTTGTTTCTGTCAAAACTAAACTTCAAAGTATCGCGAGCAACCGAATTAGTTTGGGGATTGTTCACTTCGATCAGCAATTCCAAATTACTGGCTTCAGCGCCCACTCGGATATCTTGAATAGTATGCCCGACCTCCGAATTCAAAGTAAGAGCATTATGGTGGTAGTTGTGCACGAATTTTATCAACATGCCCAGAGCATCAAGAATGGAAGTCTTGCCAGCGCCGTTGCGGCCAATGACAACAGTCATGTCCGGGTCAAAGTTAACCTCTAGATTCCTCGTGCCTCGAAAATCCGTCATGTGCAGGCTTATGAATCGCATGTTCGAGTCTCCCGGGATTCCTTCACTGCATCTCTCTTCGGCCCTGCCATCTTCACGTAAAGACTGAGTAGCAAATCCAATCGTTCGCTATCGTTTCGCAACCGACGGCCAATATAGATGCGCTCCAGCACCTCGTCATTGCGCTCATGTGCGACGCGCAGAATGTCAGGCATCGTCTCCGGATCGTATAGCTCTGCGATGGTCGCTGGGAAATGTGTCTCGCGGGCGAGCAGGATGTTTTCCGCACAGGCCGTCAGGTCATCCTTGTTCTTCGCCGTGAGCGTCGGCACCGGGAAGGTATTCCAGCCAAGTGTGTTGGAGTAGCGGTATCGAGTTTCCAGCTTGCCGCAGACCGTCGCAATCCAGACGAGATGCAGCCGAGAGGCGATCAGCGCCATGTTCCATAACGGGGCGTCGTAAAGGGCGAAAGCTTCGGTGGAAACGATGGTTCCGGGTGACATGAAACCGACGGGAAGATATTCGCGACGTTCCGAAGACGTTCTTGCAACGATAATTGCGGTTTCCAATCCTGTTTGTCGAACTTCTCCGAACCGAAACGGCACGGTCGCCAATTGCTTCGTCGTCGTCCTGTCAGACTCAGAGCGCTTCCTTCTTACGGCCGCAAAGCGCGCCTGCAGCCAGTCGTTCGTACGGGCGGCTTCAAATTCGTCCTCGTTGACCCAAATGCATCGTCGTCCAATTCCGCGGATCAACTCTTGCGAGCCAAAGAACGGGCGGATGAAGGACGGGGCGACAGAGTGATTTCCGATTGCACCAGTCGCTTCGGCCGCATCCAAGAGGAGATGGCCACCATCGTTGGGCATGTTGCCGAAGTTCATCTCCGTGATGTCGCTCAGCGGTTCCGGGGCCGGCCGCACGACAAAATTCGGTGCGGCCACGAGGTATGGGTTGATGTTGTCCGCGTCCTTGACAACGCCACTGCCGTCGTCGGACATCGAGTATAAGCGGCGCTTTCCGTTGGCGTGATTGGAGATTCCGACGATGACTACTGTCACGCCCGCATTGTGAGCGGCAAGATTTGCCCACTTGAAGGATGTATGGGCAAAACAGATTTGGTGATCGGTATCGAATACCAGGGGCCACAGCGTGTTGACTTGGCGGCCCTGACAGATCGAGTTCGTCGACACCAATGCGGAGGCGGCATCGGTGCTCGTTCCATAGGCCGCCGCCTTCATAAACCAGCCGGAGACATAATCGAGAGACTTCCAGTGTTTCGTCCGTCCCTCGAATATCGCCTTCAGGTCCGCCTTCTGATTGCCGGTCTGCCGCTGGCTGCCGCGATACGGAGGATTGCTGCATATGTAGGTCTCACCTCCCGCGTTCTGGAAGTCGATCTCGGGCTGTTTGAGAGGTGACTTGAAGAGATCGTCGGCGTGTAGTTTGACGCCCGTTCCGGTGGGCGGGCAGAGCGTGAGCCAGTCGAGCCTCAGCGCATTGCCGCAGGTGATCCAATTTTCGGCGTCGAGCGGCAAGAATTCAGTCAGCGCCTCCTGCTGCCCACGATAGAGTACGTCGCACTGAAACTCTGCGATGATGAGGGCGAGCCTGGCGATCTCTGCGGGAAAGTCGCGCAGTTCGATCCCACGGAAGTTGGTCAAATGGATGTCGGTTCGCCGGTGCTTCTCATGCCGCCGTTCGTTGATTTCAGCCTCTATCTCGCGCATTTCCTTGTAGGCGATCACCAGAAAATTGCCGGATCCACAGGCCGGGTCAAAAACCCGGATGCGCGCCATTCGGTTGCGCAAGTTCAAAAGCCTGCGAAGATTCGTCCCCGCCTCATCCAGCTTCTCGCGAAGATCGTCGAGGAACAGCGGGTTGAGCACCTTCAGGATGTTCGGCACGCTTGTGTAGTGCATGCCGAGCGCGCCGCGCTCCTCGTCGTCCGCGACCGCTTGGATCATCGATCCGAAGATATCCGGATTGATTTTCTTCCAGTCGAGGCTTCCGATATGGAGCAGGTATGATCGTGCGATACGGCTGAACCGGGGCACGTCCGTCGACTCCGCGAAGAGCCCTCCGTTCACATACGGAAACGAAGCGGCCCAGCGGGGGACATCGACACTCTTCCGTCCCGTGGATTCCGTGTTCATTGCGCGGAAGATCTCTCCGATCACCTCGTGGGTGTTCAAACTGTCGGCTGCGCTCATTCTTTCGACGGTGTTGGTAAAGAGGCTCTGGCGGTTGAAGATGTTGGTGTCCTCAGCGAAGAAGCAGAAAATGAGGCGCGCCATGAAGTGGTTCATCTCGTGCCGACGATCGATGGCACCCCAGTCGGGGTTTTCTTTCAGCAGTTCGACATAGAGCCTGTTGAGACGGCCCGTCGCCTTGATATCGAAGGCGCTTTCCCGGATCTGCTTGACTGTCGTGATACCGGCGAGCGGGAGGAAGAAGCCAAAGTGCTCGGGGAAGTCGGGATAGTCGCAGACGATCACGTCGCCGCTGTTCACATCTTCGGCGTGGAAATCTCTGCCATCGGTGGCAAGCACGAACTTGGCCCTGGCCCGAACGGTCTCCGGGCTCGCCTTGAGCGCAGCGAGCGTCGCGGCCGCTTCTCCCTCCGGGCAAACCTTGATGTGAATGTGGCTGCGTTGAAGAACCCCGCCGAGGTCGGAGTTGTTCGACGCTCCAGAGCGGAGGCGCTTGATCGTTGTCGCCTTGTTGCCGAATGCCTGGAGGAACGCGAACGGGAACTCCCCTGCCTCGAAGGGGCGCTCGGCAAGCGCAGAGATTGCTTCCTCGATCTCAACGGCGTTCATCGACCATTCCAGACCCAACCCGTGGACGCATAATCCGTTCCTCCATTCTACAGCCGGGCAGTCCTCTGAATTCTGCGCAGCGACTGACCATGCCCTCTTGTCCGGTACCAGAACTCTGCATCGTGGGCGAGGCACTGTGGCAGGCGGTCAAGGAACGGCAAGGCGAGCTGATGGAGCGCTACGCGACCGTGATCGAGACCGTGCGGTCAGCGCAAGCCAACCGCCTGAACGGGCCGCACTGGCCACGGCACCTGCTGTCGGTATTGCTGGTGCGCAGCGTCCGCCGGCGGCCCATCCGCTGTGCGCGGGCAGGACTGTTGCGGCCGCTTGAACCACGTGATGAACGGGACCTGCGCCGACCGCGGTGACATCTACGGCGTAGCCATCGAGGAACGAATGCTGGCTGGGCTGAAGGAGACTAATGGCACCCCGGCAAGACGCTGTACATAGTGGGGCCGTGAGTGCCGCAATTCTGGCGACGGATGGAAGTGACTGTTCATTTGTATATTCAAGTGTATATATGTTTTCAGAGTTTCCTCACGTCATGTGATAATACAATAGCTTAAAAGAAGGAAGTGGCGGATGGGGCGGGATTCGAACCCGCGATACGGCTCATCACCGTATACTCCCTTAGCAGGGGAGCGCCTTCAGCCGCTCGGCCACCCATCCGTCGTCACAGTATGACACGAAGTCGGCTTGAATATGGAGGATCGCCTCGCGATTTTCCACGCCGCTGCAGTCATCAACGAGTGTCCGAGGAGGCGGCCCGCGCCAACGCGTCTGCCCGTTCGTTGCCCGGATCCTTCGTGTGGCCGCGCACCCACCGCCACTGCACGTCATGTTTCGCTGCCGCCTGCTCAAGCCGCCGCCAGAGATCTTGGTTCTTCACCGGTTTGCCGCCGGCTGTCCGCCAGTTGCGCCGCCGCCACCCCGCCATCCAGGAAGTAATTCCGTCCATCACATACCGGCTGTCGGTAACGATCTGCACGGGAGCACCGGGCTCGATTTCCTCGAGCGCCCGGATGGCCGCCATCAGCTCCATCCGGTTGTTCGTGGTGCTCGCGGCGGCGCCCGACATCTCCCGGACCCCGGTCGGGGCCTCGATGACGATCCCCCAGCCCCCCGGGCCAGGATTACCGATGCAGGAGCCGTCCGTGTACACGATCGTCGGTTTTTCGATCATGAGGTCCCGAGTCCGTAACTGTCCGGTCCCCGAGCCGCCCGGTGGAAACGAAGGCGGCCCAGGTACTCGGCCGGGTCCTTCGGCCGCACCATTGCCGACGACGGGGTGGTTTCCCAGTCGACCAAACGCGTGAAGAGAAAACGCATGGCCGATCCCGCGCACAACACGGGGAGCGCTGCGATTTCTCCGGCCGACAGCTTGCGATTCTCCTCGTACCCCTTCAGAAGCGCACCCGCCTTCGTGATATTGAAGTCCGCATCCCGCTCAAAACACCAGGCGTTGATACAGATGGCGAGGTCATAGGCGAAGAGATCATTGCAGGCGAAGTAGAAGTCAATGAGTCCGCTGACTTCGCCGTCCTTGAAGAAGACGTTGTCGGGAAACAGGTCAGCGTGGATAACGCCTTCGGGCAAGGACTTTGGCCAGGCTTCTGCGATGTGTAGGAAGTCGTCTCGCACTTCCTGGTAGAGACCCGAATCGTACTTCTCGAGTCGCACCTCCGACTGCATCAGGGTTTGCTTCCACGCACCGAGCGACAGACCGTTCGGGCGTGACTCCCCGAAGTCAGAGCTGGCGGAGTGGAGGCGCGCCAGGGCCCGTCCAACTGAACGGCAGTGCACGGGCTCGATCCGCGAACGGGCAACCCCTTCCAGGAACGTGACCAGCGCCGCAGGCCGGCCGGCGAGCCGACCGAGCGTGTTGCCCGCTCGATCATGGACCGGGACCGGACAGGGAATTCCGCGGTCGCTCAAATGATCCATCAGGTCAAGGAAGAACGGCAGGTCGGATTCCTCAACGCGCTTCTCGTAGAGCGTGAGGATGTAGCGTCCTGAGCCGGTAAACAGGAGGTAGTTGGTGTTTTCCACACCATCCGCGATCCCGACGTAGGTTTCCAGCGGGCCGATGTCGTAGTTGGCGATGAAGGCCTTGACCTGGTCCGCGTTGACTTGCGTGTAGACGGCCATGGCTCTGTCACAACGTCTGGGGTGGTTTGGTCGGAGAAGCGGTGCCCGAGTGTATGGCATGCGAGCCCGGATCGGGGCGGGGGCAGGCGAGCCGCACGGCTGCCGCCCACCGGGCAAGCACGTACCGCGGACGAGATGCGGTGAGGCCGCATGTCCTAAGTCTTGCGCCACACGGGCGGCGGGCCGGTCGTTTCCGGTGAGCGGAATGTGCTAGAGATGCGATATCGGGAATGCTGATGCGGTGGAAACCATTCCGGGTCGGCGAGACGTCACGCTGCGGTATGGGGCGTGAAGTGAACCGGAGGTCGGTGTGCGGCCACAAGTGTTTCATCACCCGCTGATGTCGGGTGGCGCAGTTCTCCCAACCGCGGCCTTGCTGGCAGCCGTGCCCGGACAGGGAGGCTGAACGTGGCCCGTGTCGCGTATGTGGACGGGCACTACTCTGACCTCGGTCGGACCACCGTTCCGGTCGAGGACCGTGGGCTGCAATTCGCCGACAGTGTCTACGAGGTCATCGCACTGGTCGCAGGACGACTGATCGACCTCGAACTTCATCTCGCACGGTTGTCGCGGTCGCGTGAAGGGCTTGGGTTGCCGGCGCCCATGACCGATGCTGGACTGCGTGTCGTGCTGGACGAGGTGCTACGGCGCAACCGGCTGCGGGACGGCCTGCTCTATCTGCAGGTGACCCGGGGCCAGGCGCCACGAAACCACGCGTTCCCGGCAAGACCCCGGGCGTCGCTCATGGTGACCCTCCGCGCCTGGTCACCGTTCTCGAGTTCGCTGGCCTCCGGGGTGGCCGTGGTTTCGGGCGACGATCTCCGTTGGCAGCGTTGTGACCTCAAGACGACCGGCCTGCTCCCGAACGTTCTGGCCAAGCAGCATGCGCACGAGGCCGGCGCATTCGAGTGCTGGATGGTCCGAGACGGCGTGGTGACCGAAGGATCGTCGTCCAATGCGTGGATCGTGCGGAAAGGGTCCGTGTACACGCATCCGCTCTGCGAACACGTGCTCGGCGGCATCACCCGCGAGGTCATTCTGGAACTTGCCGATGCAAACGACATCGAGATCGTGGAGCGGGGCTTCAGTCTTTCCGAGGCCGGCACGGCCGATGAAGCATTTCTCACCAGCACGTCATCGTTCGTCGTGCCGGTCGTCAACTTTGACGGCACTGACGTCGGTACCGGTACCCCGGGTCCGGTCACCTGCCGGATCCGGGAACTCTACCGGGACCACGTCTACGGCCCGGCCAGCTGATCCGCCGGCCGGGCCGAAAGGGACTTCGTCTCAGGCGCTTGCGACGGCCGGGATCGGCTCGAAGTCGCCGCCGAGGACTGCCCGGGTGTCGGCGCCCATCCAGTTGCCGATCGCGCTGGCGTAGACCCGCCGGAAATCTGTCGTGTGCAGCAGGTTGCCGTCGTCGAGCTCGGTCAGGCTCGGGGGCTTCCCGTACTGACCGCCGGCCACCGGTGCGCCGGCGAGGAACACCGGCGTCGCGGTCCCGTGATCGGTTCCCAACGAGATGTTCTCGGGCACTCGGCGTCCGAACTCCGTGAACACGAGTACCAGCACGTCGTCGCCCCGACCGATGCGCTCGACGTCGTCCACGAAGCCGCGGATCGCGTCGGTCGCGTAGGCCAGGAGCCGCGCGTGGACGTCCACCTGGTGGACGTGCGTGTCAAAGGAGTTCCCGCGGTATCCGCAGTAATAGAACCGGGCCGGCATCCTGGCATCGATCAGTGCCGCGATCTTTCGCAGGTCCTGGGCGAGAGCGACGTTGATGCCGTAGTCCACGTCGCTCCGATACGCGCCCCATGCTTCGCGGACCAGCATCGCCGACTGGCGCGCATCCCGGGCACCTCGGCTGAGGAACGCCAGATTGGACTGCGAGGCCCCCGGATCCCCGATCAGCTCATCGAACAGCGGCTGCTGCTCGTATACGCCGTCGCGCCGAAAGGTCTCGGGCTGGTCGAACACGAGAGCCGGGTGCACCGGGTTCCGCACCGCCTGTGACGGGCGCTCGTCCACATTGATGATGTAGTCGCGCCGCGGGCTCGGACTCAGGTTCGCCGCGGCGCGCCCGACCCAGCCCGAGGACACGCCGCTGTTGGGTGCGGCCGAGTGCCAGTAGCTCATCGAGATGAAATGCGAGAAGCTGGGTTGGTCGTAGCCGCAGCCATGGACAACGGCGAGCTCGCCACGGTCGTACAGCTCGGCCAGCCCCTTGCAGGACGGGTGAAAACCGAAGTGGTCGTCGATCGTTCGAAGGTCGCCGGCGGGGATCCCGATTCTGGGCCGCGCGTTGTAGTAGGCGTCATCACCATACGGCACCACCGTGTTCAGGCCGTCATTTCCGCCGGTGAGCTCGACCACCACGAGGATGGGTCCTTCGCGATCCTGCGCCGCCTGGTCGGCGGCGTCCGTGGTCGCGTCGGAGGCAGCGAGGGCCTGTTGAAAGATCGGCGGTACGCCGAACGCACCGAGTCCTGCGGCACCAGCCGCGGACATGAAATGACGGCGCGACAGGCGCCGAAACGGGGAAAAGTTCATGATAGCTGGTATTCCGGTGTGCTTAGCACGAGGTGCACGAGGAGGCGGAGAGGTTCACGGATCCATGATGCCGCGTCCGCCAGCGACGCCCCGGCGAGCTGCTCGTCGAGGAATTGGACCAGCGCCTGACGATCGGTTTCCGCCAGCGGGCGCCTGAGCAGCCGTCGGCAGAGCGAATCGACCACTTCTTCCGCAGTTTCGAGGCCGTTCACCAGCGCCAGGACGTCCAGCTGGGCGGCGTCATTCTTGGCGGGCTTGACGATGCGCATCGCTTCCGAGTGGCCGTGCCACGATGCGTAGCGCGTGTTGTAGGCCTCATCGGAAGCCGCCATTTCCATCGCCATCGATTCGCCCTGCACCGTGGCCTGGGTGATTTCCGCGCCGGCAGCCACCTTCGCCCCGACCTGTACCAACGTGTCGGAGTAGAGCGGGTCCGGTGAGCGGAACGCGAACATGTCCGGGAACAGGAGCTGGCGGCCGAAGTTCCCGCGCTCGAGCAGGGTGGCGGAAGTGATCCAGGCGCGCCCTCCGGCCCAGCCGGCGACGTTGGGCGGCTCGAACAATCGTTGTCCCAGCCGTTCGGTGGCGACGTGAAAGTCCGGTACGCCAGGCACGTCGGCGAGACCGAGCTTGCGGTACGTGCCTACCACCATCTGCACGGGACTCTTGATCTGGCCAGCCACCGAAGCCGGGGCGTAGAAGTCCCTGCTCAGGAAGATCGTCCGGAGCAGGCCTGCCGTGTCGTAGCCGCTCGCCCGGTACTGTTCCGCTAGGGCGTCGATGACCGTTTCATCACCGTCGTCGCGCACGAAGTAGCGATACAGCTTGCCCGTGAGGAAACGCGCGGTCGCCGGCTCCTGCAGGATCAGGTCGATGATGTCGTAGCCGTCGAAATTGCCCGCGTGCCCGAGGAAGGTCTTGGCGTCGGTGTCGTGCTGGTCGGCATCGATCACGAAGGCCAACGTGTGCGGGTCGTGCGTCCATCCCGTGAAGGCTCGGGCGGCTTCCCGGATATCCTTTTCCGTGTAGTTGCCGGGGCCAAGCGTGAAGAGCTCGAGGATCTCGCGCGCGAAGTTCTCATTCGGATTGCCCTTCACGTTCTGTCCGGCGTCCAGATAGACCAGCATGGCGGGATCGGTAGCAATACCGCGCAGCAGATCGCGCAGCGGGCCCTTGCCCTTGGCGTGGAACAACTCGAGCTGTTGCAGCATTTTCCGGTAGTCGCGGACCTTGACATTCCCGGTCGCGAAATGCCCGTGCCAGAACAGCGCCAGCTTTTCCTGGAGCGGCCGCTCGGTAAACACCATCCGCTCGCCCCACCATCTTGACAGTCGACGGATCTCCAGGCGGTCGGCATTCAGGATGTAAAAGAAGGCGTTCACGACCGGCTGTAGGGGCCGCGAGCCTCCAGGCTTAATCTTCACGCCCAGCGCTTCACCGTCTTGACGGGCGTCGCGCACCGCTTGGGCGCGGCTGCGCGGAACTTCGATCATGCCCGTCCGAAATATTCCCGAATGGTCGAATTCCTGCAGATGATCGTTCGATACCTGTTCCCAGTCGATCAGGAACGAAACTGCGTCTTCCGGACTCAGCGCCGCAAGGCGCGCCACGTCTTCAGGAGTACCGCCGAAGCCAGCCCTCTCCAACAGGTGCGCGGCGCGCTCGTAATTCCACTCCGCCGCTGGAATCGGAGCGAGATCCCCCTCCCATTGCGTGTCTTCTGCGCGGTCGCCGGCGTTTCCCGTTGTGGCGATCGCTACCGCGCCGAGGATTGCCGCAACGGTCAAGAATGTGCGCGTCATGGTGCCTGAGTCCCCGAAGAATGCTTCCGCGCAGACTATAGCAGCAGCCCTGTAGGGCAGATGGCGCGGGAGCTGAAGCGGCCGACCCCCACAAGCCCTCCGGGGGGCATGAGCGAAGACCAAGGCGCCGACAGCGCCGGGCAGGCGATGGCTCAACGCGATGTCTGCAGCCTCCTGCTGCTTCCTGTGCTGGATTCCGATCGCCGCTGCTGGTACTTCCTTCAGCCGTCGGAAGGGCATTGGGGAGGCGTCAATTGGAAATCAGGCGCGCCGTGCCGACGATCACGACCGATCGGCTCGAGGAGAGCCGGGCGTTCTACACGGAATTCCTCGGGTTCGAAGTGGCTATGGACCTCGACTGGATCGTGACTCTCGCTTCGCCCGGCAATGCAACTGCCCAGATCAGCCTGGTGCGCGGCACCCTGTCCCGCGCCAGGCATGGCGGGATGAGCGTGTCTCTCGAGGTGGCGGACGTCGACGCCGTCCATGCCGACGCGGTCTCGCGGGGTATTCGCATCGAGTATCCGTTGACGGATGAGCCTTGGGGTGTTCGCCGCTTCCAAGTCAACGATCCGAACGGCGTGCGCATCAATGTCCTGAGCCACCGCAAGTGATGCGTCTCTGCGGGTTGTGCGGTCGCCCGTCGGAACGCCATCACGGGAACGGGATGCGCGAAGGGTAGTTGCACGTGCGTTGTCTCCTGGCCCGCTCCTTCTGCGCGTCTAGGGATCGGCCGTTCGACGATCGAGGCCTGTCAGGTCGCTTGGTCGCCGCGCCCGCCCCGGCCCTGATCGGAGACGCGCTTCCGGTTGACGGCGGGCGGCCGGGCGCATGAATTCCGTCCTTTCAGGAGACGAAGCCCAGTACCGATGAGTTGACGAGACGCTTAACCGTTTAGCGCCGCCAATGAATGGTCTGTTCGCCTCCCGGTGGCCAAGCCATTTGGGAACACCCTTGACTGGCTCTGGGCCATGTCACACGTCCGATGGATCGGCTCCCGTCCGGAAAGGCGTTTCGGCTCCTCGGCTGTCCTCGGCATCACGGTGGCGGCGGGACGTCAGAATCCGACAATCGAGGCGCCCGCCGTGCCGTAGCCCACGCATCGAGATCCGACCTGCGGTACCGCACGACGCCTCCGAAGCGATGAAAGGCGGGCCCTGTACCGTCCATTCGATAAGCCTCGAGGGTGCGCGGCGAAAGCCGGAGAAAGTCCGCTGCCCCCCGCGTGCTCAGGAATTCGACCGCGTGGTCGCTCATGCCGCGAGCTCTGCTAGACGCCGCCGCAGTAGCGCCCCTCCCGGTCCGGACGAAACCTGGGGTTCGCGATGCGACCGCAACTGGGCGCACGCCGCTAGCGCGCCGATCGCTGTGTCCGACGACGGGCAGACCCCGACGCGGGTGCGACCGTGACCTGCCGTGTGGGAGTGCAAACAGCGGCGCACCGTCTTCGTCGCGTCCGCCGCATGCAGACCCGTGCGCTCCGCGCTGAAGAGGGGTTCCATTCTCCGCCACAGGTCCTGATCGTCTATTTCCGGCGCTCGATAGGGCCGTCTATGGCTGAGGATACGTGTCAGGTGCGTGCCGGCGCGCCCCCCAAATGAGGGAGGAATGTATGAGAACCCCTGCTGTCAAGCGGTGCTCGCGGCGGGATCTGCGCACGGTCACCTCTCTTCCGAACGAGCGGTTCGGAGTCAGGCCCCGCTTGGCCGGAACGCTCCGGCACCGGTCGCGCCATTTTTTGCGTGAGGGTTAGCCGTTGCGTCTGTTGATGAGGTGTTTGATCGCCATGGCGCCAATCACCTCCGGTGACGAAGTCGTTGCAGCGCGCAGCTCGGTAACCTTCCAAAGCAGGGCCCTTGGAACACCGGCGCAGCCCCCACCCGCCGCGTGAGCCGCAACAAGAGGCGCTGGACGCATGCCCGCCAGGCCGGCTGGGCAGCGTGGACCGATCATTTCCCGGCTAACACAGCTCACGCCACTTGCGATGGCCGCCCGGTCGGCTTGTTCGTGTAGACCCGGCTTGGGCGGACGGCGATCGGATCTCGTGACCGCGATAATGATCACCAGTCTCGCGAACGGGTTCCTGATTGGCGTCCGCTGGGGCGGGCCGTCCGGCGGGTTCAACCTCCTCTGGACCGCCATTACGGCGCGGATTGCCGCCGGCGTGATCGTCGCCCTCTGGTACAATACCCTGGCAGTGCTGGCGCTCGGGCTGCTGTTCGCCAGACTACTGGGAATCGGCAGGCTGTTTACTTGGTTGAACAGCGAGGAGAGCTTCCACAGGCACCTGTACCATGACGCAGCGCCACCCTGACCTTCCGAAGATCGACAACCCGAACCCGACGGTCCACGGTGTCGGGCACCCGCATATCGACCGGCGGATGCTCGAGATGGCGCGCCTCGCCGCCGAGAAGATCGACCGCCACCCCGAGCTGCTGCAGATCGCGATCGACAACCTCGAGCGCTGGGCCCGCAGGGACGGGCACGGGCTCTCCGTCGGTCAAGCCGAGTGGAAGGCACTGATCGAGCGTCACAGCTGGCCGGAACTCCGGGCGATCCTGGTCCAGGACACCGACGAAGGCCAGCGGCTCCGGAGTTCGAGTCCGTTTGTCGGGATCATCAGTGAAGAGGACCGCATGGCGATCCTCAAGGCGCATCCGCGCAGCACCACCCATGCGGCGTGACCAACTCGAGCACATCATCCGTGCCGCGGCCGACCTGACAGACCGGGACGAGTTCATCGTCATTGGCAGCCAGGCCATTCTGGGCCAGCATCCGGACGCGCCAGCGGCACTGCTCGTCTCTGTCGAGGCCGACCTCTATCCCGTCGACAAGACCGATCGGGAACGAATCGCAGACATGATTGACGCCAATCTCGGTGACGGCTCCCTGTTCTTCAAGACACATCGAATCTGCGCCGACGGCGTCGGTCCGACTACGGCCACCGCTGCCGGCGGGCTGGGAAAGCAGGCTGTTCCTGATCAGGAACCCGAACACGCGTCGCGCCGCCGGCTGATGCCTGGAGGCTCACGATATTGCGATCGCGAATTACCGCGCCGGGAGGCCGAAGGACCTCCGCTACCTCGCCGATCTCTGGAAGGCCGGCTACGTCGACGGGCGGACGCTCAGGGAGCGGCTGGACCATACGGACGTCGAAGACGTGCACCGGCGCCGCAAGCAGGAAGCGATCGCAGCGCACGAGCGCCAGCACCGGCCGAAGCGGGACAGCAGCGTCTAGCCGAAAGCGGAAGGACGCCGGGACCGGATCGCAAGGCGAGCGGTCGGCTGGCGCGTCGGCGAGAGGGAACCCGCCGGGCGTTCGGACCAGGGGCCGGCGCGGCGACACCCCGACCAGGGGCACGACTGACAACCGGCGCCAAGAAGTGCGACCTCGTGGGCCTTCGCACAGAAATTGCCGCCAACTGCCGCCGAATCGGCACCGCCGATGTCCGCCTCATTCGGCTATCCGGCGTGGAGCAACGCCCCACCCGCACGAAATCCCTGCGCGAGGAGCGCCTGCCTCCCGGCCCCTGAGCGCTGCAATCGCAATCGTGACCTGCTCGGCACGGGGTTGGCCCAACGTCGGGGGCAGGCTCGCATCCGAGAATTTTGTCGCAATGCATGGTCCAAGTTCCTGGGAACAAATCACCGAATTGCTTCCGGGTGCCGTTTGCCCCCGGCGACCGGGTCAACCGGACGGCTGCACGGCATGCGCTTCCCGGTCGAACGTTCTGATCAATTCCCGGCGAATGTCCAGGCAGCGGTCAAACTTGAGATCCTTGGTGACGGTCTGGACAAGGCCGCCTTCCTGCTTTGGGTCCAATACCTCCGGGAGACCGAGCACCCGTAGCTCCGGTTTTGGTCTGCGCATCGCGGCAGCAAGCCCGGAACCTTCCGGCCCGAGCAGGACGACCTCTTCCCCGCTCTGGCCGGAACGGATGGAGAGCGCGAGGCGGACCGGGTCCACGGCCCCCGACAGACTGCTTTCCGGCACGGCGAAGCCGTTGGGAACATCGTGGGCGAGAGCCCTGCCCGCGTCGCTCATCGAAAGCGTCCCGGATGCGCCGGCGGCGAGGTACGAAAGGTCCGGCCCGCTCTCTGCGTTTCCGACCCGGAAGACGAGACGCAAGGCGTCGACCGGACCAGCAGGCGGCCGGTCGACGCGGATCCGTGATGGGAAGACCGCGACTCCGGGCGTTTCCACACCATGCGCATCCTGCGCTCCCACCCAGCCCGCCTGCAGCTGAGCGAGCGCGAATGCCCCTGCGCCCTCGTTCGCGAAGACCACCCAGGCGGAAGCGGCGTGTTCGTACTGATTCGCGCACAAGTGACCGAAATGAAGGCGCTCGCCCGGCCCGAAGACGGCGGTGGAGAGCTCATCCTCGGATACCGGTTGGCAGCCGCCGGCTAGTACGGCCATCAGCAGGACAGCAAGCTTGGGCGCCGATGAACGGCGCTGGCGGACGCCGATCCCGCCGAGGGTCGCGAGCAGCCGTTCTGTCCGTTTTGATCGTGCGCGCATATGGCCCTCCATCCCGGCCCCGCGGTCGCGGGATGGCGATCGTCGCGGTCGGCTCGGCAAGTGGCAAGGGCCAGTTGGCCGGTTGTTCCACGAGTGAACCGGGCAAGTGGAGGCTGGTCTGCGAATGGCTTCGGTCCGGCTCGCGGGCGCCGGTCATGCCCGTGAGTTCCCGGCGTTCGCCGTTGTGTCTAGGTCGCGCTGCGCCAAGGATGAAGATCACGCGGACGAGCGGTTGGGGAGGATGTGTCCGGTCGGCGCCCGCCAGTCGTGCGGATCGGAGGAGGAGGCCGGCAGGGAACGCCAGAGCGCTGGCCTGATGAGAACCGTGCATCCGTCAACCGGTCGACATCACCACGGTGCCCGCTGGCCGTATCCATGATGTCGGCGTGGGGCCGAACCGGGGGGGACGGCGGAAGGTCGGTGCCGACAGCGCATGGTCGAAATCTTGGAAGAGCGGATCACGTCGCGGCGGCGAGTCCATCTCGGGCCGTTCGGCCGACTCGCGAAGACCCCCGCGACCTGATCGACGCTGCGTCGGGTGCCGACGTTCGCCGGGCGGAACCGGCCCGGATCCGGCAACGGTACTTCTTGACTCGGCCGGCTTGGAGCTTTAGTTTCAGGGCGTTACTGTGCGCAGATGTGCGCACATTCTGCGGGATGCCCCGGCGGGTGGCCGCAAGGGACCGGAGACGAGGCGATTGGTTGCGCGGCCGAGTTCTGACG
This sequence comes from Alphaproteobacteria bacterium, assembly GCA_022825235.1. Classification (GTDB taxonomy): domain Bacteria; phylum Pseudomonadota; class Alphaproteobacteria; order TMED109; family TMED109; genus VXPW01. Next base: position 42,198 of record JAJDYI010000048.1, on the reverse strand, counting down.
GCGAGAGGTCGCCTGCCGTGATTTGGTCCGGGACGGCTGGATCGGGACGGCCGTTGGGCGCAATCGTGGCCCGCTTTCTTGCAGAGACGCGGGCCGGAGCCACGACGTTCACGGCGGTCGGTATCACGATCATGGTCGTGGGATGCGCGGCGCTGATCATCGATCACGACCATCTGGTCGGGCAGCGCGATCTTCTGAAGAGTGCGGCGGATGCCGCGTCCATGGCCGCGACACTGGAACTGCCCGGGCTGCCACGGACGTTGAGCGACGAGGATACGGAATCCCGCCTGCTGGCGGTGGCGCGCAAGTACGCGGTTCTCAACGTGCTCGGCAACGTGGACGACCTGGACCTGGAGCCCGATGACATCCAGGTGACGCTCGACGTCGACCGCGCCGCCGGGACGGTGAGTGCCACGGTGCAGGCCGACATCGGGGAGACGCTCATGGCGAGCTGGCTCTTCGATTACATGGGGCCCAGCACGATCATGACCCGGAGCGGGGTGGAGAGTGCCGGAAGTGCCGTGGAGGTGGTGCTCGCGATCGACGTCAGCAATTCGATGAGTTTCACGCTGGACATGCGCTATCCCCGCCCCGGTCTCGAGAGCCGCATGGACATCGTCAAGCGGGCGGCCCTGAACCTGGTGGACATCCTGGACCCCAACGAGGAAGGCCGGGTCGCCGTTGGCGTCGTCCCGTGGCACAACGTCGTGCGCCTGGACCCGCAGACGCAGCACCTCTGGGACCAGAATGGCTGGGCCAAGTACCCGCAATCCCGCCGCTACGCCGCGGCCTACTATTGCGAGCCCGAGTCCAGCTGCACGACCCCCGACCTGACCCAGAGCCTGCCGGCCAGTCCGGCTTCGGAGTGGCAGGGCTGCGTGGATGAGCACCGCATTTCCCAGGTGCGCGGACATGCCGACCTGCCGGCCATCGCCAGCGTGTTCAGACCCCCATGGGACCTCCCGTTCGCACAATCGTACGGGCCCCCCTTGCGCTGGACGGCATATGATTGCCTGGCACCCCCTCTGCCGGACGGTTACCGCTTTCAGGTTTGCTACAACAGCGATTCCGTGGATCCGGATCTGGAGGGAAGCCGCCACTTCCCGCTGCTACCGCAATGGGACTGCGGCGGAGACGTGCCCCCCCATCCTGCCGCTGACGCCGGACCGTGCGGAGATCGAGGTGGCGATCAGCAACCTCATGCCGGTCGGGAATCGGACCTATTCGGTGCTAGGCCTCCTGTGGGGGCAGCGCATGCTCGCGCCCGCGTGGCGGGACGGCTGGGACGGCGATGTGCATCCGGTCGATCCCGAGACCGATGAGGGTGCCGGCGTTCGCAAGGTGATCGTGCTGCTCACGGACGGTGAGGACGACCTGTGCGGTCCGCAGGACCCCGCGTGCGAGACCAACCCCGTGGGATTCCCGCGGGCCGCCGCCTGCGCGGCGGCGAAGGCGGCCGGAAGCGAGATCTTCGTGATCACGGCAATGAGGCCCGACAACGTTTCAGGTGCCATGGCCGATGCGCTCCGGGCGTGCTCGAGCGCGAGCGACAACCCGGACGGGTCCTACGTTTTTCTCAACAACTCAGATGCGGCAAGTCTCGAGGCGGCATTCGCCGATGTCGCGAGCCAGCTGCGGGTCGTTCGCAGGCTGTACTGACCGCCGATCGGCGTGCCGCCGCGCGGCGCCCATCCATGTCGTCGCGTAGCGCTCTTTCTGGAACCTTGAATCTCGCGCGAATCTGGTCTGGGAGCGGAGACAGCCGTGCATCCGCGCGTCGGACGTGACGGGCCCCGGTTTCCCGGGAAGGTCGGGGCTACCCCCGGCCCGGACAATCGGCCTGGCGAATCGGGTGGCCGGGAAACCGGGCGGCCCAGGCTTCGTCGAAGGCAGAGAGCGTGCCCGCCACCTGGGCGGTGATCACGTATTCGCTGCTAATCGCCGTTTCAGGGGCGACGCGGGCGGCATAGCCCAGTTGCTCGAGCTGGGCGACGCGGCGGCGCATGTTGTCCCGGCTCCGGTACACGCCAAGCGAAACGATCGCGCCCGGACCGTCCTGCTCCACAATGGCGACATCACGGACACCTTGACGATGGAGTTCGCGCATCTCCGCGACCGCGGCGCCGCGGGTTTCGAATGCCGGGAGGTACACCCAGTGGCTCTTGACTACCTGATGCTCCTCGTGCCGCAGTTCGATCACCTCCGCTCCCCGCGCCTGGATCCATTCTGCTGCCGCGGCTGCGTCGTCGCGGTCTCCGAATCCGCTGGCGCGGACGCACGAACCTGTGACGGTCGTGGCCGTAGTCGCCTCTTCATCCGGCGGAGCCAAAGGCTGCACTTCGAAGGTGTCGGCTGCCACGGCGGTGGCGGGAGGCGCGTCGTCCAGGGGCGCTATGACCACGGCCGTTCCGCCAGCCGCAGGAGTCGGTGGAGGCGCCTGGGGCTCCGCAACGGGCTCGGTCGTGACCGCAAGCGCGTCATCCGGGGGCTCCGCCAGCGAGAGCGCGTCATCGGCAGCAGGGTCCGGTTCGGGTGAGTTGTACCCGGCTGTACTGATCTCGCGCGCCCGCGCGTGGGCGCGCGCGGCAAGGCGCTGATACACGTCGCCCAAGTTCGCGTAGACGACGGCTTCGGGCTTCCGTTCCAGCGCGGTGACCAAGGCCTCGCGGGCCGCCTCGAGCCGCCCCTGCCCGGCGTAGAGCACAGCGAGGTTGTTGTACGGCTCAAACAGATCGGGGCGATCGCGCTGAAGATTCTCGAAGAACGCGATGGCTTCCTCCGTTTTTCCCTCGCGGGACCGGAGGAGGCCATACGCAAGCCGCGCGCGGGATGCATGCGGCTCGCGTTCGATCAGCGGGCCGAGCAGTTCGCCCGCCTCCGCGTACCGCTCCTGGGTGATCAGCACCAGCGCCCGATCGACCTCATCGTCGGAAAGTGCGGTACCAATCCCGGTCACCACCGCCAGAACCCCGCAAAGAAGCAGGGCCTGTCCGGTGCGCGTGGCGGTTCCCGTGACGGTGCGTCGGGCGTGGCCGGGCCGGTGGGCCGGCCCGCATCCTGGAGCGTGATCCAACCTGCGTGATTCACCGGGGGGATTTCGGGACAGTTGATGATGTGATTGCGCGCGCTCCAACGGTCGGTCGGAGGCCGGGGAGAGCTGCCGCAACTCGGCCCCGCTCGTTGCTACCAAGGGAAGGCGACCTGGGACGTTCGGTTCCGTATGGCCGGCGATGCCGGCTCGACATTCCGGTCCGAGCGTTTCGGTGTTTCCGTGAGCGGACAGCTGCAACGGCATGGCCAAATCTCCGCTGTCGTTCGTATCAGCTACGTACTTGACGCCACAACTGCGATGGTCTTCGCTCGCTTCAAGACCTCCACGATATGTAGCAGGTTTTATGTGAAATGTTCATGTGAGAGCGGAAATTATTGATGTGGGCCCTATAAAGGCCTGGCGATTTTGCCGACTGACGGCCGGCGCGGCGGAGCCGTCGCCGGCAAGTCTCGGACTCCGGGGCACCTGTCGCAGTTCACAGGCGCTTGCCTCGAGCATCGTTGGGAGCCAGCGGCGGACAGTCTTCGCCGAATCGCCGCCGAATCCCGTTCGACGGCCTCACTCAGCGCGGCGTTTTCGAGATGCACATGCCGCTTGGATTGGGGGCGAATCGATATCCGAGCAGGCGTCTAGGGTCAGGGAGAAGCCGCTGGCAAAGCACTGCTCCCTGCCGAAGATCACCGTGATCGGCGATGCAGCTCCCAGGGGGCCGTCCAACGCAAACCCGGCAGGTCGCCGCATGAACTGGCCGAGGTCGCGAGGTCTGGGCTTCCCGGTGTCGCCGAGCAAGCGCGAGCAGGAAATTCGGCGCGAGATCGCCGGCGACGATCACGACGGGAGGCGCAGGTTCGGAAAGAGCCCGCCCGCCCGCAAGGTCGTGACCGGAGAGATCGCGGGTGCGCGTCGCGTATCTCGGGACCCTTCGGCGCAGTGGGTCGGACGAACAGTTCCAAGCCGTGCGGTATCGCGCCCGCCGGCATGATGGGCAAGCGGTCGTGGCGTCCATGTCAGCGTCCATGTCAGGCGCGTGCCCAAGGGGATGGGTTTCGGTGGGTTCCCCTCAGGGTTCAAGCGTCGGAACCGCGCTGCCCTGGGCCTGCTCAATGAACCGGCGGTCGAATGTGAGCATGGCGTCGCATCGCGCGGCGGCGCCGAGATGCAGTGCGTCGGCAAAGTCCATGCCGACCTCTGCGCGGTCGAGGGCTTCGGCGAGCAGGGAGGGATTCTCGACCGCGACGCCCGGCAGCCCCACGAAGGCCCGGAGCGCCGCCGCGACATCTTCCGGCGCACAGCCGTAGACGCTGCGCAAGATCCACTCGCTTTCCAGCAGGACCGTCGTGCTCGCCAACACTGCTCCGCCGTCGACAATGGCCCGAGCTCTGGCCGACTGGTCGGGATCGTCGCCGGTCAGATACCGGACCACGACATTGGTATCAATCGCCCGCATGCCGTCGTTTCGCTTCCGCGACAACGCCCGCCTCCATCTCCGACAGGGACCGGGGCGGGCCGCTACAGGCGAGCCGGCCGAAGACGTCGTTCGACCGGGTCTCCGGGAACCCCGGTGCCAGTTTCAGCAGCACGCCCCCGGGAGTGGTCACGACACCAAGCCGGGTTCCGGGAGCCCAGCCCAGTGTCCGGCGGACCGCGCTGGGAAGTACGACCTGGCCCTTGGTAGAGACAGTGGTGGTGAGCGGTTCGGGCATCGTGGATTCGCGGTTCGAGGTGATGTAAGGCAAGAGTAAGATACAGTGCCTTGTGTTCCGGTCCAACAAACGCAGACGCATGTGGCAATTGGGTGAACCAATCACTCCGGCAGGTGATTCGCCCGGCAGCTCGTGCAGCCCCGCTGCCGCCATCGCCCTGTTCGTGTTGGTGTCGGCGCGGGCACCTCTTTCGGGTGTCACCGGCAGCGTGACGGCCTGCAACATTCCCCTTCGTCGAGCCGGCAGTCACAGTTTCGCCCTATCGTGGGACATCATCTGTTAAGTGTATGTGTGAACAGGCCGTTTTATGATGTTGGTTTGGTGAAAATGCGCTAATCTTCCCGCCGGCACGCCGCCGACGGCGCGGCGCACTTTGTTTCCGGCGCCAGGGCGGGCCGCGATGCGTGCCGAATTGAAGGAAGAAGGAGAAGCCTTGACGCAGCTTGACGACTTGAGGCGGGAGAACGAGGCGCTCCGCGCGCGCATCGCCACGCTCAACGCGGCCATCCTCAGGATCAACGCGAGCCTCGACCTCGACACCGTGCTCAACGAAGTGGTGGAGAGCGCCCGCGCGCTCACCGGCGCCCGCAAGGGAGTCATCGTCACCGTCGACGAGGAGGGCGCGCCCAGGGACCCGGTGTTCTCGGGCCTCACGCCGGATGAGGAACGCGAACAGCTCGCCTGGCCCGGCAACGCCCGCCTGTTCGAGCATCTCCGGACCCTGCCGGGGCCGGTACGGGTGGCCGACTTCCCGGGCTACGTCAGCGCGCTCGGCATCGAGCCCGCCTGGACATTTTCCCGGACATTCCAGGGCACGCCGATACGCCACCGTGACGTGGAGGCGGGCAGCTTCTTCCTCGCCGAGAAGGCGGACGGCGAAGCGTTCACCGACGAGGACGAGGAGGTGTTGACGCTATTTGCCTCTCAGGCCGCGTCGGCGATCGCCAACGCGCGCACCCACCGTAGCGAGCGGCGCGTGCGGGCCGACCTCGAGGCCCTGATCGAGACCTCGCCTGTGGGCGTCGTGGTCTTCGACGCGAAGAATGGCCGGGCGGCGTCGTTCAACCGCGAAGCGCGGCGAATCGTGGAGAGCTTGCGCATGCCCGGCCACCCGCCCGAGCAGCTCCTGGAGGTGATGTCCTTCCGGCGTGCCGACGGGCGCGAGGTTTCCTTGAGAGAGTTTCCCTTCGCAGAGCAGCTCAACAGCGTCGAGACGTTGCGGGCAGAGGAGATGGTGCTCTCGGTGCCGGACGGGCGCAGCGTCAGGACGCTGATCAACGCCACTCCGATTCCCGTCGAAGGCGACTCCATCGGTTCGGTGGTGGTGACCGTTCAGGACCTTGCGCCGCTCGACGAGATCGAGCGCTTGCGGACCGAATTCCTGGGCCTGGTGGGCCATGAGCTGCGCGAGCCGCTGGCCGCCATCAGGGGCTCGGCGGTGACCCTGCTGGAGGAGACGCCCGCGCTCGACCCGGCGGAGATGCGCGAGTTCCACCGCATTATCGTCGAGCAAGCCAGCCACATGCGGGGCCTGATCGGCGACTTGCTCGACGCGGGCCGCATCGATTCGGGCACGCTCTCGGTAACGCCGGAAGCATCGGAAGTGGCCGATCTGGTGGAGCGGGCGCGAAACACCTTCTTGGGCCGAGGCGGACGGCACGGCATCGTCGTTGACCTTCCCGTCGGCCTGCCCCGCGCGATGGCCGACCGCCGGCGCATCGTGCAGGTGCTCAACAATCTTTTCGCCAACGCCGCCCGGCACGCTCCGGAGTCGTCCTCGGTCCGGGTCTCGGCCGTGCGCGAGGGCGCCCTCGTCGCGATCTCGGTCGCCGACGACGGCCGCGGGCTTGCGCCCGAGTTGCTATCGCGGCTCTTCGACAAGCACGCCGGGGAAGGATCGAAGGCCGGCTACGGCCTGGGACTTGCGATCTGCAAGGGACTGGTGGAGGCCCATGGGGGGCGCATCCGGGCCGAGAGCGCCGGTCCCGGACTTGGCACCACCGTCACCTTCACGCTGCCCGTGGCCGGGGAGCCCGGTGCAGCGGCAGCCAAGGAGCCGCCACCGAACCAGCAACCGACCGAAAAGCCGCGCATCCTGGCAGTCGACGACGACCCGCGCACGCTCCGCTTCGTGCGCGACGCTCTCGCTGCGGCCGGCTACGCCCCGCTGGTGACCGGTGATCCGGGCGAACTCGCCCACATCATCCAGAGGGAGAAGCCCCGGCTGGTCCTGCTCGACCTGGTCCTGCCCGGACAGGACGGCATCGAGCTGATGGAGGAGGTCCCCGAGCTCTCCGACCTGCCGGTCATCTTCATCTCGGGCTACGGTCGCGACGAGACCGTCGCCGCGGCGCTCGATTCAGGCGCGGCCGACTACATCGTCAAGCCGTTCTCGCCGACAGAACTGGTGGCGAGGGTGCGCGCCGCGCTCCGCCGCCACGAGGAGCCCGATCCGTTCGTATTCGGCGCGCTTGCCATCAATTACGATCGGCGCCGGGTCACGGTCGAGGGAAGTCCGGTCACCCTCACCGCCACCGAGTTCGAGCTGCTGCGCGAACTCGCTCTCCACGCGGGACGGGTGATGACCTACGACACGCTGTTGCGCCGGGTCTGGCGCGGGCGCAGCAATGCAGATGCCAACCTGGTACGCATCTTCGTGCGCAATCTCCGCCGCAAGCTCGGTGACGACGCGACACGTCCCACCTGGATCTTCAACGAGCGCGGCGTCGGATACCGCATGGCCGGGCCGCGGGAGGAATCAGTCTCGCCCTGACCGGCCCCCCTCGCCAGGGTGTGCGCGCCTGCTCCAGGATCGGCACCTCTCTTTCGACCAATCGGACGAGGGCGAGCTTGCTGGGACAACGCGCCACCCCGGCATCCCTATCCAACGACGGCTTGCGCGTCGTCGGTACTCCCGCCCTACGTCTGCCAGTCGGCCCCGGCGTCGCCTGAAAGCGTCTGGGAGATGCCGTGTGCTGGTACGCTGTGTTGCGTGCCGGTACGCTTTTCTGCGCCCGCCAGCTTGAACCCCTGTGGTTCTGCGAGTTTGAGGGAACCCCATGAACTGTTGTCGGGCCGTCCTCGTCCTCGCGCTTCTCGCCGTCGCGGGCTGCACGGGGGGCGGTGGCAGTGATCTGCCGACAACCACTGCAACGAACCCGGCGTCGGGGCCGCCGAGACTTCCGGACCGTCCGACGACAGGGGACATTGCGTCGTCACGCCCGTCATTGCCGCCCCGGCCAGGCGCTCCCGTGCGGCCGCCGGGCCAGGCGTGCGTTCCGACTGTCGCATTCGGCTGTCTCACGCCGCCGGAGTACCGGCGACAGCAGGCCAGCATCGCGCGCGAGCACGAGAGCCAAACTGACTTCCGCCGGCAGTGGGGACTGGGCGCAATCAACGCGGCCGAAGCGTACGCGCATCTGGAACTGGCCAGGGGACGCTCGGCCCTGCCAGGCGCGGGCGTAACGGTCGGGCTCGTGGACAGCGGGATCGATCTCGAACACCCGCTGTTCACCGGCGACATCAGTGAGGAACTGCTCCTTTCGGCGGAGGATGAGATCGGCGACCGGGATTCCCATGGCACTGCGGTGGCGAGTGTCATTGCCGCCGACCCTCTGGGACTTGTGCCCTCTGATCGTCATCTCGGGTTCCGGGGTATGGCGCTCGGTGCCAGCGTCCGCATGTTCGCGATCCCCGTCGGGAGTGACGCTCCACCCATGTACGATCCGATCGCGTTGCCGCGTTTCGGGGACCCGGATGCAGAGCTGGGGTCCGTCCTCACGCACGCCCTGTCTCGCCGGATCGACATCCTGAGCGCTAGCATCGGCTTTCAGGGGATCATCGACAGCTATTCAGAGCTGGATCTGCGCAATGCCCTGGGCGACACGATCGCCGCGATGGCGCAAGCCGGTGTGACGGACAAGAAGATCCTGGTACTGGCCGGCGGAAATGCGCATGGGTACCCATGTGATGTCGGCACTGAGCATTGTGTGGGCGGCAGCCTGGACCCGTCCGTCGATGGGAGGATCGACGCCGCATCGGTCGAGATTCTTCCGGGTTCGCCGGTGCGGATCGCGGAGCTGCGCGGTCACACGATCGCGGTGGTCGCGGTCAGCGAGGATGTCGATGCAGACGGCCGACCCGACATTGCATCGTTCTCCAACCGCTGCGGGATTGCCGCCGAATGGTGCATCGCCGCGCCGGGCGCCAATGTTCGGGTTGCGCTGTTCGGGGAGCGTGAAGGGGAGGAAGGTCAGCGGGGCGTCACGGCGGCGGACGGGACGTCGTTCGCAGCGCCCATGGTTGCGGGAGGACTCGCCATCATGAAGCAGCTCTTCCGCAATCAACTGTCCAACACGGACCTCGTGGAGCGGCTGTTCCTGACCGCTGACAAGCAGGCTCCGTACGGTGACGCGGCCATCTACGGCCAGGGCCTGATGGATCTGGGTGCTGCGACGGTGCCCGTGGGGGCGGCAGCCCTGACCACGGGCACGGCAGTGACCGCTCCGGGTGTGGATGTCGGGGCCTCCGCGATGATGTCCGGCCGGGCGGTCGGAGATGGGCTGGCACGGTCCCTTGCGGGCCGGGAGATCGCTGCCTTCGACAGCCTGGGCGCCCCGTTCTGGTTCAGGCTCTCCGACTTCGCCTACCCGGACCCTGGCCCCACGATGTCCCGGCGCCTCGCCCGATTACTTGCCCGCGCTCCGCCGGCGCCGCGTCGGCCGATGACGCAGCCGTCGACCCGGTCGGCCTGGACAGGTGCGCCGGAGGTGTGGCGCGGCCGCGCCGTCCATTCGTGGTCCGGTGTCCCGGGCCCTCTCACCGGCGATGGCGCTGGGCACGTGTCGCTGGCCGAAAACGCGTTGACGTTCGCGCTGGAGAGCGGTCGGGGCGTGAGCGCCGCCGTCTTCTCGACGACCGACGACCCGAGGCGCGCTCCTGTCGCCGGGCTGTCCCTGGCCGTCCGGCCAAGCATGGCGCCGGGCCACTTCCGCGTTGGCTGGCTGGCCGAGCGCCGGACGCTGCTCGGGACGGCCACCGCCGGACCGTTCGGACGACTCTCGGCCACGACGACATTCGCCGGTGCGAGCGCCGCCGGCGAGGTCGGTGCCTGGCAGCTGTTCGCCGATGCGGAGATCGGCGCCGTCACACCGCGAGTCCGCGACGGGCTGATCACGGCGATGTCGCCGTTGATGACCAGTGCATTCTCCGTCGCCGCCAGCCGGCGACTGGCGGCCCGGGACACGCTGTCGCTCGGACTCTCCCAGGCGCTGCGGGTCGAGGACGGTGACGCCTCGTTGTCGGTGCCGGTCGGTCGGGACAAGAAGGGCAGCGTGCTGCGCTCCCCACTGCGGGCAGAGCTTGCGCCCTCGGGCCGACAGCTGGACATCTCCGCCCAATGGCGCCGGGCGCCTGATCCCGGCGGCGAGCTGCTGGCGGAGATCACGTGGACGCATGCGCCGGGTCACGACGCATTCGCCGACTCGTCCTGGCAGGTGCTGGCCGGCTGGCGGGCCGCCTTTTGACGGGGGACCGGCACGACGGGCGGACAGGCCGTGGAGCATGCGGGCGCGGCGGGACGAGATGCACGGCGGGGACATGGTTCGCCGCACACATGTGGAAAAGGGTCCAGAAGTGAGAGCGCACTGACAGGCCGGAAGAATGTCGGCGATGGGTGATGCGCCTGCGCTCCTCATGGGGAGTGATGCGGTCGGCGACACGCGGGGCGATGCGTCCGATGACCAGTGCCGTGTCACATTCGAATCGTGCGGCTGCTGGGGAATCCTGATCGTGAATGGATCACGTGCTTGGCCCATACGCCGGGTCTTCTGCAGGTTCTCTTCCAGCAGAGAGATGCTCGTCTGGAATTGCTTCTGGCAAGAGGCGAACGTGATCGGGAGCCTTCTACTGAAGGAGAAGCCTGCAGTTAGCTAGCAGGCGGTCAGGAATCTCTGTGATTTTCCGGTTTTGGCGGAGGGCCTGAACTTGCAGGGTGTGAACGAGTACTGCAAGGACGAAGATCTCTGCCCGCGTCCGGTTGGTGTCATTGGGGCCGGACAGGACGCGCAGTTTTCCTCCGTAGAGGGAAGGTTGACGGGACGTACGGGGGGCCGGGCGAGGTTGATCGATCGGCGCGCCATATCACATTAGAGCGCAGCCAGTCAAGCGTCTGCGCAGGTATCTATATAATTCCCCTGGATTGGTTCAGGTTGGTCGGAACCTCTCGTTCGGCGACTTGCCGCGTGGCAGTTTGGAGGTCCGCACATGCGTAACGCAATTTTCTTCGCCTTGGCAGGTATCGCTGCCGGCACACTGATCGCCGTTGGTGCGTTGATCATGTTTCTCGTGGGGGGTGACGGCGGGCTCCTCCCGCAGGCGCCGGAGTCAGTAAGGGCACCGGCCGTCGAGACAGCGCAAGAGGTGGCGCCGGCCGCGGAGGAGACGCAACAGGCGGCGACGGTCGTGGAGGTTGCGGAACCGGCACCGCAATCGGAAGACGACGTCGTACGCTGGAGGATGGCGAGCACATTTCCGGAATCGCTGCCGCAGATCGGATCACTCGGTATTCGGGTTCAGGACCAGATTGCGGCCATCTCGGGCGGCGATGTCCAGATCAGGTTCTTTGACCCCGGCATGTTGGTCCCGGCGCTTGAGGTCTTTGACGCAGTATCCAGCGGAAGTGTTGACGCCGGCTGGTCTACGCCGGGTTACTGGGCCGGAAAGGTCCCGGCGCTGCCGCTCTTCGCGGCTGTTCCGTTCGGTCCGCCAGCCAACGAGTACATGGCTTGGTTCTACTTCGGCGGTGGCAGGCAACTGTTCGAGGAAATCTATGCCCGGCACAATATTCGCGGCTTGCTGTGCGGCGTGATTCCGCCGGAGGCGTCCGGCTGGTTCCGGCGGCCGGTCGAGAGCGTGGAGGATTTGCAGGGCCTGAGAATGCGTTTCTTCGGGTTGGGTGCGAAGGTGATGGATCGGATAGGTGTCTCCACGCAGCTGCTGGCTGCCGGCGACATCTTTCCGGCCCTCGAATTGGGAACGCTTCACGCAACCGAGTTCTCCATGCCGGCGATCGACTTAAACCTCGGCTTTCATCAGGTGGCCAAACACTATTACTTCCCCGGGTGGCATCAGCAGTCGACGAACCTGGAACTGATCATCAACATGGAGAGCTGGAACAGCCTATCGCCGCTCCAGCAGATGCAAGTAGAAATCGTCTGCGGTGACAGTTTCCGGCACTCGATCGCGGAGGGTGAAACCATCCAGATCGCTGCGATCGACGAACTGGAGCTCAGGGGCGTGACCATCCATAGATGGTCGGACAGCATGCTTGCCACCTTCCGCACCGCCTGGGAGCAGGTGGTGGCAGAGGAGGCCGCGGCGGATGCGGACTTCGCGCGCGTGTGGCAGTCGCTCAATTCGTTCCGGGAGCGGTACCGGCGCTGGCGAGAGCTCGGCTATCTCTAGGCCCGAGCGCGGGGCCTGACCGATACGGTGGTGGCCCGGTGGCTGGCCGTCCCGCCGTCGGTGGTGAACAAACAGCGGTGCCGGTTTATCGATCCTGGCGTTCAGGAGCTGCCTGATGAACGTCGACGGGACCCCCGCGCACCGATGACGATGGAAGGGTGCAGGCTCAGTGATCCGTCTTGTCGATGCGGGGCCGCACCACGATCTTCAGCGCCGGCGGGATTTGGAATCGCCCATGAAATAGTACCGGAAGGGAGACTTCCCGGGAAAGCGCACGGTCAGACCGTAACGATGAGGGATGGTGAAGCATGGTACTACCGGACCTGCTGCGCCGGTTCCGGCACGCCGACGGACCCGGCGGTTCAGCATGCTGCGTCCCTTCACCCTGACTGCTTCGGACCACCGGATCAGCCCGCCGCTCGTCAAACCACGCCTCCCCGTCATGACGAGATCAGCGGGCTCGTGCGACGGATACCTCGGCAACAGTTGTCCGCACCGGGTTGCGGCAGACGGGATCAGATGGACATGAGCGTCGTGCTGGCGCCAGATCGAATGCGAAGGACACGGTGTAGGACAGCAGCCTCATTCCGTTGATTTTCACTCGTTACGCCCTTTATCGCCCGACCTTCGCTGTCCGGGGTTCACCGCGGACAGCATTTCTCTGAGGTCGTCCGGACTCAGGACCGGCTCGCTCTCTTGCTGCGTGTCGTCGGTTGCCCGTCGCTCGGGGCTCCCCGCAGAAAGTGCGTGCCTGAGTTCTTCTGGGCTCAGGAACGGATCGCCCTCTCGCTGCGCCCCGCCGGCCGCCCGTTGCCCGGGGCTATCTGCAGTGAACATCATCTCGTTATCGGCCGAGGCCGCCGGCGAGGGGCCATCCAAGACGTAACCCCATTCGTGGTGGAGGGCCACGTCCAATCCGTCCGTTAGCGTAGCCTCGGAGACCCGCTGGCGGACCATGGCATTGACGATCGCCAAAATCACCCAACTCACCGTCATCGTGTAGATGACAGTGACAACCACGCCGATTAGCTGGACTGGAAGCTGGCGCAAAATGGAGAAACTCTCTTGGCCGCCAAACAATCCCAGGGCGCTGTTGGCGAACACGCTGGTGAGCAGGGTGCCGAGGGCACCTCCCACCAGGTGGACGCCGGCCACGTCGAGGGAATCGTCCCATCGAAGTACGTTCTTGAGCATTAAGACGGCGCCGAGACACACAACGCCGGCCGACATTCCCATCAGCAGCGCGCCCACTGGCCCGATGAAGCCGGCTGCCGGTGTTACCGTAGCGAGTCCCGCAATCGCACCGGTTACTGCACCGAGGGCGCTCGGCCGGCCACGGTGCAGCCATTCAAGCATCATCCAGGTGAACGCGCTGGCAGCCGCTGAAATTTGCGTCACGGCCATCGCGAGAACGGCGTTTCCGTCAGCGGCCATCGCACTGCCGCCGTTAAAACCCATCCAGCCCACCCACAACATTCCGGCTCCCGCGATCGTGAGCGGGAGGTTGTGCGGGGGCGGAACGCGCGCGGGAAAACCCGGTCTGGGGCCCAAGACGAGAATGGCGATCAGCGCGGTGGCACCGGCGGTAATATGCACCACGATACCGCCCGCGAAATCCAGCACCCCAATCGTGCCCAGCCAGCCGCCGCCCCAGACCCAATGGGTGACCGGAGCGTAGACCAGCAACGTCCAGAACGCCGTGAACAGCAGTACTGCCGAAAAGCGGAGACGCTCGACGAATGTGCCAACCAGAAGTGCTGAGGTGATGATGGCGAAGGTGAGCTGGAACGTGGCGAAAACGGGCTCAGGGATGGAGCCCCACAACACATTCTCGCCGACACCGCCGTAGAGAATCTTGTTCAGGGCTCCGATTACCGCCAGGCTATCTCCGAATGCAAGGCTATATCCTGCGATAAGCCACAAGATCGTTACCAAACAAGTGATTGCAAAACACTGCATCATCACGGACACCACGCTGCCTGCACGCACCATGCCGCTATAGAACAGTGCAAGGCCCGGGACGGTCATGAATAGAACCAGCACGGTTGCTGTGGCCAACCAAGCGGTGTCTCCGCTATCGAGCGACTGGGCAAACACGTCCACCGGGCTGAACAAGAGCGCGGCTGCCGGGAACGCCCCTACGATCATTTTGCTTGGCACGCGTATTCGTCCTTTGGGTTCTTGCAGTTCGCGGGACCGGCGTGAATTCCGATCTCAGCCTAGTTCCCGACCGCCGCGGCCACCGTATCGATGTTCCTGGCGATCAGGGTTACTAGTGCGAAGACATCCTTCGATTGCTGGTCCATGGGAAGAATGGGCCGGTTAGGACGCGTGAGAGTGACGCCAAGATGAACCTTGAGGCGCGCTATCTCGGCCAGCAGTAAGTTGGTCGCATCGTAGTTTTCCGACGGTGACACCCGCACTAGCGTTATCGAGGGCACGTGCGACGATTCCATTCGCAGCCGCGTTTGCAGATTGATGGCTTTATAGGTCGCCCAAAGGATCTGAGCAGCGACGTCGGCGGGAGCTATCTCTTGTCTAATCGCAGGAAGCTCGAAGCTGAGTGATACCCCGAGCATCGCGGCTACGAGCTGCAACTCGTCGAAAACCAACGATGCGTTCCGGTAGACATCGGCAGGAGTCAGCGTCCTCCCCATCAGCCCGTCAAGCAACATTGAGGCGTTTGCCAGGTTCCGGTAGTTCATTGACGAAGTTCTGCCGGAACGGAGCGGCGCAGGCTCTATTTGGCCGTCGATCCCCATCTGCGCCTTGATACTCCGCAACTCGCGAAGGACATATTCGATTTGATCAAGCACATCGGCGGCATCGACTATCTCCGCCGGCAAATGCCCCATTCTTGCCGGGGGCAGCCCCATGCGACGCTGCACCAGGATAACCTTCCCAAGGACCTCCAGCGATTTGACATAGACGTGGACGGGGGCGCGGCCTTCGATGATCTCGGCACGAGGCGGGAAATGGGAAGTGGTGAAGTTCGCTCGGAGGATCTCGATTTCGGCCAGCACGTCCTCGGTTGCCTGAAATACCTGAGACGGGCTCACACGCTCACGGGGTTCGGGACGTGCAGTTTGACGGGTTGCCTGGCCTGTCGCCGGTCGCGGCTGCGCCTCCGCGGGTGACTGTTCATCCGGGATGGAGCCGGTTTCCGGCGCGGGAGCTGCGGCCGGGGGTAGCTGGTCAGGCACCTCGCCTGTCGTGACCGGCTCGTCGACAGGTTCCGGCGCAGGAGATGCGGCCGAGGGTGGCCGGTCGGGCACCTGACCTGTCGTGACCGGCTCAGGGACGGTGCCCGGCGCAGGAGATGCGGGGTTAGCGCTGTCAATCGACTGGGAAAACACGCCCACCGGGCTGAGCAAGAGCCAGGTGGCCGAGATTGCCCCTATGATCAATGTGGTTGGCATGGGCATTCATCCATGGGCCGCTTGTGGGACCTGGAGGCGGCGCGAGTTCCGGTCTCGGCCCGGTTCCAGTGGCGCTGCCCGGGCTTCGTTACCGTGTGCGCGGTACCAACGCCTGCGCTCGGTTTTCCGGGCGCTTCCCCACGCCCTGATGGCCCGCATTGCGGCTTTCCGCTGCCTAGTAGGGGTGCGTCTCGCCCGCACCGTCCGCCGGCGTGTCGCCACGCTGTGCACGCCAAGGCCGTACTTCGCTCAATCCCGATGCATGCCTGCGTGCCAAAAACCATGGGGGCCATCTTCTTATCGTGCTCCAGCTACGCCAACGTCGTCTATCCCATCGCTTCACGCTCCGGCTGTGGTCTATCTGTCGTTGAAGCATAGCACCATTCATTCTGGTAATGCCTGTGTTGTCGTGGCACCAGTGGAGGTCCAGCAACCTGTACCGCGCGAACGGCAGCGGAACAGGCCTGCTTTCTCGGAGTCTTGGGAAGCGCTGGCGGCGATGGTGTTCCGTCCGCATGGCCCCGACTCATTCTTGCTGTTGCTGCCGAGTCTGTGAGAACGGCAACCGGAAGGGTGCCTGGCGGATCATGTGAACGATTGGGTGGACGGTCTGGATCCGTCGGCGTTCGACTGTTGATACGCGGGAGGATGGGCGTCAGTTGCAGCCGTAGGAATCACGGGTATCGGACCGAAGGACCCGCTCTATGGGTTTGCGAAGGAGAGATGTACGTCGCGTGGGTTGGCGCGCAGCCGTGAACCAGCGCCCGAAAAGGCTGGCAGCGGACCTGAGCCTGGACAAGGCGATGTTGCAGGAGGGGGCGAAAAAAGCTTGATCGGCCAGAAAGCTCAATTGAATAGGCAAGGACCTCAGGGCCGGCATGCCGGCCCTGAGGCGGATCAGCGGGATGTTCTCACGCTGGGTGGTCCAACGTTGGAGCGCTTGTCCACCGCTACCCGCTGGACGTGGGCGAACCCTTACTGGAAGGTGTTCAGGGTAAAGGTGGCTACGAGCGCGCTGCGCTGGTAGTCCATGGTCTCCCCGGCGAAGGCGCCAGCGAGCATGCCCATGCCGACGTACGTCCCGTGACCGCTGGCCACAGTAATGTACTGCTTGCCGTCGACGGCGTAGGAGATGATCCCGCCGTTCGTGCCAGAGCCAAGGTTGAACGTCCAGAGGATGTCACCGGTGTCCCCGTCGATGGCCTCGAGGTTGCCGAGGTAGTCCGCGTTGAACAGCAGCCCGCTACCTGTCGTGAGAAGGGAGGCTTGCGGGATGATGTCGTAGCGCTTCTCCCAAAGGATCTCACCGGAAACCGGCTCACGCGCAATCAGGCGGCCGTGGGACTTGTCGGTCTCGGGGTCGGCCTGGATCCACTCTGCGGCCATGTAGACCTGTGCGTACGGCTCGGTGATCCGCGTGGCTTCACCGAAGCTGATCGGGCCGGAACCGTCCTTGTGGGCGATGGTCAGCCACATGCACCATTCCTGGACCGTACGGTAGTGGATACCGTTGTTCGGGTTGTAGGAACCCGCGTTCCAGCTGTGACCACCGTCGATGGCCGGGCAGACCAGGGTCTTCTCGCCGGCAACCGGCCAGAGCATGTTCTCGAACTCGCCGGTTTCCAGGTTGAACCCGGACGTCCAGTTCTGGTGGTTCATCGCTGAGTAGACCGCCAGCGGCTGGCCGGTCGCAGCATCGTGAACGTGGTTGAACCCGCTCTTGCCCGGGTGGAGGACCATCCGGCGGCCGTCTTTCTCGAAGATCACGTACTCGCCAGGAGAGGCGTCGTAGTCGTACGGGTCGCTGGGCGCTTCCTGGAAGTACCAGTTGAGTTCGCCGGTGTCGAGGTCGAGCGCGACGGTGGACGACGTGTAAAGGTTGTCGCCAGGCCGGTGCGCGTCCGCGTTGGGGTCGCGGCAGTCGGCGCCACAGTAGTCGTAGTCAGGGTTCGGGTTACCGGTACCCATGATGATCTGGTTGTTCGCGAAGTCGACAGTGCCGGGCTGCCAGGAGCCGCCGCCGCCGTACAGCCACGAGTCGCCACCCCAGGTCGCGAGCGCCGCGTCGTCGCCACGGCCGGTCGTGTAGAAGGTCCAGACAACCGATCCGTCTTTCGGGTTGATGCCGAAGATCCGGCCTTCGACCGGGTACTCACCACCGTTCTGCCCGATCACCATGATGTCCTCGCTGACATAGGTGGCCGCACCGCTGAAGCCCGCCGTGATCTTGGCGGAATCGACGATCTGCTGATCCCAGATGACGGAACCGTCGTCCTGGCTGAGCGCCACGATCCGGCCGTCCGCCAGACCCATGTAGACGCGCCCGCCGCCCACGGCCGTGCCGCGGGTGTGTGCGAATGCCGAGCGGGCTACCACCGCCTGGTTCATCTCAGGGACGTAGGCCCACTGACGCTGACCGGTGGCCGCGTCGAGTTTCATCACTGAAGACGGGTTGTAGGCAACGTACATGGCGCCGTCCAGCACGAGCGGTGTGCTGTGAAGTCCGCCAGCTGCCTGCTCGGCGCCACCGGGCTGGAACAGCCAGGCCACGCCAAGGTTGCGAATATTGTCTTTGTTGATCTCGGTAAGCGGCGAGTGACGGTAGGCCTTGTCGACGGTGCGGTGATAGGCGCACCAGTTCTCATCAGCGCAATGAGTGATCTCATTGCATTGAGGTACCGCCGACGCCGGCGACGCAACTAACGCGGAGACCATTGCCACAGTGGCAGCGGTCCCGAGGGCCGGACCGATGCGGGAAAGAGTCATCTGTTTCCTCCCAAGGATGGCGGCTGGCCGGACGGTGTACCGATCCGGTCAGCAAATGCACGGCCCCCGGCAAACCGCCCCTGCGCGCAAGGGCGGCAAGGAAAATGCCGGAGACTAGCGCCAAAAAAGGCATCATCGAGCGTACAGACGCACGTTAGGTTGTCTACTGCGCAGATGTGACACTCACCGATACGGCCCGCGCACGAAGTTGTCCGGCAAATGAGTGAAAGCTTGCTGAATGGTGGGTTGGTATCTGGCCGTGCTGGCAGATGCACATCTGCCGGCATCGAGGCTACCGAAGCCCCCGTCTTCTTCGAGCCGGGTGGCCCGGCGGTGCCGGCGCGACCCGCCTCGCGCAGAACTCCCGCCAATCAATGAGTTCCGTCCGGGTTCGCCACAGTTACGCCTCCTGAAGTCTGGCAAACCGATCTGCCGCTGTGCCCGGGAAGCGCCCGGGGCACGGGCCCAAGCGGGTGTTGACCCGCATCGTGGACGGAGGCCGACGGAATCGGAGCATTCCTGGCACAGTTAGCCGAGCATCACCGGTTCCGGCGCTTGATTCGGGAATTGACTGAGGCCAGTGAACAGGTGCGCCAGAATCGTCTGGAGGATCGCCCTGTATCGGCCGGCAAAATAGGAAGGGCAAGCTTGGCGTCAGACGTTCCGGCGGAGGTCAGCGGGCTGGCCGACCGTCTGACCGGCGTCTACGTCTTCGACATAGAACCGGCGGAACTGACGGCCCGGCACACGGCGGCGGCGGCCGTAGGGCTGGTGCTGGAGCGCCGTCTCAACACCGACCGCGATGGCGACGGGGAACCATCGCATGCACGCGGGCACAGCGCCGGGACTTGGGAGGTCTCCAGATTGCCTCGCCATCATGCGGAGACCGCGGAGGAAAGGGAGAACCCGCCACCGGAGCCGATCGGTTTGGAGAAGCCAGATTCGAGCATGGTTGTAACGAGGCTGGCGCCCAGGGGGCTGTCACGCCCGGTGGAGCTGTGGTGAAGCGAAGGCCCGGTTCGGGGGGCCGGCAACCCAACACACGGGACCGTGCACATGAGCAGACACTCTGTGGCACAGGCGGTCGACCGGGAACGAACCGGCGCCGGGTGGCGAATACCGCCCGGACAGGTATCCATGATCCGCCAACAGCTTGCCCGCCATCTCCGCTTCTGTCTGCACTTCACGCCAACCGGCGCTCGCTGCTCCAATCCCGTGCAACGCCAGTTCGCTCCGCTCTCCGAAAAGCAGATCCGTCTAGGCGCTCACCGCAGCACTGCGCAACACAGGAGATGAATAACTGCCAGTTATAGTCATATAATCAGAAATCCAAACCCTTCTCGTGGACCAAGACCGCCGACCACATCTTCGAGACCCTCAACGGTTGTTCGACGGTATCTTCTAATGCAGGACACTGGCCTACAGAAGTGCTATGTGCGGCCCCGCCTACAGTGGTTGAATTGGTGGAAAATGCGGCCTGCAAGGGCGGGAACTGCGGAGCGTCGACGAGACGTACCGACAGGCCGCAAAATCCCTCGTCCGCGCGACTCCTGCCAAATCGTGGTTGCTGTTGCTGCGATCCTGCTTCTTGCAGGCTTTGTGTCGCCGGGGCCGGTCACAGCCCAGGACGACGGCGTGGGCCTATTGGACGCTATCTCAGATCTATTCTCCCGACCCGACGACGAGACGGTAAACGTTCCGAAGCGCCGCGGAGGGGCGCCAGCTTCACCAGCACAGGCCGACAGTCCGGCCCCCGCGGGCCAAGATCCCGACCAGCCGCCCCCGGCCGCAGCCCGCACGCCGGAAATCGTCGCCGATCCGGCCACGACGGGCCAGGTGCCCGACCAGCCGCCCCCGGCCGTGGCTCCCCTGTCGGAAATCGTCGCCGATCCGGCCGCGACGGGCCAGGTGCTCGATCAGCCGCCCCCGGCCGCGGCTCCCGCGCCGGAAACCAGCTCCATCCCGGAAGAACGGCAACCCGCGGTGGTGCCACCGCGATCGGCGACAGGTCAGACTGAACGTCCCGAGCCCCGAGTGCCCGTGAGCCCGTCTCAGGTATTTCAGGCAACCGAGGACTTGCTGGCCGAGATTGAGGTCCTTCTGGCGGCATTTGCCACTTCCCATTTCCCGCCTCGGGCCGGGATCATCGAAGGCCGCGCCCCCGTTCACGTCTACGCCAAATCGCTGGAGGTCCTCACGAAGGTTACCCAGGTGCAGCGTCGCTTGGGACTGCCCCTGGCGAGAATGGGGCATTTGCCGGTGAAGACAATCGGTAATGCAGATGTCCTTGAGCACGTCGAATATGTCCTTCGAGAGTTGCGGAGTATCAAAACGCAGATGGCGATCGACGGTCAGATCGAGACCGCGCCGCTGAGATCCGGCAGCACTTCGTCGATGAACTACCAGAACCTGGCAGACGCTTCGTTGATGCTTGACGGGCTGGTTGGAAGGACGCTGACTCCTGCCGATGTCTACCGGAACGCTTTGTCCATCTTCGACGAGTTGGAGCTTGTTGCCGCCATGCTCGGCGTATCTGTCAGCTTCGAGCTTGCTCCGGTCGATCAGGAGATAGCTCCCGCCGACGTTGCAGCGCAGATCCTGCGGGCGACCTACAGTGCGATCAATCTGCAAGCACGACTGCAAATGGAACCGTCGGATGTACCCGCGATGACGCTGGTGCGGGTGTCACCGTCGGAGAGCTACGATGCGACCAACCTACTGATGGCTGAGATATCGCGCATCAAGGCACACCTCGGCGTAACTCTCGCGCGCGCCGAACGACCGGACCTGCCCACGGACCAGCAGTCAAAGGACACCTTCGCACTCGTAACCCTGATAGTCAGGAACATCGACAGCGTGGCTGCGGCAGTGGGGAACTAGTTACCCGACTCTAATCCGAAGGGCAGGGTAGGAGGGGTCGTCACCGGGCCCCTCCTACCCGGCCACCCATGCAGAACTTCAGTCCAAAGTTCGAGGCGCAGGTTCTGATCAACCCATAGGTAGAAGTGCTTGCCGGCAGCGAGAATGTCGTCGGCGATCGCGATCCAGGCGTTCCGGCACGAGAACCAACTCGCCATCGACCGGCCTTGAGGAGCATCGGCGCCCGGCGGTGACCGGCGTGGCCTGTCACAACGGTGCCGTGCTGCGGAAACCGGTCCCGATCGACAGCCCGGTGGCGAACGCCAGGGCGGCAACCACGTCTCGCCAGGTCGCCAACGGGGCATGGCTGGTCAGCCGTGGGCGGGTCTCTCAGAGCCACTCATTCGGAACAAACCCGCCGCCTTTGAACAGATCTGCCTTCGCGCCAGCAGGAGTTCATGCCAGGAACGCTGGATTCGGGTGGCTGGACTACAGGGCGACAAATGCCGCAA
Organism: Alphaproteobacteria bacterium; assembly: GCA_022825235.1. Lineage (GTDB taxonomy): Bacteria > Pseudomonadota > Alphaproteobacteria > TMED109 > TMED109 > VXPW01. The sequence goes on along the minus strand of JAJDYI010000048.1, from coordinate 20,423 downwards.
GGAAAATGAGAACCAGGCAGGCGCACTGCAGCACAATGACGGCCCGCAGCGCGCCGCGGTGGCGCGTCTTCAGCGTGTTGCATACCTGCAGCAGTGCATCCTTGTGGGACTTTTCAAGCACGGTCACGAAATTGGCCGTCGCGCTCACGAACTCGGATAATGCCTGCGGGACTTGCGGCGTCTCGCCGGGAACCTGCTTCCGGTCCTCCAGCGCCTGCCGCAGTTCGGTGATGCTGACGGCGAGGATGTCGAGACGGCCCTCGATACCTGAGAAACGGCCATCTTCCGTCTCGGTCTCCCCGCGCACGGCTTCTGCAGGGACGTTGACCGGCCGGTCGGCGGTGCGGGCCACCCTGGGGCCGGGTGCCGGAGCTGGATCTGGCCCCGAAAGCAGCACTTTCAACGGAGCGATGGCCGCCCCGTCCTGAAGCTCCCTGCGTCGGTAAACGGCAAACGCGGTTCCCGGATTCTCGCGGATTGCCGCCAGTGCCCGATCCCCGTCCCCGATGCCCACACTCTCGGCGGACAGGATGTGCCCCGATCTGAGCTGCACCCGGTGTACGGGTTCACCGTCGCTACGCAGTTCCAGCTCGATTGGCTGCCGGGAGCGATCAAGAGACGCGATCAGGAGTTCGAACGAGAAATCCGCCAGCCGACCTTCCATGAGCAGTGACCGTTCGCTCTTCGGTGCAGCTTGCTTGCCGGACGGTGCCGGACGCGCTTCTCGCGCCTCAACCAGCAGTTCGGAGAGGCTGCCGAGAGCGCCCGCCCGCCCCATTTCCTCGGTCTTCCGCACCTCGAACGTCTCGCCTGGATCAGCGTAGAGTTTCGCAAAGGCCTCTTTTCCATGCAGCGGTCCGGCAGCCGTCGTGACAACCTGCTGAGACATGAGTTCGAGCGTCCCGACCACATCCCCGTCCCGCATGAACAAAATCCGCAGAGGGGCCGGGATCAGCTGCAGCACCTCAAGCAATTCCTCAAGGTGGAACGCTTCCAACGTACCGCGCAGGATCACCTCGTCCGTTGCCTTGGCCGCGGGGGGCACGCCCTGCGCGTCTCCAGCGTCCACCCCGGCCGACGCCGTCTCAGGCGCGGGCGCCGTTACCGCACCCGGAGAGCGCGATTCGTACCCATTCGCAGCGGCAGCAAGCGCGCTGTCGTCGACCGTTTTCCGGGGGTCACGCCCCGACGGCGATGAATTCGCTGCATCACCGTCGCCACCTGCCGCCGGCTCGCCTCCGGATCTGCTGGTTGACGCTGGCACCCCCGATGCCTTGTGCCGGTGATCGGTAGCGGAGTCTGCCTCCGGGCGTACTCGAGCAGGTGCGGAAGCCACGGTACGCCTGACGTGCCCGTTGTCAGTTTTTGGGAACAGCTCGCTGAGGGTGCCGATAACTATGGCATCACGCATTTGGGCCTGATCGACAGGGAGCCTGGTAACTGAGAACGCCGTACCTGGTTCTCGAATCAGGGTCTTCAGCGCGGTGGTACCGCTCGCCGGGGTGCGGAAGTCTTCGGCCCCAAGCACGTGGCCCGCTTTGACGGTGATGGCACCCACTTCCCGTTCCGCGTCAGAGAGGCGGACGCCGACCAGCTGCCGGCTGAGCGCCAGTACTCCGAACACGCGCTCGAGCGGGAATGTCTCGAGTGACCCCCACAGAAAGGGGGCTGCAGGCGGAGGAGGGCTATTGTTCATTCGATGTAGCCGAATTCCATCTTGATGCGCGAGGATTTCGCTCCAAGCTGCATACTCGTTGCGAGGGCGGTATAGAGCTTGCTCCAGGCTTGATGGAGTTCCTTGGTGAAGGCCTCGCCCAAACCCTGCTCCAGCGCCCAGAACAGCGATGCTCTCACCGGGCCGTAGGCCTCGTCAGGAATCTTGTATAGGACGTGGTGTCGGCGTCCCAGCGCGAGGACAACGAGGAAGAGATCCTCGTCCGGCTGGACATTCTGCCTCCACTGCCCCTCGGTCCAATCCAGGCACTTGGCAATGAATGCCAGCATGGTCATCAGTTTTCGCTTCTGCTTGCCCATGTCTTCCGGGAACAGCTCGCGATACTGCGGTTGGGTCTCGAACAGCCGCTTGTAGAACAGGTCGCCAACGGTTTCCGAGATCGGCGCAATCAGGCGATAGCTGCTGACAATCATCTGCTTTTCGTCAGCGGTTAGCAGCGCACTCTCAGACATGCTTGTGCCTGCTGTACATTCCCTTCTCCCTGCCGTTGTTCACGCTTAGGTCGTCAGGAAACCTCAGGTGGATCACGGCGACCGAAGGAGAGCCCCGAAGCCCAAGTCAGGAGCGGACCGAACAGCGACAGTGCGATAATTCGGGTCTTCACGCACCAGCCGAACGCCAGTGCCCCCGGTGCGACAGAATAAGAAGATAACCAACACACATAGTATCATGCAACTAAGTTATGCACCATCTCCGAAGTTCCGCCGAACCGCACTATTGCGTTGTGGCCCGGCGCGTTGGGCGCGCCTGGCACGCATGATCGGCTGGCAGTCGCACGAGGGAACGATGCGCCGGACTCCCACGGCCCGCTGCCCGGCGCGCCCGAAGACGTTATGGGCGGCCGGTCATGCATCAGGTTGGACGCGCAGGTACGTTGGCTCCGGCCCCGACGGTTATCCTGCTTCCTGACCCGCGGCCTGGGTGGACAAGTTGCCTACCTGTCCCGAGATCAGCCGGTTGGAGGTCACCCGGACACGCCCGCGTAGCGCCTCCGCCATGGCCGAAATCTGTGCGACATCACTAGCGTTCTGCGGATCGGGCACTGTTGCATGGCCCGGCCATCCGGCGGTGGTGCGGGTGTTCGGTCCGACCGCAAGCAACGCGCGTGCGGCTATGGAAGCTTGCACCCGGGAAGTGCTATTGCGCTTCGCGGCGGCATGTGGCCGCTCGATGCGATCCAGGGCGAGGTTGATCTGCCGGGCCGCCTCCAGCACCTCGCGATCGCCGGCCACAAACCCGTTCGAGGCTGCCTCGCGCTGCTGCAGGGTCCAGCTTCCTTCCAGCCCGGCGCTGCGGAGCAAGGTCAGGCCCGTCCACGCGTTGCAGGCGAAGGTCAGGCCAAGGTGCATTTGCTCAACCAGCCCGATTACCGTGAGTTGCCCGTGGCCGCCGGTTTCGAGGTCGGTGGCGCGGTATCCGCTACCTGACTCCTCTTCGGAACCGAGGTGGAGGGGGGGAGTCCGCAAGCCGCTTCGCGTTTGTGCGCCGCCATCGCGCAAGATTGCGGCGGCGAGGTCTCCCAACCAGGCCGGCGCCCGGCCGCCGGAATCAGCTGCACGCACCTCGGCGCGCACGGCGTCGGCCGACGCCAGGTTCTGAAGACGCTCAAGCGCTTGGGTCACGCCAATTCCATAAGTGTCCCCCAGCCGCCGTCGAACTGGATCGGGTAGCTGGGTCGCGGCGCGCTCCAGGCGGGACAACTCCTCGTCCAGCGTCAGTTCGCGGGGGTCTGAACCAAGCTCGAATGCGCTTGCGGTATCTGCATGAATTTGCGCTTCGAGGGTAGCGATGTTCGCGGCCGTCGGGTCTTCTGGCTCGGTGTCAGCGGTTGCTTGGCGGGAAGCACTTGCCAAATGCCTAAGGCTGTCGAGTTCCTTCCCGGCGGCCAGGTCGTCCGGGTCGGGACCGGACGGTGTTGCCGACCGCCCGAGGTCGCCAAGTTCCTTGCCGATGGCGAGGTCATCCGGGTCTGGGTCGAACGGTGCTGCCGACCGCCCGAGGCCGCCAAGTTCCCTGCCGATGGCAAGGTCGTCCGGGTCTGGTTCGAATGCTGTGGTGCCGGCGGGTACGGGAGTTGGCGGTATCGCTTTCGAGCCGCCATCATCCGTTGACCTATTCCCCGAACCGGGGTGGTGGCTCGATACTGACCTCGTGGCAGAGGGTTCATCTGGACGGGTTCGGGCCGTTCGAGTACTCGCGGACACCGCCTCGTCACTAGCCGCTTCGTGCGCGGTCACAGGGACCTGTGTTTCGGCTGAAGCGCGGTGCGCCGCTTGCTCAGCCAGCGCACACAGCCAGCGGATCTCGCCCAGATCATAGGCGTGGAGGCGATAACTCCGCATCGGGGCGAAGTGGCAGAAACGCGGTGCGCGCGCATCGTGCGAGAGGCGCAGCGGGATGGCAGCGCGCTCGGCGCGCTCGGCCAGGCTCTGCGCGTTCCAGGCGTCGTCGAGTGCGCACGCAGCCTGGCGAGTCGTGAAGTCTTCCGCGTGCGTGTCGACCGCCGATCGAAGACGCTCGGCCATTCGCGCTGCCCACCCGCCAAGCCGGTTCAGATCGCTGCCGTCCGCCCGGCCGGGTTCGCCGGAGCGGGTCCAGAGGGTACAGGTGTGATGCACGGCCGCCGCAAGTTCCAGAGCGAGGACCGCGTAGCCGGCGACTGCCTCCGGGCGGATTCCGGAGTGGAATTCGCCGGTGAGATGATCCCGGATCCGGTAGCTCTCGCCTTCCGGGTCGACTGCCGCTCCATGGGTCCAGGCCACGGCTAGCCGCTGCCGCTCGACGCCGGCGGCAAGATCTGCGGGCACAATCCCGACCTCCAGAATCAGGCACTGCACGAGTCCCTCGACGGGCTCCGGAAGCCGGCGGTACGCGCCGATGGCCTCTCGGAGTTCGGCAGCGGTTCCGGCGGCCTCGAGAAGCGCCCAGTCGAGCGGCGCCGTGCCATCCATGCGGCGCCGCACCTCAGCCGGCAGGGCAGCGGCCGCGCGCAAGAAGCGGTCCGAGAACTCCATGGCGTTCGATTGGCGCTGGGTTTCCATGTTGTGCCTCCGGCTACCGGACCACACTTTCCGTGTCGGTCAGCGAGTTGGGTTCGCTTGGCTCGAACCGCACCTTCGGGGCGGACGCGGCGTCGGCGCCCGTCTCGGTATCTATCTCGGTGCCCGCGGGCAGGAGTCCGTCGGGTTCGGGAAAATACTCCTCGGACACCTCTCTGCCGCGAATGACGCGAACCGACTTCACGGTTGACGTTCCGATGTCGTCATCCGGTTCAGTCACCTCTTCCAGGATGATTTCCTCTTCCGGTTCAGGTTCGGTGTCCGCTGTCGGCAGCGACATTAGCTGCGGGAGATCGACAGCTTCTGTGGGGTGCTCCGGGCCGGCGCCCGCCAGCGCGCGGACCGCCAGCGAGAGTCGGCCTTCTTGCTGGCCGTGCGCGAGCCGGCTGGCTTGGGCCGGGGAGACTTCAAGGGTGGCTGTAACGATTTCGGTGCGTTCGACGGCGCCCCCGCGCTCAAGAGATTCGGCGCTCCGTTCGACAAAGCGGTCGATAGCCACCACGCGCACGCCTTCAAGGATGGTGCGGGTGAAGACGCCTTGGGTGTCGTTCTCGAGACGGAGTGCCGCCGTCAGGATCACATCCACGCGATCGCCCGGATCGATCAGCCCGGCGTGACTGGCGGCCGGTCCCAGCGAGATGGTCACTGCCCGGGTGCCGGGCCGCAGCACCGCCGCGAGGAACCCTCGCTGTCCGGGGCCCACGACGGCCGACCAGGAAAGCGGTGCGCCGGCGCCGATGGCCTCGCGCACGGCGTGGCCACGCACGGCATAGGCCGCCGTCGGATCCTCCACGACCACATACCCGCGCCGGACAGCATCGGCCACGACCTCGATCTCTGCCAGATCCTCCTCCCGCAGCAGTGTCCCGAGCGGCAGGTCGCGCGCGGCTGCGAGAACCGTGCGCGTCTCGGGTGGTGGCGGCGGGGGGGCCGGCGGTGTGCTTGGTTCCACGGTGACCACCTCGCCCGGCGTCCACGAGTAGACGACGAGGCCGACACCCAGGGGCACGACGGCCAGCATGACCATGATGATGACCATGCGAAATCGTCGCATTGCTAGGCTCCTCCAGGCGTAGCGCCGCTGGTTACGATAGCGGCTACGGGTACCAGTGCGCCAGCGTGCGCGGAACGAGGACCGCTGCCACGGCCGGCACAATCGCGACCGCGAAGGGGAGTTCCGTTCGCCAGCGCCGCGTGGTGTCGAACGGCAACAGGGCGACCAGGCTCAGGGCGAACGCGCCCGCGGCCAGGCTGAGCAGGAACGTGCTGAGTTCCCCCGGCCCGACCCAAAGTCCGGCCGCAGCCATCAGTTTTGCGTCCCCCGCACCGAACCTTCCGGTCAGGTACAGGCCAAACCCTGCGAAGAGGAATGCCGCGCCGATCGCAATGTGTGCCCACCACGATCCCGGCGGGGGAACCTCGCCGATGAGCACAAGGAGCGCAAAGAGAGCGAGGAGGATGAGCGGAATCGCATTCGGCACCACGCGATGACGGAGGTCGGTGACCACGGCGGCGCCAAACGCCGCGCAGGCTGCCCATAGCGCGAGGCCTGCGACCCACCCGGTACCATCCACGAATCCCGTCTCCGTTTCTTGTGGCGGGCGCAGTCAGACGCCCGTTACGGCGCCGACACTCAGGGTCCTGCGATGCTGGCGGGAAGCGTGATGCGGGCGACGGTTCCCTGGCCAAGGAGCGAGTTGATCTTAATCACGCCCTCGTACTGCTTGGCCAGGTGGCCAGCCAGCGTCAGCCCGATCCCGATGGCGTCTTCCCTCGACGTGAAGAACGGCTTGAAGATCTGCATGCGCATTTCCGGCGCGATACCCGCGCCGTTGTCGATGACCGTGACCAGGATGTCGCCGTTCTTCTGCGCGGTTTCGATCTTGACGATCCCCTGGCGATCGGCAAGGTCCTGCACGGCGAGCAGGGAGTTCTCGATGACCTCTGCCAGGAGCAGACGGAACTCACCCTCCGATGCGAAGATCTCGGGGATGTCGCCCAGGCTCTTGACGATGCTTGCCCGGCGTTCCGCGCCGGTTGCCGCGATGACGTCTTCGATGCAGGTGTTGACGCTGATCATGCTGCGGGCGGCGCGGGCGGTCGGTGTTGCGGTCGTGACGGATTCGAGCCGCTTTGCAAGATCGGCGAAGCCGTTCATCTTCTGGCGGACGTTCTGGGCAATCGCCGCAATCGAATCGATCTCCTCCTTGAGATTGGCGCCATCGGCGAACATGGCGCCAGCGTCGCCGGTCTCCAGGGCTTCGTGGATCTTCAGCTGTGTCCGCCCGAGGAATTCCATGCGACCGACGATCTCGTCGGTCGACGTAGCCAGCGTGCCGGCAATGCACTGTACGACGAACCCGTGCAGCAGCGCGGGCTCCGCTGCTCGAACGGCCGAGGGAGAAGGCTCCCTGTCTCGGGCAGTCGGCGGCGAGCGGGGGGGCGGCGTGGGCTCAGCCGCGCCCAATGCCTGTTCCGCCGGTGCCACCAGGCTGGGTTGCGCGCGAGCCGGTGCTGCGGCAACGGATGGCTCTTGCTGACCCGCGGTCGCGGCCGCCCGGGAACTCCGGAAGCGCTGCTGAAGCGCAAGCAGGGCCCAGAACACGATGAGGACGCCGATGACGACCAGGACGCCCTGCTGGTAACGCGTGGTCGCGAGATCCGCGCGGCTGCGCTCGAACTCGAGGCTCCGAACGAGGTTATCGGTGAGGTCGGCGATCTCGTCGGACGTCGCGAGCCGGAAGAGTTCTTCGGTAGGTCCCTGTCGGGAGACTAGGACGTCCGCGTGGGCCAGGAGATTCGCGAGCGCGTTGGCAAGATCGGGGGTATACGCGACGCTGTCCCCTCTCAGTCGCTCGATTTCGTCCTTGAGCCGAGCTTCGGTCGTTGGCGTTGGCGTCGCGAGAAAGAGATTGATGTCACGGGTCAGGCCCGAGATCCTCTGCCGGAGGACAGGGTCGTTTGCCCCCTGCGCCAGCTGCAGCACGTTGGTCGCCGCGAGCGGCAGGTAGCGTGAGGAATTGCGCACCACGGCATAGCCGGTCTTGAAGCGCTCGATGCGCTCTTCCTTGGCTTCGATGGCGTTGAGGTAGGCCTGGACGTCCGCGGTGATTCGGTCCGGGAGGTCGGGGATGCGCAGGGCCTCGTCGGTGAGATCCTGCTTGAGGCGCGCCATCTGCGGAATGAAAGCCGCAAGGGTGTCGAAGTCCGCAAACGGATTGGACCTGACGCGGGTGATCTCCGCGCTCCAGTCGGAGGAGGCCAGCTGGATTTGCCGGACGAGATCGACGGACCTGCGGTGATGCTCGCCGCTACCGTCGCCGGAGAGGCTGTAGAGGACGCCGGCCACGATCAGCAGGGCGACCGAGACAGCAGCGCCGAAAATGACTGTGCTAGGTCTCATGGTGATAACTCCTCGGACTCGCCCGCCAGCGTCTTGATGAAAGCGACGATGTCGTCCTTGTCCTGCTCGGGCGCTTCGCGTCCCAATTGAAACTCGAACATGGCGTCGACGGCGTCGCGCAGGGTCGCCGCGCTGCCGTCGTGAAGGTATGGAGCAGTCATGGCCGCCATCCGCAGGCTCGGTACCTTGAACGCATGTCGGTCCTCCTCGTTGCCGGTCACGGCATAGCGGCCGAGATCGGCGTCGGTGATGTTGCCGCGCCGCCTGAAGTAGTCGTTGAGCACGCCGAAGACCTGAAACATGTTCCCTCCGACGTTCACGCCCTGGTGGCATGAGACGCAGCCGTATTGCTTGAAGAGCCGGTAGCCGCGCTCCTCCTCCCGGGTGAGGGCCGCGGTGTCGCCCCGGAGCCATCGATCGAAGCGGCCGTTGGGCGTGATCAGGGACCGAACGAACTCGGCGATGGCGTCCTTGATCGCGGTGCGGGTAATCCCGTCCGGGTAGATGGCCTCGAACTGCTGGGGATAGCCCTCATCCATGTAGAGCTTGGCGACGACATCCGGCCAAATGCTTCCCATCTCGATGGCGGACTGGATCGGCGCATCGGCCTGATCCTCGAGCGTGTCCGAGCGGCCGTCCCAGAACTGCTTGAAGTTGAAGCCCGCGTTGAACACCGTCGGCGAGTTGATCATCCCGAGCTTGCCGTCGACCCCGATCGAGACCCGGCGCCCGTCGTCACCGCCACTCGCGAGGTCGTGGCAGCTCGCGCAGGAGATGGTGCCGTCCTTCGAGAGACGGGTGTCGTGGAAGAGGGCCCGGCCCAGTTCCACCTTGCCGGGGTCCACGTCGATCTGCTCAGGAATCGGCTTGATCGGCTCCTGGGCGCCGGCCCCGGCCACCGTCAGCGTGGTCGCTGCCGCGAGCGCGAGCAGGGAACGGCGCCACGGCCGGCGCCGCGGCATGCGGGCGCGCACCGTCACCCACCGCCCCCGATCGTGCCGAATGCCCGGGTCGCGGTCAGGAATGCCGGGCCCGCGACCAGGAGGAACGTGCCCGGCATCACGAGCAGGAGCATCGGCAGGGTCATCAGCACTGGGAGACGCTCGGCCTGGGCCGTGATCCGCGCCGCCTTCTGCAGCCGTTCGTCCGCGGCGATGGCCCGCATCGACTGTGACATCGGGGTGCCGTACCGCTCGCTCTGGATGAGCGCCATCGCCAGATCACGCAGCCCGTCGATCTCGGTGCGGCGGTAGTACTCGCCGAGTGCCGCGCGCCGGTCGGCGCTGAGCCGGAGTTCCGCTTCGATCTGCCGGAACTCGCCGGCGAGGCTACGCTCGATCGGCCTGAGCTCCTCGCTCACCGTCATGATCGCGCGCTCTACGGTGAGGCCGGCCTCGAGGCACATCACCAGCATGTCGAGGGCGTCGGGGAGAACGGCGGTGATCCGTCGCGCGCGCCGGGAGACCAGCGTGCGCAGTCCATATTCCGGGACGATCCCGCCGACCACGAGTCCCGCGAGCGCCGCCATCGCGACGAGGACGCCGTACTGGCTGAGCATTGCGGAGTTGGCGGCCATCAGGCCGGCCCCGGCGCCGAAGGCGACGGCGCTCGCGAGCTTGGCCGACAGGAAGTAGGAGAGTGCCTCCGGCTGCAGGAAGCCGCCCTGCCGCAGGATCCGCGCGAGCTTCTCGCGCTCGGCGGCCCCCACCGGCACGAGGATCGAGCCCATTCGAAGGATCGCGGCGCCGAGCGACCGGAGCGGGTTGCCCGCCGTTCGGTCGAGCCGGTCGAGCGAAGGGGCGCCCGCCTGCAACGCCTGCTCCCGAACGGTCGCGAGGCGCCGGTCGATCGCGCGCGCGCGCTGCGTCTCGCGAAAGATGAGCGGCGCCAGCACGAGGACGACGGCGCCGCCCGCGAACAGGGCGGCGACAAGGCTCAGGGGATCCGGCATCGCGACCGCCCCTCGCTATCGCTCGCCGCGGGCGGCGATGGCTCGCGCGCCGAGGATCCCGGCCACGATGAGGCCGGCCCCCCAGCGCAGCAGCATCGTCCCGTCGTCGGTCCCGAACAGCACGTCGACGGATTCCGGCGCCACGTACTTCTGGGCCAGCAGGACCACTACCGGGAGCATGGTGAGCACCAGGAGCGTCAGGCGGGTCTGGGCAGTCGAGGAGTGTGCCTTGAGGGCGGTGGCGCGCCGGTCCCGGAGCGTGCGGGAGAGATTCGAGAACGCGCTCGAGACCCCGCCGCCCGAGCGCCGCTGCAGGCGGATCACGGCGGCGAACAGGGTGAACTCGGCGAGCCGCAGGCGCGCGGAGACGGCGCGGAGGGCGGTGTCGGCGTCAAGCCCGGCGAGCAGCCCATCGCAGACGTCGCGCAGGATCGGCTCGACCGGCGGACGCGCATCTTCGGCGACGACGGAAATGGCCTCCAGGGCCGGCACGCCTGCGCCCGACAGCCGCACGATCTGGTCGATGGCCTCGGGGAACTGGCGCGTGAACTCCGCCTGCAGACGTGCATGGATCCAGGACAGCGCGTACCAGGTGGCACCCGCGCCGCCGAGCACGACTAGCGCGATTGTCCACCAGCCTGCCGGGATCTTTAGGAACCACATGGCAAACCAGGCGGCGCCTGCGCCGGCAATGCCGACCCCGCCCGCCCGCGGCAGCACCCGCCGCGCACTGAGCAACGGGTAGCGGGCCTCGATGAACCGCCACAGCCAGGCCGCCCGCGAACGGCCCTCGGTGGGGCGGAAGATATCCTCGGTGGCCGCCGTCTCTTCGGCCGCGCCATCGCCGCTCAACTCCACCGCCGTTCGCCGGAGGCGCCGCCGGACCTCCTGCTCGCGGCGGCGGCGGAACAGGGCGAGCATGGCGATCCCGAGCAGCCCGGTGCCGCCCGCGGCCAGCAGCGCGAGCGCGAGCGGGCTCATCCCTCCGTCTCCCCGATGCGCGGATCCGCCTGTAGCGCGGCCAGCAGCGGGTCGCGCAGGTTGGCCGCCTCGACCGCCGGCATCCACGACGGTTGACGGCCGGACGTCTCGAAGACATGTTCGCCGTCGCCAGGCCGTCGCCGCCAGATCTCCTCGGTGGTGACGATGTCGTTTTCGATACCGACCACGTTCGTCACGCTGGTCACGCAGCGGTGGCCCGAGCGCAGGCGGGCCACCTGGACGACCACGTCGATCGCCGAGGCGATCTGGCGCCGGAGCGCCGGCAGGGGAATCTCGCCACCGCCCACCATCAGCATGTTCTCCAGCCTGGTCAGGGCATCGCGCGGGGTGTTGGCGTGCAGCGTGCACATCGACCCGGGGTGGCCGGTGTTCATGGCCTGGAGCATCTCGATCGCCTCGCCGCCGCGTACCTCGCCGATGATGATCCGATCCGGGCGCATCCGGAGCGGGTTCACGAGAAGGTCCCGCATCGTCACCTGGCCGGTGCCTTCCGCGCTCATCGTGCGCGTTTCGAGGCGGATCACGTGCGGCTGCTGGAGCTGCAGCTCGGCCGCGTCCTCGATGGTCACGAGGCGTTCGCCGTCGTCGATCTCGCGCGAGAGCGTGTTCAGGAAGGTCGTCTTGCCCGCCCCGGTCCCGCCGCTGATCAGGGTGTTGATCCGCGCCTTGACGCCGATGCGGAACAGGGTCGCCATCGCCTGCGACAGCACGCCCTGTTCGGCCATCTGGTCGAGGCTCGCGCCGCGCATCACGAACCGGCGGATCGAGATCGCAGCGCCGTCGATGGCGAGTGGCGGAATGATGATGTTCACGCGCGAGCCGTCGGCGAGGCGGGCGTCGACCATCGGACTCGACTCGTCGACGCGCCGCCCGACCCGCCCGGCAATCCGCTGGGCGATGTGGAGGAGATGCTGGCGGTCGCGGAACCGGACGTCCACCTGCTCGAGCTGGCCTCGCCGCTCGATGTAGACCGACCCCGTACCATTGATCAGGATGTCGGAAATCGAGGGGTCGTGCAGCAGGGGCTCGATCGGCCCGAGACCCTTGATGTCGTAGACGAGCTGGGTGACCACCTGCTGCCGGTCGAGCGGACCGAGGTTCGGCACTCCGGCTTCCTCGGTGTTGAGGAACGACAGGAGCTGGCCGGCCAGCCGTTCGTTGTCGAGCGCCGCGACCTTGGCCATGTCCAGCGACTTGACGATAATCGGGTGGATCCGGGCGACGATCTCGGCAATCGTGCCGCCCGCCGGGGCCAAGCGCTGCACCGGAGCGGCAGGCGCCGGGGCCTCCACCGGCGCAGGATCGCCCGCCCCGTTGGCGGCCGGGGTATGCGAAGAAGCGACCGGCCTGGGTCGCCGCCCGAAGGAACGCACCGCCACGATCAGGGCCTCCCGGCGGGTCCGGACGAGTCCGGCGGCGCGACGAAGGCCGCGACCAGGAGCCGGTCTGCGAGTCGCGTCAACGGCATCCGTACGCGCCGGGGCAGCAGGCCTTTTGGCCATCCGCGATACGCGGTCTCCGGCAGGGATGGCTCGAACGGGATCACGGCGTCGGGCCGCGTGCGGATCCCCGCCTGCCGCAACAGCCTTCTGCCGGTGCGGCGACCGAACTTACGCGTGTGGTTCTGGACAAGGAGAGTCGGCGCCCGGTCGCCGATGGCGTCGAGAAGGCGGGCGGCGCGGGCGGCACCGGCCACCGTGGGCTCGATCACCAGCGCGCGGGCATCCAGTTGCTCGTGGTGAACGAAGTGCAGTCCGGGATCGTCGAGCCCGTCGACGAGCACGACCTGGGAGCGGTGGCGGAGTTCAGCGAGCAGCCAGTCCACGGCCCGCGTGGTGGGCACCGGCGGCGGGGCGGGCGACCAGCGGTACGCGAAGACCGCGATGCGGTCGGTGCGCTCGGTCCGCACGCCGTCCAGCATCTGCGGGTCGGGCTTCCCTTTGCCGGCGATCTCGAGAAGCTGGTCCAGACCCGGCGCGGGGTCGACGTCGAGCATCTCCGCGGTGGCCGGAAAGGTCCGATTGAGATCGAGCACCGACACGTAGCGGCCGCGTTCGGCCATGAGCATCGCGGTGGCGGCGGCCAGGGTCGTGGAGCCGCTGCCGCCGGTGCCGGTGAAGCCGACCGCCCGGCCGTTGACCAGGCGGTCGTCGGCGGGAGCGGTTGCCCGAGCCACCGCTTCCCGGACAGCCGCGGCGTCGACCGGCTTGACGAGGTAGTCGGCGACCCCTGCCAGCAGGATCTCCCGGCTTGCCTTGGCCGAGTCGTCCGATCCGACGGCGATGACGACGGTTCCAATCTCGCAGACCTCCGCGAGCTCGTGGAGCGCCCCGGCGGGGTAGGCAATCCCGTCGACGTCGACGATGACGAGTCGCGTCGAGAACCCGTCGGCAAAGGCCGTGAGGGCCGCGTGGAGGCCGCCGGGCCAGACCTGCGGGTCATCGGCGTCAGGTATCGGCCCCGCGTAGTCGAGCAGCCCCGCGCGGAATGCCGCTTCGGTGGCCGGATCTGCGGCGAAGGCGAGGGCGGCGGCATGGCCGTCTCGGGCTTCCCCGAGCAGTTCCGTCGCCCTGTCAATGTCTAATGAGGGGGTGACCGCATCGTCGGCCGGGGGCGGCTCGCCGGCTTCCCCCGTCGGCGCGGTCTCGGCATCCATGACGGAGCTGTGCTCTGCCGATCCGGCCGCGGCAGCCGGGTCATGGGCTTCGGGAACACCCGGCCACGGCTGATTCGACAGCGAATGCGGCGGGCCCTCTGCAGGGTCGCTCGCCGGCTGGCTGATGATCGTGGTGTTGCTGGCGGAGTCCGCCGTGTCGGCTTCGCCGGATGGTCGGGCAGCGTCGGCGGCTACCGGCAGTACCTGCAGGCCCGCGCTCGCCGACGACGTACCGTCGGGGAGCCCGGCCACCAACGTGTCCTCAATTTCGAGTCGGATTTCCGCCGGCGGGGTGTCTTCACCAGGGGCGTTTAGCTCGGCGCCCGCAGGCCCGTCGGGCGGGCCTGCATCCTCCGACGAAATCGATGCATCCCCGGCGAGACCGTCGACGAGTACGCGTTCGAAGCCGGGGTCCAAGGCCAGGGCTTCGTCATCAGGCTCATCACGGGGGGCTTGCGGCTCGGGCGGTGTCTCATGCTTCAGGATTGGGAAGCCGTCGATGTCGTCCGCGATTGCGCGGACTTCCACACGGATCTTCCCCTCCGGTGCATCAGCGGGCGGTGCGAGTTCGCCGGAACGCTCCGATTTCTTCTGCCAATCCCGCGTGTCCGGTGGTCTCGCAGGTGGTCTCGCAGGAATCGGTGTATCGTCTGGACACCCTTCCGCCCTTCCGCCATTCGTATGGGGACGCGCTCTCGACTCCCGCCCATCCAGAACGGCCACGGGCTCATCATCCTGATCGGGAGGTTCTGGATGCAGGTCCATTGGGCAGTTTGATTCGGGCTGACGGTTTTACGGAAACATCACGTGTGCTGCGGTTCCACGAGAGTTTGGTCGCTGCCGGCCACCGCTGCGCAAGGTAATGGCTGGGCTAGGCTAGCCGGCAGGACACCACTTAGTCAGAGCGCCCTGCCCAGCAACCCTTGGCATGTCAAGCCCGCAGAATTCGAAGCGGAAACGTTGTGGGACAAGCCTGCTTCCTAGGCGGATGCGCCTGTCGCCGTCCGTGCTGCCTCTTCCGCAGTGCTTACACGGCTGATCTTTCAGCGATGATTGGCGCGAGGGAGCCTACGGGGTTTGGCCGCCGCCGCCCGGCTGCGGATTCTGGCCGCCTCCTGCGGTGCCGAAGTTCGAGGCAGTGCCGGTCACATTAGTTGCGATTTGCCCGATTACAGTTGTGAGGTTGCCAGAGAATGCCGCAACCGCCGTTCCGATACCGACAGTGATAATCCCGACAAGAATGGCGTATTCCAGCGCGGAAACGCCCTCGCGAGCACGAAGGAAATGGCGGAATCGCCGTGATGCATTTGCTCGATCCATGTTCAGGACCTCTCAGCTGGATTACGTGACACGTCGACGTCCGCAACGACGACGTCGCCTTTGCTGGCTAGCGGATATAGAGGGCGATCCATATGCCCCGTCAACGCTTGTCGACGCACTTATACCACTTGATGTTGATTCTTGGAAGGCTCTAGGGTGCCATCTGCACGGGGCAGCGGTTGCGGCCGGAGTTCATGTTTCCGTCGGATAGAGTGGCCTTGCGGGTCCTTGCTCCCGCTCCCGGGCGGGCAGCATGTGCAGGCGATAGAAATCCCCGCCGACGAGGCGCCCGCTGAGCGATCCCTCACGCCGCGGCCGCGCGCACACCTCCGCGACAATTACGATTTCGCCTTCGGCGATGAGGCCGAACAGATCCGTTCCCCATCGCCGCTCTCCGTCTTGGGCGCACACTGTCGTGGCGAGTTCTTCCGTTGTGACCTGGTCACCGATTCGCAACGTGTCGTCGACCCAGAGCACTGTGGGGGCCGCGCCATCCACCGGGCCACGGGCAGCGGAAATGACGAACACCAGATCGGCCGGCGACTTGAACTCCGTCTCGTACAGGAACTGACCGAGCGCTGCCACCTGCTCGCCGTCCGGTGCCCGTTCGCGGGAAATGTAGTCCGCCATGGTGACGGCGCTTCGGGCGCTTGCCGTTCCCAGCCTGACCAGGGAGTAAAGGTCGAAGCACACCATCGCGACCGCGAGCAGCGCCACTGTGCCGATGGCAAGTTCGATTCCGGCAGCGGCGCGGGAGTCCGTTGCGAACCGGCGTGCGGAAGGGGGGGCGGCCAACGTCATGACGCCGTCAACTATCCGCTTCCGGCTCGCGGCGCGCCACACCGGTGGCGACGAGGCGGCCGGTCACTTGGTCTTCTTCGTCCTCGTCATCCTCCTCGTACGCTAGGCGAGCGAATTCCCAGGGGAGACGATCCCACAGGATGCGTACTCTCACCATGTCGCCGTTCCGGTCTTCGGAACTGTCGAGCAGCCCCTTCGCTGTGAGGCCGGTATCGACGATGAGCTCCCACTGTGCGCCGCAATCAAACCCTGCGTCCAGGTCGAGCTCCCGCTGGATCGCCGCGCAAGCTGCTGAGTTCAGGACGTCCGGGGCTGCGGCGCTGTCCGGCACCAGCGCAACGGCACGAGCGGCTGCGCGCGCCGCGCGATTCATGGTGTCGCCAACGTAGGTTGATCGCACGATCTCAGCCAGCCCGCTAAATGCGAAGACCAGCACGGAGATTGCCAAGGCGGTCAGGACCGCCACCGCGCCGCAGCGGGCCTTCACGAACCCCCAAAACGCCACCCAGGAAGTTCTGGACGACCGGCTCAGTGTTCGGTTGCCCGGTGCCGGCGCAACCGATTCCGCAATGGTTTGCATCGATCCACGCGGCATGCACGTCACCTGGCTAGAACTGCGCAGTGTTGTGAATACGGATATAAGGATAGGTAATATCAGGTTCCACTGCATCCCAGCCCAACCAGTCGCGGTTTTGGCGCCGGGGCGATGTTCTAACCCGCTGCCGCGCGACGTTTTCCGGGCAATCCGGACAGCACTGCAAGGCCTCGAACTTCCGGAGTTTCTCGAATGAAGAAGGATGCGGGCTCATTCCTTCGAGACAAAAAAATCGACTGCTCCTGTGGGGCATGTTGGGAGCAGGGAGCCTCCTAGGCCTTTCGGCCGGACTCCTGTTCTTCACAGTCGCACGATGGATCGGTCCATATGGAGTCATCATCGCGTACGGGGCTGCAGCAACGGCGGTTTACCTTGCCGTGCGCACCCTTCTTCGATCATCGAGTCGCTGGAGCCTCGACAACCTGAGCAAAGGCGAGAGCGCAGAGGCCCGCGTGGGTCAGGCGATCGAACGTGCAATTTCCGCGAGACACTGCGCTGTCGCACATTCCGTCACCGAGATCGCGAAAGTGGGTGATATCGATCACCTTGTCGCCACACCGGCAGCAATCTGGGTGATCGAAACGAAATACCGGAAGGTCCCAAGGGACGACTTTCCCGGCGTCCTGAGTCGTATCGCCGCGAACATGGACGCGGTTCGCCGATGGGCTCCGGACGGGTCGACGGTGCGCGGCTGTCTTGTGCTTGCCTTTGAAGAAAAGATCAACAAGCGGAACTTCAGCTCAGGCAAAGAGACCATCACCGCATACACTCCAGCACAGCTGATGCGTGAGATGTCGACCGAGGCAGGCAGGGAACGCTCGCTTGACGAGCGAGTCGCGACAGACATCTGGAGGCTCGGCCGGATCGCCGAATGAGCGCACGCGGTTTGGATGACCGGGTGTGAGCGGACGATTTCGGGCAGCTCATGTCGGCCGCAAGACAGCCCCCGGGGCGTCGCTTCTACGCCCACGCAGACGCAGGAACAGGTGATCGGGGAGCGGCGGTGCAGCGGGTCCATCTTCAGGAGCACGCTCCCAATAATCGACGCTCTGTTGGTCGGAGAAGGCGGGTCCGCTTGCTAGTGGGCGGCTTTTTCAGGTTCCGCGAACGCCTCGTGTGCCGTAGTGAAAGAGGCTCCCACCTTCCTCAGGAGCTGATCAGCTTCGGCCATGGCAGCCTGCGTGTCGGCATTCGGAACCTTGAGTTCCAGGGGGAGGGCCTGGTCGGCCACGATGCGGTGAAACAGGAGCCGGACGGCTTCGGAAGCCGACAGGCCCATGGAGGCGAGCGTTTGGTTCGCCCTCCGTTTCAGATCGGCGTCCATTCGGACATGGAGCACCGAGTTGTGCTCACTCATGGTCGTCTCCAGTGTCTCAACTGGGCTGCAAAGGGATCGGCGTGGGCGGTCAACCGATGGATGTGTATCGGTCCCAGGCTCAACGAGTGACTCCGGCCGCCGTGATGTCCAGCGCCGTGCCTGCGGACGTTAAGCCGCCTCAGGCGGCTCGCAGTTCGAACGGAGCGAGTTCGATGTCCCCGTGCCGACGGCGGGTCTGAGCGATGTTGTAGCTGGTTTGCATCCGCAACAACGTATCCATCGACACACCGAACACCTTCTCAATCCGAAGCGCCATTTCCGGTGAAAGACTGGCGCGCTCGTTCAGCAGCGCGGACAGCGCCGGGCGCGTGACACCGAGCGCCCGCGCCGCCGCCGTTATCGAAAGGCCAAGCGGCTCGATGATTTCGCCCTTCACGAACCCGCCCGGATGGGCCGGACTTTTCATCCGGATGCTTGGTGACACACTCATGGCCGGCTCCTGGTGGCAGTCCTCGTGGTTCAGGTCGACGATCGTGTCCCCAGCTTGGTCGGTCCAGAGCGCGGGCCGCCGGTTCCTCGGGGCCGACGGGCTCCAAGCTACCATGCGGTCGCCCGCAGGCCGGTGCACGTTCCAGCCCGGGACTGCCGGCCACACTTCCCTGCGCTTGGTGTCTGGTCGGAAGGGCCGGATGCATCGGAACTTCGGCACGACGGCGGCCGAGCCCGATCGCGCCACCGCCACAGCCATGCCCTACTGGCGCGCGCTCGGTCCCACGATTTCCATCAACTGATCCAATGCCCGCCGGTACGCCCGGCCGGGTCGGCGTCGGCGGCTCCCCGTCGCGCCCGCGCGCAGCGTGGGATCGAACGGCACGATCACGTCAGGCCGCCGTTCAGCAAGCGCGTAGCGGACATTCGCGGGGGACAGCGCGTAACGTGGCATCCTGGGCAGGCACTCGACCAGCGTCGCATGGTGGTCGGTGCCCAGCCAGGCGAGGCGGCGCACGGCGGCGCTGATGCTCGAGAGGGTCGGTTCGTAGAGCAGGATGCGCGCGTCGGCCTGCCGCATGACTTCAATCTGCGCGTCGGGACCGGAGACGTCGCTTACCAGCACCATGTGCGTCCGGTTCGCAAGATGCTTGAACAGCGCCTCCAGCACGTGCGGAGCCGGCGGGAGCGGCGGCGTTTCCGAGGACGGGTACGCGAACAGGGAGATCCGCGGCTCGCCGGATAAGGCGGGGCGGGTCCCGGCGTCGTTGCCGGGCGCCGTCTCCTGGCCAAGCCGGAGCGCCTCCTGCGAACCGAGTGCCTCCAGGAGCGCGGTGAGGTCTCCGGCCGGTCCGGTGTCCAGCAGGGCCTCAAGCTTTCCGGCGACCGGGTCGAGGTCGAGCACCGAGACCGATCGCCCGCCGGCGAGGACGTTCCGGGCGACTGCTTCGATGAGGGTGGAGGTGCCGCTCCCGGTGCTGCCGCCGAAGGCGACTACCCGCCCGGCGTAACGCTGGTCCGGAAGGTCGCCGACTGCCGCCAAGCCGGCTTCACGAACACTGGCGGGCGTAACCGGCTTAACGAGGTAGTCGGCCACCCCGCCTTGCAGCAGCTGGCGGCCGAATTCCGCGGTATCGGTCGAGCCGACGGCGACCAGGGTCGTCTCGAACGCGCAGACCTCCGTCAGCTGCCGCGCCGCGGCGGCCGGGTCCTTGACCCCGTCCAGATCGACGAAGACCAGCCGGGCTGCGGGTTCGGCCGCCAGCTCGCGGAGCGCCGCCGCCAGTCGGCCGCGGCGCACCCGCGCGTCGCGGCCGGCAAGCCCCGATCGCAGGGCTTTCTCGGTCTGCGCGTCAGCGGCGAAGCCGAATGCGAAGCGGGGTCGGGTGGGCGATGCCATCGAAGCTTGGCGCGATCGGCTGACGACGATCCCGCGTGGCGGGCCTCAGTTCCCGCCGGCACGCGCCGCCGATGCCTCCGGCAGCTCGTGTACCTGATCCTCCAGCCAGCGCCGGTAGGCGTTTGCCGTCGCGCCGGCCGCCGCCGTCGTGCGGCCCGCGGCCGCGCCACACAGCTCGGCCAGCGCGGCCTCCCCGGCCGCGGCACCGAGATCGGCCCCGGGGGGGCCTTCCGAGGCGCCGCCCGGCGCGTGGCAATGCCGGAGCACCTCGTGCACGGCCTGCAGGTGCCGCGCCGTCCCCAGCGTCTCGGCCGCGACCGAAGTGGCCTGCCCGTGGCTCCAGTCGCGCGCGAAATACGAGTCCTGGGCCGCGAGCGGCGGCTCGCAGCCGCAGAGAGGAATCGCCAGCAGGAACACCGCTGCAGATACGCGGTTCCGGCACAAATACGCGCACATGGTACACTCCCGGCGTCGCCGGTCTTCGCGAGCAGAGGTTATCGCGCGCTCTCAGCGGTGTCACTGTGTATGTCCCTGTTCTGTTCATGTCCCCGTTTCGGTCTTGCCAGCCGACAGCGGTGCGGTTCCGCGATCGAGGATGGCCGAGGCGCGGCCGTGGCGGCCGGACCGTGCTGCCGCGCGCGGCGCAACCGGTGCGGGAAGCGCGCGCGGGCGGCCCGGCCCGGGGCCCCGGCGAT
>JAJDYI010000008.1 GCA_022825235.1 Alphaproteobacteria bacterium | reverse complement strand
GGGGTTTTCCGCGGACCTGACGTTCGATCCGGACGGGAACACGAAGCGCGGTCCGTCGTTCAGCCTTCGGCAGGACCTGGGCGGCCGGTCGGAAGGCGGTCTCGATGCGCTGTTCGCGGCCGGCCCGCTGGAGGACCGTGCGGGCAACACATCAGACGGGGATGAGGAAAACCGGTGGACCATGGAGGCGGCCTATGGCTTTCCGGCCTTCTCGGGCCGCTACACGGGCAGTCCGCACGCCGGGATGGGCATTGCCGGGGATACGCGGGACTGGAGCGTCGGCTGGCGCCTGGCGCCGGAGACCGCATCGGCCGCCGACCTTTCCTTCGGGGTGCGGGCGACGCGCAGGGAGAGTATTGACGCCACACCCGAGCACATCGTCGGGTTCGAGGCGGGTTTGCAATGGTGACGGCGTTTGCCGGGCTGGTCGGTGAGCACCATGGTCCGACGACAGACGTGCACGGGGTGTTGACGCCGGAAAGTTCCGATCCGATGACGGAATATCCCGCGATCATGTCCCGGGCGGCCCATGGACGCATGTGCCTGCGCATGGGGGGGCTGACGGCGTGACCGGGAGAAAGGCGTTCCGGCGTTCATCGCCAAGGCTTGTTTCAGTACCATTCGGCACGAGTCAACTTGCGCAGCCAGGCCGCGGCCTGAGCAGGCATTGATCACCACGGATCGACGAACGCTGCCAAGCGGCGGGGATGCGCTCGTGCGGACCGTGGAATCAGGAGACGAAATGTACAGTTGGGGGGCGAAACGGTACGTCGTTCATGTCGACCTGGCCTCTTGTTCGAGTCTTGGAACCAGCGCCGCGCCAACAACAGCCGACCAACCGGATGAAAACCCTCTCAGGGATCCTTGTCAGGTGATAGGAGGTATTGATCCGGGTGTGCTATCCTTGGCGGGAATTCCTTCTGTATCAACAACCTGCCTGACGAGGTGACTGAAATGCCAATTCCCCCGCCACTGGTCGAGCTGAAAATAGACAGAAAGGAGTCCGGGTTCTATGAAGGATTCAGTCAGACGGTCGCATTGCCGGCCAAGGTGCTGATTGCCCTGATTGTCATCTGGGCGGCGATGGACCCGGAACGGGCGGGACAGGTGCTCAGTGACATACAGAACTGGTCGCTGGAGCATTTCAATGCCTTTTACATCTATGCCGTTGCCTTTTACGTGGGCGTCTGCCTGTTTGTGGCGCTGTTTCCGCCTTTCGGCAGGGTCAAGCTCGGTCCGCCGGACGGGAAGCCCGAATTCTCGAATTTCTCCTGGTTTTCGATGATGTTCGGAGCGGGCATCGGCATCGGGATGCTCGGCTACGCCGCGGCGGAACCGATCTGGCATCTGGGGAACAACCCGGAGATCATCAAGAGCAGGGAGGCGATCAGGGCGCTTTTCGCCGGCAGCGGCATAGCACTGCCGGAAGGCGCCGACGTGTTCGCCGAGTATCAGGCCCGGCTTGCTGCGGGCACGGTGGCGGCGATTGACGGACTGGCGGTTCCCAGGACGGAGTCGGCGGTTCGGGGAGCCTATCACTACGCGTTTCTGCACTGGGGGCTGGGGACATGGGCCACCTATTCGCTGGTGGGAATTTCGCTTGCATTCTTCAGTTACCGGCGCAATCTGCCATTGACGATACGCTCCGGACTGAGTTCCCTGTTCGGCCGGAAAATGGAAGGGCCCTGGGGGAGCGTCGTCGACATCGCCGCCGTGCTGTCGACCCTGCTGGGGATATCGCAAACCATCGGTCTCGGTCTGAACTCGTTTGCCTCGGGACTCCACAACATTACTGGTGCGGAGTGGCTGATGACCACGGGGGAATCCCCGGGTCCCACTACAGGGGCCCTGTTGCTGAGTCTTGGGGTCGTAATGGTGTTGTCGACCGGTTCGGCACTGTCCGGAGTGGGAAGGGGCATCAAGTGGCTGAGCAATACCAACATGGTGCTGTCGTTCTCGTTGCTCGCGTTTTTCCTGGTTTTCGGGGCCACCATGTTCGCGTTCGAGTTGCTGGGCAAGGGGATCTTCAGTTACGTCATTCACTTGCCGGCCCTGACGCTGACCGTATGGGACCCGTCGACGGAGCTTGGCGGCTGGCAGACGGGCTGGTCTGTGTTCTTCTGGGCCTGGGCGATCGCGTTCGGCACCTTCGTGGGTATTTTCCTTGCCCGGATATCCCGGAACCGGACCATACGGGAATTCGTGCTGGGCGCCATCGTGGCGCCTTCGATCATGTGCTTCCTGTGGTTCGCCTTCGTCGGCGGCACGGCCATCGACCTGGAATTGAGCGGCGCGGCGGAAGGAAGGATATTCGGCGCGAACCTGACCTACCAGCTCTACGAGGTCATCAACATCATGCTGTCGCCGGGGCTTGCCACGGTGATGTCGGTGATGATCGTGATTCTGCTGCTGACCTACCTGGTGACTTCCGCCGACTCGGCGATTCTGGTGATCAACACCATCAATTCCGGTGGGGAGTATTCCGTGAGGACCGGACAGAAGCATATCCTGGTCTGGGGTGTGGCACTCACTGCTGTGGTGGGGGTCCTGCTGCTGGCAGGGGGGCTGAGAGCCATCCAGTCCGCAATGATCGTTGGCACGATTCCATTTACGGTGGTGCTGATACTGATGGGCGTCGGATTGCTCAAGGCGCTGGTCAGGGACCATTTGCGCAGCAGGCAATCGAATACGGCCTGAAGTCCGCCGGGCTGCAGAAGACGGGAAATCCACCCGGACCCGGAATCCATTCATTCACCGGCCATCCGGGGAGAAGCGAAGAAGCAGGGAACGGGACGAGCCGTCAGGCCACGGCCCGGGCGGGTTCCGCCGGGGGCGCCGAAAATTCCGCGAACCGCCCCGTCCCCATGCCGGCGTCCCGCTTCAACTGCCCGCACAGGCGGGCCGGATCCCCGTTGGCGAAGATGTCCAGGGGGGAACGATGTCCACCGGGGGCTCGAATAGCGCTTCGCATAATAAACGGATCACCCCGGCGGACCGGGCAGAACCAGGCTGATTATTCCATTACGGCAAATGGACTCAACATTCCACAGGAAAGTGACCCACCGTTCCACGGAAAGTGACCCAATCAGGCAGGACCATTCTGCCATGCGGTTGACCGGGCGGCCCGGAGTCGTCTCCGATCATGCCGGTGTCAGTCGCCGAGCCGGAACCGTTCCCTGCGGTACTGCCTCGTAATCCACCTGTGCCGCCGGGCGGAACCCCGGTCATTCCTTTCCTGCCTCATCCGCATGCCGCGTGCGGCTCTCCAGAAAGCCGCGCCAGGATCCCGGCAAGGAAGAGAATGGTCAGCACCGACAGGATCGTTCCGTCCATCCGGGCCTTCGGGCCTCAGGCGACCCGTGGGTTCGACGTCTGTGCGGATACTCCCCTGCGGTCAGTTCATCGGGCCGCGCCAGAGACGCCTGGTCGTTGCGCACCACGATATGGGCCGCGATGATTTTCCCATGGAGTTCGCGAAACTTCCGGTTGCCCGTGGAACTCGCCCGCTCGACGCACGCCCGGCCGACCTGTTCCGACCTCAGTCCGCAATGGTCGGCCGGCAGGGTCAGGCCTGCCGGGGTGTGGGCAAAGGATCTCGGGCCGGATCGTGGTGGCGTTGAAGACGGCGATGTCCGCTTCATCGCCACCCGCCGGCCGGTGGGGCCTACCAGCAGCAGCAAAGCCCGGTGGAGACCGCCTCGAGCTGCTCCTCGGTGATGTTCGGGACCGGCGGCAGGGCCAGGTGCACCGTCTGCATGTCGCTCTCGTGGACCACTGGAGATTCCGCTCCGGGCGGATCAGATGACTGCGCGGTTGACACCGCTGTGAAGGAGCGCCATGGCGCACGAATGGCGCAATGAATGGGCGCTGACACGTTTCCTGGCGAGCGAAGGGCATCGCGCCCGAGCCGTCGCCACATGTTTGCTCAGGAGGTAGCTGAGGCTGTCATGGCTGAGTGGACCGTCGCGCTGGTTGGGGAACACGGGGTCGCGCGGCTCGCCGCGGCGTTCGGCCAGCCATGCCCGGAGCGCCTTCGCCGCATCCTTGCGCAACGGCGTGCACCGCTCCTTTCTTCCCTTGCCGTGACACCGCACATGGGCGCCGGTACCGAGCTGGACATCCTCGCATCGCAGACCGGTGAGCTCCGAGGCTCGCAGTCCGGTCTGGACTGCCACCAGCAGCAAGGTACGGTCGCGGCGTCCGTTGCGGGTTCTTGGGTCCGGCGCCCCGAGGAGCGCCTCGATTTCGTGGCGTTCGAGCCAGGCCACGGGGCGGCGGGTGTAGCGCTTGTCCGGGATGGCCAGGACCCGCTGGGCCAGGGCGACGTAGCGAGGTTCCTGCAAGGCGACGAAGCGGAAGAACGAGCGGATGGCTGCGAAGCGGGTGTTGCGGGTCCGCGCATCGTTGCCGTGTTCGGTCTCGAGATGGCTGAGGAAGTCGCCGAGCAACGCGGTGTCAAAGTCGGCGAGCGCCATCGCCGAGGGCGGTGTGTTCAACACACGCTGGGCGTAGAGCACCAGAAGGCGGAACGTTGAACGGTAGCTGGCGATGGTGTGCGGGCTGGCCTAGCGCTGTCGCATGAGACGCTCGGTGAAGAACAGCGCGAGCAGCCGCGCGAAGTCTGCCACGGCGTTCATGACGGCAACCTGCGGTCGAGACGGCGGGCGGCCAGATGCAGCAACTCCGGCGTGGCGGTGAGATACCAGAAAGTATCACTCACATGGGCATGGCCGAGCCAGGTGGCGAGTCGCGGGATGCGGCGTTCGACATCGACCTCGTCGCGATACCACCGCAGCAACGTGTTCACGGCGAACCGGTGGCGCAGGTCATGCAGGCGTGGACCGATGCCGTGCGACTTCGAGGGAGTTCGCAAACCGACCTGCTTCGACAGCTTTGCGAAGGTCCGGCGCAGTGCCCACTCGGTGATCCGGGTGCCGCGTTCAGCGAGGAAGAAGGCCGGAACGAGCGGATGGGGACAGAGGCGGCCGCGATGTCGTGCATAGCGCTGTAGTGCCTGGGTGGTCGATGCATGCACCGGCAGATAACGCGACTTGCCGAACTTGCTGTCGCGCACACTCAGCACACCGCCGGTGAGATCAACATCGTCACGGTCGAGGTTCAACACCTCGCTCACCCGCATCCCGGTGACGGACAAAAGCCCCAGCATCGTGGTATAGGTCAGAGGCCTGAGGCCGGTGGTGCCGGAGAGCGCTCGCGCCGCGGCGATGAGCGCGGCGACTTCGGTGTCGCGGTACAGATAGGGCGCACGGCGGCGATACTGCCTGGACAACAGCCCCTGCGGCGGGACCTCGTGACGTGGGTCGACGCCGTGGGCGTACCGGGCAAAACCACGCACCATGCTCAGACGATTCGCCCACTGGGCTGGCTGTACATCGCGCGGCTCGGTGGCCCATTGCAGCGCACACTCGGTGGTGATGAAGGGGATCTCGTCTTGCACGGCGAAGTCGACGAAGCGCTTCAACAACCGACCGGGCAGCACCAGCCGGTTCCCGAGCGCACGGCGCGTAGCGAGGTACTCCTCGAGCAGCAGCGCGAGTTCACTCATGACGCACCTCCAGGCCATGCCGGCGCAAGCGCACGGAGCGCTTCGAGGTCCACCTTGGCGTAGATCCATGTGGTGTCGGGTGAGGTATGGCGCAGAACCTGGCCGATCTCTTCCAGCGAGGCGCCGTTGCCCAGCATCGCGGTGGCCAGGGAATGACGCAGCAGATGTGCGCCTTTTAACGGCGGGTCGATGCCGGCCCGGGCCAACGCCCGCTGCACGACATTGATGATCGCCACCCGTCCGACGAAGCCCACATGCGGTGCGTGAACGCGTACGAATACGTGCCGGGTGGGGCACTGCGGGCGCCCGTCGCGCAGATAGGCGACCAGGGCTTCGCCGACCTCACGTGGCAGCGGCAGCGGCTCGCGCCGCGGGCCCTTGCCGGACACGGTCACGACGCCTGCGTCCCAATCGAGATCGTCGAGCATCATCGCGGCCACTTCACCGGCGCACAACCCCAGCCGCGCGAGCAACAACACGATGGCACGGTCGCGTCGTCCGGCGGCGGTGCGCGGGTCGCAGCTGCGGATGACCGCCTCCACCTGCTCGGGCGCGAGCGACTTCGGTACGCCCGAGAGGAGCCAGTTCGCCACAGGGACGAGCGCGCCGGCGAGGTCGAAGGGGATGTCCCCACGCTGATGGAGGTGGCGCAGGAAGCTGCGCAGCGCGGTGACAACCAGCTTGACCCTCGACCGGGACAAGCGCCGGGACTGGCGTGTGATGAACTGATTGACGTCGCGTACGGTGAGCGTCTCAAGCGCCACATCCCGCGCGGCGAAGCATTCGGCGAGAAAGGTGCGGATGACGGGCAGGTAGTTCTCCACCGTCGCCCGGCTCACCCCCCGCTCGTTGACGAGGAAGCGTTCATAGCGGTCCTCGATCGGCGCGAACGGATCCGGGTTCTGCGGAAACGGTGCGGCGAGGGGAATCCGCCCATCCGCGCGCAGATGGCACAGCAACTGCCGGGCGGTCGCTGCGTCGCCACTGTGCACGCACCTTGGTCCGCGGGTCAGCAGGAACGCTTCGATGCGCGGCTCATCAAGCGCTTCGACCCCCAGGCCCTGGCGCACGAGCCAACGACTGAGATTGCGCACGAGCCGCAGCTTGCTCACCGCCGATCTGTGGGAATATCCCTGTGCCGCAAGACGCGCGGCGAACTGGTCGAGAGCATCGGCCAGTGGACCGACACGCAACCACCGCTGGCTGGCTCGGCTGGAAAAATAAAACTCTATCGACATCGGTCTTCTCCGTTGCGCTGGCGACATTGCCAGCAGGAGAAGAACACCGGATTATTCCGGAATATCAACCCTCATGAACCAGCACAACATGTTAAAGTAACGCCAGTTCCAGGGTTCATGCCCAGGATACCCGGAATAAGCCGAATCCGGAAATAATGGCGCAGGTCGTGAAGCCGGACCCCTTCCAGATCAGCATGTTCCCGGATCCGTCTCCACGGGGCGTCAAGATTCACCATGCGTCCGTTCTTCCGGATGCCCGGGAATACCCACGGGCTATCCCGGAAACGGGCTGGAAGCCAATTTCCGTCCGGGGTATTCATATCCACGGATTCCAGCACCCCTTGCAGTTCCCTGAAGACCTCCGCCACCGCAGGCGGCATGGACACTGCCCTCGGCCCCGCCTTGCTGTCCCGCAGCCGGAACTCCTGTGCCGGGAAATCCACATCCTCCCAGCGAAGTTCCAGAACCTCGTTTCTCCGGCACCACGGTTTTACCCGAATCCGGTTACGGGTCAGTTCATGCTCAGGGAGTAATCAACCCGGCGCGTGGACAGTGGTGCGCATGAAACGTCTGGGCGGTGATGGCGATTCGTGGACCGCGTTCTGCACCATGAGCAATTCCGGATTATGTTGACGAGATCGTTGTGAGCGTTGATAACAAAGGATTTTTCAGGTCACTCGGCAACATATTATCCGGCACTGCCCCGGTTTCCGGCAAGGCGGCTTCCGAAGCGGCCGCCGGCGGCGGCCCGGATATCCGCCTCGACAGGGGCTTGTCCTGAGCCTCGACCGCCCCCAGGGCCGACAGACCCGGCGGGGCGTCCGGGGCGCCTACAGCGAAGCCGCGTCCCTTGCGCGTTCAATGGGGCGCCGCAACGCGGTTTCGTCGGGTTTCCTGCCCGCGCCGACGAATTGGATACGGCATTTCATTTCGCCGGCGGCTCGCCGGGGCGCCTCGGCGATGGACAGTCCCGCCCCGGTCAACTGAACGATCATCGGGCGGTCGGGCGCGTCGCCGAACCGGACGAAGCCCTTGGCCCGCTCGACAAGGGGGGCCAGTTCGGCCAGGGCCGTTTCCAGTTCCCGTCGCCGGAAGAGATGATCCCCCCGATAGCTCCATGACCAGAATACCCCGGAGTGCCCGGGCGGCCCCTCCTCCGTGCGGTCCCGGGGAATCGCCGCCCCGTCCGCCAGCACGTCCGCGACGGGTACCCGTGCGTGCCTTGCGGCAAGGTGGGGCCGCTCGCCGAACTCCAGGCGGAGCCAGTCCGACAGGGACGCCAGGTCGTCGCCCGCCAGCAGGTCCGCCTTGTTGAGGAGGAGCAGGTCCGCCGCGTCGATCTGCCTGCGCACGGTCTCGCCCACCAGGGTGTCC
>JAJDYI010000022.1 GCA_022825235.1 Alphaproteobacteria bacterium | reverse complement strand
GCAGGGATGTTGCTTGCGAATCTCAACCCTAACCGGAGATCACGATGGCCACCGCCGCCGGCCCGCCGCCGCCTGCGCCTTGGGGGCGCGGCGACGGGCCGGCGGGCTTGCCCCTGCTACACCACGCCGAGGGACACAACCTCGATGCACTTCGTAGCAATCCTTTCAACGCCAGTTCGGCCGTTTCCTGAGATTCGCGTACGACGTCTGCCCAACTCGTGGCACGGTGCAGGACGGCGATTGCCTGAAGGCGGACGGTGGCGCGTCGGACATCGTCGACGGCAAATCCCCGGCGGCTGCCCCCGTGGCCGTCCGTCCAGTATCCCTTTCCGTGCACCGTCTGCCTGCGCATTTGCCCGTCGGCAAGAAAGCGCCGCACGGTGGCCAGATGCCTAGAAAGGCGCAGGCCATGCTCGAACACTACGACGCCGTCGACCGCAACCTCAGCCCACAGTGCAGATGGCACAGTCCGGTTCGTGGGCAGATGGACGATGTGGGGATCGACAGGCAGTTCGTTGGACGGGAGCGGCCCGTCATCCCAGTTTCGGTACGGGCTCCGTGTGATCGCAAAATCCTTGTCGACGACAATCAGCACATCGACGTTCGATCCTTCAGTCGCTTCACCACGAGCCCAAGACCCGAACACGGCAATTCCCACGAGCGAATTCCCGAACATCTCGTCAACACGCCGGACCGCTTCAGGTGCGCTTGGAAATTCCAGGGACCTGCCCGAGGGGCTGGCGAGCTTTTGTGCGCAATAGGCATTGAGCGAGAGCCCGTATGCGGTGGCCTCCCGGCGCAGGGCGGCATGCAGGGACGGATCAACCCGAAGCAAGAAACGCCCGGAGAACGTGTTTCGCGGCATGGAGACCCCAGGAGATATCACATGCACTGGGTAACGATATCATCTGCTGGGTGAGTATCTCCGTCGGCTGCTGTCGCGGGTCCGCTGGACCGGGGCAGTGAAGACGGTTCGTATTCGAACTACTTCCCAAGCGGGCAAACGGATGCCGCTACGTTGGGATCGCAGGTGACGCGAACCTTGGCACACTACGACAACGTCGCTTGGGAATAACCGCAACCGGACGTTGGCAGGTGCGGCCCCTATAGTGCGCGGCGGACTTCGCGGCGGAGAAGAAGCCGGGCCGGGCAACACGTCAGAGGGCATCCGGCCGGACAGCAAACGGCTACTTGGCAGCGACGCATGCACCATTGAAAGGAACCGGCATGGCAACGAAGGAATTCGAGGGGAAGACGGCGCTGGTCACGGGTGGATCCCGCGGGATCGGCCGAGCGACCTGCGTGCGCCTGGCCCGGGAAGGCGCCCGGGTGGCCATCAACTACGTCGGCCGGGAAGACGCCGCCCAGGAGACTCGTCGGCTGGTGGAAGCGGAGGGGGCGGTGGCGATGACCGTCCAGGCCGATGTGTCTGACCCGGCGCAGGTCGAGGCCATGGTGCAGTCCGTCGAATCGGAACTTGGGCCGGTCGATCTCCTGGTCGCCAATGCCGGCATCGCCGATGCGGTTCCGCATACGAAGCTTACGTACGACATCTGGAAGCGGACCATGGCCGTCAACGTGGATGGCGTGTTCCTGTCCGTCATGGCGGTCAAGGACGGCATGCTGGAGCGCGGGTACGGGCGGATCGTGTGCATTGCGTCGATCGCGGGGCTGTTCGGCCGGCCGATGATGATTGACTACGCGGTATCGAAGGCGGCGGTCGTCGGCATCGTCCGCAATTTCTCGGGGGCCCTGGCGCCCGCGGTGCGGATCAACGCGGTGGCGCCGGGTCTCACGGACACGGACATGGTGGCGGGTTCGGACCCCGTCTGGCGGCAGTCGGTGATCGACAACACCCCGATGCAGCGCATGGGCACAGCCGACGAAATCGCGCAGATGATCCTGTTCCAGCTGTCCGACCGGTCGAGCTTCTCCACCGGGCAGACGATGGTCGCGAGCGGGGGCCGCATCACCCTGCCGTAGCGCCGCGCGGGGGGGGGGGCGATCCACGCCGGGGCGGGGCAGCCGTTCGCCGGACCCGGCCGCACGGCCCCGGGTGGGGCGCTCGACTGGCTCTACCGATGTCGGGGTGCGGCAGGACCGCCGGTGTTCCAGCTGGTTGCGACTGATCGAGGCGGGCCGGCG
The DNA here is from genome assembly GCA_022825235.1 of Alphaproteobacteria bacterium. Lineage (GTDB taxonomy): Bacteria > Pseudomonadota > Alphaproteobacteria > TMED109 > TMED109 > VXPW01. The sequence continues at coordinate 37,165 of JAJDYI010000022.1, read as the reverse complement.
GCCCTGCCGGGCAGGCTGCGCGTGCGCGTCGTTCGAAAGGACCCCTGCGCGGTCGACGGGTCAGGTGTCGAAGGGCTCGCGGGTGATGCGGTCCCCCTGGCGATAGGTCGCCAGGATAACTGCGACGGATACGATGGCGAGCCCAAGAAGCACCGTGATGAATACGATGAATTCACGGACGTGGACCTTGGCGTAGCCCAGATACGCGAGCACCGCGAGAATTCCGGCCCAGAGCAGCCAGTACAGGAGGGAGCGCTTCATGGCGCCCGGGCCGCGGGGCGCAGAAGTCCCCGCCGCCTGCCCACCACCACAAGCAGGAGGGTCACGCCGCCGGTGGCCACGAGCCACCACCCCGGCATCCCGGCGATGGTGGCCTGCGGCGGCAGGAACAGCAGTCCGCCGGTGAGCGCCAGCACGATGCGGAGCACGGCCGGGAGCGATCCCCGGTACCAGCCTTCCAGCGCCAGCGACAGGGCCCAGACCCCGGCAAGGGCGAATGGCAGCGACACGACGGTCATCCAGACCGGTCCTTCCAGGACCAGCGAGGGGTTGTACACGAACGCGAACGGCACGAGGTATTTCGCGATCCCGATCCGGGCGGATTCGACTGCGGTCGCCATGGGCGGTGCGCCGGCCACCGCTGCCGCGGCGAAGGATGCAAGTGCCACGGGCGGTGTGATGGACGAGACCACGCCGAAGTACAGCGCAAAGAAGTGCGCGGCAATCGGCACGACGCCAATCTCGATGAGGGCGGGCACGACCAGGGCGGCGACGGTGATGTAGACGGCGGTGGTGGTCATGCCCATGCCGAGGATGATCGCGCCGACGGCGGTGAGCAGCAGCAGGATCGGAAGGCTCCCCCCGGCGAGGTCGATCACCGAGTAGGTGAACTTGAGTCCGAGCCCCGAAGTGAAGATCGAGCCGATGATGATCCCGGCGCAGGCGCAGGCGATGGTCACCGGCACGGTATTCCGGACCCCGGTTTCCAGGGCCGCGAACAGGTCGACGGCGGTCATGGCGGTGTCGCGTCGAAGGAAGCTCAGGCCGACCAGCGCAACGATCGACCAGAAGGCCGCGAGCATCGGCGTGTAGCCGGCGAACAGGAGGCCGAGCAGGACCCCGAGGGCCAGCAGCAGGTGCCAGCCTCGTGACAGGACGTGGCGGAACCTGGGCAGCTGGTCACGGTCGATGCGGCCGATCCCGTGCTTTTCCGCCTCCAGGTGCACCATGAAGTACACGGTCGTGAAGTAGAGAGCCGTCGGGATGATGGCGGCGACGATCACCCAGAGGTAGCTGATGTGCAGGAACTCGGCGACCAGGAAGGCAGCGGCACCCATGATCGGCGGCGTGATCTGGCCGCCGGACGACGCGCAGGCTTCGACCGCGCCGGCGAACCGGGGTCGGTAGCCGAGCTGCTTCATCAGGGGGATCGTGAACGGGCCGGTGGTCACGACGTTGGCGACTGCCGAACCGGAGACAGTTCCGAGGCAGCTGCTCGCGACGACGGAGGCCTTGGCAGGGCCGCCGATCCGGTGGCCGGTGAGCGATACCGCAAGGTCGATGAAGAAACGGCCCGCTCCGGAGCGCAGCAGGATGGCGCCGAAGAGGATGAAGAGAAGGATGTACGTGGAGGCGACGTAGATGGGAATCCCGAAGATCCCCTCGGTACGCATGAAGACGAAGTCGATGAACTTGCGGAACGAGGTGGGCGGTCCGTAGAGGAAGCCGGGGAAGTGTGGGGTGAACAGGGCGTGTGCCACGAAGAAGCCGGCCACTGCCACCATGGCGAGGCCTACCATCCGGCGAGTTGCCTCGAGTACCAGGACGATCATCAGCGTGCCGACGGCGATGTCGGTATCGGTGATGTCGCCCTGGCGCATCAGGAACGCCTCGAGGTCGAACAGAGTGTAGATCTGCACGAAGATCCCGAGCGCGGCGAGCGCCATGTCGGCGGTGAAACCTGCCATCCGGCGGGCGTTTCCCGGGTCGCCCGGCACCAGGACCGGATCGAGCAGTGAGGCGCGCCCGAGCGGCCGCAGGAGGAACGCGAGGACCAGCATGACCGCCAGATGGGTCGAGCGGAATGCCCGCGATTCCGGAGTTCCAAACAGCGCGCAGAAGAGATGAAACAGGGCGAGCGCAATGCTGAGCGCGGCGACGGTGCAGGCCACGGTCCGGGTGATGTCGGCCCCCGGGAGCCGCAGCGCCTGCTCGAGCAGCGAGCGGTTGTCCGGGCCGGAGCGTGCCTGTCCGCTCATGGTCCGCCGGCCCTGCTAGGGGAGCAGGCCGTGTTCCGCGTAGTAGCGTTCCGCCCCCGGGTGGAGCGGGATGATGGCGGCCTGCAGGGCGTCTTCCCGGCGAGACTTTTTCCAGGTCGGGCTGACGGCAACGAAATCGCCGTGGCGCTCCCACAGCAGCCGGGTCACCCCGTAGACCACGTCGTCCGGCACGTCCTTGTGGACGATCAGGACGGTCGTCGCGCCGACCGTCGGCACGTCGCCAGGCAGGTCCTCGTAGGCATCCTGCGGGATCACGCTTTCGACGTATCCGGGATTTTCGGCGAGGAAGCGCGTGCGGATGTCTTCCTCGACCGGCAGGAACCGGATGCCCACGCTGAAGTTGAGATCGATGAACGATGCCTGCGGAACACTGGTGAGGCCGGAAAAGGCGTCGATGTGCCCGTCGCGCATCAGTGCCACGGAATCGCTGTACGAGACGTGGTGGACCGTCCCGCCGTTCGCGCGGACGTCTTCCACCCCGAAGCCGTAGTAGGAGAAGAGCAATTCCATGGCCTCGAAGCCTGACCAGCGGGCCTTGCCGGGGCTGATGTTGCGGTTCCGGAGGTCGGCGTATGACTCGATATCGGAATCGGCGGGCACGGCCGTCTGCAGGGCCGCGGGATAGAGCGTCGCGACAAACCGGAGGTTCGGGTGCTCCTTGCCCGAGCGGTCGATGCCGGTGAAGGCGCGGTAGACGGTGTGACCGTAGCTGAAGCCGATTTCGGCGTCGCCCCGATTGACGTCCTGCACGTTGGCCCCGCCGCCGCCCGGCGCATTCGAGGTCACCACGCGATCCAGGTTGGTCCCGACAATCTCCATGAGCTTGGCGCCCAGGGGGTACCAGTTCCCGCCGGCCGGGCCGGAAACCATGCGCAGGAACGTGTCGGCCGCCGCTGCGGGGCTGGACGCGGTCACCGCGCCTAGGAGCAGGAGGGAAGCGAGGAGACGGGCCATGGAAGCAGGACCCTCCGGTTCGGGGGAGCGATGCTCGCGCAGACCGCCGGCGAGTGCAAGCTGCACGGTTGCTGCCGCGCCCGCCGGACACCCGGTCGATGGAAAGCGCATGGAAAACGGAGAGCCCGTGTGGTAGACACCCATGTTGGCTGTGGTGTCGCCATCCGGGCCATTTCCGTGCCGGCCCCACGGCACCCGGGCGCGCGACCACGGGTCCGGGCCAGGGCTTTGCGGGCCAGTGCCAATCGTGTTCCTGCAGGGTTCCTGCCCCTGCAGTCATCGTCCCCTGTGCAAGACGTACCGACTATGGCCGGAATACCCGCTGCGAACACGTTCCCGAGGCTGCTGCGGGCCAACGCCGAGCACATGGGGAGTCTGCCCGCCTACCGCGAAAAGGAATTCGGCATCTGGCAGACCTGGACATGGTCCGAGGTCGACGACGAAGTGCGGTTCCTGGCGCTCGGCCTCCGCTCGCTCGGGCTCGAACGTGGCGACCGGTTCGCGATCATCGGGGATAACCGGCCGTCCCTCTACTGGTCATTCACGGCGGGCCAGTCGATCGGTGCGATTCCGGTTCCGTGCTACCAGGATTCAGTGGCCGACGAAATCGCCTACGTCTGCGAGCACGCAGGCGTCCGGGTCGCGGTGGTCGAGGACCAGGAGCAGGTCGACAAGCTCATTGAGGTCCGCGACCGGCTCCCCGAGCTGCGGGCGATCGTGTACACCGACCCCCGCGGTCTCGAGCGGTACGACGAGGTCGAGGGGCTGGTCGGTGTAGAGGCCGTCGTCGAGACTGGGCGGGGTCTGCACGGGCGGGACCCCGAGGACTACGAGCGCGAGGTGGCCCGGGGGCGTCCCACGGACATCGCCGCCATTCTCTACACGTCAGGTACCACTGGCCGCCCCAAGGGTGTGTTGCTCACGCACGCCAACCTGATCGAACCGGCTCGCCGCGCGGTCAAGTTTGACAACCTGACCCGGCGTGACGAGGTGCTGGCCTACCTGCCGATGGCGTGGGTGGGCGATTTCGTGTTCTCGATCGCGCAGTGCCACATCGCCGGGTTCTGCGTGAACTGCCCCGAGTCCCCGGAGACGGTGTTGACCGATCTCCGCGAAATCGGGCCGACCTACTTTTTCGCACCACCGCGCATCTTCGAGAACATGCTGACCTCGCTCATGGTCCGCATGGAAAACGCTGCCCTGCTCAAGCGCCGGCTGTTCGCCTTCTTCCTCGACGTGGCCCGGCGCGTCGGCTGCGACATTCTTGACGGAAAGCGCGTGCACCCGCTCCAGCGGCTGCTGTATGCGGTGGGGAACCTGCTGATCTACGCGCCCCTCCGCGACGTGCTCGGGCTCGGCCGCATCCGGGTCGCCTACACCGCTGGCGAGGCCATCGGCCCAGACGTGTTCCGTTTCTTCCGCTCGCTCGGGATCAATCTCAAGCAGCTGTACGGCCAGACCGAAGCCTCGGTCTACGTGACGATTCAGGCCGACGCGGAAGCGCGGGCCGACACCGTCGGCTCGAGATTCCCGGGCGTCGAGGTCAGGATCCAGGACCAGGAGGTCCAGTTCCGGGGCGATGGCGTGTTCCAGGGCTACTACCGGGACGAGGCGGCAACGGCCAAGACCATGACGGAGGACGGCTTCGTGCGGACCGGGGACGCCGGGTACTTCGACGAAGCCGGGCACCTGCGCATCGTCGACCGGGCTAAGGATGTCGGCGCCCTCACGGACGGCACGCTCTTCGCGCCCAAGTTCATCGAGAACAAGCTGAAGTTCCACGCGTGGATCCGCGAGGCGGTGGCCTTCGGGCACGAGCGCGACATGGTCTGCTGCATGATCAACATCGATCTCGAGGCGGTTGGCGACTGGGCCGAGCGGCGGGGCATCGCTTATTCCGGCTATACCGATCTGGCCCGGCAGGAAGAGGTCTACGAGCTGGTGCGCGGCGGGATCCGCGAAGTGAACGCGGACCTCGCCGAGGATCCCGCGCTGCGTGGGTCCCAGATCCGGCGCTTCCTCATTCTCCACAAGGAGCTGGACGCTGACGACGGCGAGCTGACCCGGACCCGGAAGGTGCGGCGCGCCGTGATCGGCCAGAACTACGGCGAACTGGTGGAGGCCCTTTACGCGGGCCGTGATTCGTGTCGCGTGGTGGCCGAGGTCACGTTCGAGGACGGGCGCCGCGGCACCGTCGAGGCCGACGTGCGGATCTGGGACGTGGATGCGTCCGCACCGATGGCGGCGGCCGCATGAAACGCGAGATCGGCGGCGGCCCTCCGGTCGCCGAGCTCGAGAACATCCATCTCTCGTTCGGCGGCCTGCAGGCGCTCCAGGATGTGAGCGTGGCGGTCAAGCCGCGCGAACGGCTCGCGATCATCGGACCGAACGGCGCGGGCAAGAGCTCGCTCTTCAACATCATCAGCGGCATCTACACCCCGTCGTCCGGGACCATCCGGCACAAGGGCGAGGCGCGCCCGGCGCGCATGAGGCCCTACGAGGTCGCCCGCCTCGGCATTGCCCGGACCTTTCAGAACATCGCCCTGTTCTCCGGCATGACCGCCCTCGACAACATCATGACCGGCCGCAACAGCCTGATGCGCCGCGGCGTTCTCGGCGAGGCCCTGCAGTTGCCATGGGCACGCCGCCAGGAAATCGAGCACCGCCGCCGGGCCGAGGAGATCATCGACTTCCTCGAGATTCCCTCGGTCCGACAGACCCCCGTCGGCGCGCTTCCCTACGGGATGCAGAAGCGCGTCGAGCTCGGTCGCGCCCTGGCGGCGGAGCCGGAACTCCTGCTGCTCGACGAGCCGATGGCTGGCATGAACCTCGAAGAGAAGGAGGACATGTGCAGGTTCGTCCTGGACGTGAACGAGATTCACGGGACGACACTGATTCTCGTCGAGCACGACATGGGGGTCGTGATGGACATCTCTGACCGGGTGGCCGTGTTCGACTACGGTCGCAAGATCGCCGATGCGGCCCCCGACGACGTGCGCCGCGACCAGGCGGTGATCGACGCGTACCTCGGGACCGCGCACGAGCACTGACACCGGCCGCGCTATGGACGAACTCTACTTTTTCCTCGAGGTGCTGATCGGCGGCCTTCTCTCGGGCACGATGTACTCGCTCGTCGCCCTGGGCTTCGTATTGATCTACAAGGCGTCGGGCATTTTCAATTTCGCCCAGGGCACCATGGTGCTGTTCGCGGCGCTGACCTTCGTGGGCGTGCTGGAGCTTGGCGCGCCGGCCCTCCTGGCCGCGGTGATCACCCTCGCCGTAATGGTGGTGCTCGCCTTCGCCGTGGAACGCCTCGTGTTCCGGCACATGGTGAACCAGCCGCAGGTCATCCTGTTCATGGCGACGATCGGGCTCGCCTACTTCCTGGAAGGGCTGGGCCAGACCGTCTGGGGGACGGAAGTGCACGTCCTCGATCTTGGAATCCCCGATCGGGGCCTCTGGCTCGGACCCATTCTGGTCAGCCAGTTCGACCTGGTCGCCGCCGCCGTCGTGGCCGGCCTCGTGGGCGCCCTTGGCGTCTTCTTCCGGACCACCACCATGGGGCGGGCGCTTCGCGGCGTCGCCGATGATCACCAGGCGGCCTTGTCCATTGGCATCCCCCTGCACCACGTGTGGGTCGCGGTCTGGTCCGTGGCCGGCTTCGTGGCCCTCGTGGCCGGCCTGGTGTGGGGTTCGAAACTGGGCGTGCAGTTCTCGATCTCGCTGGTCGCCCTCAAGGCGATCCCGGTGATGATCATCGGAGGTTTCACTTCGATTCCCGGCGCGATCGTGGGCGGGTTGATCGTGGGAGCCAGCGAGAAGCTGGCCGAGGTCTATCTCGGTCCCTTCGTGGGTGGAGGGCTTGAGAACTGGTTCCCGTACATGCTGGCGATGCTTGTGCTGATGGTCCGGCCCGAGGGCCTCTTCGGCGAAAAGATCATCGAGCGCGTGTGAGGATCTGAGCGTGTTCTACCGCGAAACCGGTCAGTACAAGACGACCTACGCCGCCGACCGGGCCATCTTCCCGATCCGCCAGGACCGGGTCGCGTTCGCCGTTCTGCTGCTGGTCGCGTTTGTCGCGATACCGCTGCTTGCGAACGAGTACTGGCTGCGCTCGGTGCTGACGCCGGTACTCGTGTTCTCGCTGGCTGCGATCGGTTTGAACATCCTGACCGGGTACACCGGGCAGCTCTCGCTGGGAACGGCGGCGTTCATGGCCGTGGGCGCCTTCGCCGCCTACAACCTCGAGGTCCGCGTGCCCGAGGTGCCGTTCCTGGTGTCGTTCGTCGTGGCCGGGTTGGCTGCGGCCGGCGTCGGAATCCTGTTCGGCCTTCCATCCCTTCGGATCAAGGGGTTTTACCTGGCGGTGGCGACCCTGGCTGCGCAGTTCTTCATCGAGTGGCTCTTCACGCACGTGGGCTGGTTCACCAACTACTCGACTTCCGGCGTGATCACGGCTCCGCCCATGACGCTCCTCGGCTTCAGTTTCGAGAGCGCGGAATCGCGCTACCTGCTCACGCTCTGCATCGTCGTCGTGATGGCCGTCATGGCCAAGAACATGGTGCGGAGCGAACTCGGCCGAGCCTGGATGGCGGTGCGGGACATGGACATTGCGGCCGAGGCCATCGGCATCAACCTGATGAAGACGAAGCTCACCGCCTTCGCGGTGAGCTCGTTCTACTGCGGGGTCGCGGGCGCCCTCTGGGCGTACGTCTATCTTGGCACCGTCGAACCACAGGCGTTCGACGTCCTGCGTTCGTTCGAGATCCTCTTCATGGTGATCATCGGCGGGCTCGGCAGCATCCTTGGCTCGTTCCTGGGCGCGGCGTTCATCGTGCTGCTGCCGATCTTCATCGCCAACGCCAGCGGGGTCTTCGGCGATGCGCTCTCGGCCGAAACGATCGCCCACCTCGAGTTCGTCATTTTCGGCGGCCTGATCATCGTTTTCCTCGTTGTCGAGCCACGCGGCCTGGCCCGCCTATGGCAGATCGTCAAGGAAAAGCTCAGACTCTGGCCATTCCCTTACTGATGCAGCAAATCTGGAGTAAGCCATGCGCAAGTGCTTGATCGTTGCCTTGGCCGCCCTGTTCCTGGCGGGGCCGGTGCCGGCGGTGGCGCAGGACCAGTCCGACGAAGGAGCTGGTGCCGAGCAGTTCATCCCCATCACCAGCTATCGGACGGGCCCGTACGCGGTCGGTGGAATCCCGTTCCAGGACGGGTTCGTGGACTATCTGAAGATGGTCAATGCCCGTGACGGTGGCATCGAGGGCGTGCGGATCACCTGGGAAGAGTGCGAGACCGCCTATAAGCCGGACCGCTTCGTCGAGTGCTACGAACGGCTGAAGAACCGGGGCGAGCGCGGCGCATCGGTTTTCAATCCGCTGGGGACCCCGCTGACGTACGCGGTCATCGACCGGTTGCCGGCCGACAAGATCCCGCTCATCACCCTCGGCTACGGCCGGACTGACGCGAGCGACGGAACCGTGTTTCCGTACGTGTTCCCGCTGATGGTGAACTACTGGAGCCAAAATACCGCCAAGATTCGCTACATCGCCGGCCTGGAGGGCGGCCTCGAGAATCTGGAAGGCCTGAAGATCGCCAACGTGCACCACGACTCCGCCTACGGCAAGGAAACCGCGCCGGTGCTGGCGAAGCAGGCTGAGCGGTACGGCTTCGAGGTCGAGCACTTCCCGGTCGTGCATCCGGGTATCGACCAGAAGGCCGTCTGGTTGAACGTGCGGCGCTACCGCCCGGACTACGTGATTCTGCGCGGGTGGGGAGTCATGAACCAGACGGCCCTGAAGGAAGCGGCTCGCGTAGGCGTGCCGGCTGACAAGATCGTGGGCGTATGGTGGTCCTGCGCCGAGCAGGATACGGTCCCGGCTGGCGACGCCGCCGTCGGCTACACCTGCTCGACCTTCCACAACAACGGGACCGATTTCCCGTTGATGCAGGACATCCTGACCCACGTCCACGATGCTGGCGACGGTACGGGCCCGCGCGATGCCGTGGGCACCGGGTTCTACAACCGCGGGGTCATCAATGCCTTCGTCACGGTCGAGGCCATTCGCACGGGCATGGGCGAGTTTGGCGCCCGGGCGCTGAGTGGGGAAGAGGTGCGTTGGGGGATCGAGAACATGGAGCTCACGGACGCTGACATCGCCGCGGCGGGCGCGACCAACCTGGTGCCGCCCATCAACGTGACCTGTGCCGATCACGAGGGTGGCGGCAAGGTCCTGTTCGTCCGTTGGACCGGCGAGTCCTTCGAAACGGCGTCCGAATGGCTGGAGCCCGACCGCGACCTCGTGCGCGGGATGATCGAGGAGTCGGCGGCACAGTACGCCGCCCAGAAGGGCATCACGCCCCGGACCTGCGAATCCTGATGACGGAACCCACGGCGGCAACGGGCGCGGGTGAGGCATCCGGGCCACTGCTGTCGGCCAACAACATCGAGGTCGTCTACAACCGGGTGATCCTCGTCCTCAAGGGCGTGTCGCTAAGCGTGCCCCAGGGCGGGATCACGGCGCTGCTCGGCGCCAACGGCGCGGGCAAGACCACGACGCTGAAGGCGATTTCCCACATTCTCAAGGGTGAACGGGGCGAGGTCACGCGGGGCAGCATCGTGTACGACGGAACGGATACCGAGTCGCTCACCCCGTCGGACCTTGTCCGGAAGGGCCTCGTGCAGGTCATGGAAGGCCGGCACTGCTTCGAGCACCTGACGGTCGAGGAGAACCTCCTGCTGGGGGCGTACACCCGGCGGGAGAGCCGAGCGGAACGGCGCGAGCAGCTCGAAAAGACCTACACATACTTCCCCCGGCTGCGGGACCGTCGGCGCACGCAGGCGGGTTACATCTCGGGCGGCGAGCAGCAGATGACCGCGCTCGGGCGGGCGCTCATGGCGCGCCCCCGGATGATCCTGCTCGACGAGCCGTCCATGGGCCTGGCGCCGCAATTGCTGGCCGAGATCTTCAGTATCGTCGACCGGCTCAACCGGGAGGAGCAGGTGAGCTTCCTCCTGGCCGAACAGAACACGCACACCGCGCTCAAGCACGCCGACTACGGCTACATCCTGGAAAACGGCCGGGTCGTGATGGAAGGCGCGTCTGAGCAGCTGACCGAGAATTCCGACGTGAAGGAGTTCTATCTCGGCCTCGGAGAATCCGGGAGGAGAGGGTTCCGGGATGCCAAGCACTACCGCCGCCGCAAGCGCTGGCTGTCGTAGGGAGCTACCGGCGATCGCGCGTCGGGCGCGACCGGGCGTGCGGCGGCAGTCCGCAGCGCCAGGGGGGGCGATCTCATGTCGGGGTTGACCGGATGCGAAGCGCAGGTCGGCTTACTGTCGCTATATTCGGGCATCGAGCTGAGCTGGCTTGGAAGGCGCATCCAGTAGTCACCTGACCGAACCTTCTGACAAGAAGGGGGTTTGTCTCGGCTTCGGAAATCCGGCAGGAGGGGGATCCGGGATGCCAAGCACGACTGTTGCCGGCAACGCCGGCTGGCGTACATGGCGTACACAGGTGCTTGCGGGCGTGAGCCTGCTGCTCTTGGGACTGCTGCCGGCGGTGCCCGCGCTGGCGCAGGGGCCCACCATCCTGCAGCAGGCGAAGGAGGAGGAGCCCGAAGAGGCCACGATCGCGCCTGGCGCGGATTCATTTCTGGCGACGTACCTGAACGTCGAGACCCTCCAGTACGTCTTTCCGGGTGCGGATTCGTACGAGTTCGTCGAGGGCGACTTTCCGAGCGTTGACGTCTACCAGGGGGGTGAGCGCATAGGCTACGCCTTCGAGACGTACGATACCGTCCGCGGGCTGGGCTACTCACGGCGGCCCTTCCATCTCCTGGTCGGCGTGCGGACGGACGGGGTCTTGTCCGGCGTGCGGCTGCTCGCCCACGTCGAGCCGATCGCCATCCTTGGCCGGACCGACGAGGATTTCCACCAGTACCTGACGCAGTACACGGACATCGATACCGCGCGCGGAATCAGCATGCGCCTCGGACTGTCGGATTCGGTCCTGGAGGGCGAGGCGATCGCGATGCGCGAGACTGCGGGGGACACGTCGGACCTGGTCCCGGTCGATGCCATCTCGCGGATCACGACCTCGTCACTCCTGTTCATGGATTCGATCATGCGCGGAGCGCGCAAGGTCATGCGGGACCGGGGGTCGGTCCTCTCGGCCGACGACCTCGGCCGGGTGCTCGATCTCGAGCTCATGCACGAGCAGCCGTGGGCATCGCTGCTGGAGGACGGTTCGATCGCCGCGCGCACAGTGACGGTCGGGGACCTGGAGGCCGCATTGGCCGGCGACGCCAACACGGCACTTCCCAGGTCCGTGCGCTACGCGGGCGCCGACGAGCCGGTCGCCGAGGTCTATGCGGCATTCGTCACGCCGGCCGGCGTCGGCATCAACATCCTCGACCGCCGCTGGTACGACCAGTACGTGTCCGCGGGCCGGTCGGTGGGAGACGTGGTCGTCTGGGTCGGGTTCCGGGGTCCGATCGGCTTCCGGGACACGCGCGCGACCGCGGTGGCGCCGGACGTCTACGACAGGCTTCTCATTCGCCAGGACGACCGCACCATCACGCTGACGCCCACGCTCTTCAAGTCGCTTCCCTTCCACCACATTGCCGAGGCCCCGACCCTCGACGACCAGGGACTGTTCTACTTCGCGCCCGGCACTGGACCGGATCCGACCCGACCGTGGACTCTCGAGTACGTGGTCGATGGGGACCTCGCCCGGGGTGCGCCCGAGGACGCCGTGCCGGCGTCCGCAGTCTTCCCGGTCACCTACACCATCCCCGCGCGGTACGTGCGCGCCGAGCCGCTGCCGTTGCCGCCCGTGGAGACGGCGGCTCTGGGCGCGATCGACGGTGGGCTGGACTGGCAGGGGATCTGGCGCGACCAGCCCGTGACCGTGGTGCTCGGGTTGATGACGGCGCTCGCGGTCATCCTGACGCTGGCGTTCCAGCGCCTCATTGTCCGCCACCGCACCCTGTACCGGATCATCCGGATTGGCCTCCTCGTGTGGATCGTCGGCTGGCTCGGGATCGTTGCCGGCGGGCAGCTCACGGTGCTCCACCTGATGAACGTGGTCCAGGTCCCGTTCTACGGGGGTGGGTTCGCCGGTTTCCTCGCCGAGCCCCTGATTACCATCGTGGGCGTCGCCGCCCTCGTGTCCCTGCCGTTCTGGGGGCGCTCGCTCTTCTGCGGCTGGCTGTGCCCGTACGGGGCCATGCAGGAGCTCCTCGGCCGGCTTGCCCGGACGTTCCGGGTCCGGCGGCCCCGCATCCCGCCCCTGTGGACCAAGCGCCTGACCGGCGTGAAATACGTGGTCCTGGCGGTCCTGCTCGTGCTCACGTTCGTGGATTTCGAGTGGGCTGCCTGGGCAGCCGGCATCGAGCCGTTCAAGACTGCGATCACCCTCCGCTTCGATGCCCCGACTGCAGCGGTGCTATGGGCCGGCGGTCTCCTGATCCTGGCGCTGTTCGTGGAGCGGGCGTTCTGCCGGTTCCTGTGCCCGCTGGGCGCCGGCCTCGCGATCCTGGGCCGGATCCGCTTGTTCTCGTTCCTTCGCCGTCGACCCGAATGCGGCAGTCCGTGCCAGGCTTGCGGTCCCGTCTGTCCCACCGGCGCCATCGACCGGTCGGGGAAGATCAACATGAGCGAGTGCTTCTACTGCCTCGACTGCCAGGTCCTGCACGACGACAAGACCCGGTGCCCGCCGCTGGTTGCACAGCTGAAGGCCCGGGCCGCAGCGGAGACCGCCGCGAGGCCCGCCACCGCCTCGGCCTAGCGGATCGGTGTCGACCGCAGGCTACCAGTCGGGCGCACCGGGCGGCAGGCCGGAACGGCCGGCAGGTAGCCGCCGCTGAGGGCAACGAACCTGATGCGGTCGCAGTCCTGGCCCGGCTGCGGCCGGCGCCGGAACGCAACTCGGCAGTGGTCCATTGTGTTAGATTGGCGAGCGAGACTCAGCATTCCAGCAACTTGCCGAAACGCTCATGGCTGGCCATTCGCAATTCAAGAACATCATGTATCGCAAGGGCGCGCAGGACGCCAAGCGATCCAAGATCTTTTCCAAGCTCTCCCGTGAAATCACTGTCGCCGCCCGCTCGGGGCTACCGGACCCTGACAAGAACCCTCGACTGCGCACCGCGGTCCTGGCCGCCCGAGCCGAGAACATGCCGAAGGACCGGATCGAGCGGTCCATTCAGAAGGCGCAGGGACCGGCGGCCGGCAGCGATTATCAGGAGGTCCGGTACGAGGGTCATGCCACCGGTGGGGTGGCGGTCATCGTCGAGGCCCTGACCGACAACCGAAACCGTACGGTCTCGGAGGTGCGTGCTGCGTTCGGCAAGCACGGAGGCACGCTCGGAGAGACCGGAAGCGTGGGCTTTGCGTTCTCCCGTCAGGGGGTGATCCGGTACCCGGCCGAGACGGGCGACGCCGATGCCATGCTTGAAGCGGCGGCCGAGGCTGGTGCCGATGATGTGATTTCGGGTGCCGACATGCACGAGGTACGGACCGAGTCGGACACGTTCGGCACGGTCAGGGATGCGCTGATCGAACAGTTCGGGACACCGACCAGCGCCCGGCTGGAGTGGGTTCCGCACACGATGGTGCCGGTGAACGAGGATCAGGCACGGACTCTTTTCCGCATGATCGAAGTGCTGGAAGACAACGACGACGTGCAGTCGGTCTCGGCCAACCTGGAGGTGCCGGACGACGTCCTCGAGAAGCTGCGAGAATCCACCTGACCCTGGAGCGGACCGCGGAGCGCTGACGTGGCGTGCCGGCACCGATGCGTCTGATTGGCCTGGATCCGAGCCTGGTGCAAACCGGCTGGGGGATCATCGACGTGCAGGGAAGGGACCTGTCCTTCGTGGCGTCTGGTGCCATTCGCACGCGTCCGCGGGACACCATGGCGGAACGATTGGGCGCGATCGACGCCGAGCTCGGCGCGGTACTTGCTTCGCACGAACCCGACGAGGCGGCGCTCGAACAGGTCTTCGGCAATCGCAACCCGCGCTCGACATTGGCGCTCGGGCAGGCCCGGGGCGCGGTCATCGTCGCCGTGGCACGCTGCCGGTTGCCGGTGCACGAGTACGCGGCAACCACGGTCAAGCAGGCGGTGACCGGCCACGGTCACGCCAGCAAGGAACAGGTCGCCACGCTCGTGCGGATGCAGCTCCCGCGCTCCAAGGCCGAGACCCATGATGCATCGGACGCGCTCGCGGTGGCGATCTGCCACGCCAACCATGCACAGATGCACGCCCGCACCGCTCGGGCCGGCGGTCGGTCATGATCGCCAAGCTCCGTGGCCTGCTGGACTCATCGGGCGAGGACTGGGCCGTGATCGATGTCGGCGGTGTCGGCTATCAGGTCACATGTACTCGCCGCACCTTGGGCTGGCTTCTCGATACCCGGCCGGATGTGGAAGTGCTGGTACACACCAGTGCGCGCGACAATGCCGTGGAACTCATCGGTTTCCGGGACGAGGCCGAGCGAGGCTGGTTCCGGGCACTCCTGACGGTGCAGGGCATCGGCGCCAAGACCGCGCTCGCAACGCTCGATGCCCTGGGACCTGCTGAACTTGAGAAAGCCGTGGCTGCGAGCGACGTGAAGGCCATCACCCGTGCTCACGGCATTGGCGCGCGCGCTGCTTCGCGCATTGTGACCGAACTCAGGCACCGGGTGGACGCTGTGCCGACCTCCGTGGATGAGGGGCCGGGTTCCGTCGGGGGCGTCTACCGCGATGCCATCGATGCCCTGGTGGCGCTCGGGTACGGCCGCATCGAGGCTGTTGAAGCCCTGTCGGGTGTGCAGGCAGAGCATCCAGACGGGAGCGCCGAAGACCTCGTCCGGCACGCGCTCAGGGCGATCGCCCGGTGAGCCCGGAGGCATCTCTCGACGGCATGCGGGTCGTTGGCGCCGGGCCACGGCAGCCGGCAGACCGGGCACTTCGGCCGACGCGCTTCGACGAATTCATCGGCCAGGAACGCAATCTTCCGAATCTGCGCGTCTTCATCCAGGCGGCGCGGGCACGGAAAGAGGCGCTGGACCACGTCCTGCTCCACGGACCGCCGGGGCTCGGCAAGACCACGCTGGCGCACATTGTCGCGCAGGAACTGGGCACCCGCATCCTGGTCACCTCGGGACCGGCGCTGGCACGCCCCGGTGATCTCGCCGCCATCCTGACCGGGCTCGATGCGCGGGACGTGCTGTTCGTAGACGAGATCCACCGGTTGCCCGTCACCGTCGAGGAAACGCTCTACCCCGCTCTGGAGGATTTTCGGCTCGATATCGTGATCGGCCGCGGTCCGGGTGCCAGGACGATGCGGATCGAGCTTCCGCCCTTCACCCTGGTGGGTGCGACAACGCGAGCCGGCCGCCTTTCGAACCCGATGCGCGAAAGGTTCGGAATCCTGTTCCAAGTGGAGTTTTACTCGTCCGAGGAACTGCAGCGCATCATCGGGCGCGGTGCCTCGCTGCTTGGCCTCGACCTCGCTGCCGACGCTGCGGGCGAGATCGCCAGGCGTGCCCGCGGCACACCGCGGGTGGCAACACGCCTCCTGCGCCGCGTTCGGGACTTCGCGACCGTCCGGGGTGTGAACGCAGTGCTGAAGCGCGACGCGGAATCCGCGTTGCAGCAACTGCACATTGATGCCGATGGCCTGGACGCGATGGATCGCCGGTATCTCGACTGTCTGATCCGCAACTACGGTGGGGGCCCCGTCGGGATTGACACTCTCGCGGCCGCGCTGTCCGAGGAGGCCGAGACTCTCCAGGATGTGGTGGAGCCGTTTCTGCTGCAGACGGGATTTCTGCAGCGGACGCCCGCCGGTCGCGTCGCCACCGCGTCGGCGTGGAGCCGGCTGGATTTGGAACCGCCCCAAGGGGGAACCCTTCCCGGACTGTTCACTTCGGACGACGGGTCAGAGGGCGGATCTGCCGATGACGAATGAGGCAACGCCCTCCAGCGGGTGTTTCCGGAATGGCACGCATGTCTTTCCGGTACGGGTTTACTTCGAAGACACGGACACCGGTGGCATTGTCTATCATGCGGACTACCTCCGCTACGCGGAGAGGGCCCGGACCGAGATGTTGCGCTGCCTCGGTATCGAGCACACGGTCATGCTGGCCGAGCACGAGGTGTTCTTTGTCGTTCGCGAGATGCATGTGCAATTTCACGCTCCGGCCCGCCTCGACGATGTGTTAGAAGTGCATACCGGAACGGGCTCCGCGAGCGGGGCCAGGCTTCGGCTTTCACAAACCATTCGGACTCGGGACACAGTGCTGGTGGAGTTCGCCCTGACCCTGGCCTGCGTGGCTAGGGATGGGCGTCCTCGGCGCTGGCCCGCTCCCGTGGCCGCGGCATTCGCCAACTTGACCCGTCGATAATTCCGGACATCTTCAGTTACATGGACGAGATTCTCACGACAACCGGTGACATCGACCTGACGATTTGGGGCCTTGTCCTGCAGGCCGACCTCGTGGTGAAGGCGGTGCTGGTGGTACTCGTCCTAGCGTCGATCTGGAGCTGGGCGGTGATCATCCAGAAGATCGGCCGGCTGCGGTACCTCAAGCGGAAGGCCAACCAGTTCGAGCAAACGTTCTGGTCGGGTGGCTCATTGGAGGAACTGCACCGACATCTCCAGAGCCGCCCCGATCACCCGCTGGCCGCAGTGTTCGTGTCCGGCATGAATGAGTGGCAGCGGTCGATCGCGCAGACGGAACGTCAGCGCACGATCGCGGCGGGCCTCAGCGAGCGAATCGGGCAGGTGATGCATGTGACCGTCACCCGGGAAATGGATGCCCTCGAGCGGAACGTGGGCTTTCTGGCGACGGTCGGGTCGACCGCGCCGTTTGTGGGCCTGTTCGGGACGGTCTGGGGAATCATGAACAGTTTCCAGTCGATTGCGGTGAGTCAGGACACGTCACTTGCCGTGGTGGCGCCGGGCATCGCCGAGGCGCTGTTCGCGACGGCGCTCGGGCTGCTGGCCGCCATTCCCGCGGTGGTGGCCTACAATAAGATCTCAAGCGATCTCAACCGCTATGCCGCCCGGCTGGAAACGTTCGCGAGCGAGCTGGGCGCGTTGCTGTCACGCCATATCGACGAGAACGAGTCGTGAAGATCGACCCGGTTCAGCACAAGGCGCGCGCCGGTCGAGGCACCCGGGCCCCGATGTCGGAAATCAATGTCACGCCACTGGTCGACGTGATGCTCGTGCTGCTGGTTGTGTTCATGATCACCGCGCCCCTGTTGACCACGGGCGTGAGCGTCAACCTGCCGGAGGCGGATGCCGAACCCATCCCGGGCAACGACGAACCCATCGTCGTGACTGTCCAGGCGGATGGGCAGGTCCTGCTGCTCGA
Source organism: Alphaproteobacteria bacterium (assembly GCA_022825235.1). Lineage (GTDB taxonomy): Bacteria > Pseudomonadota > Alphaproteobacteria > TMED109 > TMED109 > VXPW01. The sequence goes on along the minus strand of JAJDYI010000022.1, from coordinate 19,555 downwards.
CACGCCGGTTGAAGTGGAGACCCTGGCCGCGAAGCTGGACGCCATCCAGGGCGCCAGGCCCGACCAGCGGGTGTTTGTTCGAGGGGACCGCGATGTAGACTACGGTCGGATCATGGAAGTGATCGGACTCATTTCGGCGTCGGGTCAACATCGCGTGGCCCTCGTGACGGTGCCGCCCGACCCCGACGGGCCCTGACGCTGTGGGCCGTAGTGTCTTTCTATCGGTCCTGCTGCACGCCCTCTTCGTGACCCTCGCAGTGGTGGGCCTGCCGACCCTGTCGCGCCCGATCGTCCTGCCGCCGTCCATCGATGTGGAGGTGGCACAGGCACTCGAGCCCGCGCGCGAGGCGCCCGACGTTCCGCCGCCGCCGCCGGCCCCACAACGGGACCCGGAATCGGAGGACCTCGCCCCGCCACCACCACCACCGCCGGAACCGGTAGCTGCCGTGAGTCCGCCGCCACCCGAGGTGTCCAGCGCACCGGTGGATTCTCCGCCACCCGAACCGGCCCCGGTGGCGGCACCTCCACCCGAGCCTGCGCCGTCCCGATCCCCGCCACCACCGCCCGAACCGGCCGCGCCGGCCCCCGCGCCAACGGTTGTCTCCCCGACCCCCGCACCGGCTGAGCCTCCGGAGCCGCCGCCAACGGAAACGGCTCAGGCCGCGCCGGCTCCCGAACCTGCTCCCGCGCCGCCGCCGCCGCCCTCGCGCTTCGACGACATGCTCCGGGACCTCTCCGATCGGGCGCCCGCGCCGCCGGAACCCGAGGAGCCGGCCACAAAACTGGAGGACACCATCGAACAGCTTGCGGCGCTCGAACGGCCGCCCACCCCCCTTACGTCCGAGACCCCCGAAGAGCGGTTTACGCGGGCACGTATCTACGGACTGATCCAGAGACAGATACAGGCCAACTGGCGCCGGCCGCCGGCGCTCCAGGAGGTCGATGACATGGCGGTGATCCTGGAGTTCCAGCTGCAGCCGGACGGCACCATCCATGACCTGCAGATTTCGGAGTCGGAACTGGCTCGGGTCGATCGAAACACGCTGCTGCGTCCCCTCCTTGATAGCGCCCAGGCGGCAATTCTCAGGACCGGCAAGATCACCGGGCTTCCGCCGGAGGATTACGCACTCTGGCGGCGCGTGCGGCTAAACTTCCGTCCACAGCGCTAGCCTGCCAGGTACTCCCGATGTCACGCATGTCAGCCTTCCTTCAAGGAACCGCGACCTTTCTCGTCCTGCTCGCCACGTGTCATTTCGCGGCGGCTCAGGAAGGACCCCTCGAGATCGACATCACCGAGGGACGGATCGAACCTGTGCCGTTTGCCCTGACACTCGACGTGGAAGGCAATCTACTGGCCACGGACGCGGGCGACATCGGCGATATCGTCGTGAATGATCTGCAGAGTTCCGCGCTGTTCCGCCAGATTGATCCGGATGCCTACATGCAGCGCGCAGCGGACGCCGCCGAACAGCCGCGGTTCCGTGACTGGCGGATCATCGATGCCCAGGTGCTGGTGGCCGGAACGGTTCGCGACGGGGGCGACGGGACGATCGAGGTGGCAGCCCGGGCCTGGGATGTCTACGGCGGTCGGGAGATGGTCGGTGTCCGCCTAAACGGTCCGCTGTCACTGGCGCGGCGGATGGCGCACGTGCTTGCCGACCGCATCTACTCGCGCGTGACCGGAGAGCCCGGGTATTTCGATACACGCATCCTGTATGTGGCCGAGTCGGGACCGGCGACGGAGCGCGTGAAGCGGCTCGCGATCATGGACCAGGATGGCGCCAACCAACGGTATCTCACCGACGGGTCGCACCTGGTCCTGACGCCGCGCTTCTCACCCGACGGGAAAGGCGCGCTCTACTTCAGCTACCAGGGCCGAGAACCGAGCGTCTTCCGGTACAACCTCGACGCAGGCAGAAGCGAGGCGCTGGGGCAGTTCTCGGGCATGACGTTCGCGCCCCGGTTCCACCCGGAGGGGTCGGAAGTCGCCATGTCACTGGCACGCGACGGGGTGACCAACGTCTTCACCCTTGACCTCGAGACCGGCGACCTCGGGCAGCTGACCCGAGGCCGGGCCATCGACACGTCCCCGAGCTACAGCCCTGAAGGCGACCGGATCGTGTTCAGTTCCGACCGCTCGGGACGGCCGCACCTCTTCGTGATGAATGCGGACGGCGGCGTTGCCCGCCGGATCAGTTTTGGAGAGGGCAGCTACACCACGCCGGTATGGTCGCCTCGCGGGGACTACATTGCCTTCACGAAATCGGTGAAGGGGCGCTTCTACATCGGCCTCATGCATCCGGACGGGACCGGCGAGCGGCTGATCGCTGACGGATTCCTCGTGGAGGGGCCGAGCTGGGCACCCAACGGGCGCCTCTTGGCGTTCGCGCGCACTGAACCCCGCGCTGGCACCACCGACACGATTCGGATTTACACCATCGACATTACGGGAAACCGCGAGCGGGAACTGCCGACACCTACCGATGCTTCGGATCCCTCTTGGGGGCCCGATCAGGCGGCGGGGTCATAGGGCGGCGCCGGGCCAGAGAGCACCAAGAAACAATCAGTCGCTGGTCCATCCGCATTGAGCTTGGATTGCTCGACAGTTCCGGGCTAGGGCGCGGAATCTCCGTAATCGTTCCCACATAGCCGGCGGGCCGCGGATTCAAATCCTGCCCCGGCAACCATGAACAGCGGCGCTACATCGATACAACAACGGCGTTTTTTGGGACACATATCGGATACTTGGTGCGAACCTACGACTCATGCAGGGAGTCAGACTTGAGAGCGACAATTGCGAAGCTCGCGGTGGGGTCGCGAAACCGAAACACCATTCATCGCTTCCGAATTGCCTGGTGCGGATCACGCAGGTGACGCCGGTTTCCACTCGGCCTGAACGACCCGGCTGTCCTCTACCAGCGATCTGAAGAACAAAGCGCCCCACACCTTTTGGGCAGGTGCGGGGCGCCTGTTGTGTGCTCGACGGTATTGTTACTGGCGTTCGCTATGCGGCAACCGGCCAAACAAAGTCCGGGCGCAAGCCCTCGTGAACAGGACGGCCGTCAGCCGGCTTCGGGACCCCAGTGGCCGGATCGTAAAAGGCGTGGTAGGTCGGGGGCAGGCTCGCCGGATCGTAGCCCATTAAGTTCGGTACGATCACGCGAATACGCCGCTGCTTATCATCAAGCATGATCGGTGTTCCGCAGGTGGCGCAGGTGCAAAGTTCCAACGGACCTTCTGGGTTCTGATCGTTGAAAGGCTGACGGTTCAAGCCGTTTTCGTTGTCGACGTGCATATCTTCGTGCTTGAAAAACACCACGTGGGTAGTCGGCTGACCAGTAACGCGCTTGCAGACGGAGCAGTGACAGGTGTGGTTGTCCACCGGTTCGTCGTCTGCATGCGTGTGAATGTGATCGCACCCTCCGGAGTACTTATTCGACATTGGGTTTCCTCCTTCATGAGTTGGATCGTGCCTCAAGCCGTCAGGAGGAGCCTCACGCCCCGCGCGACATCCGGCGGATAGTGCCGGGACGCCCAGGCTGCTACGAGGACAGCTTGATGGTCAGATTGTCGCTCAAGGAGCAAACGTATTCCAGCGATGCGTACTTCGTGGAGCCGATCGACGCATGGTTCTGCTTGAGCGAGCGTGCAAAGGCGTCAACGGGGAGGTCGTCCGGAGACGCATCAGTCGTCTCTTGGCGATAGGCGTACACGCTTCGAGCGTTCGGGTGATACAGGATCGGGCGCCAACCGGCGACTTCCCTCGCGAGATTTCGCTCGCCACGAGGGCCGTAGCTGGATCTGTCGAGCTTCTTCCGGGTCAGGCCGAGGTCATCATTGCAAGCTTGGCGTCGCCCTTGCGTGCTTCGGGCAAACGGGTACCGGACGAACCCGGGCGGACTGGCCAGCATCGCTGACGCTGACCCCTTCCCGAGATGACGAAGTCGCACCAGTTTAGTTCGAGACGCCGCGGAGCAGTTGATCTCGCTGGTTGCTCGCCCCTGTGTCCCAAGAGTCTCGCAATTGCAGCGCGATGCCGGAGCTCGAGCCTGTTCGGGCAGTGCCGCGTCAACGGCCTCGCGGCCACCCAGTGCGGTTTCAACAGTCTTGGGCCCGACGGGTGTGGAACCACTTGGCGAGGCGCAGGATGGTCTGGTCGTGTCCCCGCCGCCCAACGAGTTGGATCCCGACCGGGAGCCCGGTAGGTCCTACCGCCCCCGGGATTCCCGCGATCGGAACGTGGAGAAGTGTCCACATCGCCTGGAACACGGGGCTTCCCGTCGCCCCAATTCCTTCAGGCGCTTCGCCCATGACACTCGGGCAGAGAAACGCGTGCCAGTTTCCGAAGATGTCATTGACAGTAGCCCGACACTCCTTCGCGTGGCTGCGCAGGGCCTCTTCGTGGGCCTCGGGTACGGCAATACCATCCTCGATCATGGTACGAAGCACCTGACTCATCAGGTCTTTGTGATTCCGGTAGTCCTCCCCCAAGCTGCGAGGCAGTGCGGCCCTGAGGATTGTCGCGTGCGTGTCCAGCAAATCGTCGAACGCAGCCGGCAGCCCGACCTCGTCGATCTCCGCTCCGAAGACCGCAAGTTGATCGGCGGCGTCCTCGAACGCAGCGATGCTGGCCTGCTCGGCCCTCGACCACATCGGCGTGCGGCAGAGCCCGATGCGCGGCCGACAGCCAATCCCGTCGGCCAGCGGCTGCGGCGTCAAGTCGTGAACGATCGCGGAGAAGGTCGCCAGGTCGTCGAAACTCCGTCCCATAAAGCCGAGTGTGTCGAAGCTCGGCTCCAGCGACAGGACACCGGAAAGATCAGTGTCGCCATGCGTCGGCTTGAAGGCGCAGACGCCGCAGAACGATGCCGGGCGGATCAGGGAGCCTGCCGTTTGGCTGCCGAAGGCGATCGGCACCATGAAGTCGCCGACCGCAGCTCCCGAACCGCTTGACGAGCCGCCGGGGGTGTGCTCGAGGTTCAGCGGATTCCTCGTCTTGCCCGGATGGTAGAGCGCGTACTCCGTCGACACGGTCTTGCCCATCATCACCGCGCCAGCGGCCTTCATCCTGGCGACGCAGCTCGCGTCCTCGAGAGGCCGTCGTCCGGCGTGGATCGGCGTGCCGCATTCGGTTGGCAGTTCCGAAGTGTCGATGATGTCCTTGACGCCAAAGGGAATGCCGTGGAGCGGGCTCCTCGGACTCGTCGCGTCGGCGGTGCGTGCGGCATTCAACACCAGAGTCTCGTCAAAATGTGCCCAGGCTCCGACCTCCGGCTCGCGCTCGTGAATGCGCTCGAGACAGGATTCAATCAGTTGGACCGACGAGAACTCGCCGTCCGCCATTCGGGCTGCCGCCTCCGTTGCAGTGAGCTCGTGCAGTTCTGACATGCTCCGAATCCCTGAGACCTTCTGCGACGAGTCTGCGAAGGTCCCGATGGCGGTTCCAGCCTCCGAAACAGGGTCCGACAGCCCGAGGGGCGTGCCGGCACACCTGCAGAGACCCCAGCGGTTTCGCGGCTTGCATGTTCATGCGCGCGAAACCGGGGTTAACATCGCAAGGACTTCGGTCCAAAGGCCTTCGGATGAACCGTGCCGGGACCGGCCAATTGGGCAGGATATCGCTGGCCGGACTACTCCTGCGGCCCGGGCTCACCCTTGAGGGCGCTCTGGAAGTCGATAATGCCAGTGGACGCGGCGAAGCTGCCGCGTGCACCGAGGCGGAGCTCACCTCGCCGTCAGCGCACGCGGTCGGTGCTCAGATGCTCAGGCGAGCGGATTCCTCGACCACGGCGAAGCGGACGCAGCATTCGCCCCGCGTCTGGTCCGCGACCCGGCGCCAGGCAACCAGGGCCGCATCGCGATCCAGGTAGGGGCCCATTACGCGCTCGCTCCCGTTCACGAGCTCGGTGAAGGCGGTATCCGTGTACTTTCCGCCGACGACCCAGAATCTCGTATTCATCGCACGATCTCCCTTGGATTGATGCGCTCTACGCGGCCGCCTTGGCCGGCGCGTGAAACTGCGCGGCCTCGGTCGACTCGCTTAGGGCGGTGGTCGAGGACTGGCCGCCGCCGACCAACCTGCTCACGTTGTCGTAGTAGCCGGTGCCCACTTCATGCTGGTGGCGTGTTGCGGTGTAGCCCTGAGCCTCTGCCACAAACTCGGCCGCCTGCAGCTCGGCATAACCGGCCATGCCGCGCTCCCGGTACGCCTCGGCCAGTGCGAACATGCCGTGGTTGAGAGCGTGGAACCCGGCCAGGGTCACGAACTGGTACTTGTAGCCCATGGCGCCGAGCTCGCGCTGGAACCGTTCCATGGTGGCCACATCGAGGTGTGCCGACCAATTGAAGGAGGGGGAACAGTTGTAGGCCAGCATCTTGCCCGGATGGTGCGCATGGATGGCCTCTGCGAATCGCCGGGCCACGTCCAGGTCGGGCGTCGACGTCTCCATCCATAGGAGGTCGGCGTACTCGGCGTAGGCCAGGCCGCGGGCGACGCAGCGCTCGAATCCCGTGCCTTCCCTCAGCCGGTAGAAGCCCTCCGCGGTGCGTTCGCCGGAAAGGAACGCGTGGTCGCGCTCGTCAACGTCGCTCGTGATCAGCTTGGCGCTCTCCGCGTCGGTTCGCGCGAGGATGACCGTGGGCACCCCCATGACGTCAGCGGCGAGGCGAGCCGCCAGGAGATTGCGGATGTGCTGCCGGGTGGGAACGAGGACCTTGCCTCCGAGATGGCCGCACTTCTTCTCGGAAGCGAGTTGATCTTCGATGTGGATGCCCGCGGCGCCGGCCTCGATGTAGGCTCGGGTGATTTCGAACACGTTCAGCACCCCTCCGAAGCCCGCCTCGGCGTCGGCCACGATGGGAACGAGCCAGTCGATACCGCCTTCGCCGTCCAGCGACTGGATCTGGTCGGCCCGACGCAGGGTATTGTTGATGCACCGGACGAGCTCGGGCCCGCTGTCGCTCGGGTAGAGGCTCTGATCCGGGTACATCGAACCCGCATTGTTGTTGTCTGCGGCAACCTGCCAGCCCGACAGGTAGATCGACCGGAGACCGGCCCGCACCATCTGCATGGCCTGGTTGCCGGTGACGGCGCCAAGCGACCGCACGGGCTCGTCCTGTTGCAGCAGCTGCCAGAGGCGCTCCGCGCCCTGCCGGGCGAGGGTGTGCTCGACCCGAACGCTTCCCGTGAGCCGCTCCACGTCGACGACCGCGTAGTTCCGGCGAATGCCCGCAAAGCGCCCGGACGGCGCCCGGGTGTGTCGTTCCATTGCTCCCTGCATTGATCAAATCTCCCTTTCCAGCTGCAACTGGAACTGTCATCTGCGGTCAACTTAATTGACAAAAAAGTGGATCGTCCATAGCTTTCAGATTGTAAAAGGGTCATCGTGTGAATTTTGCAAATTTCTTGTTTGTCAATTAGTAAATCATGAAAATAGTTGGAGTCACGGACCATGCCGGTGAATGACCGATCCGTAGAGCGAAAAGTGCTGCTAGGGCACAAGATCCGGCGGTTTCGCGAGGACCTCTCCCTCAAGCAGAGCGAGATGGCGGAGCAGCTCGAGATCTCACCGAGCTACCTGAATCTCATCGAACACAATCAGCGCCCGGTGACGGTTCAACTCCTGTTTCGTCTCGGCCAGGCATTCGATATCGATCTCAAGGAATTTGCCGAGGACGATGATGCGCGGCTTTATGCGGCCCTCCGGGAGGTATTCGGCGACCCGTTGTTCGGAGAGCGCCCGGTACGCGAGGCTGACGTCCGGGCCGTCGCGGAAGCCGGCCCCACCGCCGCCGAGGCCGTGCTTCGACTGTACAAGTCGTATCGGGAACTGCGCGAGGATTCCCAGATCCTGGCCGAGCAGGTCGCAAACCGGGACACGCCAGTCGGGACCGGCGGACCGGTGTTTCCCGTGGAGGAAGTTCGTGACTACCTCCAGTCCGAATCCAACCACTTCCCGGAGATCGAGGCGAGCGCGGAAGCCCTTTGGACCGAAGCCGAACTGGATCAGACGGATGTGTTCGGCGGCCTCGGGAGGTACCTCCAGGATGTGCACGGAATTGCGGTGCGCGTGCTGCCCGCCGACGTGATGCCCGAGACCACGCGCCGCTTCGATTTCCACCGTTGCCGCGTGCTGCTTTCCGAATTGCTCGCACCGGCGACGCGCAGTTTTCAGCTCGCGGTTCAAGTCGCCCTCTATACGCGCCGTGACCTGCTCGACCGTCACGTGGAACGGGCCGATCTCTCGAGCCCGGAGGTCGAACGCCTCTGCCGGCTGTCGCTCGCCAACTACCTCGCGGCCTGCGTCATGATGCCCTACGGGCGCTTCCTCGACGCCGCCAAGGCCTTGCGCTACGACATCGAGATCCTGCAGCGCCGTTTTGGCGCCAGCTTCGAGCAGGTCTGCCACCGCCTGACCACGCTCGGCCGCCCCGGTGCCCGAGGAGTGCCGTTCTTCTTCATCCGGGTCGACAACGCCGGCAATGTCTCGAAACGTCTCAGCGGGGGCGGTTTCCACTTCGCCCGGTTCGGCGGGACCTGCCCGCGCTGGATCGTGCACGATGCATTTCGCATGCCGGCACAGATTCGAACCCAAGTGGCCGCCATGCCCGATGGCTCGCGCTTCTTCACGATCGCCCGAACCGTCGACCTGATCGAGTCGCGAACCTGGGAACAGCCGCCACAGTATGCCGTCGGCCTCGGTTGCGACATCCGGGATGCCGGACAGCTCGTCTACGCGGACGGGCTCGATCTCGGAAACGAACGAGCGGCGACGCCGATTGGTGTGGCATGTCGTGTCTGCGAGCGCCTCGACTGCCGGCAACGGGCCCACCCGCCGCTCAACTACCGACTGAAAATCGATGAGAACGTGCGGCGAAGCACACCGTTCACCTTTGCGCCAGCGTGAGCCGTTGGCAGATGCCTGCCTCCTCGGCTCCGAAACCCCGTTAGCGGTACAGGACTTGAGTCGGGAGAAGCTTCAGGGACGTTCCCTGGTCTGCGGCGGCGCCCCGGCCGCTGCCGCCGTCAGGCCTGGTCTGCTGCCTTCCGCTCGGCGCGGCGACGATGGAGCACGGGCTCGGTATAGCCGGAGGGCTGCTCACGCCCCTGAAAGACAAGCTCGCAGGCAGCCTTGAAGGCGGGGCCGTCGAAGGCAGGCGCCATCGGCGTGTACGCTGCATCGTCGGCATTCTGCCGGTCCACCATCCGGGCCATCTTGCGCATGATCGCTTCCACTTCGTCTTGGGTGCAGATCCCGTGGTGCAGCCAGTTGGCCATGTGCTGACTGGAGATTCGGCACGTGGCCCGATCCTCCATGAGGCCGACATCGTTGATGTCCGGGACTTTCGAGCAGCCGACACCCTGGTCGACCCAGCGCACGACGTAGCCAAGGATGCCCTGCGCATTGTTCTCCAGTTCGGCGCGGATGTCGTCGGGCGACCAGTTGGGCCGGAGCGCCACCGGAATCGAAAGGATGTTGCCGAGCTCGGCTCGCCCGCGACCGGCAACTGCTTCCTGACGTTCCTCGACACTGACGCGGTGGTAGTGGGTCGCGTGCAGGGTGGCGGCGGTCGGGGACGGCACCCAGGCCGTATCGGCGCCTGCCATCGGGTGCCCGATCTTCTGTTCCAGCATGTTGCTCATGAGGTCGGGCATGGCCCACATGCCCTTGCCGATCTGGGCCCGGCCACGCAGGCCGCAGGCGATGCCGACATCGACGTTCCAGTTTTCGTAGGTGTCGAGCCACAGGGCCGCCTTCATGTCGGCCTTGCGGATCATCGGACCGGCTTCCATCGACGTGTGGATCTCGTCGCCCGTGCGGTCCAGGAAACCGGTATTGATGAAGGCGACCCGGCGGCGCGCGGCGCGGATGCACTCCTTGAGGTTGACGGTCGTGCGTCGTTCCTCGTCCATGATCCCGATCTTGATGCGGTACTGCCCGAGGCCCAGCATGTCCTCGACACGGGCGAACAACGTATCGGTGAACGCGACTTCCTCCGGCCCGTGCATCTTGGGCTTGACGATGTAAATGGAGCCTGCCCGGCTGTTGCCGTGGGCCCGGTTGCCCGTGAGGTCATGGAGCGCGATCAGGCAGGTGAATACGGCGTCGAGAATGCCTTCGGGCGCTTCCCCGCCCTCGTTGTCCAGTACCGCCGGGTTGGTCATCAGGTGACCGACATTGCGGTTGAGCATGAGTGACCGGCCCGGCAGTACGATCTCGCCGCCGTCGGCGCCGATGTAGCGGCGGTCGGGGTTCAGCCGGCGCTCCACCGTGCCACCGGCCTTCTCGAAGCTCGCGGTGAGATCGCCCTTGATGAGGCCGAGCCAGTTGCGATACGCCGACACTTTGTCTTCAGCATCGACAGCGGCGACGGAATCTTCGCAATCCACAATGGTGGTCACGGCCGACTCCAGCACGACGTCCGAAACGCCCGCCCGGTCGGTCCGGCCCACCGGATGGGTGCGGTCAATCGCGATTTCGATATGCAGGCCGTTGTGGCGGAGCAGCACCGCGTCCGGCGCGGCCGGATCGCCCTGGTAGCCGACGAAGAGGCTTGGGTCGGCGAGACCGGTCGCGCCGCCAGGCAAGCCCGCCGCAAGGGCTCCGCCCTCCACGCGGTAGTCGAGGACATCATGGTGCGAGCCTGCAGCAAGCGGCACCGCCTCGTCCAGAAAGGCCCGCGTCCAGGCGATGACCTTTTCGCCGCGAGCTGGGTTGTAGCCGCTGCCTCGAGGCGCGTCTCCGTTCTCGGGAATCGCGTCCGTTCCGTAGAGCGCATCGTAGAGGCTGCCCCAGCGCGCATTGGCCGCATTGAGCGCGTAGCGGGCATTCGTGACCGGTACGACGAGCTGGGGTCCGGCGATTTGCGCGATCTCATCGTCAACGTGAGAGGTCTCGATGGAGAAGTCGGGTCCTTCGGGCACGAGGTAGCCAATGTCGGTGAGGAACGCCCGATAGTCGTCCGGATCGACCGGCTGCCCCTGGCGGGCCTTGTGCCAGGCGTCGATCTCGGCCTGCAGAGCCTCGCGACGGGCAAGGAGATCACGGTTCATCGGTGCAAGGTCGTGCAACAGGGCGTCGAAGTCTCGCCAGAACGCGTCGCTCGCGAGGCCGAGACCCGGCAATACCTCGTGTTCGACGAAGGCGTGCAGTTCGGCGGCGACCTGGCTTCGTCCCACTCGCACTCTCTCGACCATTGGCTTCTGCGCTCCGAATTGCGGGAGTTACCGGTCCATCACGAACGGTTGCGCGTGACAATCGCACGGCTGGCCCGGGAAGTGAACCGGCGCGAACGGCCGGGCGCCCTACGGTGGCGGTAGACGAAGCCGCCCGCGGCCGACTCCGTAATAGCGAAGCCCTGCGTTTCGCATCTCCTGCGCGTTCAGTGCGTTCCGGAGATCAATGACGACAGGTTCGCGCAAAAGATCTGCGATCCGGTGCGCGGAAAGCCCGCGGAACTCGTTCCACTCCGTAAGCACCGCCACTGCGTCGGCGGCGCGGAGCGCCGCTTCCGCGGAATCTGCCCAGCGCACACGCCGGAACTGGGGGAGCATTCGGGCAGCGGCGGTGCCCGCCGGGTCGTATGCGGTCACCGATGCACCCATTTCCACCAGCTTCGGAACAATGACCAGACTGGGTGCCTCGCGGAGATCATCGGTGTTCGGTTTGAACGTTACCCCGAGGACAGCGATTCGTTTGCCGCCGATGTTGCCGTCCATCGCTTCGAGAACGCGATTCGCCATGGTCGCCTTTCGGGCCTCGTTGACGCGAATGGTGGTTTCGACCAATCGGACCTCGATATCAAGTTCGCGGGCGATCGCGACGAGGGCATTGGCGTCCTTCGGGAAACAGCTTCCCCCGAAGCCAGGGCCCGGGCGAAGGAACCTGGGACCGATCCGCGGATCCAGTCCCAGCCCCTGGGCCAGATCCTCCACGTCTGCATCACACTGTTCGCACAGATCCGCCATCTCGTTGATGAACGAGACCTTCATGGCGAGAAAAGAGTTCGAGGCCAGCTTGATCAGTTCCGCGGTTGCGCGGTCGGTAAACATCATCGGCAGGTTGCGGAGATTGAGGGGGGCGTAAAGTTCCCGGAGCACGCGTTCCGCGTGCACGCTTTCGGTTCCACAAATCACGCGGTCCGGCTGCATGAAGTCCTCGATCGCCGATCCCTCCCGCAGGAACTCCGGGTTTGAAGCGACGTCGAAGTCGCGTCCCGGTACCAGTTGCGGGCGAGCGGCCACGACAATCTGCTCGATCGAACTGGCTGTTCCTACCGGCACCGTCGACTTGGTCACGATCACGGTTCGCGACGCCGCGGGAGACAGCTCTGCGGCAATGTCGCGCGTCGCCTGCTGCACGAAGCTGAGATCGGCCGCATGGCCGCCACGCCGCGACGGTGTGCCCACCGCGATGAACACCGCATCGGCCTTGCCGACCGCGCCGCCCAGGCGGTCGCGAAAGGCCAGCCGGCCAGCCGCGGTATTGCGCCTGACCAGATCCTCGAGACCGGGCTCGAAGATGGGGATGCGGCCTTCCTGCAACTCGCGAACTCGTTCGCTGTCGGAGTCGACGCACGTCACGTTGATCCCGAACTCAGCGAAGCAGGCACTGGAGACGAGCCCCACGTAGCCCGCACCCACGATCACGATCTGCATCTTTCGCTCCTGCTGGATTGATCAGGGCGCCGCGCCGGCGTGGCGGCCGTCTTGCACTCGGCGCGTGATCCACGACGGTTCGATCGGAACGGGCGCGGCCACACTAAAGCAAATTCCGGTTGCGATTTCGTGGCAGTCGACTCTGCCGGGGGCAGCGAGGCCGGCGCATTCGTGCGGACATATTCTCGCTGCCGGTCAGACAGACAGGGGAGAGGACCATTGACGCAGTCGGGCACCGGACAGTTGCCGGCGCGATTGTGGGCCGAAACACGAGGCAAGCCAGCTCCAGTTGGGGCTGGACGCCGGCCTGCGCCTGATGGCGCTGGGGCACGTCCTGGCGGTCTTGCTCGCTCGCATGAACGATCTTCATTTTGCGCGTCATCCGGTGCCGGACGAGGATCCGGTGCAACGTACCGAATCCAACGTCGAGGCCCCGCTTGGCCAACGCCCGACGCAGCCCCGTGATCGTCAGGTCGGGCTCGTGAGCTGCCTCCCCGAGGATCTGCTCTCGGTGTTGTTCGATCCGGTCCGATTGACGGTCACCGCCCAGTGCCTTGGGATCGGGGTTGTCCTGCGTGGTTGCCCGCCGGCGCTACCGGCTGATGTCTCCAGCCACCCGGCCAACACACGCACCCGAAGATCAGAGGAAAGGGGGATCAAGGACAATCGTGCCCGTTTCCCTGGTGCTCCTGCTGCCGCTGGTCCTCCAAGGGATTACGAGAGGACCGGCCGGAGTGCGGTGGCCAAACGCGGCAGCAGGAGCTGCGTAAGACTGCGCTAATCTTACCATTAGAATACTTGCTCATGCCTCTTCTATGAATTAGTTTCGCTGCGCTTTCCATTGCATGGAAACACTTGGCGGCGGCGAGCGGGCGCACCACCGGCTTCCGCCTCTTTTCTCTGCGTGGGCCCGGACGTCCAAGACAAACCATGTCGCCCGGGCCCGCGCACCCATCCAATGGGGTTCGGGAGCACTGAGGACCAAACTCAGCGGAGAAATTCGTTCAGCGCAGGCACGCGCTGGCAACAAACTGACCACTCCCTCCGGATTTTCCGGCCCAATGCCGGGTGTTCTTCGTGTCGGACGATCCGTTGATAATTCTACTCATGGTCAACGTGGCGATGGTTCCGACCGGCATGCTGATGGCCAACAGCAGCGACTTGCGGGCGTCCGCGCCGCTCTTGCGGCCCATCTCCAGCAGGGAAGTTCGTGACGGGTTCCGGAGTGTGGGCGGCTGAACAACCCGCGTCGGTCCTAACGTCCCTCATTTCCGAACCCGTCGTCGACGACCACATCAAGCAACGTCGGCCCGTTGCGTCGGGTCGAATCGGCGATGGCGGGCGCGATTTCGTCAGGGTCCGTGATCTGCTGAGCTCCCACCCCCATCGAGCGGGCCAGTCCGATGAAGTCTATCGGCGGGTCCTTGAACTCCATGCCGGTGTAGTGCTCAACGCCGTGAAACGACTTCAGCCGCTCCTTGATGATCCGGTAGCCGCCGTTGTTGGCAATGACGTACGTGATCGGGAGCTTGGCGTTGGCGGCGGTCCAGAGGGCCTGGATGCTGTACATGGCGCTGCCGTCGCCGACGATGGCGACGACGGGACGATCTGGAAGTGCGAGCTGCACGCCGACCGCCCCGCCCATCGCGAATCCGATGCCGCCGCTGCCGAGACCGAAGAGCGCCTTGGAGTCCCGGAACGGATAGAGCGAGGGGAGCGTGCGGGTGCTGAGGATCCCTTCGTCGACGATGACCGCGTCGTCGGGCAGGGCATCCACGATCCGAAGCATTGCCAGCGACGGCGGCATCGGCGTTGCACCTGCACCATTCAGCGCGCTTGTGCGAAGGGCCTCGCGGTTCGCGGACCAGTTGGACGGACCGAGCGCCGCAAGCGCCGCTGCCGCCTTCCGGGCGCCGTCCGGGCCTCGCTTGCGCTCGATCACGGCGGCTAGGGCGGCTAGACCTTCCTTCACGTCGGCTCGCAGCGCGAGTTCCGCGGGGTAGTTCTTGCCCATCTCCCAGTCGCGAAGACCCAGCTGGACCACGGCCATGTCGTCGGGCATCGGGTCGGTCTCGCTGAACACCGACATGCGCAGTACGTCGGAGCCGACGCAGAACATCAGGTCGTGGGGCGCGAGCGTTTCGCGAACCTGTCGCTGATCGCGGGTCAGCGCGCCCATGAATGCCGGATGCTCGGAGAGGAAGTGGGCACCGTCGCAGACCGTCTGTTGATACACCGGAGCGCCGAGCAGTTCGGCCAGGGCGGCCGCTTCTTTGAGGGCATCGGCGGTCGCGATCTCGTGTCCGGCCACGAGGACCGGGCGCCGCGCCGCGAGTAGTCGGTCCGCCAGGCGGTTGAGCCCCGCATCGCTTGGACGGCCGGAAGTATCCACCCGTGTGGGTCGGCCGAGCTCTAGCGCGTCCTGTTCATTGAGAATGTCGCCCGGCAGCGAGATGAATACCGGCCCTGTCGGCGGGGTCATTGCGACTTTGGCCGCGCGGTGCACAATCCGTGGTAGGTCCTGAAGCCGGTTGACCTCGACCGCCCACTTCACGAGCGGCTGCGCGATCGGTACCAGGGGGTCATAGAGCATCGGCTCGGTGAGCCCGTGCCCTTGCTCCTGTTGGCCGGCAGTGACGATGACTGGTGAGCCCATCCACTTCGCGTTGTATAGCGACCCCATGGCGTTGCCGAGCCCGGGCGCAACATGGACGTTGCAGGCGCTCAGATCGCCCGACGCCCGCGAATAGCCGTCCGCCATGGCCACCACCAGCGATTCCTGCAGCGCCATGACGTAGGTGATCGCGGGCCGGTCGGGGAGCGCGGCCATGATTGGGAGTTCGGTGGTCCCGGGATTCCCGAACAGATGGGACACCCCCTCGCTCTCGAGCAGTGCGAGAAAGGCCTCGCGGCCGAAGATACTGTTCATAGCGTCAGGCATCGTTCACACATTCGAAGGTAGGAGTCGTCGGGAAGATAGCGCTGCAGCCGTCCCCCGGCGGGCGGGCGACCAGGCATGCATGCGCTCGCGGAGAATGGGACGTCCGGCGTGGCGTCAGGCAGCGTGGACGACCTCGGCAGGTGTCCGAGCGCGGGCGCCTCGCGCGCCGTGCGGGTGGGAGAGTTCGAGCACGCCGTCATCGATCGGCGCACGCTTTACGATCTTCCTGTCCGTCTTGTAATCCTGCGTGTTGCGCCAGGGAATCCGGTCTCCCTGCTTGGGAAAGCGGTGCATCTCCCGCTGGATGTATCCGGACGAAAAGTCGTCAATCCACGGCTTCGCAGGCATCGCCGTCCGGTCCGCTTCCGACAGGCGAGGTGTGGCCTGGCGGTTGCCGGTTCTTTCCAGTTCGTTGATCACCCGGCAGGCATATTCGGCAGTAAGGTCCGCGCGCAGGGTCCAACTCGCATTGATGTAGCCGAAGGTGAGGATCAGGTTTGGCACGTCCGACAGCATCAGGCCCTGGTACGACCAGTGATCAGGCGGGTTGACAGGCCTGCCGTCCACGCTCAGCGACACGCCGTTGAGCATCTGCAGACGCAGGCCGGTGGCGACCACGATGATGTCTGCCCCAACCACATCGCCGCTGATCAGCTTCAGGCCGTCCTTCGTAAACCGGTCGATCTCTTCGGTCCTGACGCTGGCTGTGCCATGGTTGATGGCGTTAAAAAGATCATCATCCGGAATGAGGCAGAGGCGTTGGTCCCACGGGTTGTACTGGGGCGTGAAGTGCGTGTCGATGTCGAAGTCCGGCCCCAGCGCCTGGCGCACCATCTTGAGAAGCACGGCCCGCACCCGTTCGGGTTTCGTGCGTGTGAGCTGATAGAACTTGCGAAGGCGCCTGACGTTCTTCCAGCGCGTGATGGCGTACGCCCACCGGACCGGGAGAATGCGGCGCAGGAAGTTGGCGATCCGGTCCTGGCTGGGCCATGACACTACGTAGGTGGGGGAGCGCTGCACCATGACGACGTGGCGGGCGCCGCCCATCGCCATCGCTGGCACCAGCGTCATGGCCGTTGCCCCGGAGCCGATCACCACGACGTTTCGATCCCGGTAATCCAGGTCCTCGGGCCAGAACTGCGGGTGGACGACCGTCCCCTCGAAGTCTGCTTCGCCATCCCAGACCGGCCGGTACGGATTCTCGTAGTTGTAGTAGCCGCCGCACAACAAGAGCATGTTGCACGAGACCTGCACCACCTTGCCTTCGTGCTCTGCTTCTACTGTCCAGGTGGCATCATTGCTCGACCAGTGCGCGTTTTTCACCATGTGTCCGAAGCGGATGTGGTCACGGACGCCGTTCTCGTCGGCCGTCTCGTTGACGTACCTGAGAATGGATGGTCCGTCGGCGATGGCCTTGGCTTCCGTCCAGGGCTTGAACGCGTACCCCAGCGTGTGCATGTCGCTGTCGGAACGGACTCCCGGATAGCGGAAGAGATCCCAGGTTCCGCCGATGGTTTGACGACCTTCCAGAATTACGAAGCTCTTGGTGGGGCAGCACCGCATGAGGTGGCAGGCGCTGCCGATTCCGGAGAGACCTGCACCGACAATGACGACATCGAACTCTTCCATCGCTTCGCCCCGCATCGTTCCTGCACGCCCGCCAGTCTACAGCGCAAGTGCGAATAGGCAGCGCCTGCTGCAGCGATGTCCCGACCTTGGGGCCTAGGATGCTGGAAGGGCGGGTGCGCCAGCAACCTCGAAGCCGGCAGTGAAGAGAAGCTGATTTACGCCTCGCGATCCAATGGGATCATTGCCCGGCGCCTTCCGAAATCGGCCTGGCGTGGCGACGGAGCCATTCCAGGACAGCAGGTCACGGATATGATCGATCCCTTGGTCGAGGACACCGGAGAAGCGATGCGGCACGATCACGAAAAAGTCCCGCTGCTTCCTTTCTGCGACAAGGTAGTTGGCGGGCACGGGAAACCCAGCATGTCCGCCGCCGCAGCGGACTTGTGACAGTGCACCTGCTCGCCATCGGCGAAGTCATGGCCGAGATCCGGCAAGAATCGACGGTCGACTTCCGTATTGGGTTTGCAGGCGATACGTTCAACACAGCGGTCTATTGCGCCAGGGAATTCGGCTCATCGGCACGTATTGGCTATTACACGCGTGTGGGCCGTGATCCCCTCTCCCATGCCTTCTTGAGCGCGGCGAAAGATGAGGGGATCGATGTTTCGCAGGTCGACCGGGACCGGGACCGTCATCTCGGTATTTATTCCGTGTCGACCGACAGCACCGGCGAATGCAGCTTTCACTATTGGCGAAGTGACTCCGCGGCCCGCCGAATGTTCGCATCCGGTGAGACCCTCGCTTTCCTGCCGGCCGCAAGTGTTGTCTATCTCTCGGCCATAACGCTGGCCATCCTGCAACCTTCGGCCCGCCGGCGCCTCATCACGCATTTGCGCGAATTGCGGGAGCGCGGCGCGTGCCATGTCGCCTTCGATTCGAACCACCGGCCGCAGCTCTGGGAGAATGCCGGGATCGCGCGCCACTCGGTCCGCGAGATGTGGCAGGTGGCCGACATTGCCCTGCCTTCGGTTGACGACGAAATCGCCTTGTTCGGCGATGCGGACGAGGAGGCTGTCATCGCACGATTCGCCGCGTCGGACTGGCATGCCTGCGCCATCAAACGGGGGGCGCTCGGCCCGGTGTCGCCACGGCTCGCTCGCCGCGCTCATCCCGAATTCGCTCCAGCTCCGGATGTCGTTGATACGACCGCGGCCGGAGACAGTTTCAACGGCGGTTATCTGGCGGCATTCCTTCGCGGCGAAGACGAAGGGCGATGCCTCTTGGCCGGTCACAAGATCGCCTCCCGGGTGGTTGGCGCGTCGGGAGCCTTGATTGCGCGCAGCTGAAATGCTCGTCCGACCTCAGAAGACGAAGGTCCAGACGCGTCCGTTGCAATTCAAAGCGAGTTGGGATCGAAGACCATGACGGAGAATATATGGAGCGTCTTGGCGCGGCTTGGCGCAGCAAGGGTATTGCCGGTCGTCGACCTGGATAGCTCCGAGGTCGCACTGCCGCTTGCCAATGCGCTTTTAGCGGGTGGTTTGCCCGTTGCTGAAATCACGTTCCGATCGGAAGCGGCGGCGGATTCGATCCAGATCGTGCGAGAGCAAATTCCCGACATGCTGGTGGGGGCCGGAACAGTTCTCAATGTCGATCAGGTGGAACTGGCCTATCGAGTTGGCAGCCAGTTTGTCGTCACGCCCGGCTTCAATCCCGCTGTCGTTGAAGCCTGCGTCGAGCTGGATTTGCCGATCATCCCCGGCATCAACAATCCAACCGGAGTCGAACAGGCCATGGGCTTCGGCCTTGAGACCGTCAAGTTCTTTCCTGCCGAGGCCAGCGGGGGCGTGTCGTTCCTCAAAGCGTTGTCCGGCCCGTATCCCTCGATGCGGTTCCTGCCGACCGGCGGCATCGGTCCGAGCAACCTCGGAATTTATCTTGCGCTGTCCAATGTCCTCGCGTGCGGCGGGAGTTGGCTCGTAAATCCTGCACTCGTTCGGGCATCCAGGTTCGACGAAGTCACACGCCTTGCCGGCGAAGCGGCCGCACTGGCCGTCCGGAACAATTGAGGCCGACGGAGCGGTTCTCGCCCGACGTCCCGGAACGTTCCGTCGACATGGCGACGACGACCCCGCCGTCGACGCTGACCGCGCCGAGACCGACATGTCAGATGGCCTCTCCGGCCACGCCCCCTACCAGCGCATGTTCGCGGTGAGCCCCACCCGATGCTGCGGCTGTCCGTTGTTGTTCGCGGGCTCCCACCGCGTGCCCTCGAGCCTGAGGTTGAACGCGGCTTGCCTCGTCTCCGCGAGCCCGAGCCGCCATCCCAGCCGCCAGTCGCGGCCGGCCTCGGAGAGCCCGAGCCCCAGTTCCGGCGTCCCCGTGAA
>JAJDYI010000085.1 GCA_022825235.1 Alphaproteobacteria bacterium | reverse complement strand
TCCTGCCGGAACACCGCAGTCATGTCAAGCCTATATCCGCGTATTACATGGGAACATATGGACTCACTGCGCGCACCCTTTGACCATGCGGAACCGCACCTTACCGGCAAATCTGATGCTTACACGGCCGGGAACTTCGGTTTAGCAGGCGGCCCGAAACAGGACGATCCGACTGACTGCGGCGGGAATCCGGCATTTCCGCGACGGTCCAGCCGCGGCCGGTGGCCGGCCACGACGGACCCGGGACCGACGGTAGGCACACCGCCGGAGACGACCTTCAGAACGAGGAGCCCTCGGTCTTGAGGAAGGCGATCTCCTCGGTCGTGGAGGGCCGCGACAGCACCGCGTTGCGGTGCGGATAGCGCCCGAAGCGGTCAATGATCGCCTTGTGCTGCAGTTCGTAGTCCAGGCTCTCGGCGTCACCCAGCGATTCGAAGAGCGGCACGGCGAACTCGTGCACGAGCGCCGATTCACTGTGCTGGTACGGCATGTACAGGAAGCCCCGCCGCTCCGCCGGGATCTCCCGGTCGGCGCCGGCCCGCACCGCTTCCTGCGCCAGCACCAGCGCCATTCCGTCGTTGGCGAAGGCGCGCGCATCGTCGCGGTAGAGGTTCCGGGAGAGTTGGTCGAGCACGATGATCTCGGCGAGGCGCCCCTCGGGCGTGGCCCGCCAGTCGTGGAGCTCGGCGCGGACAGCGCGCGCGTGGAGAGCGCCGAAGTGCACGCGGATCGCGTCGTCGAAGACAGGGTCCTTGGCCCACCACTGGTCGGGGCCGTGACGTTCGAACCAAAACGTGAGCACCTGCTGGATCATTTTCCGTCTTCCCCGAGCGGCGGGCGCAAACATACGCACGCCCCGCAACCCTGAGCAACAAGTCGCGGCGTGGCGAGCGGCGGGCCTGGTCGCCGGCCATGCCCGTTCCGCTCGCACAATGGTGCCCGTCCGTAGCTACGCTAGCGGCACCGTGGGCAGGAGCCGGCCATGCGCAGCGCTGTGATCCTCTTGACGATGATGGCAGTGGCCGGCGCGGCCGACGCGCGGTCGGTCACCGATTCCGCAGGTCGGACGGTCACGATTCCGGAAACGGTGCAGCGGGTCTACGCGGCCGGCCCGCCGGCGGCCGTCCTCCTGTACGTGCTTGCCCCGGACCGCCTGATCGGCTGGCCCCGGGCTCTGTCCCGGGAGGACGAGCGGTATCTGCCGGAAGCGTACCGGGGGCTGCCCGAAACCGGCCGGCTCACGGGGCGCGGCAACACGGCGAACCTCGAAATCGTCCTTCGCGCCAGGCCCGACCTGATCTTCGATTTCGGGGCGGTTCGCGGTGCCCACGTCTCGCTGGCCGACCGCCTGCAGGCCCAGACCGGTATCCCGTACCTGTTGATCGACGGGCGGTTCGAGCACACCGCGGCCGCATTGCGGCTGATGGGCGACGTGCTCGGAGTCTCCGCGCGTGCCGAAGAACTTGCGGTCTACGTGGACACGCTGCTCGCCGACCTCGCGGTCGCACTGGCAGGCATTCCCGAGGAACGGCGGCCGCGCGTCTACCTGGCCCGGACGGCCTCCGGGCTCGAGACGGGCCTGCAGGGCTCCATCAATACCGAGATCATCGAGCGGGCCGGCGGGCGCAACATGGCCGGTGCCGACCCCGACGAGCGGAGCCGGCGCGGCCTCACGCAGATGTCGGCCGAGCAGGTGATCCTTGCCGATCCGGACACGATTATCACGTGGGACCGGGAGTTCTACGCGCAGGTGTGGGGAAGCCCGCTCTGGGCGCCGATCGATGCCGTGCAGCGGGGACGCGTGTTCCTGGCGCCGACGTCGCCGTTCGGCTGGATTGATCGGCCGCCGTCGGTCAACCGTGTCATGGGGCTTCGCTGGCTGGGCAGTCTCTTCTATCCCGATCGAATGCAATTGGACTGGCGGCGGGAAGTCCGGGCGTTCTACCGACTGTTCTATCATGTCGACCTGACGGATGAGCTGCTGAGCCAATTGACCGATTGAACCCGCCCGGTAGTCCGGAACGACAGCGTGCGCGCACCGCCGCTGGTCCCATCATCGGCGTCCTGGCCGCCGGTCTGCTGCTGCTTGCCCTGTTCGCGATCACGGTCGGGCCGTATCCCGTTCCCGTCGACCAGATTTTCGCCGCGCTGCTGAACTACGCCGGCGGCAGTGCCGCGCTGACGGATGCCCAGGTCGAGACCGTCCTCTTCTCGGTGCGCATCCCGCGTGTTTTGGCAGCCCTGCTGGTCGGTGCGGCTCTGGCGGCCGCGGGGACGGTCTATCAGGGCCTGTTCCGCAACCCGCTGGTGTCCCCGGACATCCTCGGCGTCTCGACCGGAGCCGGCCTGGGCGCGGCGCTGGGCATCCTGCTGTCGATGCCGGTGGTCGTGACCCAGGGCTTCGCTTTTGCCGGCGGCTTGGGAACGGTGGCGCTGGTGTACGCCGTCGCGACGGCGGTCCGCGGCCACGACCCCATACTGGTGCTGGTACTGGCGGGCGTCGTGCTCGGGGCGCTGGCAGGTGCCTGCATATCCCTGGTCAAGATCTTGGCGGACCCGTACGACCAGCTGCCCGCGATCACGTTCTGGCTGCTGGGGTCGCTGGCCGGCACGCAGCCCGACGACGTGTGGTCCGCGCTGCCCTTCGTGGTGGCCGGCCTCGTGCCGCTGGTCCTGCTCCGTTGGCGCATGAACTTGATGACGCTCGGGGACGAGGAGGCCACGGCGCTCGGGATCGACCCACGACGGCTGCGGGTCCTGCTGGTCGCCGCCGCAACGCTGATGACGGCCAGCGTGGTGGCGGTCGCGGGCGTGGTCGGTTGGGTGGGGCTGGTGATGCCGCACATTGCCCGCCTCGTGGTCGGGCCGAACTTCGATCGCCTGCTGCCGGCAGCGATGATCCTGGGGGCGAGCTACCTGCTGGCGGTCGACACGATCGCCCGTACCATGGCGGACACCGAAACGCCGCTGGGCATCCTGACCGCCTTCGTCGGGGCCCCGGTGTTTCTCTGGCTGCTCGCGACCGGGCGGCGCAGCTGGTGAGCGAGCTGCGGGCCGAAGGGCTGGGATTCGGCTATCCGGGGTTTCCGGTAGGCCGCGCGGTGGACCTCTCGCTGCGAGCCGGCGAGATCCTGTGCCTGCTGGGACCCAACGGTTGCGGCAAGACCACGCTCTTCAAGACCCTGCTCGGGCTGATTCCGCGCCAGGCGGGCCGGGTCATGCTCGACGATCGCGACATTCTCTCGCTGCACCGCCGGCACATCGCCCGCATGATGGCCTACGTCCCCCAGGCGCACGCGACCGTGTTCCCGTACGCGGTGGGTGACATGGTCCTGATGGGCCGCACCGCCCACCGCGGCACATTCTCCAGGCCCACGCCAGAGGACCGCGACCGCGCCGGCGCGGCACTTGCGCAGATGGGGATCGATGAGCTTTCCGGACGCGATTACACGCGGATTTCCGGGGGCCAGCGGCAACTGGTCCTGATCGCCCGGGCGCTGGCCCAGGACGCCCAGCTGATCGTGATGGACGAACCGACCGCCAGCCTGGACTTCGGCAACCAGGTTCTCGTGCTGAATCAGGTGCGGAAGCTGGCGGCCGCCGGCCTGGGCGTCGTGCTCTCGACCCACAATCCCGATCACGCGTTCACCTACGCAACCCGCGTCCACCTGCTCGGAGATGGCGTGACCCAGGCTGCCGGCCGCCCCGTCGACGTGCTGACACCAGACGTCCTGTCCAGGGTCTACGGGGCGCCGATCACCGTCGAACGCCTGCCCAGCGGCTACCACGTCTGCGTGCCGACCGGCCTGTCGTCCGACGCGGAGACTCGGCCTCCAGCGGCGCGGCCCGCGCTTGCCGGCGACTGAACGAAAGACTGCGGCGGCCCGCCGGCCTTGGCGGCGGAACTGCCGTCCGCGGTCCCCGGCGCGCTTCCCCGGCGAGGTTTAGGGGTTCCGTCGGGCGGCCACGGCCTCCACCTCGATCAGGAACTCCGCCCGGACCAGCCCGTCGATGATCAACAGGGTGTTGGGCGGATAGTCGGGTCCGCTGAACAGGCTCGGGAAGATCTTCGCCCTGACTTCCATGAAGGTGGGCAGCAGGTCCGCGTCCACCAGGTACGTGCGCATGGAGACGATGCTGTCGCAGCTTTCGCCCAGCGCGTTCAGGACCGCGGCCAGGTTGTCGTAGGTCTGGCGGACCTGGGCGCCGAAGTCGTCGATGCCGACGATGGCCCCATCGGTGCCGACGGACACCTGACCGGCGACGTGGTAGGTGCCGAGCCCGGCCGGCATGAATGCAGCCTGGGAATAGAGGCCCTGCGCCGGTGCGGCGGCGGGCGGATTGAGAAGTTCGATCTGGCTGGCCACGGTTGCCTCCTGGTGCGGGGTGGATGTTGCGCGATTGCGGGAGTTGATGGGAGTTCGGGGGTTTCCCGGGTCAGGGATTGCAAGGGAGGCCTTGCCCATATCGAACCGTAGGTCCGATATGGGTCCCATGAGGACGACCCTAGACATTAATGATGAGCTCCTCTCGCGCGCTGAGCACCATGCCCAGGAAACCGGTTCCATGCCGCGTGCCGTGGTCGAGGACGGGCTCAGGTCACTTGACGCCAGGGTCTGCCGGACGGGCGGCCTCGAAGCGGGTGGGCCTTGGCGTACAACTCGGCGGCCATGAAGGCCTCTCGCGGAATCTCCGGATAGTCCTCCACAAGATCGTCGACGGAATTACCGTCCTGCAATCGTCCTAGGACCGCGTAGACCGTGAGTCGGGTACCGGTAATCACTGGCGTGCCACCGAGGATGTCCGGGTCCGATGCGATGTGTCGATCGCGCGCGTCCTTGTAGTGCTCCGCATGGCGCAGGCACTGAGCGGCTAGGCGCTCCAGGTCGAGCATTGTGCCAGGCGCAAACTCGATGGTGGCCAGTCGCATGGGCTCGGACCGAACGAGACCCTTCCAGATTGCTCGCTTGTGCCGCGTTGGCAGGCCCGCGAGATCGGCCGCCTTGAGGGAGCGGAAATAAGCGACTGCCCGAATCGGGAGGTATCGTCTTGCGCCGCCGCGAAGGCGGGGTGGAGCAGGGACAGTGCGCAAGACGCGGGCCTCGATGGCCTTCTCGACCGTCGCCTTCGGCACTCCCGAAAGGGCCGCGGTCTCGCGGATGGTCAGGTCGGCAGTCAGCGGCATATAATCGTTCCCTATGAGGAACCAATATATGGCGACGCTCCTAGATCGCAAGACGGGGTCGATGCGGCGACGACAAAGGAGGCCGTGCCGGGGGCACGCGGATCGCGTCGCCGTTGCGCTGTACCGGGTGCTATTCCCCGGTCGGGAAGGCGCGACGCGGGTGTTCCCCGAGGACCTGGCCGTGACAAGTCTCTACACGTTCTGGGTCGGTGTCCGCGCGGACGCCTGGCCGCACGGCGTGCACCTTCACAATGCCTGGCACTCCTACGCCTCACGGGGCGTCATGAACGGCGTCGGATTGACCACTGTGGGCAAGCCGCTTGGGCGTCTAAAGCGTGCCGCCACCGTCAATACCGGGACGTGTTTTACGCATTCAAAGGTCATCTGCACATATTCGAGTGTAGTACCCTCAGTGGCTAGAGGCTGACCGAATCCCGAGGAGATCGATCTATGCGGATGGCTGGCTGGTTTCCCATCGCCACTGTCGCGTTGGTGCTGGCCGCCTGCGGCGGGGGCGGGGGTGGCGACGGCACGCCGCCTTTGACCCAGCCACCGGCCACCGGGACCGAACCTCCGGTTGCCGCCCAGGTCCGCGTCATCGATGCGGACACCGTGGACATCGACAATTTTGCCCGCCCGGACGTCGATGTCGCATTCACCGGACTTGCGGACGCCCACGGCCGCAGCCGGGCCGACCTCCGGTGGGAAGACGTCCCGGTGTCGCAAGGTTCGTTTCAGGCGCGGGACGCGGACGGCACGATTGAAGGCCGGTTCTACGGACGCGACCATTATGAAGTCGGCGGCATCTTCGAGCGCGATCAACTGACCCGGGCTTTCGGCGCTTCACGCTGAACGTGCCGCCCGCGGACAGCGGCCACACGCATGAAGGGAATTGGGCGCAGCCCACCGGCGTACTTACGCTGCTCGGCGGGCGTTGACCGTTCCCTCACGCCCTTCAACTTCTAGGCGTCGCGGGCAGGCACACGGCTCAGCACTCAGCCGTGTGCCTGCCCGGGTCACTCCCTACCAGCGCATGTTCGCGGTGAGCCCGACCCGGTGCTGCGGCTGTCCGTTGTCGTTCGCGGGCTCCCACCGCGTGCCCTCGAGCCTGAGGTTGAACGCGGCTTGCCTCGTCTCCGCGAGCCCGAGCCGCCATCCCAGCCGCCAGTCGCGGCCGGCCTCGGAGAGCCCGAGCCCCAGTTCCGGCGTCCCCGTGAA
>JAJDYI010000006.1 GCA_022825235.1 Alphaproteobacteria bacterium | reverse complement strand
TACGAACGCCGGCTGGAAAGCTCGCTGGCATGGCTGCAGCTGGCCGTGGTCCGCATCCTGCTACGGCGCCTCGGACGGGCGGAAACACCCAATGAAACCGTAGCATGCTGATCATGCAGGGTTTTGAATCAGGCTCTTAGGCTCGTCTAGCGGTATGCCGACCTCGAGGCTCCAGTTGCTGATGACGATGTCGAACTTGCTGGCGTTTCGGATCGAGAACCCACAGAAGTCCGTTGTTTCGACCTTGCCGGATGCGTCGGTGTAGTGGGACCCGTAGGAGTAGGTCACGAGTTCTATCCTCGGCTTCTCGCGCTCCCGCGCACGGCGCTCGGCCTCGTTCGCAATCTTCGCCATGTCCCTCGTGAACTTCGCCTGCAGGGCGACAGACACGGTCATCGCCGTCGTCAACGCGAGCAGGAGCCAATCATGGAGCGCCACTTTCAAACTCGTTCGCCGGGCAAGCCGAAGAGGCGCTCTTTGAGTATGGAAAACATGATGAAAATTCTCCTTGATGACATTGCGGTCTCCGAGGGTCGCCCTTTTTCGGGAACACGGTCAAGCAGGGCGCATTCCCCCCGTATTCGAATGAAGTATGCGTTCATGCGTGTTGGGGGGTGCTACCTCTTCAGCGCCGTAAGCGGGCAGATAAAGCCGCCGCTTCGACGGGAGCCCGTCCAAGCGTAGCGCTGTCGTCGGAGGCAATTCGCGTCCTGCGCTAATGAAGACACGCACCCGAGAGGCAGCAAGTCCTGCGCACGGCTGCGCGTCTATTGGCGCGCGTGTGGAGGTCACGGAAATCCCTACTTCTCCTCCCTGCACCACATATCGCCAGGAAGCCCCGTTCGCGGCGGCTACGTCATCTGCTCGGGCGCGGATTGACCGCCTCGCCAAAGGTGATCTTCGCGCCGCCTGGCACTGGGGAGAAGTAAACCCTGTTGGCGAAGATCGCTCGGTAGCGATGGTCCGACCGGGCCGAGTCCCCTCAGGATTGGGGAGAGGGCGCGCCCCCCGAGTCGTGGATTGCGATCGGTGATCGCGATTTTTTCTCAACGATTGCGAACCCGCGCCGGCAAAGGTCTCGGCTGATGCAGCCTTCAGCGGTCAGCGTGGTGATTAGCTCGGGCGTCGGGGCCAATTCCTCGAGGATCACAAGTTCGAATTCGAGCGCGCATTCTACGTTATGTCCCTTCCCGCGCAGGTCCTCTGCGACAGCTTGTCGGACTTCTTCGTTGCGGAGGACTTCCTCGTGGCATCGCAGTTCCTTCAAGAGCGAGATTGCCGACAAGGTGCACAGCACGCTCGATCCGTCACTCGCCATGCCACCGCGCAGAGGCGCGATGACCTTGCCGTCAATGTTCATTGCGTAGTTCATGTTCTTGCGCCTCAGCTCCTGCATCTCCTCGTCGGTCAGTTTGTCCCCCCACACACCATGAAGGACGTTCGCTTCGATCAGGTCCGGCCAGCTTGCGTGGACGATTTGCAGGAGTTCCTGACTCACCCATCCGATGCCATCTTTTGACGGGTGCGGCCTGACGTCGACAAAGTACGCATCCGTCGAGGTAACGATGGCGAACAGGAGGTGCTTCGAGCGTTTCACGAATCCGTCCTTGTCCGTTTCACGGCCAAGGTGGAAGTGGTGCATTCCGTAGGTCCAAAGTAGACCGTCCCAGCCGTCCGCGCTGCGGATGTTCTTGCTGAGAAACGCGTTGACGTTGACTCCGTCGACGAGGTGTTGGCGAAGCCCAAACATCATTCCCCAAGCGTCATGGGCAGAACTGTCGCTTTCCCCTTCTCGCGAGAGTTTGCCCAGAGAGGCGACAATTTGGTCCGAGAAGTGGACGTCCCGAGGAATGGGCTGGATCAGGCGCGTGGTCATCTCGAAGTAGCGCGCAGTGAGGCGTCCGAGGCGCATCGATCGCTTGTAGGAAATACCGTTCTTGTCGAACTGGTCGCGAATCAAGCGCGACAGGTCGGATTCGAGAGCCATCGAAAGAGTTCCTCTGCCTTCGGTGCCGGTGAAGGCTCCTTGCGCCCCGCGCTCACATGTGGATTCGCTTGATCTCGTCGAGCGAGATTGCGGTAGGTGGTTGTGGAACGGCGCGATGCGCATCCACTCGTGCCCAATAATCCGGGCAGCGACAACCTGATTTTCCCCGCTTGTAGGATAACCGGGCTACACCGCACTGATCGACACTGCCCGCCCTGCGTTGCGGGATCCCCGTCGACGCACGATGCACCCGTTTCCGTGCCCGGCGACGGGGTGGCGCGGCGCCCGGGACCCTCCAAGCTTGTGGCCCGGCTCCAAATCCGGAGCATTTGTCGTCCGCGATTTCAGGGAGGATCGCAACTGCCTGACGAATTCTCCAATCCATCGGCATTTCAGCGGCTTCCGGAATGCTCCCGTTCCGCGGGCGGCCGAGCGGTGAACCCGGATCGGGTCATCAAGCCAAATGCGATTTGTATACGGAATTGGCCAAAGGCGACGGTAGGAGTGTGAGTGGGAAGGGCCGGGCGGCCTCGCATCGGCCGGCGTAATCTGCTCATGTCGACGCGCGGGTATCAACCGCACCCTGTGAGGACAGAGAAAACATGGAAGGAGAATCTCTTTCTGGCGAAGCCGAAGCCGTGACCTGATCCGATTTTTTCCTCGAGGGCTTGAACCGACGACGGTCTTCGAGGTGAGTGGGGTTACGTGCCGTCCAGCGGCAACGGAAACTGGACCGCTCGCTGTCGGTGGCAAGCGGAGGGATCGTCACTCTTCCTCAGCCTCACGGTCATCCACCGGGCTGTGGTCATTATCCTGATCGTCAAACCCTCGGCCTCCCAATGGCCGAGGGTTATCGCCTATCTGGCCGAAAGCGAGCTGCCTCGAACCCACTGACCCGCGATCCGCGCGTGCCCATCCTACGAAGGGTTACGGGAGATTTCCGAAACTCCGGGAGTCCATGAGGCCGTCAGCCTGGCGCTTCGTACCTTGCGTATCTTTGGGCGCGCGCGGGTTGCACACGTTCATCAACTGACTGTTCGTTCCGCTCACCCGGTGGACGAAGACCTTTGTCCTAATCGTCGATACCGACAAGCAAGCAGCAACGCTGAGAAGCACCTCATCGGAGCCACTCGTAGTGCACGTAGGCCGCCGCGAGCACTATCGTCGCCCCGATCCAGATGTTGCCGAAGGGTGGTTCCACCTGGAGCCCGAGGAACAGAGCGAAGGAAAAAACAAGCCAGAGCGCGACGATCGCCGCGACATGGGCGAGGATCGTGGGCATCCGGCCAGCCTAATTCTTGCACCGGCCTCGTTACAAAGCCTCTATGTTCTTCTCATGTTCCTATGCTACCCTCACACCCATGACCGATTTCCACAACCACTACACGGTCGCCCGGGAAGACCTGCTCTTCACGCTGGAGAGGGCGCTGAGCAAGGCGCGCATCCACTGGCCGAAGAGGCTCAGGCCGGGCGACGATAACCCCTACCGGATCGTCGCGGAGCGAGTGGTCGAGCACCTAGAGCTCTGCGGCATCCGCTGCATCAAGAAAGGCCCTGCGCCGCTGTACGGCACGCTCGCGCCCTGGCCGGCGTCACGGCAGGACGGCGGTGCGGACGAAGGGGACGCCGGGAACGGCTGACCGCCAGCGCCGGCGCGCGGGCAGGCGGTGCATCCGGACGCTCACCGCGTCGATGGGCTCGAAGTCGGTCCGCCGGATAGCGTCACCACGATTGCCCGGAGCGCGCCCGGGATGCGGCAGATCATGCTGGGCTCTGCACCGGACGGTTCCGCCCCGGGGACGCATCGAGCGCGGGCCCGGAAGCCGCTACAGCGTGCTCAGCGCCTTGACGAAGGAAACCGCAATCCAGACGGCCAGTGTGAACGCGTAGGCGAAGCTGCCCGGGTTCCCGTTCCCGTTCCCGTGATGCTTAAGCGTTGCAGGGAACGGGAACACCAGCGCCGAATGCCATCGCGATCCTGCCTGAAGCGATCGGCCCGTGGCCGAAAGCCCCGCTTGCGGCCAGGGCAGCACCGCCTCGCGACACCCCGCTCCGAGTATCCCCGGTGCCGACCCCAGAGCCCATCAAATAACGTGATAACCACACCATCATTTACCGTCCTCACGCTCAGGCGGCGCGGAAGGCGGGGACGCCGGGAACGGCTGACCGCCAGCGCGGGCAGGCCGTGTGGCTACACGCTCACCGAGTCGAAGGGCGTGACGCTAGCATTGTGGGTTAGCGTGCCCCCGATTGTCCCGGCCGAACGCAGAACGCGGCAGATCATGCCGGTATCCACCCTGGACGGCTCCGCCCGGCTCCGGAAACCGGCTGCCGCGCCGGCGCTGACGAAATCCTGCAGGTGCTTCTCCATGCCGCAGGAACGCATCGCTCTCACGGATCAACAATGCACCGCATCACGACCATCAAATAATTGGAAAGCCCTACCATCGGTTACTGTTGTGCCTGCGCTTACTGTGCCTGCGCTAACATGCTCTTTCAGCGCGCCCGGTAGCGGGCTGTGTTGGGGAGGTCGTGACTTTTCTGATCGGAGGAAGTCCATGTCGAACCCACTGACCGCAGCCCTTCGTCGCCTCAGGCTCCCGTTTGCCGTCTTCGCGCTTGTGCTGGTCTGCCTGCCGGGCCAGGAGGTTTCCGCGGACGTCGCGCACTGCACTCAGGAGTGGAACAACTCTCCCGCAAAGGCCAATTTCTGTATCAACGCCGAAATTTCCGTTCCGTGGACAAGCGGCTGCAAGATCCGGGCCTATTGCAAACCTACCTTTTTGGCAAACACCAGGATATGGATCGAGACGTCGGTGCAATGGTATGACGTCAGCAAGCTGTTCGTTTGCAACGGCGCCTTTTCTACGAACCCGCCCTGTAACTGACCGGAGTTGCGGTGGGAGTGGCTCAGATAGGCTCCGCCGCCTCCCAGCCGAAGAACACGTTCCTGATGTGGTCGCGCGTCAGCCCTTAAATGCCCTGCCCCGTGCGACCAGGAGCACCGTGCCGTCGACGAGGTGCACCATCAGCACGCGGGTTTCGCTGTTCCTGACCTCGTTGATCCGGTTGGCGAGCGCCCCCTCGACGGATTCGATCTCGGTGCCCCAGACACTGTCGGTCAGGATCAGGCTTCCCGGCGTGAACTGCGTGATCCTGGGGCGGCCGTCGTCCCGCATCCAGGTGTAGTCCCAGTGCAGGAACACCCGTACCTCGTCGGCCCGGAAATCGCCCTCCTCGGAACCGCCATAGCCGACCATCGACCCCTGGCTGGCCAGACAGCACCACGGCGACGATCGCGGCCGCTATCGCTCGCATGTCCATCTCGCCGGCTGCCGTGGGGACCAGGGGTCCGTGTACGCCATGCACTGAGCGGGCGATCTCTCCACAGCCTCGCCGAGCACGACGTTGAGGTCGGGGCGCGCGTTGATACGCGCGTTGGCCGCGTGGCGGGCGGCGCCGGGCCCGGGCCTTACCTGATTCTCCGGCCTCGCGTCGCCACCCCGCGTCCAGGCTTCCCCTTCGCCAATTCGGCACGTCGCGCGGCCTTCCCAGGCGCCGTGGACCCCGGTACGCCGCGCCGTCCGTGGCCTGCTGCGGGGCAGGCTCGTTCAGTCTCTATCAAACGACATCGCAATAGATCGTATCCCTGCGCTTGACTGATCCGTAAACTGCTATAACTGCGCAGAATTGCGCCGACCGGTTCGCCCACGCGGGATGTCGCTGGCCGGCGGTTGGCGCATGCCGTGCTGGACCCTCCGCCGGCGCGGCCTCCTTGCGGGCGGCGTCATCCGATGCGCCGTCGTTGGCGTCATTGAGTGCGTGAGGCTCCCATGTTCGGACACAACCTCGGCAACGAACCACAGACCGGGGCCGCTCCAGGCCCGGCATCGTCCCTGAGCGCTGCAGGCATGAGTTCGTGCATTATCATTAAGCGCCGAGCGCCGAGCGCCGAGCGCCGAGCGCCGAGCGCCGAGCGCCGAGCGCCGAGCGCCGAGCGCCGAGCGCCGAGCGCCGAGCGCCGAGCGCCGAGCGCCGAGCCTATCCCTG
>JAJDYI010000062.1 GCA_022825235.1 Alphaproteobacteria bacterium | reverse complement strand
CCGACGTGATCGCGGCCACCGCGTTGAGCAAGTCGACCAGGTAGGGGCCGCCGCCCAGCGTGAAGAGTTCGTACATTTATATGTGGGCGATCAGCGCGAGCCGGCACCCGCGCCGCCGCGCGCGAACGCCAGCGCGGCGCGGAGATCGGCGGAGAGGGCGCCAGCGAGCTCGGTCTCGATCAACCGCAATTTCTCAACGACGGCGAGCGCGGTGTTGAAGCGCTCCAGCCCCTCGTGGCGATGCCTGGCGAGTGCCGTGCGGTTGGCGCGGAGCCCCTCGCGCCAGCGCCGGAGCTGCTCCCCGTCAGCGATGTCGAGCGTCCCGGCACGCTCCTCGACCGAGCGGTGGAGGTCGGCGATCCAGACCTGGAGGAGGTCGAGCGCAACCGCTTCGGCGAGCGCGTCGATCTCCTGGTCGACCACCGCGCCCCGGTAGGCCGCCGCCGTGTTGGCGACCCGGTAGACCGGGAGCGTCGTGAGGTTCACGAGGCCGAGCGCCGCAGCGGGCGGCGCGGTGTCGGTGCGCACCGCCGCGACCAGGTCGCGGAGCAGCCCTGCCACGCGTGCCCGGAATCCCTGGTCGGCCGGCACCGTGACGCTCCCCAGCGTCGGGTTGAGGCACTGGGCCGTGGTGTCGCACGTGTACACCGGGAGGGCGCCGCCGCCCTCCATCAGGACCTCGGTGACCCGGCGGTCGAGCGCAAGCGGCTCCAGGACCCGGACCCGCGGCCCCGACGTGTCGGCGTCCGTCGTGGGCGCGGTGACGATGACCGTGCCGGAGACCGACATCGCGAACTCGGCGAGCCGGGTGTCGCTTGAGAGGAACGACGACGCCTGCACCGCCTTCCAGGCGTAGTTGACGTTGACGGGAACCTGCTCCGCCATCTCGCCCGAGGCGGCCGCGAGCGTGGAGTGGCGCTTGCCGTCGGCGCCGCAGCCGTGGCGGGCGGCGGCATAGTCGGAGAAGATGCCCTGGCTGGTCCCGACCGCAGCGCAGATCGCGGACGACGCCCGGTCATTCTTCGCCCAGACGGCGCCCACCAGCGCCTGTGCGGTCTCGCAGGAGTTGACGTTCCGGTTGTTCGCCCATTGCGCCAGGGCCCGGAGCTTCGACATCGTCTCGGCGATGACGGGCGAGATGGTCTCCAGCGCGAGCTCGAACGCAAACCCCGCCGCGTTCTGGGCAATCGCGCGCGCGAAGGCCACGAGCTGGTCGGAGTCGATGAAGGAAAACGCGCCGGCGAACGCGTCGATGCCGCCGCAGCCCGCCCGGAACGATGGGAGGTTGACGGTCGCGATTTGCTCCGAGCGCACCGGCGAGCGGAGGTAGAGGTTGCCGAGCGTCCAGTGCCCGGACGCCTGGCCGTCAAAGGCCGTCGGGCCGGTCGTGTTGACCGCCGCGCCCTGCCAGAAGCGGCCCATCTCCGAGAGCACGTCGGCACGCGTTGGCGTCGCACTCAGCACAAGCATGGCAGCCACCAGCACCGGCAACGCGCGCGTCTTCCGCCGGGCGTCAGTAGTCACGGCCGACCTCCAGCGCGGTGAGCGCGAAGATCCGCTCGGCGATCTGGTCTTCCGCGAGTACGCCGAAACCCACCGGCAGCACCTGCTGCGTTGCCGCGTCGAAGAGGACCACGGCAGGCAGCGGTGAGCCGGCGAGGCCGAGCTTCTCTGCCCGCCCCTGGTCGGGCACGGCCTCGGGCCAGCCTTCCAGTGGGTCCCCGGTCATCGAGACCGCGAGCACGTCGAGGTCGTGGCGCATGGCGAAGGCGCGGAGCAGCGGGCCGGCCACCCGGCACGCCGCGCAGGCGGGGTCGCCCAGGTAGATGAGCCCGTAGCGCTCGCTTAAGCCTGCCAGCGCCGCGTCCCTGGCGGCGCGGCGCTCGTCCGACCAGAGCTGCTTGGCGAGCGCGCCGACCGGGCGGCGCAGCGTGTAGTCGAGCGCGGGCGTCGCCCAGACGGTGCGGCGGAAGCTGTCCGAGAACGCGGCCGACCGCTGCAGCGCCGCCTGCTGGAGCCGGAGGTATGCGCTAACGTGCGCTGGCGACGGATCGAGGATCGCCGTGGCGCGCGCCTCCTCGAGCTCGCGGCGCATCTCCAGGATGCGTGCGTGCGCGGACGACGGCGCCACCTCCGGCGGGATCTGGGAAGGAGGCTCGTCCGGAGCGTCGTCCCGGTCGCAGTAGAAGTGCCAGCCGAGCGCCGGGCCCGTGGAGTTATCGCCGCACCAGGCCCGCCACTCGCCGGCCGCCGCCTTCACTGCAGGCCCGGAAATCGCGAGACCCAGGGCCAACGCGGTCGCCACGGAAATCTGTGCCTGCACGTCAGTCGCTCCGGCCGTAGAACGCGCGGACGCGGTCCCGCATGAACGTCTGCGTGCCCCCCGCATCCGGGAGCGAGACCGACGGCTCCTTGCCGCCGTCGAGCAGGTCGGCCGTGAATTCCCCGAGGTCGAGCGCGTCGAAATCCACGGCCTCGATCTCGGCGACGGTGAGCCCGCGGCAGCTCCCCCACCCAATCCCGAGCTGGGCGCGGCCCTGCTCCTGGAAAATGCGCCCGAGCTTCGATCCGAACACGCACCAGCGCCGCTCGCGCGTGACGCAGATCAGAGAATGCGCCGCGCGCAGAACTCGCCGAGGTAGCGGGTGTTGCCGTCGTGGCGCTCCTGCGCGAGTTCACGCTCCGCAGTGCTGCAGTTACCCAGTCCGACCAGCAGCCCGGAGTTCGTGCAGCAGTTGGCGAGCCCGCCGAAGCGGATCTTGCACGCCTTGCGCACGCCCTTGAAGAAGCGGAGGTCGCTCCGGTCGAACTCGTCGCCGCCGAGCTCCATCACCATGTTGAGTTTCGTCGCGGCCTCGACGAAGCCGTCGCTCGCCTCCGGGCGCACGGTCTCGCAATCCGCGCCGACGCAGTACCGGACGGAGCCGCAGGCGCCGCCCGATTGCGCGTCCTGCAGCCCGGCACCGCAGTCCCGGACACTCCCTGAAGCCAGGCCAGCGGCGCCGTGCGCCGCCGACTGCGGCGTGGCCGCGACCCCCTCGGCACGGGCGACGGCGGGATCGGAGGCCGGCACCTCGGCAGCCGGGCGGAGGGTCGCACCGTCGATCACCGCACGGCCCGCGGCGGCCCCCGGATCGTCGGGGTCCGCGAGCCGGGCACGCGCCGCATCCGGCATCCCGTCGGCCGTGAGCTGGCGCTCGCGCACGTCGGTCCCGGCGTAGCCCGGCACCTCGCCGGCGCTCGCGGCGTCGCGCGCCACGTCGCCCGCGGCCTGCAACCCCGCCTGCCCGATGGCGCGGGCCGCCGCCTTCGGGTCCTCGGCCAGGGCCGTCCCGATCGTGCCCGCCGCCGCTGCCAGTACGGCCGCACCCGCGCCGATCCAACAACTCTTCATTGCCTTGTTCCCCTGAGTGTCGCCAGGTGCCGTCGTGCGGCTGCGCGGCCCTCGCTGCCCTCCGCCGCGACAGCCTCCAGCGCCGCTGCCAGCGACAAGTTCCCCGTCACGCGGTCGTGCGGCGGCGGGTCATCGTCCGCGCAGCCGGGGCTTCGGCAGCGTGGCACACCGCCCGGCACGACGACGACGGCCGGCACCCGCGCGATCCCGAACAGCCGGAACAGCCTGGGGTCGATCGCGACGCCAACCTTCGCGTCCCCGAGGCGGGTGGCGATCCGGCGGGCCGTCGCCGGGAGGCTGCCTTCAGCCACACCGCGGAGCACCAGCGGGGCGCCGATCCGGGCCGCATCCCGCGCCGCCGCGCGCCAGCTCGCGGCCGGCACCGCGAGACTCGTGAACAGCAGCACCTCGGCAGTCGCACCATTCGGCACGCCTGGGGCCGAGCCCGGTCTCTGCGGGAGCCCCGGAATGCTCCCGGGGGCGGGTCGCGGAGCGATGGCAGCGGTGCCGGCGCGCTCCAGCGCCCGCTCGATCACCGATTGCGACCAGGCGCCGAGGGTTTCATCGGCGGGCGCCGCGGAGATTTCTTCCGCAAGCTGCCGCGCCAGATTTGCCTGGCCGGACTGCGCTTCCTCCGCGGTAGCCGGGCCGGCGGATGCCAGAGTGCCGGCGAGGAGCACCATCCCGACGCGGAGCGCGGCGTTCATGGCGGGCATGCGGAGCGCGGCGCTCACAGGAGGCAGCAGTTGCGCTTGCGCCAGAGCAGATAGCCGAAGTTCTCGCCCGCGACCGGCAACTCCCTGAGCGATTCCCAGAGCACCGAGGAGCGCCCAGTCGGGTTGCACCCGGTGAGCGGCGACGTCGCCGGGACCGGCTGGGTCATCTGCCATCGGTACTGCGACTTCTTCATCACCGGCATCGGGTAGCGCCCGCAGAGCGCGCCCGAGCCGAACGTGCCCCAAGCAAGCCCGGCGCGGTGCAGCCGGTAGAGCAGGCGCTGTCCGGTGAGCAGCGAGGCCTGCACGCCGCCGACGTGCGCCGCGACGTTCCCAGTGAGCGGATACATCCCGCCCTGGCAGCCCGCGCACCAGAAGAGCGCGTCGAGCGGGAGCCCGGCCGATGATGCCGTGCAGTCGGCGGCACACGCCGCCTGCGCCGGGAGGTTCGCGAAGAGCGCCGCCTCGGGATTGAGCAGGAAGGAGAGTTCGTCGTCGAGCCAGGCGGGGTCAAGCTCCGACGTCCACGCGATGTCGAAGCCGCCGGCCTCCAGGCACCCCATGTCGAGGAGCGCGCCGATCCACGAGAGGAGCGGGTACATGTAGAGGTGCGCGTGCCAGACCGAGCCCGCCGCGCCGTCGCCGCCCGAGGAACCGGTGCGACCGCGCGCGGCATGGAAGCCCGGGTTGATGGTGAGCCCGCCGAGGTTGGGGAAGCACCACGGGGTGCGGGTGACGTCGACGAGCCGGGCCGGCTCCCACACCCCGACCGAGAGGCCGATGCGCGGGATCGGCGAGCCGCACAGGCAGATCGGGGACGAGGGGTTCGGCGTGTCGGGCGCGCCGGTGGCGCTCCCCATGTTGATCGGGCCGATCGAGATCGGGAACAGGCACTGCCAGCAGACGTCGGCGATCGGGTTGACGAACCGGCCGGTGCAGGTCTGGGCCGACGCGGAGCCCGCCGCGAGCGCCAGCAGCAGCGCGAAACCCAGCAAGCCGGGCGCGCGGCGCATCACGGCCGGCCTCCCCGGTCCCGGAGCGGGACCTCCGTGAGGCGGAGATGCAGGCCGTCCTGCTCGATCACGGCCGGCGTCGCGCCGAGCCCGAAGCGGGCCGCGAGCCGTCCGCCCTGATCGAAATAGAAGGCGCGCCCGTGGCGGCGGGCGAGGTCGAGCGGACGACCGGCGAGAAGCACGATCGTCGCAGGTGCGGCGTAGCCCAGCGCCCAGTCAACCTCCGCGTCCCGCCGGCCGTCGATGAACAGCAGGTAGCGACTGAGCGGTACGTGCGCCAGTGGATTGAGGCGGGTCCCCGCCGCCGCCAGCACACTGCCGTCGGGCAGCCGGACGTCGCGGTCGAGCACGACTGAGGGATCGACCAGGCGCGTGCGGTGCTCGGTCGCGGGCGCGATCCCGGCCACCGGTTCCGGCGCCTCGATCCGTGCCCGGACGCGCGCGCGCGCCTCGTCCTCGATCGCCGCCAGGGCGCCGGAGCGCTCCAGTTCGAGAAGTCGGGCCTCCAGCGCCGCCAGCAGGTCCGGCTCGGCGATCGCCCAGGTCTCGCCGCGCACCCCGAGGTCCTTGGGGGATGCGGCCCCGGCGAAGAGGACGCTCATCACCGCGACCAGCATCGCCGTGCATGCGCGGCGGAATGGCGCGTTCATGGGGCCCTGCCCCCCGGCCCGACCAGCGGGCCGTCGAGCCCGAGCCAGGCAACATCCGGCAGGGCCACGGCGCGGGCCCGGATGCGCCCGCGCGGGACGAACCCGATCTCGGCATAGCGGCTGTCGTGGCTGTCCGGGTGCGGACCCAAGAGGAAGTAGTGGCCCGCGGGCACCGTACCCGGCGCGATCGCCTCCAGCGGCCGCCCGTCGCGGGCGCGGGCCTTCGCGGTGCCTAGCGCAAGGCCGTCCACCACGATGATGCGTGCAAGGCCTACCGCCACACGCCCGCCCGGCAGACCGCGCACGGTCTTCAGGTACGGCACGTCCGCGCCAAGGTTCTCCGGCGGGTCGAACAGGACGGTGTCGCCGAGACCCGGATCGCCAACGAGCGGCAGTGCCAAATACCCCCAGGCGCCGTCCGACCAGCTCGCGTTGACGTGCACCCGCGAGGCGGCGAGCAGCCACAGCGCCGCGAACAGCGCCATCCCGATGAGGACCCGGTTGCGGGCGCGCGTCGTCACGGGTGCGCCCCTGCCGGTGCCGCCGCGTCTCCCGCCGCGGGCGCCTCCAGCGCACGGGCGAGCGCCGCCTTGACCTCCGGCGTGAGGTCGGGCGCTCCCTCGGCCACGGCCCGGGCCGGCAGCAGTACCGCGCGGTGCCGCTCCGCCACCATGCGGAGCGCGTGCTGCAATGCTGAGCCCCAGCGCCGCGCCTCGGCCGCTGCCGCTTCCCCGGAGCCCTCATGACCAGCCACGTCGAGCGCGAACCGGGCGGTCAGTTCGGCGAGGCGCACGCTCGCGATCCGCGGCGGGTCCGGCTGCGTGAGCCGGACCATGGCCACCGCCACCGCCGACGCGACGGCAGCCGCGAGCACCAGCGTGCAGAGGATCGTCGGCAGGTCGACAGCCGGCTGGGGCGACGCCAGTCGGCCGCGGTCAGGCCGGCGCGGCATGGGTCCGGGCAGTGGCGCCCGCGGCGCTGTTGGTCCCCTGCAGATCCTGCAACCGACCAAGCCATGCCCGAGCCGCCCGCTCCGGCGCCAGGGGGCGGACGCGGCGCCGGCACGGCGGGAAGGCAAGTGCCCCGTCCGACACCTCCGTGCTGTCGAGCAGGTCGCGGCTCTCCGCCGACGCGGCCATCCGGTCGACGAAGCGCAGCAACTCCGCGTGTTCCTCGCCGAGCACCGGGTCGAGACCCGCCG
Source organism: Alphaproteobacteria bacterium (assembly GCA_022825235.1). GTDB lineage: Bacteria > Pseudomonadota > Alphaproteobacteria > TMED109 > TMED109 > VXPW01. The sequence continues at coordinate 71,212 of JAJDYI010000062.1, read as the reverse complement.
CCTCGCGGAGCGCGCGTTCGATGGCCGCCGCAAGCTTGCCGGTGCGGTCGGCACCCCGTGCGGCCCCGGCCGGCAGATCCCGGAGCCAGGCCGCAGCCGCTCCCGCGATCAGCGCGTGGAGCGCCAGCACGCGGCGGTCCGCTGCCGTCAGCCCCTGGAGCGCCTCGATCTCCTCGCTCACGACCACCGCATGGGCAGCGAGCGAATGGTAGTGGCGCATCCGGCCGCCCCGGCGACACGTGTTGGCGAGCACGTGCGCTACCGCCTCGAAGTCGATGTCGACCGCGCTCACGCCCTCGGGGTCGCCCGGCCAGGCGAGGGGCCGGTCCTCCCCCGCCCCGTGCAATGGTTTCGATGTCATGGAAGGTCTCCTCCCCCTTGCCTGTCCGTTTCCTGCGGTTCCGTTCTGATGCCCGTGCCCGCGCGATGCGTGACCCCCGCGAGCCGGTCGATCGCCTCGAGCGTCGTGAGCCCCTCCGCCTTCAGCTTCTCGACCGCCGCGAAGGCCGGCCCCCGCGACGAGAACAGCGCCACGGACCACGGATCGAGCACAAGGCGGGCAACCCGCCAACCGTCGGGGCCGTGCAGCACCAGCTCGGCATAGCGCCCGTCGGCGGTGGTCAGGCTCTTGAGGGCGCGCTCCATGCCTGGATCGCAGTGGATGCGCTTCTCCTGCTTGAGGAGCTCGACGGATTCGTCCTTCTGCGCAAGGAAGATCACCCAGTCCGAGTTCTCCCACGCCGCCCGGGCGGCGGGGTTCGCGTAGTAGTCGTTGACGCTCTGCGTGCCAGTGACGAGTGCCCCTCGGTATTTACGGGCCCGGCGCGCGGCGCCTTCGAGGAACGCCTTGCTGTCCTCGCCCGAGAGCAGGTCCCACGCCTCGTCGATCACGATGGCCTTGGCCCGAGTGCGCGGGCCGTGGTACATCCGCTGCGTCGCAAGGAACACGACCAACATCAGCACCACGCCCTGCACGTCGCCCCGGCCCTTCAGCTCCGCGAGCTCGAACACCGTCATGGCGTTATCAAGGTCGGGCACCGCGCTGCCCGCGAACAGCCGCCCCATCGCGCCCCCCGGGCACCAGGGACCGAGCGCTGTCGCCATGTCGATCGCCCGACGGTCACCCCGGACCGTCAGTTCGGCCCGGACGGTGCCGAGGTCGGCCGCGTTGCCGGCCTCCTCCCAGGCGCCGGCGATCGCCTCGTCGATGAGCGCGGTCTCGACGTCGTCGATGCCGCCCCGGCGCCGGGCCATGCGACCGATGACGCCGGCCAGCATGGCGAAGCATTCCTCGCGGTAGTCGCCGTCGCGGTTCGCGGTCTCCGCGTCGATCATCGCGAAGGGGTTGAGGGTCGCGGCGTCCTTGCCGAAGGCGATGAAACTGCCGCCCAGCGCCTCCGCCGTGTGCTGGAACGAGCGCCCGTCGTCGATGACGACCGCCTCGCCGCCCGCGCCCACGATGCCGGTGACGAGCTCCTGCATCAGCACGGACTTGCCGCTGCCCGACTTGCCCGTGACCGCAACGTTGTAGTTGCCCTCGAGATTGGCGAACGGCGACCAGCACGCGGGCTGGCCGCGCCGCCCGATCAGGAAGAGTGCCGGCGGGTTGTCGGGGCTGGCCGCCTGGCCGCGCCACTCGCCGTGGACGGGCGCGAGGTTGACCGCCGAAGAGGTAAGAAGCGTCTTCATCCGCCCCATCCGCTCGAAGTCGGCGTCGAGCCCGCCCGCGGCCGCCAGGGGGAGGCACGCGAGCCACGAGGGAAGCTGCACGTAGCGCTCGGCCGTCACCCGCCAGCCCTGGCCGTGGTAGATCGCGCGTACCGCCTGCTCGGCCTCGTCGAGCGCGTCGAGGGGCGCGTAGACCGCGACCAGGTACGCCGCACGGACCAGCTTCTCGCCGTCCTTGATCCGCTCGGTCACCGCCTGCCAGTCGCGCGCCTTCTCCGGCAGTCCGGGCAGGTAGCGCGCGATGCCGGTGCCGGCTTGCTGGGTGGCTCGCGCGCTCTTCAGGAACGCCTTCTCGCCCGCGGCCTCGTCGCCGGTGGTGAACACGAGCGCCGTCAGCACCGGGCAGCCCGGCTGCAGAAAGTCGCGGTGGAAGTCGCCGATGAGGACGTTGCCGCGCCAGCTCGGCCACACGTCCGGATACGCGATCGCGGAGAGGACCCGTACGGCCACGTCCTCGCCGTCGGGGTGATGGAACGTGAGCCCGGTGGGCGCCACGGTGAGCGCGCGGCCCGGCGAGATGCACTGCTCGTGCAGGGGATCGCGCGGCGACCAGCGCCGGGGTGGCGGCCGGATGCCGCCGTCGTCCGTGCCCCGGACGTCGGGTGCGGTGAGTTCGGCCGCTAGCGTCAGCAACGCGTCGGGCTCCAGCCGCCGCGCCTGAGCGCCGGCCGAGGCGAGCGTGCCTTCGAGCGCGCGGCGGAAGGCGCCGAGCGCAGTCTCCGCGGCCGGACCCGGCGGCCCCGCGAGGCAGGCGGTGACGAACACCCGGTAGTCGGAGAGCGTGTTCGGCGGGCCGCCGGCGTGGAGCTTCCGCCAGCCGGCGGGCTGCAGGAGCGCGCCGCGGCGCTCGCCGATCCGCGCCTGGACCCCACCCGCGCGGGCACGGGGGGCCGCCCATTCGTCGTAGGCGGCCCCGAAGCGCGGGCTCGCCCAATGCAGCACCTGGAGGGTGCAGTGCTCGGGTGCGGCGTCGGCAAGTGTTCCCGCCAGAGCGCCCGCGATTTCCTCGTCGACGTCGACGAACGGCGGGAGCTCCAACACGAAGCCGATGCTCGACGCATTGACGTAGAGTTCGCTCCGCTCGTCCCAGGCGCGCCACGGGAGGATCTGGTGGAGCGCCGCGGGCACCGGCGGCGGCGACCAGGACGCCGGCGCCTCCGGTCCCTCGAAGAGCTCCAGCAGGCGGCCGATCACGGGAGCTTCCACCCGGCGGGCTGCAGCACCACGCGCACCCAGTGGGCCTCGCGGTAGATGCCGTCGGCGTCGACGAAGGGCGCGATCCAGATGCGGCCCAGCACCTCGGGCACGCGGAGGTCTTCGTCCGCCGCCTTCGCGGCCACGGGCGGGGCGGATTGCCCCTTGCCGTCCTGCCCGGAGGACAGATCCGTGGCTGACGCCGTTGCGGGCGGTTCCGGTGCCGGGCGGGGCGCATCGGCATCGGCGGCGAACAGCCCCTTGAGCCAGGCAAGCAACCCACAACCGTCGTTGCAGGCTTCGTCAGGTTCGTACCACCCGCCCGTTGCGGCTCCGCCCACCTGGCGGCGCGCCCCCGGCAGCGTTTCGCCGAAAAGGACGGCCGGACGGGCGGCGCTGGCGGGCACCGCAGGATCGGCGTCGGCGATGCTGGTGCAGGAGCTTCCCTGGGCCAGCGGGCACTGCCACGATTCGCCGACATGCGTGGCGGAGCAGGCGGACAGCACGAACGCCGCGAGGGCGCCGGCAATCGTCAGTGCGGCTCGTTTCATTCTCATTCGCTTTCTCCCGTGTTGCCGCGGTCGCCCAGCAGCCCGCCGTCAAGGCGGGCACCCTCCAGAAACACCACGCTCACGCGCGTCCCCGAGCGCAGCTGGATGACCGGCTGGTACTGCTCGGCTCGCCTGATCAGGTAATCGGCGACCTTCTGCCCGGCCGACGCAGCGCTCGCCCCGAGTCCGGCCCGGCCGATGTCCATGAGCCCGGTGTTCGCGACCGCGGCCGTATTAGCGCCGGTCGCGACGGCCTGCGGCTGGAATGCCTGCGCAGCCCCCTGCCCCGCCCCGGACACCAACCCGGCGAGGAACGCCTTCTGAACGAGCGCCCCCTCCCGGCTCACGACCGGGCCGCGCACGCCGGTCTTCCCCGAGCCCGCGATGAAGCCCGCGACCTCCGTCTCAATCACGCTCCCGGGCTCGGGCCCGGCGCAGGTGAGCGTCCGGAGCCGCGCGTACACCTTCTCGCTGGAGAGGTCGCCGTGCGCCGCGCCTGTCACCGTGCAGCCCGCGACGTCGGCGCTGAGCGCGGAACCACCCGCGGCCGCGGTCCATGCGGGGCCAATGAGGCGCAGCAGGACCGGCCGCGGGTCGCCCTGTGAGGAGATACCCGCCGAGGCGTCGACGCCCGAGAGCACGACCGCCTCGGCGTGGCTTCCGGCGGGCAGCCAGGTGGAGAGCGGTTTCCAAGCCTCGATCGCCGGGGCGTCGGAGGACGGCTCGTCCAGCTCGAAGGTCTCGATCAGCTGCGACGGGGGCTCCGGCAGCGGGAACGCACCATCGGGGCCCTGCCCCGGATCCACGGGCGCGCCCGGAAACGCCGGTACGTTCCCGAGGGCCGCATTCGGAGCCAGTCCCTCGGAGACGCGCCGTTCAAGGTCCTCGATCATCGCGGCCTGGCGGTCGATCACGGACCGCGCGTCCGCCGCATCCAAGGCGAGCTTCTCGCGCAAGCGTTCGTTCTCAGCGCCGAGGCGCCGCGCGTCGGTCTCCATCTCGCGAAGGCGCGCCTCGATCGTCCCGATCCGGGCTTCGGAGCGGCGCGTCCAGGCCTCCTCGGCCGTATCCGGGCCCGCGAGTTGGGCGTCGACGCCGGTGACGGTGGGCGTCTTGCCGCCGCCGCCCGCCCCCAGCCAAAGTGCCAGCGCCACGAGAAGTGCTGCAGCGACGACCGAGAAGAGCAGCAACTGCCGCCGGCGCACGCCCCCGGCATCGGCGTCGACCGCCTGTGCGCGGGCCTCGTTCGCGGCTATGCTCACCGGACTGTCCCGGCACGGCGCGGTTCCGTCACGACGACCGCGATGCGTTCCCGCGTGGCACGAGAGCGCGGCGCGGCGACCCAGACCGCGACCACCCCGGCGCCGAAGCGTTCGGCGAGGGCGCCCGCATCGGTGTCCGCGCCAGCCGTCAGGACATGGGCCGTAAAGCGCGTGCCGCGCCAAATCTCGATCGCAGGTGGCCACTTCGCCGGAGACGGCGCGGGTGCCTCGACGACATAGCCGGGCAGAACCTGATGACGAGCGATCGCGCGCACCAGCCGGACCAGCTCCGCGACCCGGGCGTCGGGCACCGCGTCGGCCGACGCTGGCGCCGTTGGTTCGGCAGCGGCGGCATTGCGGATCAGCACCTGGGCCGAGGGCCGCGCGTCCGGGGTCAGGGTGAGGCGGTAGGTGAAGCCCCGCTCCGTGCCCAAGAACAGCGTGATCGGTAACGGGGCACCGGATGTTCCGCCCAGCACCGGGCCCGGCGCCTCCAGCGGGCGAAGGTAGAGGTCACCCGATGCGGCATCGTGCTCGAGGTCGAACCCGCCGGGGCTTCGGATGACCCGCCGGATGCGATCGTCGGCCAGGGCCACGCGGGTGACGCCCGTCGCGGACACCGCCGCCTCAAGCTCGGCGTGGTCCGCGGCATCCAGCGTCTGGATGGCCGCTGCGGATTGCGGCAGGGTGGCGAAAGCCACGCACGCGGCCATAAGCGCGGCCGCGGGCCGAGCAGCTCGGTAACTGGGACGTGCAGTTTGGTTTCGGTACATCATCAGTTCTTCATCTCCTCGAAGCGCACCAGGCCCAGCCGTCCGGCATCAAGGCGGAACGTAAGGCGGTAGTGCTTGTCCTCGCGGGCGGACTCCTCGCGCCCGATCCACGTCGCGAGTTCGCCCTCGACGCCGACAGCGAGCGCGTCGGCGTCCGCCTCGATCCGTTCCGGGTAGAAGGCGGCGGCGAGATCCCGCCCGGCCATGCGTCGCGCCTCCGCGGCCACCCAGGCGCTGATGGCGCCGCGCGCCGACGGGTGGCTCATGCGGGCCGCCGCCTCGCGCACATGCTCCGCGTTCTCCGGCGTGAGCGACAGCAGCGTCACCGCCGCGGTGCGCGCCATGTCCTCGAGGTACCGCTCGCCGGCGCGCCCGCCGCCGACTTCCCAGGCCGGTCCCGTCACCGCGGGCACGAGGACCGTGACCGCCTCGCGCCCGGCCAGGCCGAGCGCCAGGACGACGTTGGCCGTCATGGAGAGCACCACGAGGGCTGAGAGCGCCACGCGGGCGTCGCGGGCGCGGCGGAGGCCGGTCTCCATGACTGCGCGGTCCACGGGCGGCCTACCCTATGAGCCGCCGGACGTGGCTCGGCGGCGTCGCCTTGAGTCGCAGCACGAAATCCGGCAGGAACCAGTAGAGCGCGTAGCGTGCGATGTTTGCGCCGCCGCCGCGCTTGACCCGGCGCAGTAGCAGCCACCCGCCGACGCCGGCCACCAGGCCCGGCACGAAGGCGTTGGCCGCGAGGCCGAGGAGCGCCGGGCCCATCAGCACCGCCGCCTCGTCCACCGTCCAGAACAGCCACCGCTCCGGGTCGTCGAGCCGGCGCGGGATGGCATGGCGGGCGGGATCGCTCACTTTCGCCTCAGACGATCGCCGTGCCGACCAGACCGGTCACGATCCCCGTGCCGGCGCCGGCCGCGACGCCCACGCCGACGGCGCCCATGAGCTGCATGGCGTTGAAGCGGAGCACCGAGCCGACCAGCGCCGCGCCAACCGCAAGCGCCGCCGCAAGCTGCCCGCCGGTGCCCGAGACCATGTCGGTCACCGTGTCGAGCGGAGCGTCGAAAGTGGTGTCGGTGGTGGCAAACGCCAGATCGACCCCGAGGAACACGAGGAACAGTGCCACGGTCGCAAGAATCGCCACTCTGGCCAGGCGTTCACGACGGTCCTTCGTCATGGCCTGGCCTGCGCCGCGCCCGTTCACCGGGCGGCTCCCGCGAGCACACTGCCGTCGTCGCAGGTCGAGGTGCGCCGACGGGTTGCCGCCCAGTCCTCCAGGTCGCTCTGGGCGTAGCGAACCCGCCGGCCGAACTTGTGGAACACGGGCCCCTCGCCGCTGATGCGGTAACGGTGGAGCGTCTTCTGGCTCAGCTGGAGAAATTCGGCAGCCTCCCGGGTGCCGACATAGGTCGGCGATTTCTTGTTCATGCTGGGCTCTCCTTGTCCAGTGGTTGTGAGGCGGGCCGGGCGAGGAAGGCGGCCGCGGCGGCACGTTCCCGGTCGCTCGCATGCGTGGCCATCCACGTCCGCACCCGGTCCACCTTCGCCAGGGTCGGCGAGGCGCCGTTGCGAAGCCGCGCGACGAAGGACGGATCCCCCGCGGCCATCTCGCCGAAGAGGGACACCTTCAGCCCGGTTGCGGCGAGGAAGGCGTCCACCTCGCGGCGGAACGCCGGACCGACCGGCTCCATCCCCATGAAGGCGAGCAGCCGGTCCGCGGTCCGGAGACGGAGCGAGCGGCCGCGGCGCAGTTCCGCCACGAGGCACGGATCGCCGATCGCGACCTCGCCGAAGCGGCGTCCGCTCACGGCCTGGCGAGCCATCCAGTCCTCCATGGCGTCGTGCAGGAATGAGGCGAGATTTGTCATGGCGAGGGAACATATTGAGAACAACCCGGACTTGCAAAGGAAATCGAAAGAAAATATCCTACAGTCGATACGACACGACGGGAGAACCTCGATGACGCGTGACCCGGTGCGGGAGACGGTGCGGCATCTGCTGCGCCAGAACGGGATCGCCATGCGGGCGGCCTCGCTCGCCATGGGGAGGAACGCGAGCTACCTCCAGCAGTTCCTCACGCGGGGCTCGCCCGCGACCCTTTGCCGAAATGACCGCGAGGTGCTGGCCGGCATGCTCGGCTGCTCGCCCGCCGACCTGTGGCCGGCCGAGCCGGTCGGGCCGGAAGTTCCGGCCGACAGGTCACCGGCCCGAGCCGGCGCGCCACTGGCGATGGTTTCGGAGGTAGAGGTGGCAGCCGCGGCCGGCGGCGGCGCCATCACCGAAGGAGAGCCGCCGGAGATCGCGCGCTGGAGCATGCCCGAGGCCATGCTGCGCCACGAGGGTGGGGCTGCCCCTGACAACCTCCGCATCCTCCGGGCCCGTGGCGACTCCATGGAGCCCTTGGTCGGCGAGGGCGACCGGCTCATCGTGGACGTCTCGCGCCGCGTGCCGGCGACGGGCGAGATGGCCGTGCTGTGGGACGGGCTCGGGCTGGTTGTCAAGCGGGTCGAGGCCGTCAGCGGCAGCGATCCCGCCGAACTCCGGCTGATCTCCGCGAACCCGGTCTACGAACCCTACGCCGTCCCCGCCCAGGACGTGCACATGGTCGGCAAGGTCGTCTGGGTGCTGAGGAAGGCGTGAGACGGCGCGGGTGTGGCCGACCGCGGCGTAATCCGCCGCCGGCAGCGGCTCGACTTCTGTCCACAACAGGTGCCGGGGCATTCCTGGCGGCGGTCGGTATCCAGTTCCTCGGGCGCGGCCTGACCTGACCAAACTGCGCGCGTTGATGGAACTCGTCGGCGCGCCCGGCATCCCGTAGCGCCGCTACAACGCCACTCCGCCCACTTTGCTATATGCCACCATCCCGCCAATCGCGGCGCCTGCAGATTGCACGCGGTACAGGAGGATTGTCAGCCGTGACACTTGATGACGCGCTTGCCGACGTCCGCATCGGCTTTCTCCAGGTCGAATTCGCTATCAAATTGCTCTCGTACTGCGAGATCGGCAATGTCGATCCGGCAGATTTCGACACAAATCAATTCGTCCGGCTGGAGCAGGGGAGCCTGAGATTCCCTGCCGGGCGCTTCAGCACACAGGAGGAAATTGTTCGAGCCGCGAACGTTGCCGTTTTGTTGGCGACGGCCGGTTCTGCCCTGGCCCTCAACAAAGCTTGGGACATTGCCGGCATCCGCCCGGATCCGTTCTCCCAAGACAGCGCGGTCAGGCTGCGTACGCTCGTCTATATGGTGCGATGCGCCTACGCGCACGGTGTGGCGGACCCGAAATGGGAGGCACGAGGGGACTACCGACAGACGCTCGAAGTAGACCTGACGACCGCACCCCTGAAGATCGATCTACGCGAGCTAGACGGCCAGGGTTTCGACTTTGCCCAACTCGGTGGCCACGCCAAATGGCTTGAAATCTGCGAGCAGTCCATCGCTACGCTGGCGGAACTGAATACCGCAGCGTCCGCCCGACCGAAATCTGTGTCCCGACGGACCGCCATCGGGCATAGCGTTCGGGGGCGACGCACTGGTTCGCCACGAGGCCGCCGAACCATGACCAGCCCCGACATGGCCGCTCTACTCGACCTTCTCGACCGCTGGCGGCACCTGCCTTCTTATCGCCTCGAACCCAGAGCGGACGCCATGTTCGGGCTGTTCCTGCCGGCCGCGCTTGACCGGCATCTGGCGCCACGTGAGATTGTCGTCGACTCGCTTCTCATTCCGGAGTTCCCACTTGGCCAGCGCGACACCAAGCGCTCCGACAAGGCCGACTTTTTTGCGGTGTCCCGCGACCGAGGCCATGCATTCCTTGTCGAATTGAAGACCGACATGAACTCGCTTCGGCATGTCCAGGAGCATTACCTGAACCGCGCAGTGGACAGGGGCATGGCAGCGTTGCTCTGCGACATCAGGTCGATGGCAAAGGCGAAGAACCGCCGGGCGCGCCGCAAGTACTTCCACCTTCTGAAGGCTGTCGCCGAGCTGGACCTGATGATCCTGCCCACGGGACTCGAAGACCGGATCTACGGTTCTCCGCAAGGCGTGTACGAATGCATCGATCGCATCGAGATCCCGTCCGCCCTTCCCGACATCGAGGTGATCCACGTTCTCCCGACGGCAGTGGAAGGCATGGACTGTATCGACTTCGAGGGTTTCGCGGCCATCGTCGAGGATCAGGGGGAGATCGGCAGGCTCTTCGCGGCGTCTCTGCGAGGCTGGTCCGGCATCAAGGCCGGAGACAGGTGGCCTGATCCCGCTCCAGCCGATTAGTGCATTCGTCGCCTGCTTCTGCTTCAGGGATAGATCATGGAACTCAGGCGGCGAACCCGGGGGCATTGCGCTCAAGATCGGCAGAGAAGACCTCACGAGGATGCCTGGGGTGCAATCCAGCTGCGCTTGGGCAATCACTGACTACAGGACGACCCCTGGCCTGACCACGTGACCGGCGGAGGCCTCCGGTACGACCCAACGCACGGCGCCGTCTGCCCGAGGACTATTCGGTCGGATCGTCGCGGGAAATTGACAGTGTTGGCGCCGCCGCTGCCGCCGGACACGCCAATGCCTGCGATGGGCGAACGGGCCGACGACAATGGCATGACAGCGCAAGAACCCGGGTTCGGCAATGCCCTGATTCGCCTGGGGAGCGAGTGGCCGCTTCGAACTCCGTGCCACCAAGCGAATCCGGAAGCAGGAAGTCATCTCGCCCGACTCTCCTGGCTCACCAGCCACCAGAGCGCGAGCGGAAGAAGTGCAGACAGCAGGAACCGCGCGACCACAGTAATCATCCTGTCTATACGGCGAACAACGCTGCTCTGGCTGGGTTGAAACATCTGACCGGCGGATCGCCTGCAGTAGGCGTCCGAGCGGCGCAATGCACCAGGGCGTTGAGGTTCACGTTGTGCGCATGATCATGACCGGGACGCCAAGTGCCCTCGCCCCGCCTTTTCGGCCGGGCTGCCAGTGAAACCGTTGCAGGGAAAGGCCGCGACGCCTTCAGCCGGGAAATCGGGCGGTTCGTTGGTGCGCCGGAAACCGTGCGCCGCACTTCCCCTACAATACTGGGGGATCCGGCCGCGCACGGTGCGCCTGGAGAAAGAGCGCGGTGGCGTGGATGCACGCCGCCGCGGGATTGCGGCGGCACCGACGAGGCTCGGTCGGCCCTGGCTCATCATTGTCTGGCACGAGGGATAGGCCGCCGATTGGCGGAATGCGGGAGGGCGCTCGGATGTTCAAGGTGCGGGAGAATCGCCTCGTCCGGCTTGAAGAACGGCGCTTCGACGACCTCAAGCTGCAGGAGCGGGCCCACCTTCAGGAGTGGCTCGTGCAAACGCCGGAGGCGCTCGGCGAGGATCTTCTGATCATCCAGAAGGAATTCGACGGATTCGCGGACACCAGGGAGCGTCTCGATCTGCTGGCGATCGACAAGGAGCGCCGGCTGGTGGTCATCGAGAACAAGCGTGACGATTCAGGCCGGGACGTCGTGTGGCAAGCGCTCAAGTATGTCGCCTATTGCTCCAGCCTGAAGAAGACGGAGATCGTCGAGATCTACCAGAGGTATCTCGACCGGCGGGGGAACAGCGAAAATGCGGTGCGGAACCTGTGTGACTTCCTTGACGTCGAAGACCTCGACGACACGGCGCTGAACGCAGGCAATGAACAGCGGCTGATACTGGTTGCGGCAAACTTCCGCAAGGAGGTCACGGCGACAGTGCTCTGGCTCATCGGGCACGGGGTCCGGGCGCAGTGCTTCCGAATCGTGCCTTTCAGCTTCGGTGAGGAACTTCTGATCGACTTGCAGCAGATCATCCCGACGCCCGAGGCTGCGGACTACATGATCGGCATGGCGGCGAAGGAATCGGAGGAGCAGTCGGCGCAAGGCACCCAGCAGCGCCGCCAAGAGATGCGGCGGGCGTTCTGGACGATGACACTGGAGGAACTTCGCGGGCGCGGCGTGAAGCGGTACGAGAACATCAGTCCGTCCAGGGACCACTGGCTGGCCAGCGGCACCGGTGTGTCCGGTTGCGCGTACAACCTGATCTTCTTGAAGAACGAGGCGCGGGTTGAGCTTAACCTGCAAAGGTCCCAAAAAGACGACAACAAATGGATCTTCGATCGGCTCGAAGGGGAGAGGCAGGAGATCGAGGAGCGGTTTGGCGCGGAACTCCAATGGCTGCGGCTGGACGAGAAAAAGGCGAGTCGAATCTGCTATTCGCACCCGTACGAGGGATTTAACGACGAGAGCTGGCCGGCGATGATCGACTGGCTGTGCAGGCACATTGTCAACCTGGAGCAGGCGTTCTCGGAGCCGCTGGCACGCCTGAATCCGCAGTTGAAGTCCCAGGCTGACATGGCGCCCGGCGAGTAGGGAGATTCTCAACGCAACTGGTTTCGTGAAGCCGGGTCACCCATTCAGCGGGTGTCTGTGCGGGTATCCCGGTCAATGACACCAGGTTTGAACGGCCTTCCCGGCTTCATTTTTCGATTCCGGTTTGCGGATCGTGTGGTGATCCTGCAAAGGTGGCAGGGACGTCCCGAAATTGATCGTCGACGGGTTGGTCCTCGGCTGCACCGTGCGTCCGTAACGCGGGCTGCAAATGTCCAGGAAGGGAAGACAGGGAGGAACCCGGATGTCCGCCGGGGCCTCGTCGTTCGCCGGGCGTCGCCCGGATGATGGCCCCGGTAGCCGGGCCGCCGTCCCGTTCGTCCGGACGCATCGTTCACCCCGCCCGGTGTCTCGGGACGGGTGACAAGCAGCCATTAAGGCGCTGCGTGGGCACCTTCCGCGCGGGGCCGAACGCAGGTCTTCGACGCCCTTCCCGCGGCAACCCTGGGTGATGTCGACCAGCTGCCCTCGGTCGGGCCGGGCCAGTTGCTGGCAGACATCATCGCCTCGGGTACGGTGCCGGTGTCGCGGCTCACCGAGGTGTTCAACCAGGCGGCCAAAAGCCGGATCATGACCGTGGCCCACGGCATCAACCGGGGTGCAATCCCGGATCTCTCTACGCCCAAGGGTGACAGTGACTTCTACTTCGTGCCGGCCAGGGATCCGGAGACAGCAGTGGCCAGGATCCTCAAACTGGTGAAGACCCGCATCCCGCGGCGCTTCGGCTGGACGTACGCGCCGGGCGACAAGGTAATGCAGATCGAGAACGACTACGAGAAGATGATCTACAACGGCGACATCGGCCTTGTCCCGGAGGTGGAGTCGGAAGCGGGCGAGCTTGTCGCCCGGCTCGAGGGGCGCGACCTCGCCTACGGCTTCGGTGGGCTCGATGCGCTGGTGCCGGCCTACGCCGCGACGGTACACAAGAGCCAGGTCTCGGAATACCCCGCCGTGGTGATCCCGCTCCTGACCCGGCACTACGCGACGCTGAAGCGAAACCTGCTCTATGCCGAGGTCAGGCGGGGCAAGCGGCTGGTGGTGCTGGTGAACCAGATGAAGGCGGCCGCCATCGCGGTGCGCAATGCCTCGGGACGCCGGCGCTGGTCGAAACTGGATCAGTGGCTGGCCGGAGCAACGGACGGAGCCGAAGCCGCGGTGGCTGGATGGGCGTCGTGTCGATAGACGACGTCATGTACGAGATATTCGGGCCGCTGTCGCAAGGCGCTCCGGGAAACGACGCTTCCACGCTGCGCGCTCTGGATGCGGTGCCTTGCCGCGATACCCTTCGACGAGTACTGGACCTGGGTGCCGGCCACGGACGGACGACCTTCACCCTGGCGCAGGCGCTTCCGGATGCGCGCATTACGGCGGTCGAGATCCATGAGCCCTTCGTCGAGCGGATCGCCGAACGCGCCCGCAAGTCAGGCCTTGCGGAACGCGTCCATGCGATGTGCGGGGACATGGCGAAGATCGATGTTGCCGCGGGGAGAATCGACCTGATCTGGGCCGAAGGTTCCATCTACGTCGTGGGCATGGAGCGGGCGCTCGTCATGTGGCGGCCCTGGCTTCGTGCGGGCGGTTGCCTAGCGTTCAGCGACTTCGTTCGGTGGACCGGCGACCTTCCGGAAGAAGCCCGCGCGTTCTGGGCGGGCGAATATCCGGACATGGCGTCCGAAGCGGAGATCCCTTCGCGCGCGGAAGCCGCCGGCTACCGGGTCGTCTGCAGCTTCCGGCTGCCGAGGAATGCGCACGAGGCCTACTACGTCCCGCTGGAGGCGCGCATGGCTGAACTTGCGGGAAGCGCCGATGCGGACGTGCTGAAAGCGCGCGAGGATATTCGAAAGGAAATCGACGTCGTCCGACGCTTTTGCGACGAGGCGGGCTACACGTTCTTTGTTCTTCAGCGCGCCGACGGTTGCGCGCCGGTTGCCGGCGACATTGGGTCGGGTTCGGTGACTTGGGCGGCCGGTCGGTAAGGAGGGCTGAGCCGACCCGGACGATCAGAAAACGACTGGGCAACCCTGCTGGAAACAGGCTACCGGATGACGCGCGGAATGGAGCGGCACGCTACTCGATTGCGACGAAGGGAGCGGCGAGACGCGAGTTGACGAATGAACAATGGGCAAGCGTGTTCCCCCGAGCGGCATCGTCCTTTTCGCAAGTCTGTGCGCCATCTCGGCACCGCGCTGACGGTCCCCCCGGCTGGAGCGGCGCGATCGGGGAATGATAGCCTTCTCCGGCTCAGTGCATCGATCCGCCAAAGTGTTCGGGCGGCGACGGCGCGGCGGCGATCCAGTCGAGCAGCCGGCGCAGGGCGGCGTGTTGCGACTTCGTGGTCAGAAAGTGTCCGGAGTAGCCCGGAATGCTCCCAAATCCCGTTCCGAATGCATTCCGAAACCCTTTCGGGGGGCATTGCCAGAAAAAAGAAAACGCCGCTAAGCTGTTGACTTAGCGGCGTCCTCATCGGTTGCGGGGGTAGGATTTGAACCTACGACCTTCAGGTTATGAGTTTGCCTAGGATGCCTTCGCCATATCCCGCTGCGTTTCGTCAATCTCCGTCCGATTTCGACAATAAATAGCTAAAGCAACATGTTATAAGTGTCCCCGCGAACGACTCCCGCCGCCGGTTGGACACTCGCGTGACCACAAATTTGATTCCCAGTGATTCCCATGTGATTCCCAGCGTGATATCATGACCCCCGACGACGATAGACACGGGAGACGCCATGCCGGCGCAGATCAAGATCACCAAACGCACTGTCGACCGCATCGAGAGCGACGGGTCCGACCGCTTCTACTGGGACCGCGAGCTGCCGGGTTTCGGACTGCGCGTCCGGGCCTCGGGCCGCAAATTCTTCGTTAGCCAGTTCCGCGCCAACGGCCGGCTCCGCCGTATGACCCTCGGACCCGTCACCGCACTCCCGCCGGATGAGGCGCGCCGGCGCGCGATGGCCCTGCTTGCCGAGGCCAAGTCCGGTAGCGACCCGGCGGCGCAACGCGACACCGACCGGAGGACGGCGACCGTGAAGGCCCTCGGGGCACGCTTCCTGGAGGAGTACGTCCCCACGTATTGCAAGCCCAGCACGGCCTATGAATACCGGCGGTCGGTCGACCTCTTCATCAAGCCCAAAATCGGCCGCCGCAAGGTGACCGAAATCCAGCGGAGCGACATCGCCGCACTGCACCACGGCATGCGCAAGACGCCCTATCAGGCCAACCGCACGCTCGGCGTGCTGTCGAAGATGTTCAACATGGCCGAGGTGTGGGGGCTGCGTCCCGACGGCTCGAACCCCTGCCTGCACGTCAAGCGGTTCAGAGAGGAGAAGCGCGAGCGGTTCCTGAGCGCCGAGGAGTTCCGGCGCCTGGGCAAGGTTCTCGACGGCATCCTCGAGGACGGCTCCGAAACCCGCTCGGCGGTCGCCGCGGTCCGGTTGCTGATGCTCACCGGCTGCCGGCTCTCCGAAATCCAGAAGCTGCGCTGGGAGCACGTCGACCTCAAAGCCAGCGAACTGAACCTGCCCGACACGAAGACGGGCGGCCGGGCGGTTCCGCTGGCGCCGTCGGCGGTGAGACTGCTGGCCGGACTGCCCCGCGAAGAGGACAATCCCTGGGTGATCGCAGGCAGGAAGCCCGGTTCCCATCTCACCGACCTTCAGCATCCTTGGCGGCGTATCCGGGCACGTGCCGGTCTCGACGACGTGCGCATTCATGATCTCAGGCACAGCTTCGCCTCGCGCGCGCTGGCACTAGGCGAAGGCCTGCCGATGATCGGAAAGCTGCTGGGCCATACACAAGTTCAAACCACTGCCCGGTACGCTCACCTTGCCCGCGATACCGTGAAGGCGTCGGCGGCGCGTATCGGCGACAGCATCGAGAACGACCTGGATACAGTGCAAATTGCCTCAAGCAGTTGACCTTGTTGGTCGCACGCGCAACCTAGAAGCTCGATCCCACGCCTCTGACGAGACGCTTCCCGGGTTCGTCAGCCCGCTCTACCCAACGCAGTCGTGAAGCCACCGGGATTCCGCTGACGATAGCCGCATCTCTTCCCGAAGCGTTGACGGCAGCCCGATCAGTTCATACCTTTGCGTTGTCGAGTGTCGTATTTTTGCAAACTGATGACCATGCCATCACCACGGCCACAGCCATTGGAGAAGCGCATCGCCCGGCGCGTTGGGCGCAAGAAGGCTAACGTCTTCCTGCGCCGCGACTTCGAAGATCTCGGTGGTTACGACCAGGTCGGCCGTGCGCTGAAATGCCTTACCGCCAAGGGTCAGCTCATCAAGATCGGCTATGGCCTCTACGCCCGCACCACCCTTTCCCCAATATCCGGTAAGACTGTCGCTGCGAAGCCCCTTCCCTCGCTCACCCTTGAAGCTCTTGAGCGCCTGGATGTCGAGGCTATGCCGTCCTCATTTGCCCAAGCCAACAGCGCAGGCATCAGCACTCAAGTCCCTACCGGACGCGTAATCGCGGTCCGGAGCCGCATCTCCCGCAAAATCGGTTACGACGGCAAGTACGTCTCCTTTGAGCGACGCTCCTAGTCAAGAGCTTCTTGAGTCGGTCGCTACCGACCTCGCCGTCTACAGAACCCAGCGTGGGCAAGTCCAAAAGTGACAAAATTCTCCGTAATAGTCGACTCGGCTTCCGGGGACAAGAACAGTGTCAGCTGCGCATTGACAGCGGTCGACCTCTGCGATGGTTGCAGTATCAAATCGAATTACCTTAAGAGTGAGTGCGCTGGAAGACAATTTGCTTCCGGGTTATTGGAAACTGGAGATATTCGATGAGGGTTTCGGAAAAATCACTCGAACTAAATGTGGGCAGCGAGTTTCTCGATTACCTGCGTGGAACGTTGGGGCTTACAAAAGCGTACCTCAGAGGACTTACCCAACGGGAAGAACGGGCGGAAGGAGTTGA
Source organism: Alphaproteobacteria bacterium (assembly GCA_022825235.1). Lineage (GTDB taxonomy): Bacteria > Pseudomonadota > Alphaproteobacteria > TMED109 > TMED109 > VXPW01. The sequence continues at coordinate 54,397 of JAJDYI010000062.1, read as the reverse complement.
TTTCTACGCCCAGATGAATCCAAGTGCCGCAATCTTCGCCTTCCAATTCAAGGCCCCGGTGGCCCATAGGCCTCACCGAGAGGACACTGCACCGTACCGGTTTACGCTCCAGCGTGAACAGCACTCGCGTTTAGTGGAACTTACTGGAGACCATCCTTCGGCTGTATTTTACGTCTTTCCGTTTTTCGCCACGCCAGCAAAGCTGCAGTATTTTGTTCCGGAATTGCTTGCCGATACATGGTTACTGCCGGTCAGCAGAATGAGAAACGATGACATTTTTGAAGGTGGCAATAGCAAGAGAATCCGTTGCTACCCCGGCCGTGCCGAGATCAACCCAACCTATGAGATGGAAAATGCGAAAACGATGATCCTTAGTAAAGCAGATGGCATCAACATTGGCGAATTTTCCTCTTGGTATAAGAAATTGCGGGGGCATCCCCAAGACCAGGAGGGACAACCGAAGGATACTGAACAAGGTCGTCTGAAACACGACGAAGAAGCGAATGGATTGGGGGCCGCTATTGAATCAATAGATGGCGCTGTACCGCATTCAGTGAGAAAACACTCGCGATCCATGAGTCCTCAGATCGTCCGAGGAATGCGAATTGCCATTGTCGAATAACTTTATTTTTTAGTAAAGCCCCGGGTTGATTAGGACTTACGCCAAGATCTTCTCGAAACGATCCGTTTTTGCCCATACCAACTCCGAAACGCCAATTCTACTCAACTTCCGCAATACGAAACACCGTCACCCGACGCCAAATGTCTTCGCCACCTACAGTACCTACCACACGCTCCTCTTCATCTTCATCTGCCTTCTCGCCCCATACCCGTTGAATTATGTCTATTACATAAGCTGCTACATTCGAGTATTGCGGCTTCTGTCGTCTAACGAGCGACCCAGGCCATTTAGTATTCCCTATGCTGAGTATACTGCCATCGTGCTTAAGCACCAGCGCTACATCTTCTGATATATTGAAGTCCTCCCGAAAATCTCTAGGGTGAACACTATCTTGATCCTCGTCATAGCTGAATTCTCCATCAAAGTTGATTGCCAACTCAGATGAAGAGCAAAGGTTGTCTTCGAATTCTTGCTCTGTCATCCACTCATTCGCCCACTTGACTATCTTGAGATTTCCGATATCGCCTCCACATTCCAACACGACCTCGGCGGAGCGTGCTTGTCGTTCCTCGTCCTTTACCGACTTACCGATAATATCTGCTTGCTTCGTTGCCCAGAGGACCAGAGCGTCCTTGGTGGCCAGCGGCTTAGCCGTATCTCTCGCCGCCGTCATTGCCTCCCCCAGCATCACGCCTTGCACGTTACTAATCTGCGCCGCCCGTAGGCCCGAAATAGTGACCCATCCTCCTTCCTTAGAAAAAGAATACGGCTCCGGCCAAATGAACGCCCTGCCAAACAGCTCACCAGCAGGCCCCTCAATAGGCTGCATCAGTGCCTTTCCCGCCCTCGCCATACTGTCTTTGGCTCGATCCAGGGCAGGGTCGAGCCTATGCAACAAATCAATGTTCTCTATTTGCAACCAATCGCCTGCCCTTACTACCGGCACTAATTTCTCTTCCAAACTTGCCACGACCTCTACATCGAGATTCGGCGCCACCGCTCCAACTAGCGCATCCAACGAAATCACTGGCCCGAAGGGCGAATTAACATCCAGCAAACCACCGGACTCATGAGGCTTTGTCTTCAATTTCACTTCCACCCGCGTTCCGCCATCTATTGGTACCGGGCCGTCGGGAGCGGGGGACAAAATGGGTCTTGCACCTGTACCGTCATCAAATTCCAATAACCGAGCTGAATTCCGTCCCCAGTCACTGCGCCGCGAATAAACACGAACAACCGAACCGAGCATGAATACCGAAAAGAACCCGATGCCAAATCGACCGATCGAGCGCATTCCTGCCGCCATTAGGCCCGGGAACTCTTCTGTTGCAAGTGGCGAACGCCAGAACGACGAACCGAAATCCAGCAATGGCCCAGTCAACACGCGCTCTGACATTCCGATCCCATCGTCTTCAACAACGAGCCACGTCTCGTTGCTCCGTGACAAGAGTCCAACCGTGATTCTGCCCCAGTTGTCCGATCGATTTTCGAACTTACGCTTGGCTTGCACTGCGTCGGCGGCATTTTGGATCAGCTCTCGAAGAGCTACAGTCGGGTTATCGCCGTAAAGCTTCGATCCCCCTAGGTGTTTGACTATTCGCGGAACATCGGAAACCTGAAGTCTCGCATCGACCGGGCGCCACTCTCTAGTTTGAACCGATCGGGCAAGAAGTTCAGGGGATCCTGCACCCTTAACTCTTCTCGCCTTCAGAATTTGTGATCTATGGCCCTGCAACAGCAAATCTACATCGTGCAGCTCGCGATCAGCTGCATTTAGCGTGTCGTATGCCAGCCACCACGCTTCTGCGTCTTCTCGGCCAAATGGCTGCCCAGTCGTAAAAACCACCGCATCCAGCTCTATGTGGGGTCTTGCCAAGCGCTCCTGAAACGACCAGTGCAAGGCGGAGACGCCGCTAGGACCTGTGATAGCCCGCAGAAAACGCGGGGCTCGTCGGCTGTCGAGGTGCAGGGCATCCGCCACTCGCAAGAGACACGCGAGCATCAACCGGTCCACTCGGCTGCGGGTCCGATTTGCTAGGGCTCCGAGGTGTTCGGAGAACTCATGCTCCAGCCTCTGTACGGACCACCAATGACTGTGCGCAATTTGGCCAATCGTAGGTCCATAGAAGGTGCGGAGATCAGAATCCTCGATGAGATGGGCCAGTGAACCATCGGGATTGTTCCAAGCCTGCCCAGCCAATTCCTCCGCGTGCTCTGCATGAAGCTGACGAAGAACTTGCGGAACCACTTGTCTAGTAACGTCTTTAGATGGGTTGTAAACGTCAAACGGTTCTGCGCCGCTCTCCTCCAATACGAGCGCAAGCCGTGCTGTTGCATCTCTCCACGCTGTGGTTTTCATAATGTCTGATAGCCCGCCGGGATATGCCGCCAAACTCATAGCTGCGTCGTGCAATAGGATGCTGGAACCAAGCACAAACGCCTCTGGGGGATTTACATTCACTGCCCCTTCGGCGACGGCGGATGCCGTATCCCAAAGCGCGTCGAGGTGACTGATGTCGTGGACGGTCAGACCAGGTATATCCGTCGCAATCCGTGAAACAAGTTGGGCCGACCGATCACGAATAGAGAGATACTGCTCCCTGAAATACGCTTGTTCCTCGGTAGTGCTGTCTGACCGAGGAGTCTCAAATGCCTGGCGCCAGATCCACGTCTGACGAAAGTCAGGTCCGCTGGTAGTCATTCACAGTCTTCCAAACGTCTTCCAATTGCCTTTATACGCTCCGTGGCATCAATAGTTGATAACTTGGCTGACACGGTCGTCCGAGACTTCAGCGCTCTTAGGCCTTTTGGGTGTGCGCGAAACTCATAGCCAACCGGAATGACGGCCACGCCCTTGTACCGGTGACGGCTGCGTCGCGACCGAAAAACGTCCAGTGAATGGTTCCGCACCGCCGATCTTGCCTGCGGCGTCGAACCCCGGCCCACGGATTGATTACCTCCACATTGCTTTATCCAACTCCGCCACGTACTCAGACATGCTTCATTATGGACACTGTTCCAAACGCCTGACCCTTCATGCGCGATATTTCGCTGTCCCTGCGATCAAACCGTACATCTCTTTCCGGCGTCGCTCCCAGCAAGGCAGCGGCGCAACCCTCTCACGCTGCATAGATTCGAACACGATTTCGTCTTGCAGCCTTCGCCCCGCACCCGCGGGCATCCAGAATCAGCTGAGCGGCATGAGAGGCTCTGGAAGGGCCGAAGCGCGCGTAGAGCCGGTTCCTCGCCTTGGCCCGCCGAAACTTCAGCGACCGCTAGCCAGGACTATTGACGTTCACCAACTTGGTGTAACGTGGTGAAGAGCGTGTCAGGCACCGCCATGCTATGGACGGTCGCAAGGGAGGCAGGCAAAGCATGAAACCTGAAGGCGCCGCATCCGTGCGTGCATCGATCAGCTTTCCACCAGATATCTACAAGGTTCTAGAACAGCTCGCTAGGCAGAAGAAGGTGTCCCTGGCTTGGGTTGTCCGGGACGCGGTCGAGAGATACGTCGCCGAACAGCAAGAAAATCGGAGCAGGAATGAGGTTTGATACGTTTGAGCTCTCGGAGAACCGAAGATGACCGCAGAGGCCAACAGCCTGGCGCGTCCGCTCTCGGATCGCATGAAAGCCGCACTCGAGTTACCGGATGGTGCGCGGTTCTACCGCTGCGCCTTGCAAGTGAATCCGTTCGCCTATCTTGAGACGCACAAGAAGGCGTCCTCCTTCCAGTCGGAAGACGAATACAACACGGCGATCATCGAGGCCTGCCTTGAGATCGGCATCGAGGCAATCGCGGTCACGGATCACTACCGCGTTAAGCACTCTGCACGCCTCGTGCGCGCTGCGCGCAATGCGAATCTCCATGCATTCAGTGGTTTCGAAGCCGTTACGAAGGACGGTGTTCATTTCCTGTGCCTGTTCGATCCCGACAAGGACGAAGTTCTGGAGCGTTTCATCGGGGAGTGCGGCATTCACGACACCGATCAACCGTCACCAACTGGCAGCAAGGATTCCATTGAGCTGCTTGAAGCCGCGAAGAGCTGGGGCGCGGTATGCATTGCCGCCCATGTAGCCTCCGAAGGCGGGTTGCTGAGGAAGCTGTCGGGTCAATCGAGGGTCAATGTCTGGACCCATCCCGACCTGCTGGCCTGCGCGCTGCCGGGTTCAGTTGGTGACGCGCCAGAGGGGATCGGACCGATCCTCCGAAACAAGGACGCCGCGCACAAACGCGACCGCCCCCCCGCGATCCTCAACGCTTCGGACGTCAATGGCCCAGAGGACCTGAAGAAAGACGGCGCCTCTTGCTTCATCAAGATGTCTACCATTTCGGTGGAAGCTTTCCGGCAGGCGTTTCTCGACCCGGATTCCCGGGTCCGTCTACACAGCGATCTGAAGCCCGAACCTCATGCCGAGTTCCTTGCGATGACCTGGGAAGGCGGGTTCCTCCGCGACACGGCCGTGCAATTCAATGAAAACCTGAATGTGTTGGTAGGTGGACGGGGCACCGGCAAATCGACGATGATCGAGAGCATACGCTACGCACTCGGTCTCGATCCTCTCGGCGAGGAAGCTCGGAAGGCCCACGAGGGTGTGATCCGCCACGTCCTGCAACCAGGGACAAAGGTCTCGCTGCTTGTGCGGTCACACAAGCCGTCGGTGCGTTGCTACACGGTTGAAAGATCGGTGCCGAATCCGCCCGTGGTGAAGGACGAAGCGGGGGAAGTCCTGACCTTGTCCCCACGTGACGTGATGCCGGGTGTGGAGGTCTTCGGGCAGCACGAAATTTCCGAACTCACGAAGAGTCGCGAGAAACTTACGCTGCTACTGGAGCGCTTCGTTGACTGGGACCCAACCCTTTCGGGACGAAAAACCCAAGTATGTTTGGAACTGGAGCGTTCCCGAAGCCGGATCATGGATGTGCGCCGTGAGCTGCAGCACCTCGACGAGCGACTTGCGGCGCTACCGGGTCTCGAGGAGACACAAATGCGGTTCCAGCAGGCCGGGCTCGAAGGACGGCTGAAGGAAAAGAGCCTGCTCGTTCGTGAAGAACGGCTCTTCGCCAACCTGGAGGAACGGCTTGACCAGTACCGTACCCTCCGCAATGAACTCACCGAGGGTCTACCCGTCGATACAGCGTTCGTTACCAGCAAGGCCCTGGAAGGGCTGCCGAACTCCGACATCCTTTCCGAAATCGAGGGAATCCTCAAAACGCTAAGCACGAAACTGGAGACACTCGGTGAACAGTTCGGCAAGGCTCTTGCCGAAACCGATCACGCGATTGCGCAGACCAAATTACGCTGGAACGAGCGCAAGACCTCAATCGAGGAAACCTACGAAAAAGTCCTGCGTGAACTCCAGAAATCGAAGATCGACGGCGCGGAATTCATCCAGCTTCGCCAGCAAATTGAGGAGTTGCGCCCGCTGAACGACCAGATGGAACGCCTCAGGCGCGATCTGGATGCGCACGAGGCCCAGCGCCGCAAACTCTTGGCCGAGTGGGAAGACATCAAGGCAGCCGAGTACAGGCAAGTCGAGACCGCGGCAAAGCGGGTATCCCGGAAGCTCCGCGACCGAGTGCATGTAAGGGTCACGATGGCCGGAAACCGTGAGCCGCTCGAACGGCTCTTGCGCGAGGTCGGCGGCAATCTTGCCGCCGCGCTAGATCGCCTGCGCGGACTCGACCAGCTGTCTTTGCCGGAACTTGCGCAGCGGTGCCGGGAGGGCAAGGAAGCCCTCAGGAAGCACTACAGTCTGCCGTCCGGTGCGGCCGAGCGGATCGCGCAAGCCGATCTAGACCTGTTCATGCGTATCGAAGAGCTGGAATTACCTGCGACAACAGAGATTGAACTAAACACGGCTCCCGACGGGGCACCGACCAATTGGCAAACGCTTCAAGCGCTATCGACAGGCCAAAAAGCAACGGCCGTTCTGTTGCTCCTGCTGCTTGAATCGGAAGCGCCGCTGGTTGTCGATCAGCCCGAAGACGATCTTGACAACCGCTTCATCACGGAGGGCGTGGTTCCGATCATGCGGCAGGAAAAGCGCCGCCGCCAGTTCGTCTTCTCGACGCACAACGCCAACATTCCGGTCCTCGGCGATGCCGAACTCATCCTCGGGCTCGCTGCGACCGGCGAGGCCAGGGAAGGCCAAGCGCGGATCGCTCCGAAGCATATGGCCTCCATCGACTCCAGACCTGTGCGCGAACTGGTCGAAGAAATCCTCGAAGGCGGAAAGGCCGCGTTCGAGATGCGCCGCTCCAAGTACGGGTTCTGAGACATGACGACGCTCACCGAATTGCTGGAAATCATAGCGAGCGGCGAGAATTCCGGGGTGGAATTCAAGAGGGATGATCTAAGCACGCTGAATCTCGCGAAGGAGCTCGTAGCTTTCTCGAATTTTCAAGGCGGCACGGTGCTGCTTGGCGTCGAAGATGACGGAACAATCACGGGCCTGATGCGGTCCGACCTCGAAGAATGGGTGATGAATGTATGCCGCGACAAAATCAGACCAGCGATCATTCCCTTCTTCGAAATGGTTCGGGGTGTCAAAGACAATCACGACGTTGCCGTTGTCCGCGTGACTCGCGGCTACGACGTGCATGCGCTCTGGCACAACAACTCCAACAAGTATCAGATACGTGTCGGTACACAGAGTAGGGAAGCAACCCAGGAGGAACTTGCACGCCTGTTTCAGCAAAGAGGTTCCGTACGGGCCGAACTTCGGCCCGTATCGGGCGCTACACTCGCGAACCTGGACCGGAGGCGTCTGCGAAACTACTTCGGCGATATCCGCCAGCAGGATGTGCCGGACGACGAAGATGAGGAAGCCTGGCAGTCACTTCTCATCAACACCGAGGTGATGACCGAGGAAGGCGTGACGGTCGGTGGCATGCTGTTATTCGGCGCGACGCCGAACCGATTTCTGCCGCATGCGGGGATAGACGCCGTCGCCTATCCCGGATCGGACCAGGGCTACGACGCGCAAGAGCGTACGGCACTTCGCGGCCCCATGACTCCTTTGCTGAGTCAAGGTGACGATTTCGTTGAAAACGGTCTCGTCGAGCAGGCTCTGGATTTTGTGCAACGCAACACGCGTATGGAGGTCGAGGCACGAGGTGGAAGACGCGTGGAGCGTCCGGTCTACCCCCACGATGCCCTTCGCGAAGGCATCGTCAACGCCCTGATTCACCGAGATTACCTACTCACAAGCACCGATATCGAATTAGCCGTCTATAGCAACCGTTTGGAGATTATCTCGCCGGGCCGGCTGCCCAATGGGATAACGCCTGACCGTATGCGGTTTGGGACCCGATCTGCACGAAATCAGCTATTGAAAGACGTGATGCGCGACTATCGGTATCTGGAACACATGGGGATGGGGATTCCCCGGAAAATCGTTAGGGGCATGAGAGAGCACAACGGCACTGAACCTGACTTAGTCGAACTGGACGAACGATTCGTTATTCGCTTGCTTGCGCAAGGCCCTGCATAGTAGTCAGTCGACTGGCTCGCGCGCTGGACCTCTTGCCGGAAAGACCATCGAGTGGCACTGGTCACGTTATGTCAGCTGATCCCCATTGAGCCCGTCACGCGACATCTACGATAGTCGTAGCGACACTCACTCGGACCGACTCGACAATGGCGGACTCAATCTTTGGCGATTTTATCATCGAGCCAGCGCTGGACCGCATTTCGAATACGGATGTGTCCCAAACTGTCGAGCGCCGTCTTCGGCAACTGCTCGCCATCTTCGAGTTCGAGCAGTCGCCGCGCAGGGTGATCTGGGGCGAGCAATGCCAGCAGACGGTTGGCGGCGGGGCGGTCGCGGTCGGCAAGGAAATTGACGCCTAACAACAGCAGAGCGCACCTCTTCGTCGATTGCGCAACCCGCTCCATCGCCTCAATCACAGCGTCGGCTCGTCCGTGATTCGACAATAGTACGCAAGCGGAGGCGGCCAGAGGCGGCGCCAGTCGCAAAAGAAGTTTGCCGGTGATCGCACCCAAAATGTCGCTTTCGACGACATCCGCCTTGTTCAAGGCATCGATTGCGTCGACGCGGACCCAACGGGGCTGGTCGAGGAAGGACAGGGTCCATATCCTCCTGCGGATTGCTGGGCCGCAACATCGCGCGGCAGTGTCGAGCGCGATGATGCCGAGCAAGCGGTCATCCGTGCGCTCGGCTCGAAGCAACAAGTCTTCCCCGATTTCATCCGACAGGCTGTCGTAGGCAGCGAGCCCGCTTATTGCCTCACGCGCGATCGGATAGGAAGGCGGATCATTGTGAGATAAGTCGGCGTCGGACCATTCGTCGTCGATCAATTGGAGGAGCACGCTCTGATGGTTCGGATGGGGCCGAGCTGCAAGGATGCCGACCAAGCCGCGCCGGACCCGGCTACCGGGATCGGATGCCAGTTCCAGAAGCTGCTGCGGCAGCGGATCTGGCGAGGAGTTCGCGAGGTGGACAAGCGCCGCCTCGCGAGCGTCTGCTCGCGCATGGTCAAGCCCAAGCGACACAAGCGCGTCGTCCTGAATGCGAGTTGCGGCTTCGACGGCAGCCTTCGCAAGTCGATGGCCCTTGGCCGCAAGGAGCCATCGTCGAATGGCAGCCGAAGGGGCGGAACCACTGGCGATCATCACCGGCACGATCTTGTCGAGGACGAAGGGCGGCACCGTCTCCGCAGCTTCATCCAGCAGGGATAGGGCCGACAGTCCGACAGAGGGCGGAGGCTTGTCGTTGGTGGCTACAGCCCGGAATATCTCCTTGCCAGCATTCGGAATCGACTCAAGGAGCGGCCGCAGGCGCCGCTCGCGCGTCTTGCTGGAAATCTGGCGATACGCTGCATGCATATCCACTAGGAGGTGGACGAAAGTTGCCGGTGCCGAGGATGATTGCTCGAGGCAGAGGGCCAGCGTGGCTGGTGATGCAGTCAAGGCGCAATGGATAAGTGCTGCGCGCAGGCCGTCGTCATCCGGAACCGAAAGGATCCGCTGTTCAAGGTCGGCGGCGAGCGAAGCTTGCCAATGCTGGCGGGCCGCTTCCCAAGCATGCTCTTCGTCTTCGCTTGACCGCGTAGCAGCGATGACGGCCCTAAGCTCCTCCAGTGTGACCGAGCCGTTCGTGCGGGCAATGTCCTCAGCCCATGCACGGCCCAGCTCAGACACCCGGGAATGTACCGCCAGTGTCTGCCAGTGGTTGAGTGACCTGACCTTTCTCACATAGGCTGCAACGAGAACGTCAGCGCAATAGCCGTCACCTTCGTGCTGCCATCTAAAGCTCTCCTCATAGGCTTCATCGCATTCTCCGTCCTCAATCGCGCGCAATTGCTCCCTACCCTCCCGCTCATACGACCGAGAAATGCTGGCTAGTTCGTCGAGCGCCGCAGCAAGCACCTCTCCATAGCGATCGAGATCCCGCACCGCCCCGGCCGCCACCGCGCCGACATTAGTTTCATAACCAGAGGCGACCAGCTTGCGCGCCGCGGCGACAAAGGCCGGCGTAAGGCCACTCGCTATTCGATCGAGTTGGTTCGCAAAATCATCGCCGACGCTGTCCCGCTCCCGCGGCAATTGTTCGCGAACATACCTATCTGCGATTGTGAAAGACCGTGGATCAGCCGAGACCCGCGTATACTAGGCATCGTCGAACGTCGGCGGTTCCCAACGATCGAGGAACCATTGACCTCCACGCCGGATACCCTTGATGAACCAACTCGCAAGTTCTGACGGGGTTGATGTCTGCGTGCCCACATCGGACGCCAGTTGCAGCACAGATCGGAAATCGGCGCGCGGATCAGCCAAGCTCTTTTCCAGCCATGCGTCAATCGCCGCATGACTGGAGCTCTCGGCTTGAAATTCCGCATCAAGACTCTCGGTGCCGGAGATGAGATCGGCGATTGCCTGTAGCGAACGGGCTGCGGTTTCGAGTGCCCAGTCCCGATGGGAACCGCAGACCTGAGTCAAAGCGGAAATCAGTGATATCAGGGCAGCTTCGCTACGACCCCAATTCTCCTTGACGTACACCTCGAAGCCCGCGCGGACGCTCGGATGTGAAAAGCTAACGATCTGGCCGGGCTGGCGGAGATGACGCGTGGCGACGAGCCGGTCCACCAGCTTCCCGAGCCCGTCGCTAAAGGCTAAATCGACGGTCCGCAGCCAACGGTTCAGGTTGACCAGCTGACTGCGGTCGAACTGCGATCTCGCCGCTAGCAGAACCCATACGACTGCTGATGCGCCGGTTCGATCTTCGTTCCGCAGGTAGGAAACAACCACGTCTTCTACAGCGTCGCGATGTGCCAGTGCAAGAATGCGGCGGAAGAAGGCAGGATCAACCTCACCCGGTTTCGGGCCGTATGCCAAGCTGGTGAGGAACAGGTCGACTTCGAGCGGCGTTTCTAGCGCGTCCAGAGCCTCCGCCCGGAAGTCCAGCGCCTTGGCCTGCAGATCCGGTGCCAACAGATCGAGGCGTTTGTCGTAAATGTCTGCGAGTTCACCATCGCGGTATTGATCAGCGTCCAGCACGACCGTCCAACGATCGAGGCGCCGGTCGGCCCTAGCCTGCGCGAGCATGTCTGTGCGTGATGTGACCACATACTGACGCCCGGCATGCGCCTCGCGTAACAACCGGGGGAGTTGCTCGGTCCAGGCGTCGGCACCGTCCCGGAGACTGGACTGTCCCCACGGATCCTCGACGTAGAAGAGCTTTGGACCGGTGTCGGACAGCACTCGCGTACTCGATGGGTCGTGGCTGGCATTGCGCTCAATGATCTCTGGCGGTGAGGGTCGATGTCGCGCCAGATCGACAAGCGCTTGCGCCGTACGGGTCTTGCCTGTACCTGACGGCCCAGTGATAACAAGAGCGTTCCGGCGTTGGAGTAGATCCTTCAGGTCCTGATAGTTCGCTGGCGGCACGAACGACTCGAGCTCCGGAGCGCTGGCCAAGGAACCTCCACAGCCACGGATGACGCTCAGCAGGTCCTCGCGCGTCCACACGCCTGGACTCGTTCCGCGCATTCGCCGAAGTGCCTCGTCCCTTAGGCGCTCCCGACATTCCATCTGCCGGCTCTTGGGCACCCGAAGCAAAGAGCTAAGTACGTCGTTTATCTTCAGATCCAGAAGGGGCTCGGTCAGAACGCCCCAGATCGCGATCCGACCTTCTGGTTCATGGGGTAAGATCGCTGACAGAGTAGCTGGAATGACCTTATCCTCCGGCCACTCTTCCAGGCCGTTGACCAACAGATTGCGAGCCACGCCGGTGGCGTCAGCGTTGGTGATCATCAGGTAGCGTGTGTCAGGATGCTCAAGATGGTGTCTGGCCGGCTCGCGAGTCGTGCCGTGTTTCAGCAGTGAATTAAAGGCCTCGATCGTCCAAGGCCCACTGTTACGGAGCTTCACCTGCACGACAATCTTGTAGCCCTTAGCGACATTGGCGCTAGGCTGCACTCGGCCTGGCGTGGTTGGTTCGAGATCAGCCTCCAGGTCTTCTTCGTTGGCAGGTTCAAGTGTGATCCGTGTCGACGACTTCGTAATCAGCATCAGCTGTAGGGCTGCTAGCACCGAGACGCCTAGCTGGTACTCGAATCCGTCGAGTGCCGCGTTAGCCCCACCTGCGGCAGATGTGCGATCTGGCATGTTCAAGATCCAGCACTCTGTAGTGCTGATCGTTCAAGAATTGGGAGATGTGGCAGGTAGTTCATTTTGCTATCTTCGTAAGCGCTTGACTTGGCGGTGCACTGTCGACACTCGTATCAGGCGGTCTTCCAATATCTCTCCACAAGTTCAAGGATTGATTCCCGATCCAGAAAGAGCATCGATCCGTGAAGGCCACGAGGTGTTTTGTGAATTATCTTTTCTCGAGCGTTGGCGGTAAAACGCCCACTTGCTGCGACGACAAACGTCGAAATGTATCGGGGCTCAGCAGACGACAAATCGTAGTATGGCATCTTGAACGCGTCTTCTGCTTGACCCACAATTTGGTCGATGAGGGAATTCACCTCTCCTGTTATGTCCCCTGCTTTTGCTTGAAGACCGTAATGCCTCATTGCTCCGAACGGGGTCACTTCAGAGAAGGTGAAGTCTTTACCGTACTCACGATCGCCTTGCGTATACCTTACGGACATGAATTGCATCCGCCTTAGAAGTGGGGCCAAGACTTCCTCGCAAAATGCTCGCTCATTGGCAGCGTAATTCGGCTTCCACACCTTGCCGCCCAAAGCGATTTCTGCCTCACGGATAATATGTTTCAGTCTATCTGCGCCTCCCCTTAACGCTTCCGCAGCCGAAACCCCTTGAAGAGCTGTTCTCAGCGTCAACTGCTTAAAGTCATCGTCTACTTCAATATCGGTGACACTCACTTCATTACAGAATGTAACTTGGTCCTTAATTGCAACCAAGAAAGTGGTTAGGCCCCATGTCCTTTCCCAGAATTTGTTAGGTTGATGGCAGATGTAGTCAGCTATTATTTCGCCGCTATTTTCTTTGAAAATCTCCGCCTCATGAAACAGGAATGTGCCGAAACCATCTGAGCTATGCACACGCACCGAAAACGACTCCGGAAATGCATCGAATGAAGCCTCGGAAAGCGCTACGTAGTCACATTCTGCTGTCACGTGTCCGCGTTCATCAATATCGATGATTTCTAGCTCCATATCGCCAACAGAGGCTCTTCGGCGGCCTCCTGAATTTTCTAAGGCGAACATGGATCCCACTCCGGCATCCGATCTCCTAGTGCAGCACTCTCATCCCCAAGGCATGGAAAATTCGAGTCGCTTCGCCAACCAATGTCAATACATCTGCGCGACCAAGTGGACGGCTATGTGCGAGTGCCTTCCGCACAGGGTGCAGTCGACAAAGTGACACCGCAATTTCATTTCGATCCCTAAAGATTGACTGAAACGCTTCACGCCAATTGTCGCTCTTTGCAATTACTACTGCCAAATCCATGAAATCTGCATATTGGATCTCACCATAGACAGATCTTCCACTGACGCGGTCTTCTTGTTGCCGAGCCAGCCAACGCTCGCGCACGGTCTGCGGTACTCTTTGCCTAATCCAATTTGGTCCAGAAAGATCCTCCAGGCGTTGCTCCACTACTTGCCGCAGTCTCTGCTCCAAGGCATTAAGAATTTGCCAGTGATGTGGATTGAACCCTGCACCAGCATCAGGTTCCTCGATTGCTTGTGGCACAGGCACTGACGCGATGGACAGCCTAAATCCTGTGCTGAAGAGAACTCCAGGATAGGTAGCGCGCGGAAATGCTGCCAAATCCGGATTGAGGACGGCACGCATGGCCGCTTCATCGCGCTCGTCAGCAGCGATAGAGTTCCGACGGGCATCGCCCATGCGCACGACGCTGCCGGAGACGGCACAGAAGGCGGATGCCTCTACCGACCGGGCAATGGCGGCGCCAATGTTGGATAGCCGCTTGACTTCCTCTGAGCGCGCGAGGGCAGCTGTAGTAAAGACCCCTCTGGACGCCTCCATCGAACGGGCCGCGGCGGCGGCGATGCTGGATAGCCCCTTGACCTCCTCCGAGCGCACGAGGGCAGCTGTAGCAAAGACTCCCCTGGACGCCTCCACCGAACGGGCCACGGCAGCGCCGATGCTGGATAGCCGCTCGACCTCCTCCGAGCGCACGAGGGCGGCTTTAGCAACAACTGCCCTGAAGGCCTCTGCCGAACGGGCGATCGCGGCGCCAATGTTGGATGGCCATTCAACTTCCAACGAGTACACCGGCGGGACCACCACCGCCTGCGCTACCGAGAGCTTATGTTCCATACCGATGTTGGACCAATCCGCTGAACCAGTTCCGCGACCTCTACGACTTCTTCTGCCATGAGACGCCAGCTAAAGATATCGCGCACTCGGCACGAGAGCCAATTCGTCAGAAGTTGGTAGCTGTCGTTCCGGTAGGTTATGACGATGGCGATGACATTGCGCCAGAACGGCTCACCATTGGTTAGATGTCAAGTGTCGCGCCACCTACCGCAGCCGCAGCGTCAGCCATTGCTGTGCGCACGTCACCGGGTGTCGCTGTAGCGACGTGCTTAATCTGCGCTGCCGAGCCGTTGGAACCGATGCAATCCATCTTTGATGCGAAAACCGGCCAGCGGACGGCGGCGTCCGACCATGCCGCACCCACGTACATCGTTGCGCTGCACCGTGCGGGCAACCGTGATGCGTTGCTGTTCGCGCTGTGCTGAAGGCAGCGGTACATGCAGCGATGCTCAGCGTTGCCGCTTGCTGGCGGACGGCCTGCACGGACGCCAAGCTGGGCAGACTTCGGGTGCATCATCTTCGCCAGATCGCATTGGGTCAGGCTGTCTCGGCGCGCGAAGACCTTCTCTTGGTCGGTTACGCTATTCAGGAATCGAAGCGGTGGCACGACCTCGGGCTACTCCCGCCTTGCTGTTGCGCACTTTCTCGAGGCAGCGGGGAAGGTTTTGGGGGCGTCAATGAAGTTCCCTTACGAGAGGAACTTAATCTCTCCGCCCAATAGTTCCTCGTTAATCTTCGAAGCGTAGAAACATGATGCGATGTCTCGTATGTCGCCCATCTCAAGAACAATTGGCCAGTCTCCAACAACAAGAGTATCGATGATGAAGCGATATTCCTGCTGCCACTGATATTCTGCTCGTTTCCTGAAAACAGCTTCCCAGTCCGAAAAACTGCCGTGAAATGTATCTGGATTATAATATTTCACCAGTCCGCGAGACAGCCGATAACCTTTTTGTTCCGAAGCCGCCTCAATCCGTTTCACAAATTCCGGTATATTCTTGATCACAACCGCGAATTTACCGAGTTTCAGACAGTCTTCTGACAATTCTAACTGTCTTCTCAGGTCTTCGACGTTGGGGACAGAAAGGTTACCCAAATCTATATCACCTGTATGGGCCGCATGTACGCAGAACATATTTCTGTAATTCAACCATTCCCTCTGCATCTCAATTGGTCCTGCAAGATCACCCGTGATTTCCATCTCATTTATCTTGAGTCTGCCCTGGTTCGGCTGAAACCAGCCAATTGTACCCTCGTGTCTGTCAGCCCGACCAGAATGATCCGTTCCTTCAATGTCCTTGAAGTAGGAAATTCTATTAGCATAGACTTTTCCCCGCATGAATTCGCATGCGTAATTCTTCTTGGAGAAGAATTTCACAAAAAACAGTATAATCTTCCTTTTGTCACTTACGTTTGATGCGTTCATTTTTCGTTACAGCTATGGTAGATGCTCAGGATGATTGCGGATATGCGCCGCGATACTTCCGACGCATGTTGAACCTCCTCGGGCATGAGGGCCCGACCAATAATGTTGCTCTCGCGGTAGGAGAGCCACTTCTTTAACACTTGATAGCCGCCGAGGCAGTACTGCCAAACGGCGGCGGGGACGTTGCACCAGAATGCCTCGCCGTTGAGATAAATGTCGAAAGTCGTGTTACCGAGAGCAGGCAGCGCCTCGCCCATAACGGCTCGTTCGGCCTCCGTGTAGGCACGCTCGACGGCGCGGCCCTGGCCCGGCATGACCGCGTCGCCCTGGCCGAAATGCCCCCATCCCGCGGTCACGACGAAATCGTCGTCCACCAAGTTACGACCATTCACAGTAGCTGGAACGGCAATGACGGCGATCTCCGGGCGAAGGGGTGCCTGCGTTACGCCAGGAACCAGCGCATCGGAATCGAGTAGTGCAGCAAGCTCCCGACCGCGTGCCGCTGATTTCGAGAGATCCTCCGCCGCCCCTTCGGCCATTCCACCCGGCCAGTCCGGCAGCGGGATGCGCGGCCATTCCATCCTAAGCGCCCCGGCATTGGCCTCGCGATAGGTCGGATCATGCAGAGTGGCGAGGACGTGGAGGAACAGGTCTTCGATGCCGAGGCCGAGGCGGTCGAGATAACGCTGTGCGGTGGCGGAAAGGTTGGGGCGGCACGCGGCGGCGTCTTCATCGCCGATGCCGTCATCGCGGAGCCATGCGGGAAAATAGCTGGAAAGCCCGTTGCCGAGATTGTCGGCCAAATGTCGAACCAGAGTTCCGCGTGAAAAGTCTTCCTTGGCTTCTCGCTCGCGTGCCTCGATCCAGACGTTTTTTTCGAACACATGGGGCCGGTAGTCGGCACGCTTCTCGTCGAGCAGCTTCGAGTCCTTCTCCCAATAGAGCCAGCGGATGTCGAACGGACGATAGGCGAATCTGGCAAAGCCTGTCTCGTCAGGCCCGCCGCGCTTCAGCAGCGCACTGCGGACCCCGCGCGCGTCGAATCGCGCCGTGGTCTTCATGGCGGAAGGATAACGTGAAGCGATTTCTTCGTGGCTCAACGTCGCGTCGAAATAGCCGTCCATCCGAGCCCGAAGCCGGTCGAGGTCGGTATCCACGAGAAATCCGTCCCGGCTGGTCTTGACGCCCGGAAACGACACCGGGAATAGATCAGGCAGCGTCGGCCAGTCGAACCAGTCCGCGCTCGCTGCCGTTGGTACAAATGGCAGCCCGAGCGGCAGGACGGGTTCGACAGTCTCATAAAGCGCATCCGGCTCCGACTCGGCCGTCTCGATCAGTTGGGTGGGTTTCGCCTGTCCCCACAAATGCCGGAACTCGACCGCCTCCGCACGCGTGTGCGCCGCCTTGCGCACCAGCGTCGCAATGGCGGTGCCGACCTGGATGCCGACCGGGTCGCCCTCGGTCGAGAAGATGCTGGGGTCGGGCGTGCCGTCCGGCGCGACCTTGCCGGTCTTGTACTTGTCGCCGTTCAGGCAGTCGATCCGCACCGTGTCGAACGCCTCCAGGTAGCGTTCCCGCATCCCAGTGAATGAGAGGCCGTCGAGCCACGAATAGTTGGAGATGAAGCAGACGACACCTTGACCAGTCTTCTCCGCGATGCGCCGCTCCGCCATGCGGAAGAAGCGCACGTAGAGGTCGTTCAACCCCTGCCCCTCGGGCCTGCGCACGCGCTTTGTCGAGCGGTATGCCTCCGACAGTTCCCTTTCCTCGTTCACCGCCATCCCGGCGAAGCCGTTGTACGGCGGGTTGCCAAGGATCACGAGGATCGGTGTTTCCCGTTTGATGCGCTCCGCACGGTCGCGCTCCTCTTCGAGCTCAGGGAACGGCAGCGGCTTGTTGGTAGTTGGCTCCCAGCCGGTCAGGGCATTGGTCAGGAACACCCCGGCCCGTTCGGTTCCATCGTCCGACAACGGTGCGTCAAGCTCCCGCAAGGTGAGCCCGACCTGCAGATGCGCAACGACGAAGGGTGCAGGCATAATTTCGAAACCGAACACCCGTTCGATGGCCGCCTGTTTCACCCGCGCACCGGAGAGGGCACCGAGGCCCTGCCCTTCGAGATTGTCCGCGATACGGCGCAGCACCTCCGCCAGATAGGCGCCGGTCCCGCAGCACGGGTCGAGCACATAGACGTTCTCAGCCGCCAACCCGTCAGGGATTTCGAGATCATCCTTCAGTGCCTTGTCAACGCGGGCGACCATGTAGCGCACGACTTCCGCCGGCGTGTACCAAACGCCCAGCTGCTTGCGCAGGGCGGGATCGAAGGCCTCAAGAAACGGCTCGTAGAAGTACGGCACCACGTCGCCTTCGTTGAACCGCGTGAAGAATGCCGGGCGGTCCACCCGGTCCAGCGCGGCGGCGGTCCAGTCCAGCACTTCGACGAGGCCCAGCGGTTGCAGACGGCCAGGGTCGGACATCTGCTGGAACAAGGCTCGCAGCACCGGCGCACGGAGGTGCCATACCGCCGTCCGCCAGTCGAATCGGCGGGAAGCAGGGGCACCTTCGAACAGCGGGCCTACGTCGGATCGCTGACCACGCGCCCACAGCACCCACGCAGCGAACACGCCGTAGAACAGCGTCTGCACCAGCGTCGAATGGAAGAAGCGTTCACCCTTGTCGCCCTCGAAGCGGACGCCGAGCGCCTCTTCCAACGCCGACCGTACCGTGGCCAGGGCCGGCGCATCGCCCGCTGCGTTCACCCGTGCCAGCCCGTCACGCGCGTAGGAAGCCAGCAGCCACGCCAGGTCCCTGGGCTCCGCAAGCGTGGCCCGGTGCGACAGGGCACGGGCGAGGTATTCGCCGAGACCTGCACCGACCTCGCCTGCGAAGGCGCGCGGTTTCTCCGTCTTGCGCCAGAATTCATCTGCGCTGCCAGCCAGCCGGAATGTCTCAAGCTTCGCCAGCCTGCCGTCGGCGTCCTCGCCCACCAATACGAAGTCGCGCAAGTTGGTCACGAGCACCAGCCGGTAGCGACCCCAGTAACGGCTGACCTGGTCGCCCTCCGCCGTGAGCCAGGCATCGTCTTCCACCGGCTTAACCTCGATCACGCCGCGCTCCGGCACCTGCCCCTTCCGAGGCCGGCCCCGCTGCACCTGCCTGGCGGTGTAGAGGCCGAAGTCGGGATGGCCGGCGCCCTGGTCGGCAAGCTCGCCGACACAAAACACCTTCGGCTTGAGCGCCGCGCCGACAGCGTTGAGCAGGACGCTGAGCGGCCCGTAGCTCGACCGTTCGCCGGTCGCGCCGCCCGACGCGCGCACCCGTCCAAGATCGGCGCAGTACGCCTCCACTGCTGCCGCCAGCCGTGTTGTCGTTCCGGTCATCCGTCTGACTCCAGTCGAGCCTCCACTGGTCGGCACGCTCGCTTGCCAGGGA
This sequence comes from Alphaproteobacteria bacterium, assembly GCA_022825235.1. Lineage (GTDB taxonomy): Bacteria > Pseudomonadota > Alphaproteobacteria > TMED109 > TMED109 > VXPW01. The sequence continues at coordinate 35,145 of JAJDYI010000062.1, read as the reverse complement.
GCTGTCCGGCCGCGCAGGTGCGAGACTCGATCATGCGTGCCGCTCCCGCGCTCGGTGTTCGGTCGCGGCCCGCTCCCGCCGTGCCTGCGCCAGCTTGTAGCTCGCCTGCATCCACATCCACTGCTCGGCGGTTCCCCCGCCGATCTCCTCCAGCGCCAGCGCCATGTTCACCGACACCCCGGCTTGCCGTTCAGCAGACGCGATAGCGTTCCGCGTTCACAGTCCAGCCGCGCCGTCGTCTCGGTCACGTTCCAGCCCTCGTCGTCCATGCATTCGCGGATGAGTTCACCCAGGTGCGGCGGGTTCAGCATCGGCCCAACACGATCGCTTGCCAAGTCGCTCATGTTCAGTGCTCCGTTCCGGTCAGTGATAGTCGAGCAGGTGAGCGTGCGCCTCGGCGATCTTCGTACTTGTTGCCATGTTCCGATCCTTTCCGTTCGTCACGGTCCCGCACGGCGCGACCCAGGTGTCCTGTGGTCGGGGAACACCGAGGACACGCCGGGTAACGGCAATGGTTGCGAAAATCGGAACGGTCGGAAGCACTGCGCTCAAACGCCACGCGGGCTGCAAGCTATTGCAGCTGAGAGGTTTTCAGCGTCTCACGGATGCGGCGGCGCAGTACGATTTCTCTACGCCAGAGGCGCAGTTTCCCCACACCCGACGCATCAAAATGCTTGCGCGCGCATGCGCGCTTTTTGCGTGCCCTGACGGGCACTTTTGGCGCCATTCACCGCGCCGAGCCGCCAAACCTGTGTTGGAACGAGTGTATGCTCGAGCATACATGCGAGCGTGCGCGGCAGCTCTCTGTTTTTATTGACCCTTTCGTCCCATGTTCCCGGGAGCATACGCGAGCATACGTGCCGGTATGCTCGAGCATACGTCCCCGGCGTGCGCGGACTGCGGGCGCAACCGGAACGATTCTCGTCGATTTCGCCGTCCATCCGGCTTGCACCTGCACCGATTCGATGCCGGCCGAACGCTTCTCCGGCGGGCATCCCTCGCGCCGACCACCGGCCTAACCCTCCAGATCGCAGCCCAGGAAGGTCCGTGCGCGACTGATTGCCGCGTCCAGAACGGAGAACGAGCCGGCCGCCGGGTCGATGACAACGTCGCCTTCATGGCTCACGGCGGCCATGAGCTCGCCCTGGAGGTCGACGGGTTTCGCGTGGGGATGGCCGCGTTTCCCCGCCGCCGGCTCCCGAACGACGTCGGCAAGCGTGTGGATCTTCCACACGCCCTTCGCCCGGCGCGGCCGTTTCTGGAGCACCAGGCAGTATTCGGCGCGCCGCCGGGTGCGGTATCCCATCCCGAAGGTGCCCTTGTCCCACGTGACGAGGTCGACGATTTCGAGCTTCGTGCCCTCCAGCCAGTCCCGGACGCCCTGGCACAGGTGGAACTTGTCGACCCACAGGAACACGTGGCCGGACGGAATCAGGACCCGGTCGAGCCCCGAGAGGAACGTCCTGATGGTCCCCTCGGTCATCTGCCGGAGCGCGGACCGGCGCTGACCGCGGGTCTTTCCCTCGTTGCCGTAGCCCAGCTTGTCGAGGACGCCCCGGTACTGGGGGTCGAAAAACGCCACGGGGATGCAGTCGCCGGGGAGCAGCGAGAGGAACGCGACGCCGTCCATCTGCAGCCGGGTGTTCGGCACCAGGGCCTCCGGGAGCTCGAACGGCCGGGCTTCGACCGTCCGGTCCCCGGAAAAGACCGACGTTGTGCGCGCCGGCGGGGCCGTGGACGGGGCCGGAGGCGGCGTCAGGATCAGCGGTGACGGCTTGCTCGGCATGGCATTCCCCCCGGGGCACTCTCGATTTCGTTGGCCGGCGATCGCGGCGGACGGCGCCTTCGCCGGTCGGGACCGACGCCTACCGCCCGGTTCCCGGCCCCTGGTTGAGCTCGTCCTGCAGGTCGCGGGCGGCACGGACCAGTGCTTCCAGCTGCTCGCCCCGCCCGTTTTCGCGCATCTCGTCCCGCAGGGCCGTCACGAGGATGTGCGTGTAGCGGAAGATCCGCTCGATCTGCGGGATCAGCCGGCTGCGGGCATTGGGCGGCGGGGTTTCCGCGCCGATCGCGGTCAGCACCGTGGCGCGGATCAGTTCCGACGTGGTGACGCCCCGCATGACCGCGAAGGTCTCGATCAGGTCCCAGTCCCGGTCATGGAACCGGATCGTGCGCGGCGTCTGTTTCTCCGGATTCTGGTCGTCATCGGCCGGTCGTGGTGCCGGGCTCATGGAGCGCCTCCCAGGATGGTCATTGCACGTGCGCGGGAGCCTCTTGTCCGCCAGGCATCGCGGGTCCTGCGCACCATTCGCCTACCGTTCCAGGTCGAGCCCGGCGGTCCGGCTCCGCGCCCGGCCGGGTGACGGCTCCGCCGCGGTGCCGGCACGGTCCCCGGCGGCATCGCGTCCGGCGCCTTTCGCCGGGTCGGATTCGCGCGACGGCGCGACGGTTGCGGCCGCCTGCGGCATCTCCCCGATGCCTTCGAGCGCTGCGATGCGCTCGCCGGTGACCGCCTGGAGCTGCGCGCGGAGTTCCGCCGCGTCGTCGGTCACCAGCTCGGCCCGCTCGCGGGCCCGGCTGATCTCGACGTAGAAGCTCTTCTGCGTGGTGAGATGCTTATGCCGCGCTTCCATCGCGGCGATCACGTTGTCCACCGTGCGGCCCTGGAAGGCGTGCACTGTCGACGCCCAGGCGTGATCGAGATGCCGGAGCTGCGGGTCGCCGCTGCCCAGTTCCAGCCGCCGCCCGTCCTCGAGGCGGAACGCAACGCGGCCGTTGCCGACGCCCAGCACCTCGGCGGTGCGGCTGTTGATCAGGCCGAGCCCGTCGTCGTTCCGCGTCCAGCGGATGCGATCGCCGGCGCGGAGCTCGATCCCCTCCGACTGGTACACCTCGGTGCCGCCCTTCAGGCCGCCGATCTGCGACGGCTTCCAGGCGACGGTCCCGCCCCTGCCGTCGTCGAGCAGCACGGCGCCGCGCCCGGCATCGCGGCCGAGCACGCGGCGCTCATCCCCTTTCGCGACGCCGATCCGCTTGTAGTCCCGGTAGAAGGCGACGACGTCGCCCTTCGCGTAGTTGCCGGCGAGCGCCTTTTGGGCGCTCGTGAAGCCCTTCGAGGCCAGCTTCTCGGTGTCCATGGCCGGCCCGTGCAGGCGGCCCTCGCGCGCGAGCTGGTCGCGGATATGGCCGTTGATGCCGAGGCGGAGCTCATGGCTCGGCGCCATGACCCCGGTCCTCTCCCGCGCATCGGGCGCCAGGGACAGCCAGCGCTCGGCCACGGCCGCCGCGATCCCGCCCCGCGGCACCACGGCCACGTTGGCACCGAGCTTCCCGAAAGCACGGGCGACGTCGCCCTTGATGCTCGCCTCGACCGCCTCCTTCAGGTCCGGGTCGCGCTGGCGCATGATCTCGTCCATCACCGCCGTCTGCATCCCGGCCGCCTGCAGCTGGGCGAACGGCTTCCCCGCGTCGACCGCGTCGAGCTGCCTGGCGTCGCCCACGAGCACCACGCGCGGAATGCGGAGCTCGTCCGCGATCCGCAAGAGGTCGCGAGCCTGCACCGTCGAGGCGAGCGACCCTTCGTCGACCACCAGGACGGTCTTCGCGAACGCCGCCCGCATCTCCTTCGCACCCTTCCTCGTGAGCCGCCCCGCGGACACGCCGGCGTTCCGGGCGAGGAACCCCTGCAGCGTCTGCGACTCGATTCCCGCCTCCGCGGCGAGCGTCTTCACCGCCGACGCCGAGGGGGCGAGCCCCACCATCCGCCAGCCCTTCTTCTCCGCGAGGGTGCGCGCGCGATCGAGCATGGTGGTCTTGCCCGTCCCCGCATAGCCCTGGACCCCCACCACCCGGTCCTTCGCCGACAGGATCAGCGCCACCGCGTCCTTCTGGCCGGCCGTGAGCGGCCCCTTGTGAAGGTGCTCCCGGACGGCCCAGCGGCGCATCGGCGCCTGCCCGCGGCCGTGGCCTGCGCGCATCAGCGCGATGGTCTCGCGCTCCTCGCCCACCGTGCGGTCGGTGGCGAGCGCATCCCGGGCCCCCGGCAGGCTCACGGCGTGAAGCGCGCCCGCCTTCTCGAGCCCCGCCACCTCGCGCTCGACGGCCCCGACGGTGAGCGTGCCCGGCGCGTAACTGAGGGCCGCGGCCAGCAGATCCGCGCGTGCGAACACCGCCTCGCGCTCCGACAGGTGCGCCATGGCCCACGCCACTGCCCGGCTCGCCGCGCCATGATCGTGCAGGGACTCGCCCGTCGCCGCCGGTACGGACTCCCCGGCCGGCACGCGGCCCGGCCGTTCGACTGCGTTCGGCCCATCCAACCGCGTGTCCCGCTCATGGCTCCCGGCTGCCGCCCGCCCGTCTTGCCGCCCGCCCCCATCTGCCAACGTCGCCGCGTCGACAACCGGACTTACCGCCGGTTCCGTCGCGGCTGGCTCCGGCGAGACAGCATCGCGCGCCGCCGTCTCCCGTACGCGGTGCTCCGATCCCCTCTCCTTCGCGATGCGGCGGGCAAGCGCACCGGCGACGAACCCGCCGACGTCGAGTCCAAGGTCGGCCACCTGCCGCAGCCACACGTGGCGGAGCTCGTCGCGGTCGGTCTCCCGCTTGGTCGCGCGCGTCATCAACGCCGCGCGCTCGGCGTGCCGGGGGTTGTCCGGCGATGCGCCGGGCCCGCGGGCCTCCATGGCCGCCTCGATCTCCACGCGGCGGGTCGAGAACGCCCGGATCGCCTCGCGGGAGACCCCGGCGATCTCGAAGCGGCCGTCCGCATTCGTCTTCTCGATGTCGTATCCAAGCCTCGTGAGCCCGGCGGCGAGCTCGTTCCGGTAGATCGCGCCGATCAGCATCTTCGAGTCGTAGAGCTTCTCGTTAGCCATCGTCCGCCACTTCCCCTCGGCGCCCTGGACCATGTTGGCGAGCACCGCATGGGTATGAAGCTGCGGATCGAGGTTGCGCGAGGTGTCGTGGCGGAAGGTCGCGACGACGGCCTTCTGGTCGCCCGCCCGCACCATCCTGCCCGTGCCGGGGTCCCGCAACCGGGTCTCGACGGCGTTCTTCTCGACCCAGGCGAGCGTCGCCTGCACCGCCCGGTCGTGGGCGCCGACGATGCGCTCGTCGCCCCCCACGATGGCCGCGAACGAGACGGACTTGGGCGCCGAGAGCGTGAGGTCGCGCCCCGGGCGGTGCGTGATCCCGCCGTCCGGACCGCGGCGTCCGAGCTCCGTCCCGGACCCGTCGGGCACCCTGCCCTCGAGGACCGCCCGGAAGGTGTCCGCGTCGACCGGCCCGGAGAGCCCCAGCGCCTCGGCGCCCTTCCCGAACCAGGCGCTGGCATCCCGGTGTTCGGGATCGTCCTTCGCGTAGTACCCGTCCTTCTCGTAGTAGCTCGCCCCCTGCGCGGCCGAGGCGATGGCGCCGATCGACAGCACGTCAGGCCCAGTCGCCCCCGTCGGGCGATGGTGCGGGCCCGGTGGCCGGCGGGCTTGCGTTGGGGGCCGTTTCCGGGACAGCCGCCGGGCGGGCGGGCACCGGGACTCCGGCGTCGTCCTCGTCCGCGGGCGGGGTCTCTGCCTCGTCAGCGGGTGCTTCCGGCGCGGGCGCGGCGGCGCCGAGGTCAGGCTCATCCGGCCAGGGCGGCTCGTCGGCTGCGTCTGCCACCGGCGCCGGGACGGGTGCTTCACCCGACGCGGGCAGGGGATCCCGGTCTTCGCGCGGCACGAACCGGGGCGCCAGGACGGGCCGGTCGACCGGCCTGAGCCTGATCGAGGCCACCGGGTACGGCCCCGGGAACTTGAGGAAGCCGTGCAGGTTGGGGAGCCGCATGATGTCTGCGGGAAGCGCCAGCGCGCGGAGCTCGCGCCTGGGCGTCAGCGAGACCCCGTCGCGGATGGTGTTGGCGCCGTAGCTGACGTTCTCGGAGACCTCCTCGACCTCGCTCCGGCCCAGGCTGTCGGCCGACCACTGCGCCGTGTCGCGGTCGGGGGCGGCGAGGACGACGCGCGTGCCGCAGAGGCCCGAGATCGTCTCCGACGCGTGGCGCCCGTAGAGGTCTCGCAGCGCCGATGCGACCTGCACGCCGAGCACGAAACAACCGCCAAACTGGCGCGACTCGGCCAGGCCCGGCTGCAATGACGGCACCTGGTGCAGGGTCGGGAGCTCGTCGAGGATCACCCAGATGCGCCGGTCGTCGGACTGGTCGAGCGAGAGCATCGCGTTGACCGCGATCTCGAGCCACGTCGAGATCAGGCCGCGGAGGCTCGCATGCTGATCGCCCCGCGAGGTCAGGATCAGGAACCCGCCGCCGGCTTCCCCGGACACCCACTCCCGGATCGAAAACGGCGTGCCGGTGTCCGGCAGGAACTCCAGCGCCGAGACGTTGGCGGTGAGCATGGCGCGCACGCTAAGCGCCGTCCGCGGGTTGTCGGGGTCCACAATGGACTGCGCAACCGTGCCCTCCATCGCCTGGGCCAAGGCCGTCAGGTCCGCCTTCAGGAGGTGGTCGACGAGGACCTTGTTCTCCGTGACGCCCTTCCGCGCCAGGACCGCGGCGCCGTGGGAGAACAATTGCCTCGCGGCCGTCACCCAGAACGGGTCGGCGCTGTCGCGCTGCTGCGGGATGAGCGCCGCGGCCATCATGTCGAAGTCGCGGGGGTTGCGGGCCTCGAGGAACGGCGACCAGCGCGGCGCCCGGGCGTCCAGCGGGTTGAGGAGCACATCGCGCGCAGGGTCGAAGAACGCGCGGGTGTAGGAGCCCATCTTGTCGTAGATCACGCAGCGCTCGCCCTTCGCGCGGACCTGCGAGACGAGATCGGAGATCAGCACCGTCTTCCCCGACCCCGTGGTGCCCGAGACGATCGTGTGCTGGGTCTCGCTACGTGGCGGAAACGGGATGCCGGCGAGGCTCCAGGCGGGGTCCCGCTCCCAGCCCGGCAGGCGCTCCAGGAGGCGCCGGCGGAGCGGCCGGATGCGCCGGCGGAGCTGCGCCGCGGCCACGAGCTCGGCGCCCCGGACGCGGTGCTTGCGCCCGAGCTGCACGCCCCGGTACCAGAACCAGGCAAGGAACAGCGCGATGACGCCGGCGCCCGCCTTGCCGCCCAGCCACGCGCTCCGGACGATCTCGTCGAGGATCCGCTCGCGGATGCGCTCGGCCGGCGCCGACGCGGCGATGGTCTGGATCGAGAGCACCCGGCGCACGCCGTCGGGATCGCGGACGACCTGGCCCGACTGCGGGTCGTAGCCGATCGCGAGCTTGACCTCCGCCAGCGTCAGCATCCCGGCCGCGTACCAGTCGGCGCCCGTGGTCGTGTGCCAGAGGTTCCACGCCGGCACCGCGACGACGATCAGCGCCCCCAGCATCATCCCCGCCTGCAGGAGCTGCCCCCACATCCGGACGCCGTGAAAGACGGTCTGCCCGCCCCGGAGGGTGCTGCCCCCGATGCCGCGCATCGTGCGTGCTCAGGAACGTGGCGGGGGTATGCCCGGCGGTCCGGTCAGACCCAGTCGCTGCTGCGGGCGTCCGGTTTCGCGGCCGCGGCCCCAGCTTCCGGCGCTTCGGGCGCGCGCCCGGTTCCCGGCGCGAGCACGTTCACCAAGCCCTGAGGCCCGCCGACGATGATCTCGGTCGCCTGCCGGGGCAGGTTCTCCTTGTCCGTGTACTCGCGGACCGTCAGGCGGCCTTCGACCAGGACCGGAGTGCCCTTGCGGACCAGGCGCTCCACCACCTCGACCGTGCCGCCGAACACGATGATGCGGTGCCACTCGGTCCGCTCCTGCAGCTCCCCGTCCCGGTTCTTCCAGCGCTCCGTGGTGGCCAGGCTGAACCGGGCGGCCCGATCGCCGCCCGCATTGCTGTGGAATTCGGGATCGCGCCCGACATGGCCGAGCAGGGTGACGCGGTTGACGTTCAGCATGGGAGGTCTCCTTCGATGCGGGGGTTTGGCACGCCGGAAACCGGCGGGCGCTTCCGGGAAGGAGGCCCCGTCTGTTCCGTTCCTGCCCCTTGTCTGTATACTGCGCTGTTATGCACAAAGTACCGACAAAGAAAGACTCTTCGCGCAAGCGCCTCACGTGGGGGGAACGCGCGTTCGTGTTCGGCGGGATCGCCGCCGCGGGCGCGACATCGGCGATCGGAGCGCCGCTCGGCGCGGGGGTGGACCTCCTCGCGCCGGTCTGGCTGGGGGCGCTCGGCTGGACGGTCGTCGCCACGATTGCGCACGCCTTCTGGCGCGGCTTCAGCCGCGGCGACTGGTCGGCGTTCCGGGAAGCGTATGAGCCGCCCCACCACCGCGACACGCTCGACCTGGCCACGGGCACCGGCGTCGGCGCATACCGGCGGATTGCCGAGCAGAACGAGCTGCTCATGCGCGGGGACACCTACTAGGGCCACGCTCACGGACTGCTCCTGTCCGGAGCGCTGTTCCTGGCCGTCCCATAGAGCTTCCCCGCCAGCCGGTCGCCGATGAACGGCACGCCCTCGGTCGCGTGCTCGCCGAACGTGCCTTCGCGCTCTGCCGCCACCGCAGCGCGGCCGTCCCGGACCGCATCCTCCGCGCTTGCCGTCCGCGACGCGCGGACCGTCCCGCGCTGCGCGAGGTCGCCCTCGGCGGCGGTACGGTGGGTCCCGGCCTTCGCAGCAACCTCGCCCGCTTCGGGCGCACCGGCCACCGCGGCGCGGCTGCGGACGTCCCCTGCCCAGCCGGCGTGCGCCGCCGAGGTTGCCGGGCCGTGGGTCTCGCCGAACCCGGCCCGGGAGGCTTCGAACTCCGCCCTCCCGGCGACCCCGGCCGGATCGGGCCCGACCGGCGCCGCGAACCGCTCGGCAATGAACGCCGCCGCGTGCTCGCGGAGCACCTCGGCGTCCTCCGCGTTCTGCGGCGAGGCGAGGCGCATGGCTCCGCCCGCGCCGATCGGCCGCCCGTCCACGCCCGCGCGCTCCGCCAGCCAGGTGAAGAACGGCTGCGACAAGTCGCGCTCGACCGACTGCGCGTCGGCGCGCACCGCCGCCGCCTGTTCCGACCACTGCTCCGATTCACCGTAGCTCAGCGCCGCGCGATCCTCGAAGCGCACCATCCGGGTGAGGTTGGCGCCGAGGCTTTCCTCCAGGCTCGCAAGCTCGCCGTCGCCCGTCGAGGTCGAGTAGCGCCTGGACGCCTCCTGCACCCGCGACCAGAGATCGGTCACCCCGTGCTGGCGGTCGTACTCCTGCGCCCGGTTCCAGGCGTCCGCCTCGATCGTCTGCCCCCGCCACGTGGCCGAGCCGCTGGCACCGATGCGAACCGCCTGGCCCAGCCCGCCGCCAATCGACGCCTCCCCGGTCAGGATCATCGCCTGGTCCTTCGTGAGGCCGGCGGTCTCGGCCAACTTCTCGACATGCGACTCCAGCGCCTGCACCTGTGCGCTCTCGCTCTCGGTAACGCCCCGCGCGTGCGCCGTGCCGACGCTGACGTCCCGCGAGTACCGCTCCACCATCTGCGTGGCGTCCGTGGCCGCGGCCGAGCGCGCCGACGCCGCCTGCACGTCCCAGTTCCGGGCCATCGAGTGCGCCTCGGCGGCCCGCTCCTCGTGCGAGACCGCGAGCGACTCGGACAGGCGCACCCCCGCCGCCGGCACGCGGCTCGTGGCACTTCCCATGTCGGCCACGGCAGTGCCGTCCGGCGTCACCGTGAAGCCCGCCCCCGCCGGCGCGTAGCCCGTGTAGCGGTCGGTGTCGACGTGCATCGACGTGCGGAGCTGCCGCCCCTCCTGGCTCGCGAACCGGTGCGTGTCCCACTGCGTGTTGGCGAGTGCGAGGTTCCCGGTCGTGCCCTCGTGCGCCGCCGAGGTCGCCGCGTCCTGGCCGACCGCGAGGACCGAAGTCGCGAGCACCGTCGCCTTCGAGAGCCCGTAGGCGAGGGCCGCCGCCAGGAACGGGATCGACATCGAGAGATACCCAGACATCACGGCGACATCCGCCGCCACCGCCCGGATGCCAGCCTGGGCCACGAGGGAAATGCCGACGTCGCCGCCGGGCATGATCGCGGCGGCCTGCATGCGCTCCGCCGCCTCGCCCATCGAGATGCGATGGAGCACCGCGTAGAGCGGTCCCCACGACTGGAGCCAGATCAGCCCCGTCACGTACGACTTGAAGATCGGCAGCCCCGCCGGCGTCAGCATCAGGAGCACCGCCAAAGGGAACGCGCCCACGTACAAACACTCGAAGACGATCCTGAGCAAGGGCACCCAGGTTTCGGCCTGGCGCCCGATCGCGCGGTAGGCTGCCGCGGTCTGGGCCTCGGCGCGCGCCTCCGTGTAGGTCTGGAGCGCGGCCGCGTTGCCCGCCTCGGCCGCCCACTGCTCGCCCGCGTCGTGCACCGCGTTCAGCACCATCTGCTGGCGGAGGATCTCGGCGGCGGAACGCGACGCGCCGATCAGGAAGTCGTGCGCCGCCGGAAGCGCGGCCAGAAGCTCCGCGCGGGCGAGCGCCTCGGTCCTGGCGTCCGGAAAGATGCGCCGCCCGAAGAGCGTGCCGGCGCGCGCGATCTCTGCGGCCCAGGCGGCATTCAACCGCCCGGCACCGTCCCGGCAGGTGACGATCTCGCGGTCGACGGGCGTCGCACCCGTCGCACCCGCGGGCTGCCGCGTCGAGAATTCGAACATCCGCGCGGGCGAGGCCCCCGCCGACGGCGAGCCCCCGGCGGTGACCAGGCTCCAGACGTCGGTGCTCTCGCGGAGGTCGTCGGCCGAGATGTGGCCCAGCAGCAGCGCGTGGAAGACGCACTGCTGCGTGAAGTTCCGGAGGTTGCGCGCGAAGACCGCATCCGTCACCTCAAGGCGGGTCGCGGTGGCGGCCAACCTCGCCCCGAAGATCAGCCCGTGCCGGCGGTAGACAAGATCGTTCGGCAGCGTGAAGGCCTGCTCCGTGAGGCGCGTGAGGCCGTCGCCGACCTGTGACGTGATCGACGCGAACAGCGCCAGCCCGATGGGGACGTTGGCGACGACCGCGGGTGCGAGCGCCGGGTCCAGCCGATCCACCACCCGCACCGTCGCCTTCGGCACGATCATCGCGCCCCAGACGGTGACAAAGAGGAGGATCCACTTGGCGTTGTCGCGCCAGCTTCCGCCGAAGGCCGTGCGGAAGACGATCCAGGCGACCCCGCCCGCGCCCGCGAGCTGCGCGAGCGTCACGTAGGCGCCGCCCGACGTGATCGCGGCGACCGCGTTGAGCAGGTCGACCAGGTAGGGCCCGCCGCCCAGCGTGAAGAGCTCGTACATCTACAGGTACGGCGTCAGCGCGATCCGGCACCCGCGCCGCCGCGGGCGAAGGCGAGCGCGGCGCGGAGATCGGCCGAGAGGGCGCCCGCCAGTTCCGTTTCGATCAGGCGGAGCTTCTCCACGACCGCGAGCGCGGTGTTGAAGCGTTCCAGCCCCTCGTGGCGGTGGCGGGCGAGCGTGGTGCGGTTCGCGCGGAGCCCCTCGCGCCAGCGCGCAAGCTGCTCGCCGTCGGCGATGTCGAGCGTGCCGGCGCGCTCCTCGACCGTGCGGTGGAGGTCGGCGATCCAGACCTGGAGGAGATCGAGGGCGACCGCCTCGGCCAGCGCGTCGATCTCCTGGTCGACGACGGCGCCGCGGTAGGCGGCCGCAGTGTTGGCCACGCGGTAGACGGGGAGCGTCGTGAGATTGACGAGGCCCAGCGCGGCGGCCGGGGGCGCGGTGTCGTTGCGGACGGCCGTGACCAGGTCGCGGAGCAGCCCCGCCACGCGCGCGCGGAACCCCTGGTCGGCGGGCACCGTGACGCTCCCCAGCGTCGGGTTGAGGCAGGCGGCCGTCGTGTCGCACGCGTACACCGGGAGCGCGCCGCCGCCCTCCATCAGCACCTCGGTGACCCGGCGGTCGAGGGCGAGCGGCTCGAGGACCCGGACGCGGGGGCCGGACGTATCGGCGTCAGCCGTCGGGGCGGTCACGATCACCGTGCCTGAGACCGACATCGCGAACTCGGCGAGGCGCGTGTCGGCCGAAAGGAACGTCGACGCCCGCACCGCCTTCCACGCGTAGTTGACGTTGACGGGGACCTGTTCGGCCATCTCGCCCGAGGCGGCAGCCAGCGTCGAGTGGCGCTTGCCGTCGGCGCCGCAGCCGTGGCGGGCGGCGGCATAGTCGGAGAAGATTCCCTGGCTGGTCCCAACCGCAGCACAGATCGCGGACGACGCCCGGTCGTTCTTGGCCCACACCGCGCCCACCAGCGCCTGCGCGGTCTCGCACGAGTTCACGTTCCGGTTGTTGATCCACTGCGCCAGGGCCCTGAGCTTGGACATCGTCTCGGCGATGACCGGGCTGATCGTCTCGAGGGCCAATTCGAACGCAAAACCCGTCGCGTTCTGGGCGATCGCCCGGGCGGCCGCCACCAGCTGGTCGCTGTTGATGAAGGAAAACGCGCCCCCGAACATGTCGATCCCGCCGCACCCCGCGCGGAAGCTCGGCAAGTTCACGGTGGCGATCTGTTCGGAACGGACGGGCGAGCGGAGATACAGGTTCCCCAGCGTCCAGTGGCCGGACGCCTGGCCGTGGAACGCGGTCGGCCCCGTCGTGTTGACGGCCGTCCCCGACCAGAAGCGGCGCATCTCCGAGAGCACGTCGGCCGCTGCCGGGGACGTGAACGCCAGCGCGACCGCGATCGCAACTGCAACCGTGCGCGCCATGCAGGCCTTCCGTCGGGCGTCAGTAGTCACGGCCGACCTCCAGGGCGGTGAGCGCGTAAATCCGTTCCGCCAGCTCGTCCTCGGCGAGGACGCCGAACCCCACCGGCAGCACCTGCTCTGTCGCCGTATCGAAGAGGACGACGGCAGGCAGCGGGAAGCCCGCGAGGCCGAGCTTTTCGGTCTGGCCTTGGTCGGGCACCGCCTTGGGCCATCCCTCCAGTGCCTCGCCGGTCATCGAGACCGCGAGCACGTCGAGGCCGTGGCGGAGCGCGAACGCGCGGAGCAGCGGGCCGGCCACTCGGCACGCCGCGCAGGCGGGATCGCCCAGGTAGATGAGCCCGTAGCGTTCGCTTAAGCGTGCCAGCGCCGCGTCGCGTCTGGCCCGCCGCTCGTCCGACCAGACCTGCTTGGCGAGCGCGCCGACCGGGCGGCGGAGCGTGTAGTCGAGCTCCGGCGTCGCCCAGACGGTGCGGCGGAAGCTGTCCGAGAACGCGGCCGACCGCTGCAGCGCCGCCTGCTGGAGACGGAGGTATGCGCTAACGTGCGACGGCGACGGGTCGAGGACCGCCGTGGCGCGCGCTTCCTCGAGCTCGCGGCGCATCTCCAGGATGCGTGCGTGCGCGGACGACGGCGCCATCTCCGGCGGGTTCACGGGAGGAGACTCGTCCGGAGCGTCGTCCCGGTCGCAGTAAAAGTGCCAGCCGAGCGCCGGGGCGGAGGCCTCATCGCCGCACCAAGAGCGCCACTCCCCGGCGTCTGCCGGCGACGCCAGGGCCAGCACGAGGAACAGCGGCACGCCGGCCCGTCGCGCGGCCACCGGCACCTCAGTCGCCCCGACCGTAGAACGCGCGGACGCGATCCCGCATGAGGGTCTGCGTGCCGCCCGCGTCCGGGAGCGCGACCGATGGCTCCTTGCCACCGTCCAGCAGGTCGGCGGTGAACTCGCCGAGGTCCAGCGAGTCGAAGTCGATGCCCTCGATCTCGGCCACCGTCAGCCCGCGGCAGCTCCCCCAGCCGATCCCGAGCTGGGCTCGCCCCTGCTCCTGGAAGATGCGCCCGAGCTTCGAGCCGAACACGCACCAGGCCCGCTCGCGGGTGACGCAGATCCCGAGGATGCGCCGCGTGCAGTACTCCCCGAGGTAGCGGGTGTTGCCGTCGTGGCGCTCGCGGGCGAGCTCGCGCTCCGCGGTGCTGCAGTTGCCCAGTCCCACCAGCAGCCCGGAGTTGGTGCAGCAGTTCGCGAGCCCGCCAAAACGAATCTTGCACGCCCGGCGATCGCCGGTGAAGAATCGAAGGTTGCTCCGGTCGAATTCCTCGCCGCCCAACTCCATCACCATGTTGAGCTTCGTCGCGGCGTCGACGAAGCCGTCGCCCGCCTGCGGGCGCACGGTCTCGCAGCCGCCGCCCACGCAGTAGCGCACCGACCCGCAGGCGCCGCCCGACTGCGCATCCTGCAGACGGGCGGCGCAGTCCTGAACGCTCCCCGATGCCAGACCGTCCGCGCCGTGCGCCGCGGCCTGCGGCGTGGCCGCCACCGCCTTGGAGCGGACGACGGCGGGATCGGCGGCCGGCACCTGGACAGCCGGGCGCAGGGTCGCGCCGTCGATCACCGCGCGTCCCGCCGCACCGCCGGGATCGTCGGGGTCGGCGAGCCGGGCACGCGCCGCATCCGTCATCCCGTCGGCCGTGAGCTGGCGCTCCGGCAGGTCGGTTCCGGCGTAGCCGGGCACCGCGTCGGCGATCGCGGCGTTGCGCGCCACGTCGCCGGCGGCCTGCAGCCCCGCCTGCCCGATCGACCGCGCCGCCGCCTTCGGATCCTCGGCCAGGACCGTCCCAGTCACGCCCGCAGCCACTGCCAGCACGACCGCGCCCGTACCGATCCACCTTCTTGTCATCGTGAGCTTCCTATCAGTGTCGCCAGGTACCCCCGCGCTACCGCGCGGCCCTCGCTGCCCTCCGCCGCGACGGCTTCGAGCGCGGCGGCCAGCGAGAGGTTCCCCGTCACGCGATCGAAGGGCGGCGGCGCGTCTTCCAGGCAGCCGCGGCTCCGGCAGGGCGGCACGCCGCCCGGCACGACGACGACCGCCGGCACCCGCGCAATCCCGAACAGGCGGAACAGGCGCGGGTCGATGGCGACGCCAACCTTCGCGTCGCCGAGGCGGGTCCTGATCCGCCGTGCCGTCGCCGGGAGGCTCCCCGCGGCCACGCCACGGAGCACCAGCGGGGCGCCGATCCGGACCGCATCCCGCGCCGCCGCGCGCCAGCTCGCGGCCGGCACCGCGAGGCTCGTGAAGAGCAGCACCTCGGCGGTTGGCGCATGGTTCGCTACGTCCGTTCCCAATTGGCCCCGGAACACCGGCGCGGGCGTGACGGCGTCGTCCGATGCGGGCCCGGCTTCCCTTGCCGCGCGCTCCAGCGCCCGCTCGATCACCGATCTCGACCAGGCGTCGAGGGATTCGTCGGCGGGTTCCGCGGAGAGTTCCTCCGCTAGCTGTCGTGCCAGGTCCGCGTGGCCGGACTGCGCTTCGTCTGCGGACGCCGGGACACCGGACACGAGCAGGCCCCCGCCCGCGGCGACGAACAGCGCGCAGGCAAGCAGTGCGGGCGTGTGCAGGGCGCGAATCACAGGAGGCAGCAGTTGCGCTTGCGCCAGAGCAGGTAGCCGAAGTTCTCGCCGGCCACCGGAAGTTCGCGGAGCGTCTCCCAGAGCACCGACGAGCGTCCGGTCGGGTTGCAGCCGGTGAGCGGCGAGGTCGCGGGTACGGGCTGGGTCATCTGCCAGCGGTACTGGCTCTTCTTCATCACCGGCATCGGGTAGCGACCACAGAGCGCGCCCGACCCCGACGTGCCCCAGGCGAGCCCCACGCGGTGCAGCCGGTAGAGCAGGCGCTGTCCGGTGAGCAGCGAGGCCTGCACGCCGCCCACGTGCGCCGCGACGTTGCCGGTGAGCGGATACTGGGCGCCCTGGCAGCCGGCGCACCAGAAGAGCGCGTCGAGCGGCAGGCCCGCTGAAGACGCCGCGCAGTCGGCGGCACACGCCGCCTGTGCCGGCAGGTGGGCGAACAGCGCCGCCTCGGGGTTGAGCAGGAACGACAGCTCGTCGTCGAGCCAGGCCGGATCGAGTTCCGAGGTCCAGGCGATGTCGAAACCCCCGGCCTCGAGGCACCCCATGTCGAGGAGCGCGCCGATCCAGGAGAGCAGCGGATACATATAGAGGTGGGCGTGCCAGACCGAGCCGGCCGCGCCGTCGCCGCCCGAGGAGCCGGTGCGCCCGCGCGCGGCGTGGAAGCCGGGGTCGATGCTGAGCCCGCCGAGGTTCGGGAAGCACCACGGGGTGCGGCTCACGTCGACGAGCCGCGCCGGTTCCCAGACGCCGACCGAGAGGCCGATGCGCGGGATCGGCGAGCCGCAGAGGCAGATCGGCGAGGACGGGTTCGGCGTGTCGGGCGCGCCGGTGGCGCTCCCCATGCTGATCGGCCCGATCGAGATCGGGAACAGGCACTGCCAGCAGACGTCGGCGATCGGGTTCACGAACCGGCCGGTGCAGGTCTGCGCCGAGGCCGGGGCCGCCGCGAGCGCCAGCAGCAGCGCGACGCCCAGCATGCCGGCCGCGCGACGGGTCACGGCTGGTCTCCCCGGCCCCGGAGCGGCACCTCGGTGAGGCGGAGGCGGAGACCTTCCTGCTCGACCACGACCGGCGTCGCGGCGAGCCCGAAGTGCTCGGCGAAGCGCCCGCCCTGGTCGAAGAAAAACGTGCGCCCGTGGCGGCGCGCGAGGTCCAGGGGACGGCCGGCGAGCAGCACGATCTTCGCCGGCGCCACGTGCCCCAGCGCCCAGGACACCTCGGCGTCCCGACGACCGTCGATGAACAGCAGGTCGCGGCTCAGTGGCACCTGCGCCAGTGGATTGAGGCGGGTCCCCGCCGCCGCCAGCACCGTTCCGTCGGGCAGCCGGACGTCGCGGTCGAGCACGACCGAGGGATCGACCAGGCGCGTGCGGTGCTCGGTGGCGGGTGCGATCCCGGCGACCGGCTCCGGAGCCTCGATCCGCACCCGGACGCGCTCGCGCGCCTCGTCCTCGATCGCCGCCAGCGCACCGGAGCGCTCCAGTTCGACGAGCCGGGCCTCCAGCGCCGCCAACAGGTCGGGCTCGGCGATCGCCCAGGTCTCGCCGCGGACGCCGAGGTCCTTGGCAGGTGCGGGCACCTGCAGCAGGACGGCGCACGTGAGTGCGAGCGCGGTGGCAAACTTGCGTGCGGACGCGGCGCTCACGGGGCGGGATTCTCCGGTCGGACCAGCGGGCCTTCGAGCCCGAGCCAGGCGACGTCCGGCAACGCCACCGCCCGGGCCCGGATACGCTCGCGCGGGACGAACCCGATCTCCGCATAACGGCTGTCGTGGCTGTCCGGGTGATCTCCGTGCACGTACACGTGCCCGGGCGGCACTGCCCCCGGCGCGATGGCCTCCAGCGGCCGCCCATCGCGCGCCTCGGCCTTCGCGATCCCGAGCACCAGGCCATCCAGCGTTACTGCACCGTCGGCCCAGACTTCGACACGCGCGCCCGGCAGGCCACGCACCGTCTTCAGGTACGGCACGTCCGCGCCGACTCCCGTTGGCGGATCGAACAGCACCACGTCGCCGAGACCAGGCTCCCCCAGGATCGGGACCGCGAGATACCCCCAGGCCCCGTCGGACCAGCTCGCATTGACGTGCACCCGCGAGGCGGCGAGCAGCCACAGCGCCGCGAACGCGACCATCCCGACAAGAACCCGGTTGCGGAGGCGCGCCGTCACGGCCGCGCCCCTGCCGGTGCCGCCGCGTCTCCCGCCGCAGGCTGTTCGAGCGCCCGGGCGAGCGCCGCCTCGACCTCCGTCGTGAGGTCGGGCGCACCCTCGGCCACGGCCCGGGCCGGCAGCAGGACCGCGCGGTGCCGCTCCGCGACCGCGCGGAGCGCGCGCTGCAATGCCAAGGCCCAGCGCCGCGCCTCGTCCGCCGCCTCCTCCTCGGAGACGTCATGACCGGCCGCGTCGAGCGCGAACCGGGCGGTCAGCTCGGCGAGGCGCACGCTCGCGATCCGGGGCGGGTCCGGCTGCGTCAGGCGGACCATGGCCACCGCGACCGCCGACGAGACCGCAGCCGCGAGCAGCAGCGTGGCCAGCAGCGCCGGCACGTCGACGCCCGCCTGGCGGAGGGCCGGCCGGCCGCGATCAGTTCGGCGCGGCATCGGTCCGGGTATCGGTACCGGCGGTGCCGCGCGCGCCGCCGTCCATCTCGCGCAACTCCCGGAAGCGGCCGAGCCACATGCGCGCCGCCCGCTCCGGCGCCAGTGGCCGGATGCGGCGCCGGCACGGCGGGAATGCGAGCGCGCTGCCCGACAACTCGGCGCCGTCGAGCAGGTCGCGGCTCTCCGCCGAGGCGGCCATCCGGTCGACGAAGCGCAGCAGCTCTGCCTGCTCCTCGCCGAGCGCGGCGTCGAGGCCGGCCGCCTCGCGGAGCGCGCGTTCGACCGCCGTGGCGAGCTTGCCCGTGCGGTCCGCACCTCGCGGGCCCGCAGCGGGAGTCGGGTCCCGGAGCCACGCCGACGCCGCGCCCGCGAGCAGCGCGTGCAACGCCAATACGCGCCGGTCCTCCGGCAGCAGGCCGTCGAGCGCTTCGATTTCCTCGCTCACGATCACCGCATGGGCCGCCAGCGAGTGGTAATGGCGCATCCGCCCGCCGCGGCGGCAGGTGTTGGCCAGCACATGGGCCAGCGCCTCGAAATCGATGTCGGCGGCGCTGACCTGGTCGGGATCGCCCGGCCAGGCGAGCGGCTGTTCGGTTGATGATTCGGCGGCGGGTTTCGATGTCATGCGAGTACTCCCACTTCCTGCGGTTTGGGTTCCTGCGGCTCGTCCTTATCTGTGCGGCTGGACGCCCCGGAGCGGCCGTCCCCCGTGCCCCCGCCGGCAATCCGGTCGATCGCTTCAAGCGTCGTGAGCCCCTCGGCCTTCAGCCGCTCGACCGCCGCAAACGCCGGCCCCCGCGACGAGAACAGCGCCACCGACCAGGCGTCCAGCACCAGCCGCGCGACGCGCCAGCCGTCGGGTCCGTGCAGCACGAGTTCCGCGTATCTGCCATCCGCGGTGGTGAGAGACTTCAGCGCCCGCTCCATCCCCGCGTCGCAGTGGATGCGCTTTTCCTGCTGCAGCAACGCGATGGACTCGTCCTTTTGCGCCAGGAACACGGTCCAGTCCGAGTTCTCCCAGGCCGCCCGCGCGGCCGGGTTCGCGTAGTAGTCGTTCACCGACTGCGTGCCCGTGATGAGCGCGCCGCGGTATTTGCGGGCCCGGCGAGCGGCGCCCTCCAGGAACGCCTTGCTGTCCTCGCCGGAGAGCAGGTCCCAGGCCTCGTCGATCACGATGGCTTTCGCGCGCGTCCGGGGCCCGTGGTACATCCTTTGCGTGGCCAAGAACACGACGAGCATGAGGACCACGCCCTGCACGTCACCCCGGCCCTTCAGCTCCGCGAGCTCAAACACGGTCATGGCGTTATCGAGGTCGGGCACCGCGCCACCTGCGAACAGGCGCCCCATCGCCCCGCCCGGGCACCAGGGGCCCAGCGCCGTGGCCATGTCCATCGCCCGACGGTCGCCCCGGACCGTCAGCTCGGCCCGGACCGTGCCGAGGTCGGCCGCGTTCCCCGCCTCCTCCCAGGCGCCGGCGATCGCCTCGTCGATGAGCGCGGCCTCGATGTCGTCGATACCGCCCCGGCGCCGCGCCATGCGCCCGACCACAGCGGCGAGCATGGCGAAACACTCTTCCCTGTAGTCGCCGTCGCGGTTCGCGGTCTCCGCGTCGATCATCGCGAACGGGTTGAGGGTCGCAGCGTCGCGGCCGAACGCGATGAAACTGCCGCCCAGCGCCTCCGCGGTGTGCTGGAACGAGCGCCCGTCGTCGATGACGACCGCCTCGCCGCCCGCGCCCACGATGCCCGTCACCAGCTCCTGCATGAGCACGGACTTGCCGGAGCCCGACTTCCCCGTCACCGCCACGTTGTAGTTGCCCTCGAGATTGGCGAACGGCGACCAGCACGCGGGCTGGCCGCGCCGCCCGATGAGGAACAGCGCCGGGGGGTTGTCCCGACTGGCCGGCTGGCCCCGCCACTCTCCGTGGACCGGCGCCAGGTTCACCGCCGACGAGGTGAGGAGCGACTTCATCCGCCCCAGGCGCTCGAAGTCGGCGTCGAGCCCGCCCGCGGCCGCCATCGGCAGGCACGCGAGCCACGACGGGAGCTGCACGTAGCGCTCGGCCGTGACCCGCCACCCTTGCCGGTGGTAGATCGCGCGGACCGCCTGCTCCGCCTCGTCGAGCGCGTCGAGGGGCGCGTAGACCGCCGCCAGGTACGTCGCACGCACGAGCTTTTCGCCGTCCTTGATCCGCTCCGTGACGGCTTGCCAGTCCCTGGCTTTCTCCGGCAGGCCCGGCAGGTACCGCGCGATCCCGGTGCCGGCCTGCTGGGTCGCCCGCGCGCTCTTCAGGAACGCCCGCTCCCCGGCTGCCTCGTCGCCGGTGGTGAAGACAAGCGCCGTCAGCACCGGGCAGCCCGGTTGCAGGAAATCCCTGTGAAAGTCGCCGATCAACGCGTTGCCCCTCCAGGTCGGCCACACGTCCGGATAGGCGACCGCGGAGAGGACGCGCACGGCCACGTCCTCGCCGTCGGGGTGGTGGAAGGTGAGCCCCGTGGGCGCCACGGTGAGCGCGCGGCCGGGGGCGGTGCACTGCTCGTGGAGGGGATCGCGCGGCGACCAGCGGCGGGCCGGCGGGCGGATGCCGCCGTCGTTCGCGCCCCGGACGTCGGGTGCGGTGAGTTCGGCCGCCAATGCCAGGAGCGCGTCGGGCTCCAGCCGGCGCACCCACGCCCCGGCGGAGGCGAGCGTCCCTTCGAGCGCCCGCCGGAACGCACCGAGGGCGGTTTCCGGGGCCGGGCCCGGAGGCCCCGCGAGGCAGGCCGAGATGATGACGCGGCAGTCG
This sequence comes from Alphaproteobacteria bacterium, assembly GCA_022825235.1. GTDB lineage: Bacteria > Pseudomonadota > Alphaproteobacteria > TMED109 > TMED109 > VXPW01. The sequence goes on along the minus strand of JAJDYI010000062.1, from coordinate 14,466 downwards.
CAGAGCGTGTTGGGCGGGCCGCCGGGATGCAGCCTCCGCCAGCCGGCCGGTTTCAGGAGCGCGCCCCGGCGCTCGCCGATCCGCGCCTGGACGCCGCCCGCGCGGGCGCGGGGTGCGGCCCACGCGTCGAAGGCAGCCCCAAACCGCGGGCTCGCCCAGTGCAGGATCTGGAGGGTGCAGTGCTCGGGCGCCGCGTCGGCGAGGGTGCCCGCGAGCGCCCCCGCGACCTCCTCGTCGATGTCGACGAAGGGCGAGATTTCCAGAACGAAGCCGATGCTCGACGCGTTGACGTAGAGTTCGCTCCGCTCGTCCCAGGCGCGCCACGGGAGCAACTGGTGGAGGGCCGCCGGCACCGGCGGCGGGGTCCAGGAGGCCGGCGCCTCCGGGCCCTCGAAGAGCTCCAGCAGGCGGCCGATCACGGCAGCTTCCAACCGGCGGGCTGCAGCACCACGCGCACCCAGTGGGCCTCGCGGTAGATGCCTTCCGCGTCCACGAACGGCGCGATCCAGATGCGACCCAATACCTCGGGGACGCGGAGGTCTTCGTCCGACGCAATCGCGGCCACGGGCAGCGCGGACTGCACCTCGCCGTCCTGCCCGGAGGAAAGATCTGTGGATGACGCCGTTGCGGGCGGTATCGGATGGGGTGCATCGGCATCGGCGTCAGTCCCGAACAATTCCTTCAGCCAGCCGAAGAAGCCGCACCCGACCTCGCAGGCTTCGCCCGTGCCGCGCAGACCAACCCCTGCCTCCCCGCCCACATGCCGGCGGACCCCGTGCAGCGGCTCGCCGAACAGGACGGCCGCACGGGCGGCGCTCGCCGGAACCGCGGGATCGGCGTCGGCGATGCTGGTGCAGGAGCTTCCCTGGGCCAGCGGGCACTGCCACGATTCGCCGACATGCGTGGCGGAGCACGCGGACAGCGTCAGCGCGGCCAACGCGGCGGCCAGCGCCGGCGCCAGTCGTCTCGCGTTGCTTCTCATTGCACGTCTCCATCGTTGGCGGATTGGGCGAGGACACCGCCGTCGAGGCGGGCACCCTCCAGGAACACCACGCTCACGCGCGTCCCCGAGCGCAGCTGGATGACCGGCTGGTACTGCTCGGCGCGCCGGATCAGGTAGTCGGCCACCTTCTGGCCGGCCGACGCCGCGCCCGCCCCGAGCCCGGCCCGGCCGATGTCGGCAAGTCCCGCGTTGGCGACCGCGGCGGTGCCGCCGCCGGTCGCGACGGCCTGCGGCTGGAAGGCCTGCGCGGCGCCCTGCCCGGCGCCCGAGACCAGTCCCGCGAGGAACGCCTTCTGGACGAGCGCCCCCTCGCGGCTCACGACGGGGCCACGGACGCCGGTCTTGCCGGAGCCCGCGATGAACCCCGCGACCTCCGTCTCGATCACGCTCCCGGGCTCGGGCCCGGCGCAGGTGAGCGTCCGGAGCCGCGCGTAGACCTTCTCCGATGAGAGGTCGCCGTGCGCCGCCCCCGTCACGGTGCAGCCCGCGACGTCGGCACTGAGCGCAGAACCACCCGCGGACGCGGTCCATGCCGGCCCGATCAGGCGCAGCAGGACCGGCCGCGGGTCGCCCTGGGAGGAGATGCCGGCCGAGGCGTCGACGCCCGCGAGCACGATCGCCTCGGCGTGGCTCCCGGCAGGGAGCCACGTGGAGAGCGGTTTCCAGGCCTCGATCGCCGGGGCGCCGGACGACGGATCGTCCAGCTCGAACGTCTCGATCAGCGGCGACAGGGGCTCGGGAAGCGAAAACGCGCCATCGTGGTCCTGTCCCGGATCGACGGTCCCGCCCGGAAACCCCGGTACGTCCCCGAGGGGCGCATTCGGAGCCAGACTCTCGGAGACGCGCCGCTCCAGGTCCTCGATCATCGCGGCCTGGCGGTCGATCACGGACCGCGCGTCCGCCGCATCCACGGCGAGCTTCTCGCGGAGCCGCTCGTTCTCGGCGCCGAGCCGCCGCGCGTCGGTCTCCATCTCGCGGAGCCGCGCCTCGATCGTCCCGATCCGGGCCTCGGATCGCCGCGTCCACGCCTCCTCGGCGGTGTCCGGCCCCGCGAGTTCGGCGTCGATGCCGGTGGCTGCTGGCGTCTTGCCGCCGCCGCCCGCGCCCAGCCACAGCGCGAGTGCCACGAGGACTGCCGCGGCGACGACCGCGAAGAGCAGCAGCTGGCGCCGGCGTACGCCCCCGGCATCGGCGTCGACCGCCTGCGCGCGGGCCTCGTTTGCGGCAGCGCTCACCGGGCGGCGCCCACGCCGCGCGGCTCCGTCACCACGACCGCGATGCTGTCCCGGGTACTACCGGCCTGCGGGGCGGCGACCCAGACCGCGGCAACCCCGGCGCCGAAGCGTTCCGCGAGCGCGCCCGCGTCGGTGTCCGGACCGGCCGCCAGGATGTGGGCCGTGAACCGCGTCCCGCGCCAGGTCTCGATCGCCGGCGGCCACTTCGCCGGCGCCGGCGCGGGCGCCTCGACGACGTAGCCGGGCAGAAGCTCATGACGTGCGGCAGCCCGCACCAGCCGGACCAGTTCCGCGACCCGGGCGTCGCGCGCCGCGGCCGCCGGCGCCTTCGGTTCGGCAACGGCCGCGGCATTGCGGATCAGCACCTGTGCGGAGGGCCGCGCGTCCGGGGTCAGGGTGAGGCGGTAGGTGAAGCCCCGCTCGGTACCCAGGAACAGCGTGATCGGCAGCGGGGCGCCCGACATCCCGCCCAGCACCGGCTCCGGCGCCTCGGCGGGACGGAGATAGAGGTCGCCCGAGGCGGCATCGTGCTCGATGTCGAACCCGCCGGGGCTCCGGATGACCCGCCGGATGCGGTCGTCGGCCAGGGCCACGCGGGTGACGCCCGTGCCCGACACCGCCGCCTCAAGCTCGGCATGGTCCGAGGCATCCAGCGTCTGGATGGCAGCCGCGGATCGCGGCAGGACCGCGAGGACCACGCACGCCGCCAGAAGCATGGCCGCGGGCGGGCGGGCGGGAAGTGTGGTTCGGTTTCGGTGTGTCATCATCAGTTCTCCATCTCCTCGAAGCGCACCAGGCCGATCCGTCCGCCATCGAGGCGGAACGTGAGCCGGTAGTGCTTGTCCTCGCGCGCGGACTCCTCGCGCCCGATCCAGGTCGCGAGCTCGCCTTCGACGTTGACGGCGAGCGCGTCGGCGTCCGCCTCGATGCGCTCGGGGTAGAAGGCCGCCGCTAGGTCGCGCCCGGCCATGCGGCGCGCCTCCGCCGCCACCCACGCGCTGATCGCGCCGCGCGCCGACGGGTGGCTCAGGCGCGCCGCGGCCTCGCGCACGTGCTCCGCGTTCTCGGGCGTCAACGACAGCAGCGTCACCGCCGCGGTCCGCGCCATGTCCTCGAGGTACCGCACGCCGGCGCGCCCGCCGCCCACCTCCCAGGCCGGCCCCGTCACCGCGGGCACCAGCACGGTGACCGCCTCGCGCCCGGCAAGGCCGAGGGCGAGGACGAGGTTGGCTACCATCGAGAGCACCAGGAGGGCCGAGAGCGCCACGCGGGCGTCGCGGGCGCGGCGGAGCCCAGTCTCCATGACGGCGCGGTCCACGGGCGCCCTACCCGACGAACCGGCGAAGGTGGCTCGGCGGCGTCGCACGAAGCCGCAGCACGAAGTCCGGGAGAAACCAGTAGAGCGCGTAACGCGCGATGTTCGCACCGCCGCCCCGCTTGACCCGGCGCAGGAGCAGCCAGCCGCCGACGCCGGCCACGAGGCCCGGAACGAAGGCGTTGGCCGCGAGGCCGAGGAGCGCCGGGCCCATCAGCACGGCCGCCTCATCGACCGTCCAGAACAGCCAGCGCTCCGGGTCGTCGAGCCGGCGCGGGATCACGTGACGCTGGGTGTCGCTCACGACCGCCTCAGACGATCGCCGTGCCGACAAGGCCGGTCACGATCCCCGTGCCCGCGCCGGCAGCGACCCCCACGCCGACCGCACCCATCAGCTGCATCGCGTTGAAGCGGAGCACGGAGCCGACTAGGGCGGCGCCCACGGCCAGCGCCGCGGCCAGCTGCCCGCCGGTGCCAGAAACCATGTCCGTCACCGTGGTGAGCGGCGCGTCGAACGTCGTGTCGGTGGTGGCGAACGCGACGTCAATGCCGCCCGCAGCCAGTACCGCTGCCGATGCCGCCACCACCGCCGTGCGCAGCATCGCGTCGGCCGACGCCCTCACCGGGCGACTCCCGCGAGCGCGGTGCCGTCGTCGGACGTCGACTTCCGCCGCCGCGACTGCGCCCAGGCGTCGAGATCCTCGCGCAGATAGCGCACCCGCCCGCCGAACTTCAGGAACACCGGGCCGTCACCCGACACCCGGAGGCGGTCGAGGGTGCGCGTGGACAGGCCGAGGTAGTCGGCCGCCCGGCGCGAGTTCAGAAAACGAGTTCGTTCGTCCGTCATCCCCTGCTCCTTGTCAGTCATGTCCGCTACGCCCGGGTGATTCCGGCGCACGGCGGGTCATGGGAGCAGAAAGGGAAGTGCGGGGGGAGTGTCGTTTTTCGACCGCGGCACCCGACACCACAGGAGCCGCCCGGGGACGCCCGGGGCCGCCATGCGCCGTCAGGCCGTCGCCGCACGGCCGTCGACCGGGGCGGCAAGGTCAGATGAACCCGCCGCCGCGGGCGGAAATTCGGTCAGTCAGTGGATGGGAAACGGCCCGGCCGACGCCGGGTCAGTCGTCTTCTTCGCGGTCCGTCGCCAGCTCGCGGTAGCGCTTCACGATCGCCTTCGCCCGCTTCAGCCGGCGCCGGAGCCGGGACTGCATCCAGCAGCCGGGGAAGTACTCCTTGGCGACCTCGTCCTGGCCCCAGATCGCCGCCGCGATCTCCCGTTGCGACAGGCCTTCAGCCTCGCACGCCAGCACGAACAGCAGTTCTTCGTCCTCGTCCTTGTCCCCCGTCCCCGCCCCGAACGCGGGCCCGGGACCCCTGACCACAGATCCTCGATCTGTACCACCTCGCGCACCAGCTGCAGTCCGCCGTCCGCCGGGAACGGCCCGTCGTCCGCGATGCGGACCTGGACCGCCATGCCGTCCCGCTCGATCTTCAGGATGAGGTCCCCGCCGACGCGGAGCCCCGCGAGCGCCGCCTCCCCGGCCGCCGCCAGCGCGGCGAGCGGCGCCGCATCCCGCTCGATCCGGCCGTCGGCCATCGGGGCGCCGGCCCAGAACGGCGAGACCGGCCCGGCGTCGGCATCGGGGTTCGCCCACGCGTAGAGGCCCCAGCCCAACGCCCCGGCGTCGGCCGCCGTCTGCCACCGGACCTCGAACGGCGCGGGCTCGAGGAGGCCCGGCTGCGGCCGCTGCCGGCCCCACGCCGCGCGGTAGGCCTTGCACGCCCGGATGAAGGTCCAGGCCCGCACCGGGTCCCAGTCGCTCATCCCGCGGACCGCCGGCCTTGCCGGGTGGCCTGTCGTCGGCACCCGGGCAGGCCCGGCCACCGGCACGCACCCATCCGTCCGCTCACCCCGGCTCCCCGGGACCACGCGAACCGAAAGCCCTGCGGCAAGCGGGCGCGTTGGGTCGGACCGATCCCCGTCACCGGTGCGCCGTCAGCCCACCCGCCCCAGGGGCCGGCGCCCCGCACGGACGGCGGGGTGCGCCGCCATCCTTCGGGCAGGGCCGTCCGGCCGCCTGGTCACACCGGCGACCGCACGGCAACGCCGCCGGTCCCGGAAAGGAGAAGCTCGCGGGCCGCCGCGCGTCCGGCGGTCATGACGTTCCGGCGTCGGCGCCACCCGACCCGGCGCCCGATGCGGCCCGCGCGTGCCGCACCAGCCGCCGCACCTTCGTCCACATCCAGCTGCCGGGATGCCTGTCGGCCGCCACCCGGTCCGCCCCGTACAGGTCGACGGCGATCTCCCGCCTCGACTTCCCGGAGCGGATGCCGGCCTGCGCCACCGCCGTGTCGGACCGGACAGGCCCGGTCGTCACGGCGCCGGCGCCCGGGGACAGGCGCTTCACCGGTTTCCCGCCGGGCGCCGCCCCCGTCACCAGCGGAGCGCGCCGCGGAGCAGGACCCCGTGCTCGACCGGCGCCGCACCGGCCCCGTCGGCGTTCACGAACTCCCGCCGCGTGGCGTCGAGGTTGAGCTCGAACCCGGCGGCACCCGCCGGAGCCAGCCGCCAGCCGACGCGGACATCCCGCGCCCCACCCGACACCGCGAAGCCGACGTTCGGCGTGCCCGTGAACCCGCCGGGCAGCGCGACCCCGTAGCCGAGCTCGCCCTCCAGCCGGCTCTCCGGCTCGAACACACCGCCCGTGGGCGCCAGCCCCCGCGCGTCGCGCGCCGACCACAGCCGCTCCACGCCGCTCGCGGGCGCCCCGTACGTCGGGGCAAGGCGCAACGCGAGGCCCCGCCCGGCCGGGCCGGGATCGAGGCGGATCGCGCCGCTCGCCCCCCACTCCTCGTAGCCCGCGTCCTCGTGCGCGACCAGCGCGCGGACGCTCGCCTCAACGCTGAGGCCGGAGGTCGCGTCCGACCAGGACACGCGCCCGCCGAGCTCGACGCCCGTGCCGGTCTCGGCGTCGCCGCCGTCATGGCGCAGCCCGAGCTCCAGGCCCGGCGTCAGCACGCCGCCGCCCATCGTGAACGCGCGGCTCCCCTCGAGTGCCAGGCGCACCCGGCTGGCCGCCGCCGTCGTGTCGCCCTCGCCCGAGACCGCCTCCGCCGTCGTCTCGGCGTAGAAGGCGTCCGCCTTGAGCGCGAGGTCGAACCCGCCGCTCTCGCTGGCCTCCAGCAGCGCGCCCCGGCCGCCCAGCGCCGCGAGGCGCAGCGCGAGGTCGGCCCGCGTCGTCCGCTCGGGCTGGCCGGTCGCGGTGTTCGCCGCCTGCACGATGGTCATGTCGCCCGTGCCGACGCCCGCGAGGCCCCAGGCCGAGATGCGCTCGCCCAGGTGCATCCGCGCATACGGGCTCACCGTCGTCATCGTGCTCTCGATGGAGCCGGAATCGACGCCGGGCTGGTCGAACGTGCCCTCGCCCTCGCTTACCGAGACCGCGAGGCCAGCGAGGACGCGATCCCACCCGGCGTCCGCGCCGAGGATGCCGGTCATCACCTCGCCGTCGATCCGCACGCTGCCGCTGTCCGACGGCGCCTCGCCGTCGAAGCCGCCCGCCGTCACCCGGCCCCAGGCCGCGAGGCCCGGCACGGCCCCGTCGCCGTCCATGGCGAGGTGGAACGCGCTCCCGCGCAGCAGCTCGCGGCCCAGGATCGACCGCGCCGGGGCGCCGGCAAGCATCGGGGCCTCGGCCGCGCCGAGGGCCGTCCCCGGCCAGGGCTCCGCCCCGGCATGGCCCGGACCCGCACCGAGGGGCTCCGATCCCAGCGGACCCGAGCCGGGGTCGCCCCCGGATGCCGGCCCCGCCGGGGCGCCCATGACCTGCGCGATCGAGGTCAGCGTCTGCCCGAGCAGCGCCTCGTCCCCGGTCGCCGCCAAGTCGATGCTCTGGCCGCCCACCGTCACCTGCGCGCCCGTCAACGGGTTCGCCAGACGGTCGGAGACCGCCGACGTCACATGGTCCGCCACCGTGCGCCCGAAACGCGACAGCCACATCTTCTGCAGCGGGTCCGAGTTCTCGATCGTCCCCGTCGCCTCGCCGTCGACGATATACGCGCCCTTCGCGTTCCTGAGCTTCAGCGTGAACGTCTCCTCACCCTCGTCGAGCGCGTCGTCGAGGATCGGTACCGAGACCGTCTTCTCGGTCTCGCCCACCGCGAAGGTGAGCGTGCCGCGGGTATGGGTGTAGTCCTCGCCCGCCTTCGCCGTGCCGTCGCGGGTCAGGTACTGCACCGTCACCTCGCCCGAGGCCGCGCGGCTCAGCGTCACCGGGAACGCGACCGCCGCGTCCGCCCCCTCGCTCGCCCGCGCGTCCGCCACCGCGAGCAGCGCCGGCCCGGCCACCGTCGCCGTCACGGTCTCGGCCAGCGTCCGGCCCGACTCGGTGGTCACCGAGCCCGCCGGCAGGCTCACCGTCACCGCCTCGTGGGAGGACGGGCGCACCGAGATCGTCCAGCGCTGGTTCTGCCCCGGCGTCATCCGCTTCGCGGCGCGCACCTTGCCGTTGGTCACCACGAACGCCTCGTCGCGCAGCACCTTGTAGTCCAAGCGACCGGGGAAATTGTCGCCGAAGCGGAGCTCGAAGCTGAACAGCCTGTGGCCGTCATGCTCCGAGGGCATGCCGTGGAACGACGCCGTGAGCGGCGGCAGCAGCGGCTCCACCGCCTCGGTCGCGGCACTCGTCAGCGTCTCCCGGTAGCCGTCGTCGTCGGTGAAGCTCACCCGCACCGCGACCCGCTTGCGCGCCTCCGCCTCGGCGAGCGTGTAGCTCCGGCCGGTGGCGCCTGCGATGTCGGCGCCGCCCGCGACCCACTGCCAGGCGTACGCCGCGCCCGTGAGCCCGTTCGCGTCCGCGATGCCGGCGGTCGACGCCGTCAGCGTCTCGCCCACCCGGGTCGTGCCCGAGATCGCAGGCGCCCCCGTCGCGGCGGCGTTGGCCGGCCGCACCACCGTGTTGGCGACCGCCTGGGGACCGAAGCCCGCCACGGCCAGGCCGTCCACGTCGTGCAGCATGATGCGCCCGGTCGGCTGCGCGTAGGCCACCGTGACCGTCTCGCCCGAGCGCACCGGCGCCGCCAGCACCAGGCTCACCGTGGCGCCGTCCCAGGAGGCGTGGGCGGTCGCCCGTCGATTGCCGCCGACCATGACCGTGTAGGCCGTGTGGACGCCCGAGACGTCGATGTCCTTGGTGAAGGTGAGCACCAGCCCCTGCCCGTGCGCCGGCATCGCGACGCCCGTCAGCCGGGCCGGGCCCGTGTGGCCGGTCCCCGGCTCCGACCAGTCGCCGAAACCGTCCGGGTTGACCGCCCGCACCCGCGCCTGCCAGCGCGCCCCGGCGGCGAGGCCGCCGATCGTGGTCGAGGTCGCCGTGCCCTCATGCTCGTGGTCCGTCCAGTCCGTATCGCCCTGGCGTCGGTACTGCACGTCGTAGCCGGTGACCGCCTCGAGATTGGTCGTGTCCGGCGCCGTCCAGCTCACGCTCACGCTCGTCGCGGACGCCATCGTCACCGCCGGCGCGTCCGGGGCGGGCGGAGCCCCGGGCGCCGGGTTCGAGACCGCCTGGTCCTCGATGTCGCCCAGCTGGTTGCCGTCGGTGTCCCACAGCCCGCGTTCGCCCTCCGGGCGGCGGTAGCTCACCGTCACCTCCTCGCCCGGCACCAGGTCGCGGCTGAGCGAGAGCTTCAGCTCGTTCTCGTCGTCCTCCGAGTACGCAGCCCCGGTCACCGTCACCGGCCCGCCCGAGGCCGTGACCGTGAACCACGACGCCTGCGGCTCCACGTCGGTCGCGAACGGCCGCTTGGCCGTCAGGATGACGCTCCCCACCCGGGCGCCCTTCATCCAGTCGCTGTTGTTGCACCGGTACGCCCGGACGTTGGTCACCTCCTGGCTCGCGAAGGCGTCCGCGTCGGTGCCGTCGAGGCCCTGGATGGGCGACGCTGCGGGCTTCACGTAGGTCACCTCGAACGCCTGCTGGCAGGGCATCACCGGGTCCCGCAGGTGCAGCACCGCCGTCCGCCCCGACACCGTGATCCCGGTAATGTCGTTGTGGATCAGGGCCGGGGAGGTGGAGGCAGTGGTGCCGCCGATCTGCTGGTTCAGCCCCCCGGTCTTGAGCAGCTCGAGGTGGAGCACGAACGCATCCGCCGCCGGCGTGTCGGCCGGGTCGAGGGGCTTGTCGTACGTCAGCACGACCTTCGCGCCCTCCGCCCTCGCCGACTGGAGTGCCGGCTTGCCGGCCGCCGCCGCGCTCAGCGTCTGCCGGAACCCGGCCGCCGCGTTGCCCGCCCAGTCCCGGATGCGGTTCGTGCCGGGCGTGTATGTCACCTGGAATACCGTCCCCGATGCCGCCGCCCGGGCGAGCGTCAGCACCACGGACCGGTCCTCGACCGCGACCGCCGAGACCGTCGCCGCGGCCCCGCTCACGCTCACCGCGAAATCGCCTGCGGCCGGCACCGAATACATGTTCAGCGCCTCGTCGAAGTGCAAGACCATCTTCGACTGCGCGGACCCGGTCTCGACCACCGAGCTGCCGCGCAGCGTCGGCGCCACGCCGTCTTCCGCCGACGCGATCCGGAAACGGTCGAACGACTGCACCTCGGGGCCGGATGCGGAGCCCCGGAGCGGGTTCGTGTCCGGCTTCTCGTAGGACACGCTGGCGTACTCGTCCGCGCGCATGCCCGAGGCCAGCGTCACCGTGACCACCCTGTCGTCGGCGATCGTCACGGCGCCCGTGCCGGCGATCTCCCTTGTGTCGCCGTCGAGATCGACCGCCTCGACCAGGAAGGCGCTGCCGGACGGCAGCGAGGACGTGTCGAGATCCGCGCCGAAGACCATGTTCAGCTTGTTACCGGCCACCGAGGCGTGCAGCGGCATCGGACCCGCCGTGCCGGGCGTGTTGTTGGTCACCGCCCGGCCGCGGAACATCGGCGCCCGCTTGCCGTCGTTGGCCTTCAGCGTCGTGCCTGTGTAGGTCAGCGTGACGGTGTCGCCGGCGCGCGCCGGGGTGCCGAGCGTCAGCGTCAGCCCGGTGCCGAGGACGTCCGAGGAGAAGTAGGTGATCGCCGTCGGGCTCTGGCTGTGGTCGCGTGCGTCGGCGCCGATGCCGCCGGCGCCACGCACGAAGAAGTCATACCTCAGCGCGTCCAGCTCCGCTGACGTTGGCTCCGTCATGCTCCTCCCGGCCCCGCTCGTGAAGAACTCCACCGTCAGCGTGTCGCCGTTCACCGTCGGCACTTGACGGAGCGGACCGACGTCACCGACCCCTTTGCTGCCGTCGACCTTGTGAAGCGGGTCGCCCGCGTTCGGTCCCGGGGTCGGCAGGTGCGCGTACGTATAGTCCGCCTCCTCGCCCGTCACCGCGTGCACGATGGTCGCGCCGCCCGGTGAGAACACCACCCTGTCCTGCGCGTTCGACTGCACCCATATCCCGTCACGATCGCAGTCGCCGTGCTGCGTCGTGGCCGTGCAGGTGTTGCTTCTCTCGACCGTGTAGGTGAAGCGCAGCGTCTGGCCGTTGTGCCGCACGCTGTCCAGCGTGGGCGACTCGCGGCTGTTGCCCTGGTTGGCGTCGTCCGTCCCCAGGTCCAGGCGCAGCCGCAAGTTCTTATCGCCGGTCACCTTCACCGGCTCGTTGAACTCCACGTCGATGTGGATCGGCGCGTCCTTGATGTAGGTGTCGGCCGTGCCGTCGCCGTCCGCATCGAACATCGGCTTCGAGACGATCCGCACCCGCTCGATCCCCGGCTGGTTGCCGACCTGGATGATGAATTCCACGCCCGTCGTGTCCGACCCATCCACGGTATTGGGATTGCGGGCGGCGCTGGCGGTGCCGTCGGCGTCGTCGGCGGTGTAGGTGACCCTGTAGGTCCCGGCCTCGGTCGGGGTGCCCGAGATCGTGCGCGTCGCCGCGTCGAACGTGAGCCCCGGCGGCAGGCCGGTCACCGCGTAGTAATAGGGGGCGGTCACCGTAAACCCGAGATGGCTGCCCGAGACATCTCCGCCGGTCGCCGCGGGCAGGACGAGAGGCTGGATCGCCGCGTTCAGGGCGTAGCGCCGCGGCCCCGGGTTCGCCAGGACCGGCGCGCCGTTCGTGTTGCTGAAGGGTACCAAGCGGACAATGACGTGGGTGGTGCCCGAGGCGCCGTGCTCGTCGGTGGCCGTCACATCGAAGCGCACGTCCGTCGTCCTGAACGCGGCAGCGGCCTGAAAGAAAATCCGATCTGAGTCCAATCTCACCAAGGGCGAGTTGCTGCCCAGAGTAACGTTGTCCGGCAGGTCGTTCGCCTGCGCCGTGAAGGTCATGGTGTTGCTTTCGGCGTCAACGAACATGGGCGCTCGGCGGTTGAGGACATTGCCGCACTGGCTGGTGTCTGTGATTGGATCCACGGCGACACCGAAGTTTCCGGAGGCAAAACTGATCGTTGTGTATGGACTGGTGTCGGATTGGCTCTTCGCGCCGCATCGCTTCACGCCGTCTTGCTCTGCGAGTTCCGCCGGAAACGGCGCAGTGTTCGTCGCCGACGAAGAGTTCGTCGTGCCCGTGCCCGAAGGCGACCACGGGCCCTTGCCGGTCCCGTTCTGCGCCCTCACCTGCACCCGGTAGGCGGTGCTCGCCGCGAGCCCCGACAGAGTCGCCGAGGTCGAAGTGCCCGGGTCCGTCAGTCCGCTCGACTCGTGCTCAAGCACCCAGTCCTCCTCGTCGTCCGGGTCGGAGCTCCCCGCGTAGTAGCGCAGGTCGTAGTCCGTGATCGTCGAGGAGCTCGTCGGCGCCGTCCAGCTCACCGTCAGGTTGCGCGAGCTCGTCACCGCGCTCACCGACGGCGCGGCCGGGGCCGCGGGGGCCGTCGCCGCGACCAGGTTGGTCACCGATACGTTGGTGAAATTGGCGGGCTTCAGGCCGTCCTCGTCGGTAAAAAAAGAGATAGTGGTCTGCGCGTAGCTCGCCGTGACGGTCTCGCCGGCCTGGACAGCCGAGGCAAGGGAAAGCCCCATCTGGTTGCCGTTCCGGCTCGTACCGCCCAGCGCATTCCGGTGAACACCGTTCACGAGGATTGTGAATCTGGAACCGGTGACCGAGGTGGAGAGGTCCTTCGTGTAATAGAAGACGATTCCCCCCCCTGCCCGGGCCGTCTCCGCCCTCACCAACCGGGCCGGGCCGGTGTGGCCGAAGCCCGAGTCCGACCATTGGCCGGGGCCCACGCGGTTGCTGGCCGCGACCTGCGCCTCCCAGCTCGCGCCCTGGAGCAGCCCCGTGATCGTGGTCGTGAGCGCGGTGCCGTCGTGCGGATGGTCCGTCCAGGCCGTGTCGCCCTTGCGCCGGTAGCGCACGTCGTAGTCGGTGGGCGGCGCCAGCACGGCCGCCGGCGCCTTCCAGGTGATCGTCAGCTCCGTGCCGTCGGTCCCCGACAGCGTCGGCGGCGCCGGAGCCAGGGTAGGCCGGGAACTCTTGATGTATCCCTGGATGGCGATCTTCAGGACTAGAACCTGGCTCATCCATGTGGTGCCGGACCAGCCGCGACTCAGGCGGGTGTTCGCGATGCTCCACCCCGGCGGCGCGCCTGCATCCTCCGCGCCGACGGTCGTCGTAGCAGCAGAGGTTTGGTTACTCGCCCCCGAGGTGACGTCGATCATCACCCAGTAGGTCTTGTTGGCCTCCAGGTCGATGCCGCCGCTCGGCGCCGCGTATCGGCGGCTTTCAGAGCTTGCGGGCAAACTCGCCGGGTTCGTCAGCGTCCCCAGGACGCTGCCGGGACTGCCCGAGGAGTCCTGCCGGATGGTCACGGTGTAAGCCGGCGTGCTCCCCGATACCTTCCTCATTATGAGGTCCACGCCGGTCAGCTTGGCGGGGTCGCTGCCGGTGGTGAACGCCTGAGCAGTATCGCTACCGAAGCCGTTGCCTCCAACGGTCCCCTGCCCGGTGTTGCTCAACAGCCCGCTCGGGGCCGGGGGGAGGGGCTTGACGACGCCGCGGATGTCCATTTTCCAGGTGCGAGGGTCGGCGGTCCACGCGCCGGTGCTCTCGAATCCCCGGTGCCTGCTGCCGTCCCCGATGCTCCACCCCGCGTATGCGCCCGAATCCTCGTCGTCCTCAGCCGTGACGTCGTTCGTGATTTGGTGGTGATTGCCGCCCGTGCCGGTCACGTCGATGACCACGTAATACTGCGTGTTCGGCTCCAGATCGATGCCGCTGGTCGTGTAGCTGTTGGTGCCGTCGACCACCGAGGCCGGGTTGGTAAGCGTCCCCAGGACGGTGCTGCCCGGACCGGACGACGTTACATTGTGGATCTTCACGGTGTAGGCCGGCGCCGTGGGATTGGAGATCCTGTGGGACATCAGCAGGTCGACCCGCTTCAACGTGTAGCCCCCCGCGCTACTGCCGGTGGTGAACCGCTGCGCTCGGTCGTTGATGAACCTGAAAAATTCGACCGGGGTGCCGTCCGTCTGCCCGGTGGTGCTCACCAGCTTGACGGTGGTCTGCGCCTCGGCCGCCCCGGCGGAGAGCAGCCACGCGCCGGGGAGCACGAGGGCCGCCGCGAGCAGGCAGGCCGCGGCGCGTAAGCCGGGCGCCGGGCAGACCGCCCGGCGGGGTGAGCGGGAAGAGAGGGAAGAGGAAGCGGGACCCGCACGGCGGCGGGGGAAGCTCAGGCGGGAATGGCGCTCCCGCGGGCGGTGCGCGGCGCGGCCCATGGCCTCAGCCCCGCGCCGCACGAGGCGCCGGAGGAAACCGCCCGGCGTGAAGACATAAGAACGGCTCGGCTCGGCTCGGCTCGGCTCTCGGCTCTCGGCTCTCGGCTCTCGGCTCTCGGCTCTCGGCTCTCGGCTCTCGGCTCTCGGCTCTCGGCTCTCGGCTCTCGGCTCTCGGCTCTCGGCTCTCGGCTCTCGGCTCTCGGCTCTCGGCTTACATGGTCGT
>JAJDYI010000058.1 GCA_022825235.1 Alphaproteobacteria bacterium | reverse complement strand
GAGCCCAACCGAAAAAGGACATCTGGCTACGACCCTTGCGCAGAAACTGGAAGCAAGTCCTCAACCGGTAAAATCATCCCCCATCCCGGCCCGAACTACTGCTTCAAGGCGCCACCATCACGGCTTGGATAAACGCTTACAAATGTTCGGTCGTAGGGTGATAACCTAGTCGATGCCGGAGACATTTGTAGGAATTGCGCGGTGTAGCTGGCTTGAGCTGGTGTTTTCCAGTCCTCCATCACCCTGCCGCCGAACGGTTACCTTCGCCGGTAAGCATTCTTTCGTGGGGTGATAGAGCGGACCACAGACTCTCCTGAGTGAGTGTTAACGACGCGGGCCAATGTCCCCCCACGGTCAGTGAGAATGCTGCTGATTCACCGGGACCACTTGAATCTCCTGCCTCTGCCGAAGCGATGATGGCAGTGTGCCAGTCTGACTCCTTTCGGACAATGCTTCATGTGGGCGCCGGTAAAAGTTCGGAAAGAGTTCTATCGGGAGCCACCGTTGGTCGTCTGAACGGCAGGTACGCAGATAACGCCGGGAATGTAAGCAGGTCGAAAAACGAGTAAAGGAAAATGGTAAATGAGGCAGAATCGGGAAAATCATGGCAGGGCTAAGAGTTCTCAAGCTCGCACTGCCGATTCGGACCCGCTCCGGCAATCGCCATACAAGCTCGTGGTAAATGAACCCTCGCAATTGAACACTAGGTGGTCGTTGCTCGGCCTCAAAAACGAGACTCTCTCTGAACGATGGACAACAGTGAGCGAGCCCGGGTCATAGCTACGTAGTGGGCCGCCAATTCTCTGTTCGTCTGGCTCGGAGCGGGAAGATCGACGACGATGATAGCCTCATTCTCCAGGCCCTTGAATTCGTCGATCCGGGCGAATCCGATCTTGTCGCCCGGAATTCTCCGCACCGAGTACTCGTCCAGACGGCAAATCCGATCTGCAACTTCCGCTGGCACATGGGCCACGGAGGAATCAGCGTAATCGAAGGGTGAGAGAATTGTCACGGAACCAGGCGCGAGGCCTCCTATGTCAACGAACTCGGCAACCTCTCGGGCAACTAGCACGGCGGATTCGTGCTGGCCGGAGACTGTGTGCCGGCGGACCTCTGGACCGGTGCCAGCTCCGCGTGTGCCTACGTCAGCGCCGAGAGTTTCTTGTACCCATTCCAGGATAACCCTGGTGTTCCGGCAGTTGGTGCGCAGCGGCATGCGCACGGGGTTGATCGATTCCAGGTATTCCTTCGCGCGCGGCTCGAAGCGCCGGGTGAGTGCTTGGTTGTTCAGATCGTGAAGCCAGCACCAGCGACCCTTCTCCAAACCACCGGCAAGAACGTCATTCAGCTTGCCGATGCTGGCCATCTCGAACAGGTCCTGTCCCTCGTCCACGATCAATGCGTCGAAGCGATCCAGTCCGGCTCGCTGGCAATCCAAGTGGACGCCGTCAATTAGCGATACGGTCAGGCCAGGGATCGCAAGCCGCGATGCGAGGTGGTGCCGCAGCCAAGGTGATCGGCATACCAAAACGACCTGCCTGCCGTATTCGGTCCAGCGACGGGCCAGCCTTTCAGCCAAAAACGTCTTCCCGGTTCCGGCGCCACCCGCGCAAAGCACTCGCGGATTGCTCTCCGCCACATCCGACATTCGCATCTGGTCTTCAGTCATGCGCTCGATGCGTCGTTCTGCGTCTTCAACTTGTTGAAGCAGAGGGATAGGCTCCTCATGCAGCCCGATTGAGGCACTCACGTTCGGGCGAATGTACTCTCGAATAATCCTCAGCGTATCGTCATCAACTTGTTCCCGCGGTCCGCCACGGTTTTTCCAGTACTCAAAAAGCTGGCGAAGCCAGCCTTCCATGTCCCGGCTACGTTGCCTGTCGGCGATCATCTCCGGATCCCATTCCGATCCGTAGGTCTGCCATTCGCAATCGGGGAATACCACGCCATAACCACTTCGAAGGCGACTGAGGACTCGGGAGGAAAGATTGGCGCGCAGCGCTTCCATCAAACCATGTAACGCAGTTTCCGCCTGACGAAATGGACTTTCCATATGGGGAGTGATTCGACCGTAACGATCCTGGTAGTGCCATGCGCCGTCACTTAAGGCGATTCTTCCGCCCTTCACCTCCAGTACATACAGCCCTTCAGGGCCACAGATGACGAAGTCGATCTCCGGATATTGCTTGTGCGGATGATTCGTCGGCTTTAGGGAGTGATAGGCCGTATAGCGGTCGTCGAAGGCGCGGCTGAGCCGTTCGAAGATCCGTTTCTCCGCCTGGCTTCCTGTGTCAAACGGCGCGTTTGGGACCATGCGCATGACGGGATCAGCCCTGAAGCATTCCGCGAATCTTTGCAGTGCTATGGTGGTCGAGGCGTGCACTGGCGAGCAAGTCGAAGAAGCGACTCGTGTCGACTTCTGGGATTATACGGGGCTCGCCGGGCATTTCGATCTGCGTCGAACCGCCCCTGACGCTCAACTTGTATTTCCTCCGACCGAGGTTGATGCGGGTATTAACGCATTCCCATTTCCGCGCTCGTGCGAGCGCCAGTGCAGCGGACTTCTCTCTGGAGGACCAGGCCGATCCGTCTCCGAAGAGTTCGCGTAGCGGCCGGATCCTGGGCGGGATTTCGCCAAGATCAAGACCGGTACCGGCAATCCGATGCGAAAGACGCGCCATGCGGTGGGAAACCGCGTTCGAGAGATCACGGCCCGAACGGAGTCGAAGAGGGAGGTTCATCCATCCATCCCGAACGCCGAAAAGGATAGCGGCAGCCAACCAGTCCGGCTCGGTGAGCCCGTCGCTCTCATAGTCGAAAAGGTCCGCGCAGTCCTGGCGCAGAAAGAACAGAGTCAAGGCTCGACCCAGGGGCGTATCGTGGCGATCAAGCAACTCGCTGGCCGTAGCGTCGGCGAGGCCCGTCAGTGACACAAGCGTATCGTAGAGCTTTTGCAAATCCGCCTGTAATCTCGGGTCAAGGCCGGTAATGGCTGCGGAGAGGTGCTCGATGATAATATTCTCGGTGGTGTCGGTTTGAGGGGAATCCCTCCATTTCACCAGTCGAGCAATTGCTTCCCAAAACAGCTTTGCTTGGAAGGTGTTCTGGAGGTCGGTTCGATCCGTTTCCATATCCGTGGATTCCGGCAGCGTTGCCACCCCGTCTCGGATCCAGGCCCCAAGCCCGGCAAGGATTGGAAGACTGCAAGCAAGCTGAATCGCGGCATCGTCAGGATCGAAGGCACCCCGGCACGCGAGAGCCGCCTGCTCGCCGAGGTCGGCGAAGAGGAGCAGCATCGCCATGACACCGCCGGCAGCAAAGGGCACTTGAAGGGGCGTGGATCGGTCTTCAGACCCCTGTTCGGGTGGCCATTGGATATTGGAAGCCTTCGTGAATAGTGTCTTGAGGCTTCTACGCTTGAATTCCTCCAGCGGAACGTTGCCAAAGTCTTTGGCATCCGCTTCGACCGCCCGTTTGTCGTCTGCCGACTGAAAAATCACCGACACGATCCGGGATACGGGTAGCGGTGCGGGAAACAGAAGCACGCGGTCGGTTCTTTCAGATTGTTCCGGAAAACGAAGCTCTTTCAGGCCGGCGTTCCCGAGCGCCATCATTCGACCCGACAATCCGGACAGGTTGACCTCGATGATGCATGGTTTGAGGTGCCTGGCATCCTTCGTGGAAAACTCGATCGCTTCCTTGGCCACCTTGTCGATAAACAGGGGAATCCAGCCGGGGTAGCATTCAAGCGTATCCCGGTAGTATTTATCCCCGAAGCCGGTGGGCGGGATCATCAAACCTGCGGCGAGCATGTACATGAGGTTGAGTTGATTGGTCACCAGGTATCCCGCCCCGGGCGCATTTCCCCGATCGGGCGGGTTGTTTGACTCGAACAAGTCTGCAGTTTCCATCACATCGCCTCACGTCGCAGGAGGTTGGGATCGGCGGGCAGGATGCGCTCAATCTCATTGCGGTCGTTGCGCTTCATGAACATGAACACCCTTTCCCTCGCTCTCGCGACCATGACATAGAAGAGACGCCTCGCCACGTCCGGATCGGCGCGGGGGATATAATGCTCGTCGATGTCGGCCAGCACGACGGTATCGAACTCAAGCCCCTTGCATGCCTGCGCATTGATGACGAGGACGCCGCCTTCGTCGAATGCCACCTCTGTACGGTTCTGACCATGGTAGGTAACGATTGTGGGCGGTGGGTTGTCGAGCTTCACCTCCGCGGATCGGAGCGCTTCGAAATACCGCTCCCTGACCCGGTTGTTCGGCGCGATTACGCCGATGAGCTTTCGCGGGTCGCGGTCGGCGAGGAGCAAGATGGCTCGCACGACTACCTCCAGCCTGTCCTGCTCGTAGTCGTAGAGGATCGGTTCGGGTCCGGGCGCGGAAGCTGGGAGTTCGGGAGGCGGGCTGGCCGGATCGCCGGTGTAGAAAGCATTCGCCAGTTTCGCGACCCGGTAGTCATTCCGGTAGTTGTGGTGAAGCTCGATCACATCCCCCGTCTCGATGACCAGGCAATCCTGTATCTCCCTGCGGCTGCTGTTCGCCTCCTTGATCTGCTGGTTCTGATCGGCGACCACAAAGAAGCGCTCGAAGTCGAGACTGACCAAGGTATTGTAAAAGTCTGGTGGCATGTCCTGGCCCTCGTCGATGACGAGGAACGGCAAGGAGCGGACATCGATGTCGGGCATCCTATCAACTATGTCCTTGACGGCATCCCAATCGATATCTCTAAAACCGTTGTTTCCTGGAAGCCGCGGAGTGGCCTGGCCCGTGATCGACTGGAAAGTTTCCAAAAACCACTCAATCCAGGTTCTGGCGACGAGGTCGCTGCCGAACAACTGACCGCTCGCGCGGTTCAGGAGATGGTTGAAGACCAGAAACAGGTAGCCGTCCCGATCCCGTTGATGACGGCGCGCACGAATCAGCGCAAGAACGGACTTCCCCGTTCCCGGACCACCCACGATAAGATGCCGGCCATCCTTGGGCAGGGCGCGCGCCGCTTCCTGCTCCTTGCTGAGATCCTGAATGCCCGGGAGTTCGAACTTGCGTTTGGACATCAGTCGAACGTCCCCGCAAAATCCAGAAACGCCGGAACGTCCTTTCCCGCGCCGTTAACGAAAACCCGATCGAGGAGAACATTCTCATGGTCACAACTCGTCTCGGGTACCAAGACGCAGGCATGGCAGGCGGCGCGGTTCAGCAGATCCGGTCCGTGCCCTTCCTGCTCACAACATACCGGATCCAGTGAGCACCAAGCCGCGGCTTCGAATGCTCTGATCAAGAGACGCAGGAAACGATGCGGCTTGGCGAGCTCCATCAGGCCGCCGAGCGAGCCCTCCTCGTCCGGAACAGCTACATAGATCAGTATCCCAGCCATCGGCTCGTCTCCGGTGGCGCAGTAGATGCGTTCCTTGAGCGAGGCGGCAGGGTATCCGGCCCTGGCATCGAGTTCGCGGATCATGAGATGGGCAAGCGTGTGGCAGAACAGGAAACGCGGCGAGACTTCAACGTCTCTCCCGGGGGAATCCGGCCCGGTCCGCTTCAAGTATCGCCTGGAGAAAGCGTCCGCCCGTGAACGAATCGCGTCGCTGTCTTCCCAGCGCCGCAACATGTCTTCATCGAGGGTGAAGAAGATGCCTTCGCCATGCAGCTCGAGTGCTGGAAGCCAGCCCGTCTCGCCGGTGATGTCGGGCGTCGTCGTCTTGTCCCCTCCGGCGCGCCGGAAACCGATGAGCGCCATGATTTCCTTCAACCTGTTGACGGCCACAAGGCCGGAAACGGCACAGATGACGCGTCGTGCGATGCCGCCGCTGTCCAAAGTCCGCCCGAGTCGCCGCCAAGCGCGCGTATGGTGTTTGGTGACGAAGTCTTCGTCTTCCCTGAGATCGGGGATTTCCCCGGTGAGCGCCCCGTATTCGTCGGCCAAGAGATCGGTATCGGTGATCGATCGGCCGTATAGTGGATAGCCTTCATCGATGTCCCGGATGGCTTGCTCGATTTCCTCATGAGTGCACCGAAAGTCGTTGGCGAGTTGCTTGACGGCTGCCTTGCGTGCCAATGAGTTTCTTGCTCTCCGGACTCTTTCTTGGCCCCGGGTGCTGTTGTGGAGACGGTCCGTCACCGTTCCCTGCCGGATACGCGACTCCGGCGGAATGACCAGCGCAGTGCGCGTCACGGGATAGTGCACGCGCACATCGTTGATCTCTACCAACCAAGCCTCGGTTTCCGGGGGTTGAACCGGCGGTTCGCGAATCCAGGGTTGTTGCCAGACGCGGGACGGGAACTTTGTCCGGGTAACCATGGTCGTGGAGAATATCGTTTGCGAACCGCATTTGGTGCAGCGAAGTCGACGGCCCAGCGCTGTTTCTTCCAGCTTCAAATATGGACTCGACCAGTCGGGAGCGCATTGACGATGTTCGGGATTGCGACTGTTTCGGTGGGCCAAGTCGTGCCAAGGCACGTCGGCGAGATAGCCCTCTTCGTGGATGAGAACCCACGGTGTCTGCTCCAACGGACCCCCGCACTCTTCGCATTTCCACGATTCCCGGGGATTGGCCATATCCGGATGCGAGCCACTTTCGCCCTTCGACGGTCGCTTCCGCCAGGGTGCCGAATGCATCAGGCCGCATCTCAGACAACGCATCCAGGTTGGAAACCTTAACGCCGGAATCCATCCCGCCACCGTTCCATCACGCTCAACCGCTCGAGGCGGCGCGCAGAGCTTCTCCTTGATGCCCAGAGCGCTTCGCACCCGGTCCACATACCGGATCTCGCGCTCCAGAGGATCGGCGCCTGGTCGGTCCCAAGTGCGGGTGTCTTGAACCACCATCAGACTGTCCGGACCGCGCACGATGGCTCCCACCGAGCAGTCGCGAAGCAGGTGCGAGAGCCGAACCGGAATATGATCTTCAGTCATGTGCCGGCACCATTTCCGGGCTCACTGTTGAAGTGCCGGTTTCCATAGCCCGGCAGTGACCACGGGGGTCAATCACGAATCCTCAACGATCCATGGCCTTCCACGTTGCGCATCGAGTTGAGTGTCGCCCAAAGCCCCCGGCGCGGCTCTCCATGCGAGTAGAGAAGCCGATCCGCGTTTTTTTCATTGGCATACGCCGTGTAACGAAACTCCCTACGTTCTTGCTCGCAGCGTCTCGCTTCATCATGCCACTGACCGACGAGGCTGTCGATGTGGGAAACGATGTCGTTGTCTTGCGCCTCCTCGGCCGCCGCGCGTTTGCAGCGTCCCTTGAATGCCACGATGACGGCTTTGACCTCTTCGGACTCCCGGTTGAACTTTCCGGCCGACTTGTTGGCCTGTAGTTCCGTGCAAGCGTGCCGAATGGCAATGACAAGAGCGGCGTGAAGTGCGCGGGATCGCACCTGGAAGGTATGAGGAGTGACACTGCTCGGCTCCACGAACCGGTAGAACGATTCGTGGTAGGGGCGAAAGCTCTCGTAATGCGAGAGGCTGCGAGCCTGATGCCGGTAATAGTTGGCCACGACAAGACCGGGGACATCGGCTCGGCCGACGCGGCTGGTGGCCTGAATGTACTCTGCGGTGGTCAGCGGCTGGCCGTTGACGATCATCAGGGCAAGACGAGCGACGTCCAAGCCCACCGACACCATGTTGGTCGCCAGAACCGCGTCGAGACAGTCCTCGTCTCCTTGCGGAATTGTCAGCTGTTGAAATGTCTCTGCGTTTTCCCGCGCCGTTCGGCGGCTGGTGAGTTGGGCAATCCGGGTATTGCTGAATCGAAGCAGGGTGTCGGACGAATTCTCCGCTAATGCGTCCTTTTCGGCGGCAAGATCAAGCTCATCCTCCTGCTGAAGCCCGTTAACGAGCCATCGGCCGAAGTCACGGACGTCGATGACAAATGCATTGTGGCTGTTCCCGAGACCCTTGAGGCTTCCATGGTATACGACCTGAGTCCACCAGGCATCGAGCAGTGCGTCCCGCTCCATGTCGTGGTCGAACAATGCCTCAGGGCCAGCGAGCAGCGCCGAGGCGAGCGGGCCGAGACAGTGCTGTTGATTGAGCATTGGGGCGAGGAATCCGACATAGAGCCGACCCGGACGTTCAAGGTCGGTACGGGCGAAGTACGTATCGTCGTGAGACAACCCCGGAGGAGGAAATACGGCTAGATCGCGCGCATAGAGACGCTTCACTTGATCCTTCGCCATGCGGATGGTTGCGGTGGACGCGACGTACTTAGGTCGGACGCCGCGGCGGACGAGTAGGGTGTCGAGTCCCGCCTCGTACAGCCCTGCGACCGAACCCAAGGGGCCGGTGATCAGATGCAGTTCGTCCTGGATGATCAATTCCGGTGGGTGCGACCTGTTACCGACGCCGAAGAAGGCGCCGGTACGCTCTTCCCAGGCTAGGCGCGCGAACTTGTCGATGGTCGCAATCAGCAGCGACGGCGGTCGGTCATAGAGCGCATCGTCCACGACGTTGCACGGTAGAGCGCGTGCGTCCTCGCCGAATGCGCATTCACGATTGGTGCATTGAAAATTGAATTCGTTATCGGTGGCACGATAACCGCGCGCAGGGTCGAACGGTTTGCCGCACCAGGGACAACGTTCGAGCAGAAGTCGATAACGCGCATCCGACTTTCCTTGCCTTATCTGCTCGACGATATCCCTCGCCTCTTCGTAGTAGTTGGGGCTGATCTCGTTGCCGACCCAGATGCCGATGTCGATGGGATCATCGCCCAAGCGTTCGGAATTGCGCCGGCGAATCAGTTCCAGAGCACAAATCATGCGGGCGGCGCGTTCGAACTGCTGGCGGGTCAGCAGCCGCAAGGTGTAGCGCATCAAGGCGGTGGTTCCTCTTCCTGAATCGGGAAACTTCGCGCGCCGCCACGCGATCAGAAACGCGATCAGACCTAGGTAGGCTTCTGTCTTCCCGCCGCCGGTAGGAAACCAGATCAGGTCCAGGAAATCGCGAAACTCGTCGTCTTCGTGGATCGTGGACACCATCACTGTCAGAAGGAAGGCCAACTGGAACGGCCGCCAACGGTACGCGCCGGGATCGGTCTCCTTTCCGGCAATGCGATCAGCCTGGCTCATCTGAGCCAGCATCGCCTGGTTCGCAATCCGAAATGACTCGGACGCGAGTCGATCGGTGCGAAGCATCTTGATGCATTCGCGCATACGGTCCAGCGCGACTTGCATGTTCGCGCATATTCGGTCTGCGGCGAGTCGTTGGTCCTTGTTGGAAAACTTGGTGGCGATGCGCTTCTGCTCGCCTATCCAGTCAGCATAGCCGTTGACGAAGTGCTCCAACTTGTCGGTGTCGGGCGTGTCGGCGAGGTACTTGAGGCTGAGCACCGCATCGTCACCGCCGGTGTTGACGGTCATCATGGGCACTTCTGCTTCCGGCATGAACTCAGACCGGATCTGCGCCTTGCTGCTCGGGCTCACATCCCAGTTGGCGGCTGCTCCGTGTCCAATGGCGTAGATTCGTTGTTCTCTGTACTGAAGTTCAAGCTCCTGCTCCTCCTCGGTAAGGAGGCTCGCCTCGACCCGCGGATACTCGACCAACTCGCCGCTCTCTATGAGGCATTCGAGCCGCGCCTCGAAGAGCGCCTTGTATACCCGGTCGTGGGTCTTGAGATTTGGGGCCACGTCTTGGTCAAGTTCTTTCCGGTTGCACAGGGTGACGGTGAGAATTTGGCCATCGTTGTGAGGACGCTCCCGAACATCGATTCCGGCACGGCCATCCCAGATGTCGGTACGCGACTCACTAGCGGCGACGGAGTCCGGCCATGTGATGGGCTCTTCTGGTAGCTTCTGCCGGACGTATTCGTTCGTCCGAAATCGGCCGTGCTCGTCGCGATCATCATTACTCCTGTAGATCGAGGCGGAGGCCGTGATTGAAAGACGTACCGCACCACGTACGAAGAAGGAGAATCCCACTGAAGAGGGTGGAACGTATCGCCGCCGTCGAACAGGTTGCCCAAGCCTCTGATCGCCCGAATCGTTGTCGGAGTCGGCAGGGTCATCCTCTTCATCCAGCAGGGTCGTCTCGGCTTCTTCCTGGGTTGTGGAGGCCGGATCGATGCCGGACACATCGGGGTCGATGGGATGGAGTACGCCCGTTGGATACCGATCCAGCGGGGACATTCTCAGGCTGCTTTCAGTGGATGGCCCAATGAGCTGTTTGCGCAGCCACGTGACGAGTCTTTTCCTAGCTTCGACGTACATCACTTCCGGTCTGGGACGTATGGGATCCATGTTGCCGCGGGTCAACTGTTACGAACAGGGCGATTCAATAGAGTCATTACCGAGTCTCGGACTGTCGTTCAGACATGTCAACTCCGAGCGTCCGCCCAGGGATTGACGACATCTACGCCGGATCCCTCGAAATCACGGACGTTACGCGTGGCCAGGATGGCGGCGCGCGAGCGTGATATAGCGGCGATCTGACAGTCCGCCTCGCCGATCGGCCGTCCTGTGAGGCGGCG
Organism: Alphaproteobacteria bacterium; assembly: GCA_022825235.1. Classification (GTDB taxonomy): domain Bacteria; phylum Pseudomonadota; class Alphaproteobacteria; order TMED109; family TMED109; genus VXPW01. The sequence goes on along the minus strand of JAJDYI010000058.1, from coordinate 18,810 downwards.
GTCGGCAGCAATCTCGGCATAGGCGCGGGCGGCGGCGCTGTCGAACGGCAGAATTCTCTCCGAGAAGCCGAGTTCAAGCCACCGGTTCATGGTAGCTGCCAACCTCTCCCGGCGCCTGCCGGCAGGCATGATCGCGATGCCGTAGAGCAACTCCGCTTCGCTGACCGCCGTCAGGAACATCTCCCTCGTATCCCGCTCCGCAATCCAGGTCGCGACCGCGGAAGCCGGCTCCGGCCGCATGAGTTCGGAGGCCACATTCGTGTCAAGCACCAGCATGGAGTGCGGCTCAGGAGAAATCCGGAGGCTCGCGCATCGGTCCGCGCGGGGGAAGTTCGAGATCGACGCCGCCAAGGGGCGCGAAGCACTCACGGGTGAACTTCGCCAGATTCCGGGGGGCGGACTGCCTGTCGCTCACGGCTTCGAGCAGGATGATACGCACCTCCTCTTCCATCGAGCGGTTGTGCTCGGCGGCGCGGGCGCGTAGGCGTGTCCTCACCTCGTCATCAAGATTGCGGATGGTGATGCTTGCCACTGGCCAGTCCTCCCTGCTCATCGGAACATTTGTAAATTACCGTATACATGCAATGCAAGCAAGCGTGAGTGGTTCACGAAATGGCCATGGCGGCGTGATTGCGCGGTCACAATCGCCCATTTGCGCAAATATGGGTGGCGTTTCATAACAGACCCCAACAACTCCACATCTCCTCCTCGTCCACGGAAATCATGAATTCGGCAAGCGATGTTTACTCTCGCCTGTCGTCGCGGCTTATTTTCAGAAAAACGAGCCCGGCAAACTAGACTGCACCCGGTACGTGAACCTGAATGGGGTTCTTTTTTACGACGGCACGGGAAATATCCGCCCGCTTCGTTTGCCTCATTTACCTGTCAATCCATTTGCCGTTCTTGTCTTTATATTGCTTTATGAGCCTGTATCCCTTCATTTTCATGCATCGAATATATCCAGGGTAATCTAAAACCTGAATGATATCTCCGCCTGTTGTTGTGCAATTCGTTTCGCTTTTTCTTGAAGGCATGAAGTGATGACGAAATATGCCCGTCCTCATTGTCATTCCAGTTGAAGGTTTACTTTCCGTTTTACAATGAGTTCTGATTTCTGTTTTAACATTTTTCTGATTATTTGATTCACAATATGCTTTGTCTGCCTCGAAAGCAGAATTCGAGAAATTTTGATGTCTCCACACTTCCCTTGTTGGTGTGCAAGATATAGTGACAAGTGCCATGGCTAAAAGGATACATGTTTTTTTCATGAGATTTCCTTTTTCTGTCCGTTTGACTCCCCTTGTTGCTCAATTCCACCTCTCAAGATTAACGGGAAACTATCCAGCGCGGCAACGCCTCGGGCGGCGGTCGGGATATGCGGACCGCCTGGCATCCGCAGTTGATATTGTCCTCCGCCGAAGCCGCCGGATCGTGGGGATACAGTGTTCCTCGTCCACGCGGGGATGAACCCGGGAACCACCCCAAAAGAGCAGAAAAGGCCGCTTTCGCAGGGAAGCGACGGCGCATCCGGCATTTGGCGCTCCCGCCCCCCGGTTTCGGGGAAGACGCACGGTCTTGATCGCACGCCGTCGCGTGCCTGTCGTTAAAACGTCGATATTTCGCTTCTTGTCCGGTTGAAACCCTCATGTTTTCGTATTATATTCGGTATCGAAAGACCGACGGGGGCCTTAGCGGGAAACCCCCGGCAAGTATTATGCGCTTCGCGTTTCGCACCTGACTGCGGATGCGTGGCGGCGCTCCCGCCACACGCAGGGCCGGGAGAACACCTCTTTGAGAATCCGTGCACGAGACGGAAGCCGCACCGGCTGGAGAGCCGTCCTGGATCCGGGCGCGTGGGTCCGCACGCTGCTTTTCACGGCGGTCTTCGTCGTTTCGATTTCGGCGCTGGCCTGCGCCGTGGGGCTTGCGCGCGACACGACGGGCCATGACTGGCATGCGACCGGCAAGCTCTTTCTCGCGGAAATCCTCCTCGCGCTCAACTTCGACCCCCGAGCGTCTGTAGCGTACCGGACGAGGGATGGCAAGGAAACGACGCTCGCCCGCGGCGACCTCATATTCAGCGGCGACGCTCTTCTGGCGCGGGACCATCTCCTGCGCACGGCGAAGCGGTCCGCCGAGCTCGGTGCCTGGTGCGGCCTGGGCGCCGCGCTGTTGTGCCTGGTACTGCTCGGTTTGCAAGGAGTCGAACGTGGAAGCCGGCCCGAGTCGCCCGCGCCGCCCCGTGAGAGGCCGGGCTTCATGGCGCCGGCGCAAGCGGCCAAAGCGCCTGTTCCCACACCGGCGGAGCGGCTGCCTGGAACGGATACCCCACAGCCTCGGAAACCCCGTCCTGCCGGCAAAGGCCGCGGGAAGGCAACCCCGGACAGGGCCGACTCGCCTACACCCGAGCGCCGCGAGCGCGGCTACGGGCGCTGGATCTGATGGTCGCCTCGATAGGCGCGGTGGCGAGCCCGGCCCAGGGCGCCAACTACTACGAGCGCGACGGCTACTACGCGAAGGATTCGGCCGAGCACCGCGCTTCCAGCGCCTGGGCGGGCAGGGGCGCCGAAGCCCTGGGGCTCGAAGGCGCAGTCAACCCGGACGTGTTCCGGGCGGTGCTCGAAGGCGAGGTGCCGGACGGCTCGGGGCGGCGTCTCGGCCGCAGGCTTCGCGGCGGAGAGATTCACCACCGCCCGGGGCGCGACCTCACCTTCTCGGCGCCCAAGTCCGTGTCCCTGGTTGCGCTCATCGGCGGCGATGCGTGCGTCGTCGACGCCCACGATCGCGCCGTCGTGCGTGCGCTGGAGTGGTTCGAGCGCAATGGGGCCGAGACCCGGATGCGGGACCCCGCTACCGGGCGGATGGTCCGGGCGGGCGGCCAGAAGGCCGTGATCTCCACGTTCCGGCACGATACTTCCAGAAACCTCGACCCGGCGCTGCACACCCACTCGGTAATCGCCAACATGCTGCTCGGCGCCGACGGCAAGTGGCGGACGATGGCGAACGAGCGCCTCTACGCTTCCAAGATGCTGCTGGGCGCGCTTTACAGGAGCGAACTCGCAGGTGAACTGATGAGGCTCGGCTACCGGGTCGAGAAGACCCACGCCGACGGACGGTTCGAGATCGGGGGCGTCTCGCGCGAAACTATCGAGGCGTTCTCTACGCGACGCGCCGAGATCGAGGCGGCGATGGAAGGCCGGGGCCATGGCGCCACGGCGGAGAACCAGCACCTCGCCCGCCGTGCGGCGCTGATGACCCGTGCGCACAAGCGCGACGTCGACAAGGAGGCGCTGCGCGGGGTCTGGGCGAAACAGGCCGCAGGAATCGGCTTCGACGCGAAGGCCCTCGCCGCGGCGGCGGTGGATCGGGCGTTGCAGGGACCTGAGAAAGAGGGCGCACGGGAAGCCGGCAGGGAGGCTCCGACCGGCGCGGCGCGGCAGGCGAATTTGTTCGAGCATCCGGCGCGGACGGAGCCTGCGAAGGAGGCCGTCGAGTGGGCGCTCGCCCATCTCTCTGAGCGCGATGCGGTGTTCGCGAGGACGGATCTTCTCGCCGCCGCACTCGCTCACGGCCCGGGCGCCGCGTCCATCGGGGCCATAGAGCGGGCCGTCGAGGGCCTCAAACGCGAGGGCCGCGTACACGAAGCGCCGGCGCTCAAGGGTGGCGGGGGACTGACTACCGACAAGGCCGTGGCTCAAGAGCGCGAGACCATAGCGCTCATGCGCGCGGGCTCGGGCCGGGGCAAGGCGGCGATGCGCGGCTGGATGGTCGAGCGGCATCTGCGCAAGGGGCCGCTCACGGCCGGGCAGAAACAGGCGGTGAAACTCATTCTTTCGGAGAAGGACCGGACCGTCGGCGTGCAGGGCTACGCGGGCGCCGGCAAGACCCGGATGCTCGATCGCGCGCGGACGCTTGCCGAGAAGAAGGGCTGGCGCGTCGTGGGGCTCGCTCCCTCGGCGTCCGCGGTACGCACGCTGGAGGCGGAATCGGGGATCAAGAGCGAGACCTTGCAGCGGTTTCTGGCGCGAAACGAAGGCCTGACCGAAGGCCGGCTCACGAAAGGGGCCGCTAAAAAGATGCGCGCCGCGTTCTCGAAGACCGTGCTGGTGGTCGACGAGGGTTCGCTCGCGTCCACCGCCCAGGCCCGCGACCTGCTCCGGATCGCGGGCGTTCTGCGCGTCCCGAAGCTGGTGCTCGTCGGCGACGCCAAACAACTCGAAGCCGTCGATGCCGGCAAACCCTTCGCACAGCTCCAGGCCGCGGGCATGAAGACCGCGACGATGGACGAGATTCTCCGCCAGCGCGATCCCGATCTCAAGGCCGCGGTCGAGGCGAGCATCGCGGGCGATATCGGGCGCGCTTTTGAAAAACTGGGAGATAACGTCGCTGAAGTAAACCCCAGGAATATCGCAGGCGCCGTGGCGGCAAGGTGGCTGAAACTCCCGCCCGAGGTGCGCGAGCGCACCGGGGTGATGTCCCCGAGCCATGAGCTGCGTGAGGCGATCAACGCACATATCAGGGAGCGCTTGGTGCGCGAGGGCCGCGTCGCGGGTCCTGCCCTGCAGACGCAGCGGCTCGTTTCCAGGGGCTACACGAACGCGGAGAAGGCGCTCGCGGCCAACTACGCGCCCGGCGACGTGGTCGCCTTCCATCGCTCCTACAAACGGATCGGGGTCGAAAAGGGCGAGGAGCGGCGCGTCCTGGACGTCGATCGAGAGGGTGGTAAGGTTCGGCTGGAAGGCCCTCAAGGCTCGATCGTGGACTGGAAGCCGTCCCAAATCGGCGGAAGGCGGGGCGGGACCGAGGTCTACCGCACCGAAACCATCGAGCTTCGCGCCGGCGACCGGGTACGCTGGACCCGGAACGACAAGGGGCTGGGGCTCGTGAACAGCGCCACAGCGGAGGTGTTCGGGGTCCGGAACGGACGGGTCACGTTCATCCTGGAGGAAGGCCGCAGGCTCGTCCTGACCCCCGGCGACCCGCAACTGCGCCATCTCGACCGCGCCTGGGCCTCGACCGTGCACGCCTTTCAGGGGAGGACGGTGGACAACGTCATCGCCGCGATGGAGGCGAACCATCCCCATCTGACCACGGCGAAGGCGTTTTACGTCGAGATATCGCGCGCCCGCGACCGGGCCGAACTCGTCACCGACGACGCGCAGGCGCTCAGGGAACGCCTCGAGACCGTGACCGGCGAGCGCATCTCCGCACTCGAGGGCATCGTCGAATCCATTCATCCGGAGCCCGGGCTCGACGGAAAAGCCTCCCTCGAACGCGAAGCGCCGGCGCGGGAGCCTGCCGATTCCTCTTCCCCGGGCGGGAAAACCGGACAGGAAATGCCGCGCGTGAAGGCGCCCGAACCCGGCCGCGGGAAGCGGATCGAGATGGACCACGGCATCTAAACCCGGCCCGTCCGGGCACGATTCACGCCATCCCCCGACAAATCCGCAGCCGGTCAACCGGCCGGAGGACCCTCGTCCATGGTCTCGGCCATCGTTCTGCGGGCCGCGGCGATGAGGTCATCGAGCTCTTTCCCGCGCCCTTCGTCGAGCAGTCGCCCCCGATCCAGGGTCGCCATCATGTAGACCATGCGGTAGACGGACTCGATGAGGGCGGCGTGTCCGGACGATAATGTGGCCGCGGGAGGCTCGTCGAGCCGCTCCTGGGCGGCGGCGAGGGCGCCCGAACGGACGAGTTCGCCGACCGGAATGCCGTGCCGCGCGGCGGCCTTTTCAATCGTAAGCCACTCCGAACCCGAGAAGCGGATGGAGTGCGGCACTCGCGGGTCGCTCGGTTTTTCCTCTAATTTTTTGCTTTTTCCGGACTTTTTCTGATCGTTTCGCGTCATCTTTTTCGCTTCCCAGGGACATGATCTGTCAACCAAACGGACCGCATCGACCGCGATTTCGGCTCCGGCACGGCCCGTTTCAGGCAAAAACCAGGGTGTATCCGGAGCCGTCGACGCTCGATTCTACGCCCCGCCTTCAGGGTTTTTCGGCCACCCGCGAGCGGGTTCACCGCGCAGGTGGCGACCCCGGCGCACCGCGAAACGGCCGGTACCTGGAGCATTCAAACGCATTGCGCAGCGTAACACGTCGTGTTACGAGGCGCCACCAATTGCGACGGGCCCGGTATCCTTGCGCGACATGCGCAGCCATGCCCCGTCAGGGATAAGAATGGGCGTGCATGCAATTTGGTATCTGCTCGATCCGCTATAAGACTGTCGCCCCGTGTCGTCGATATGGGGCGGGATAGCAGCCCGGTCGTCGTATGCCGAACCCCCTGCAGCCCGCTGCGTTCCGGTGTGAAATCCGAAGCGCCGAAGGGCGGCTAACGGCGGATTCCTGGGAACGAACGACGGGGGAATTTACGCCGGAGAGAATGGCGAGCGGGAGCCGCCGCGGCGAGTGAGCGGAGAAGACGAGAGGAGAGCAATCAGGAGAGGAGCGGTGGAGTGATCGAGGAGAGAGGCGACGGGCCGCACCACCTGTGTGGCGATGCGACCCGCCGTGTCGAACGTCCTATGCCGCGATTTTCTGGACGGGGATGCCGAGCGTTCTGGCCTTGTCGACGAGGTTGTCGGTGATGCCCGAACCGGGGAACGCGACCACGCCCTTTGGGAGGAGTGAGAGCAGCTCGTCGTTGCGCCGGAAAGGAGCCGCACGTCCATGTGCATCCCAATCCGGCTTGCAGACGATCTGGTGGACGCCGTTCCGCTCGGCCCATCCCGCCGCGACCTTCTCCGCACCGGGGCCGCCGCCGTGGACGAGGACGACGTCGGCGTACTTGGCCTTGACCTTGTCGAGATGCGCGATGATTTTACCCGCGTCGGTGGCTTCCTTCCCTCCCGCGACGGCCACGAGGGTTCCCTGCGGCAAGTGCGCGGTGTTCTCGCGGTCCTTTTTCGCGCGCTGGAAGTCACGGGCCTCGATCACGGCAGAGGTCAGCTTGCCGGTCTGCGAGACGTGCGATCCTCGTCTCGGCCGCCATACCTCGCCGGTCTCGACGCGGTAGGCCTCTGCGGCGGCGTCACGGAGTTGTTCAAAAGCATCACGCCGAGCATTAAAGTTTTGCGCCCGGTCGGTGGCGAGTTCGAGTTCGCGCGACCTGATCTCCGAGCCGTCCTGTTCGCGCTGCATTTCACGGATGCCGGGGATGAGCTTGTCGGCGGCGCGGTCGAGGCGCTGTGTCTGGGCGTCGAGGGTGTTGACGAAGCCCCACAGGAGACTCGCCCGCTCGTCGGCCAGTTGCGTTCCGTCGGGCGCGGCTTCTGCGAGCAGGTGGAATGCCTTGAGGACGGCGGCGGTGGCCTCCGCCTCGCCCCAGACGGGCCGGTTGTCGAATTCGTCCGGGCCGGGGGTCGCGCCGAAGAGCTGGGCCTGTTCGCAGACCATGGCGGTGAAGGTTTCGTTCTGCGCTTCGTGCTCCGTGTGCTCGTGAATTGCGGTGGCAGTCATCGTTCACTCCTTTCGTTGTCCTCAGGCGAGGGGATGGTTGAATTCGGGAAGAGCGTAGCCACGCTCGTTGCGCCCCACTTCTTGTGGCATCCCGTCGAGATACCCGGCGGCCCACTCGGCGGCGCGTGCGAGTACGTCGCCGTGGCACGGGAGGGGATGGCAGTGGCAGCCGAGCTCGCAGCCTTGCAGGTCGGCGAGTTCGTGGAGGTCCACCTCCTCGTTCCGGATTTTCCTCCACAGCCATCGCCGGTATTTCTCGATCACCTCGGCGCGCTCGCCGTCCTGGCCGATGCGGAAGGGGTTTCCCCACTTCGTCATGCGGTCGATTCTGACCAGCAATCCACTGCCGATATCCGCAACGTAGTCGTTCAAGTTCACCACGGTGGTTTCCATGCCTTTCTCCTTTCTAGAGGATTAACGGATGCGCTTCTTAGCGCCCCATTTTCAGCACGTGCCAGGCGTGGGCGTCAGGGGCGGTTTTCAGTCTTTTTTCACCCGGAGGGCGCGCAGCGGAAAAAATCCACGCTTCATCGATTTTTTCTGAAAAAAGATGCTTTTGCGTTCTTTGCAAAAGCACCCTTGACCCCGCGCCGTGCGTGCTAAAATGGGAGCGCTAAGAGAGAGAGGGTAGTACCGCCACCGGGACACAAGAGCTTCTGGTGTTTCACGATGAAGGCGAAGCTCATCGGGAAACAGTCTCTCATGCTGCGGAAAGGGTCATTTCGGGCCGCTTTTTCCGGCCCGAAATTCCCGCAGCGGGGGGTAGATCGAGCCAATATCCAGAACATGGGATGATTGCAGGTGCAAGCCGATCTTCCGGGAACACGGTTCATCGTTCACGGAACCGGAGATTTACCGGGTGCTCCCGGTAGAGGAGAGAGCCGGCAAGGCAGGAAAGGCGTGGGCGGCCGCGGGAGAGGGTGTTCGGGGCATGGCGGACTTTCTCGGGACCCGGAACAAAAAAAAGGGGGGCCAGCGCGTGGCGCCGACCCCCCGGGTGATCAGAATGGAATGTCTTCGCCCACTACGCCCGCAGTGGCCACCACGTCCGCCGTCTCGGCGTGCGCGCCGTTTCCGTTGCCATTGCCGTTCCCGTTCGCCTTGTCGAGAAACTGCACGCGCCCCCCCGGCGCGATGAGGATCTCGGTCGAGAACCGATCCGAGTCTTCCTCGTCCTTCTTCCAGCGGCGGGTTTGCAATTTGCCGGCCACGTAGACCAGGCGGCCCTTCTTCGCGTGCCGCTCGAACATGTCCACCAGGCCGGGCTGGAAGGTGACGACCCGGTGCCACTCGGTCTTGTCCACCCGCTCGCCGGACTGCTTGTCGACGTAGCCCTCGTCGGTGGCGATGGAAAGATTCGCGACGCGTCCGCCGCTCGCGAGGTGGTTGACGGTGACGTCGGCGCCGAGACGCCCGATCAGTTCCGCGCGGTTGAGTCCGAATGCCATGATGATTCTCCTTCGTAGAGTGTGATGAGAGTGATGGAGCCGGAGATTCTCTCCCCGGCCCCCGGTTCGCCCTAGATGCTGCAGAACTCCTCCTCGCCCCCCGCCTCGTCGCGGATCTTGCGGATCGTGTACGCGTCGAGTCCGAGTTCTGCGAGCAGTTCGTCCGTGGTGGGAACATCGACGTCGAAGTCGTTCTCGTACATGGCAAAGCCTCCTATCGAGTTGTCGCCGGCGGCGGGACCGGGAGACCGTCTCCCTCTCCCTACCGGGCATTTGCCCGGCTCCCCGCTTCGCTCCACCTCTCCCCCGGGCAGGTTCACCGCCGATGAGGACCGCTCGCAGACCACGCCCGGACTTGCGCCTGCTTCGGGATTGGGGTCAGATGGGACATGCTCATCGGAAAGGAACGGCACAAACGCCGCGGCTTCTGGGCGCTGGCGCTCCTGTGGCTGCCGGCCGGGGTGTTCGCGACGGCCGCCGTGCTCTTCTGGACGGTGCCCGCGGCCTGGACGCCGATGTTCCCGGAATCGGCGGCAACGCTTGCGCCGGGCGGTCTTCCGCTCGCCCTGGCGTGCCGGCGATTATGGTGGCTGGGTTGGCGCCGCGCCGCCTGGGCGATGGGGGTTGTGCTGGGCGGTGTGACGGCGCCGCTGGTGGCGGGACTGCCCGGCCCGCTCGCGATAGCCGCCTGTGCGGCCGCTCTGAGCCTCCCGGCCTGGATGGTTTGGTGGTGGCTTGCGGGGCGGAACTGAAAACGGCCGAGGGTGAGCCGGCTGCGCAGCAGGACGGCGCCGAACCCTCCCCCCGGTTGGGTCTGCCCCCCGGCGGCGGGCCGGCCGTGCGTACCCCGGCGGGCGTGGAGAGGAGGTTTTCGGGATGATCAGGGTCGTGAGCTGGAATATCGCCAGGCGCCAGGAGCCGTGGCGCGAACTGGCGAGGATGGCGAGGCGGGACGAGGCGGACGTCGCGCTGCTCCAGGAAGCCGGGAGCCCGCCCGGCGAGCTGGCGCATCTGCTCCCCCGCGAGGACGACGTATTCTGGAGCCGCCACCTCTATGACCGATGGTGCCTGGTCGCGGGGTTGTCCGGCCGGGTCCGGGTCGAGCGCTTCCGCGAGGTCCCCCCGATCAGCTATCTCGGCGAGGGCGACGTCGGCGTGAGCGGCATCGGCACCATCGCCGCCGCGCGGGTGGTCCCCCACGAGAACGAAGAGGAGGCGTTCGTGGCGGTCTCGATGTACGCGCGCTGGATGAAACCCCATCCATCGACCAGGAGTTCCTGGGTCGGCGCTTCCGACGTTTCGGCGCACCGGATCATCTCGGATCTCTCGGCCTTCGTCGGTCACACCGACCCCTCGAAGCACCGTGTCCTGGCCGCGGGCGACCTGAACATGTTCTACGGCGCGACGGGCCACAGCCTGTCGCTGCCGGAGCGCGAGCGTACGGTATGGGCGCGGATGGAGGCGCTGGGGCTGGAATTCCTGGGTCCGCAGGCGCCCGGCGGCCGGCAGGCGGCGTCGCCCCCGCCCGACGTGCCGGCCGACACGCGGAACGTCCCGACGCACTATCCCCCGGGCAGGTCGCCGGCCGAAGCCGACCGCCAGCTCGACTACGCCTTCGCCTCGCGGGGTTTTCACGAGAGGGTGCGGGTCCGCGCGCTCAACGACGTGGATGAGTGGGGTGCCAGCGACCATTGCCGGCTGCTGATCGAGGTCGACACGGGATGAAGGGCGGGGCGGGGACGGCGACTACCAACCGGTTATCGACGCAATGAGCGGAGCGTCTTCGATGACTTCCACTTCCTCGCGCGAGAGCTTCGCAAAGGCGAGGCACATGGCGACCTCTTCCCAGGAGTCCCAGGGACCGTGCTCCTCGCCCGTGGCGAGTTCTATCACGGTGTAGCGCGGCGGGTAGAGCGGCATGCCCTTGTGCTCACCCGAGGAGTGGTATGATCGGCGCGCGCAGGGAGTACATCTCACCCCTGCGTCCGCATGGTTGCCGCAGTCAACACAAAGCCGGCTGGCGCGCCTTTTTGCGTAGCGCGCCCGGCTCGCGGCGTTCTTGCGCGGACGGCGTTTTTCTTCTTTTGCGGCGCACGAAGCGCACGTCGAAGCCTCATCGACGACTTCCACACCGCACCGACCGCATCGCCCCCTGGCGCGCCTTTCGGCGTAGAGTTTCTTCTCGGCCGCCCGCCTCGACTCCCGGCAGGGTTCGCAGACGGCGCCGCCCTCTGGGGGCTTTCGTTCTCCGCAGCGGGGACACAACCCGGCTTCGGTGCGCTCGCGCCTGCGGCGTTTGCTCCTCTCCCGCGCCATGCGCCGGCGGCTCTCGGGATCTCTTCCACCGTAGGGTGCCCCCCCGGTTTTCCCCCTGGCGTAGCGGGCGCGTTCTGAATCACGCTCCCTCTCTCCGCAGGGCTCGCATGCCCTGCGCCCGGGCGCGGGAGGTACGTGGCCGCATTTCGGACAAAGGCCCATCTCCTTGCGCTTGGCCGTCCGCCGCCTGTAGCGTTCGCGCTCATAAGCCCGTCGAATTTCCGGGTCCTTGTGGGACATGGAATTTCCCTCATGTGTTGGATAAGCCGTTCAGACGGCGATGGGACGGCGAGACGTCTTGTGCGACTCATCCCCGGCACAGCATCCGGGCCCACACGAGGTGCTCGCCCCAGAGCTGAAGTCCGCTGCCGGGGACCCGGAGCCCTGTGCAGACGATGAGCTCGTCGCGCGCGGGCCGCATTTCGCGGACCGCCTTCCGCGAGGCGGTGACGCGCCTGCGCCGCCGTGTCCCGTTCCTCGGCTCTTCCTGGGGGAGGGGCCTGATGTCGCCATCGGCGGACCTGTAGCGTTTCACTTCGTAGCGCTCGTCCGCCAGACCCTGGGTGAAGAGATGGGTGAGGAAGGTGTCCGCTTCTCGTCTTGGTTTCCGCATCGCGCGCCTCCTTGGGTGGGTGGATGATGGCGGCGGAGGCAAGCCTTGAACGGGAGAAGACTCCCTCCCGGGCCCCCTCCGCCGCCCCCTCCCGGCTGGCCTCCGCCTCTTCGGGGTGCTGCGCGCGCCTACGGCCTTTCTACGGGTCCCGGCCGAACAGCTCCTCCTCCTCGACATCGCGGCGCCAGGCGTAGCGTCCCGTCCGTGACGACCACTCGAAGTCCTCTTCTTTCCCGTCGGGCAGTTCGTAGCGACGAAAGGCCGTCCAGTCCCCGTGGCGGAACCCCCGCCACAGGGCGCACGATAAGGCCGTGAGGAGGCTCCAGAGGGCCGCGTAGGCCCAGACGGTCCACAGGAGGCTGAGGCCGCTCCCTGTCGCGGGAGAGATGATTGTGGCGAGGAGTGCCAAAGCGGGTCCCGCGAGCACGAGCAGCCTCGCGGAGCGGGATGGATTCCGGTTCGTCATGGGTTGCGCCTCCAAGGGTGGGGATGAAGGGAACGCGGGCGCCGCCGGACCTCTCCGGCCCCCGGTCCCGCACCCCCGCCTCCGCCTCCCACGGCCTCTTTGCGGCCCATCGCGACGGAGCATCGCCGGATGAGGCCCTGGGCGCACCGGCGCCCGGTTCGTTCTTGCGGTTTTCATGCGGGTATGTTCGTATCGGCGGGGTTTCAACGGACACGGTGCGCGGACACCGGCGAATTGACGGCCGGCACCAAGGGAGAGGGGATAAGGCAATGAGGTTGCGCAGGACGGCATGGAAACCGCTCTTGGCCTTTGCACTCGTCGTGGCGGTCGCGGCCGGGGCGGCCGCGCAGGACGAACCGGAACGACCCTTGTCCGGGAGCGTCGTCGAGGCGATCAGGAAACGCGGCGTGCTCAGGGCCGGCATGTCGATCTTCGTCCCGTGGGCGATGCGGACGAGGAGCGGAGAGCTGGCCGGATTCGAGATCGACGTCGCGAGGAAGGTCGCGAGGGACATGGGCGTGGACATCGAGTTCGTTCCGACACCCTGGCAGGGGCTCATCCCCGCCCTGATCGCGGGCGAGTTCGACGTGATCATCGCGGGCATGAGCGTGCGTCCCCACCGCAGGCTCGCCATCGACTTCACCGTTCCCTACGCTCACTCCGGCATGGGGATCGCGGCGAACAGGGCGATGGCCGCGGGCATGAAGTGGCCGGACGACTACGACAGCGCAGGGGTGACCTTCTCGTGCCGCCGCGGCGCCACCTCGTGCAGCGACATCGAGCGGCTGTTCCCAAAAGCTGTGGTTCGCAGGTTCGACGACGACGCCGGGGCGTTGCGCGAAGTCCTGAGCGGCAACGCGCACGCGGTCCTCTCCTCCTACCCGCAGCCGGTGGTATGGGCCGGCGCCCACCCGGAGCGGATATTCCTGCCGACCACGGAGAACCTCTCCCAGAGCGACGAGGCGTTCGGTCTGCGCAAGGGAGATACGGACGCGCTGCGCTTCTTCTCGAACTGGATCATGGTCAACACGAAGAACGGCTGGCTGGACGGGCGGCACCGCTACTGGTTCAAGGGCAGGGACTGGGTGGAGCGGGTCGATCTCAAGCAGTGAAGCTCACCCGGGACCGGCGCCGTCCGGCGCGGCGGTGGAGGCAAGAATGAGAAAAACATCCGTTCTCGTTCTCGTTTTCATGCTCGCCGGCTGTGTCTGCGCCGTCAGCGGAGATGACGGGCGAGACGGGGAGAGGAGCGCCGCTGGCCCGCGTTCGCGAGGCGCCCTCGCCGTGTCGGGATATTGCGTGGATTTCGCCATGAAATACGCCGAAAACAACGGGGTCGCCTACCGGAAGGATTCCGCGCGAACGGACAAGGAATCGGATGCATGGATGTGGATTTCCAATACCTTCCAGCCGCCGGGTTCGAGGTTCACGGCGGGGTATCGCTGCCGGTTTCGGACGAGGGCCGGGCAAGGAGAGGCGTATGACGTTTCCGTCGGCATTTATCTGACGCAGACCCTTGATTTCGCCGAACACACGAAATGGGAGGACCTGCAGATCGTTCCCATAGAATACGTGGTGGACGAGGTGCATGACAGGGCGGGCTACGGGGTCTTCAAATACCTGAAAAGCCCTCTTCGCTGAAGCGGCGTGGGGATCTCGGTGAAAGAAGTGGATATTTAATTCCCTTTTTTCCCGGCGAATGACACGGAAGGAAAGCCGGAGGAGTTTCCGGTGAGCGGGTTCGCAAGTCATCCGGGAACCGACACCCCTGATATCGTCCTCGAGCCAGTACTCCCTTCCTCGCGGCCAGTGACAATTGAAAAATACGCAAATCGAGAAAAAATAATCACAAACTGCCTGGAAAATCAGGGGATTTCCCGGAAATCAGTTGCAATCTTTATCATCCCGACCCACATTTGTTTCGTCTGCCTGCGCCGCTTCGGCGGGACGGCAAATGCGCGAAGGACGTCTTTGCAGCGGCCGCTTCGGGTTCAGCAGGACTTCCCGCCGCCGTTGTGCCCGGCGCCGAAGAAAGGGCGAGTAACGATGAGAACACAGACGCGGCCTGTCATCATCAACCAGGCGGATCTGCCCTGGGAAGGGTGGGAGGATGCCGATGTCGCCGCGCGCAGCGCCATCCGCTGGAAACTCCTGACCGCGGGCGAACGCACCGAGAGCGCCGGGCTCGTCACCGGCATCGCGGAGATCCCGCCGGGCGAGCGGCTCCTGCTGCATCACCACGGACCGGAAGAGACCTATTACATCGTGCAGGGGCGCGGGCGCATGGAAATCGACGACCGCGCGGCCGACGTCGGCCCCGGATGCGCCGCCTATATTCCGCCCAATGCCAGGCACACGCTGCACTGCACCGGCGCGGAACCGCTCATCCTGGTATTCTCGTTCGCGCGGGACCGCTTCGACCAGGTCGACTACCACTTCGACGAATAGCGCCTCGCCGTCATCGGCCTGCGTATAACCGCTCAATGCTCGGATCGGGCCGTGCAACCCGATCATGCCATGGCGGCGCCGGTCTCCCACCGGAAATATTCGAGATCCTCATTCGTGCAGCGCTTTGCCGACTGAAGAGGGAGTCAAGTGACTACCACTCTTCGAGGTCGTTCCGCACCGGGGAGGGAAAGTTTGTGGATGTCGGTGTCCGGCCGCTACAGGCTCGATGTGTTCCAGAGGGTTTTCCTGCAGCATATCCTCCGCGATGCTCGCGGCGAACCGCTCAGTGGACTCCCGCACCGAATCGCGCGCGATATGGGCGTAGCGCGAGGTGGTCTCGACCCGGCTGTGACCCAGAAGGCGCCCGATCATGAGGAGGGACTCGCCGAGAGCCAAGGCCCTCGATGCAAACGAATGGCGCAGGTCGTGCAAGCGCACGTCGTGAAGCGCGGCGCGCTCACGGACGATCTCCCAGGGGTCGTTCAGGTTGCGCATGCGCTCTCCCGGGACCCTGCCCGGGATGACCCATGGATTGCCCATAACCCAGGGGACGTTCGCCAGCACCTCCGCCGTTTCAGGCTGCGGTGAAGCGAAAGCGGTGTTCATTGCGCCGCAGACTCTCAACGGATCTCAAAGTCAGGAAGTGAGGACACATCGTGAAAGCTCTAAAGGAATTTCATCGCGAGTTGGTGGAAATATACGGCTATGGAGTCCAGGTCTCCACGGCACTAACCTTTTGGCACCAGTGGCTCAACAAGCAACTCTCTTCGCAGACCACGACACCCGGCAACGAGATGTTTTTTGGCAAATCAGACCCGAACGATCCAGACGCATTCTATGTGTACCGGCGGACTTTCGGTTACTTGCTGGCTGCCTCGAAGTCCGACGGAGACACCTCGGTCATTCACAGGAGGAATCTGGTCACCTTGCTGTATACATCCTGGGAAGATCGGCACCGGAACAGGATCGCGAAGGAGGCGGGGCTTGATGACAAGAACAATCTTGGAAGCGACGTATTCGGAGATGTCAGGATGTATCGGCATGCAATCATGCACGCTGGAGGGAGGCTTGGAGCCGAGCCAAGGGTATTCCGCTTTTTTGGAAAGGGCGATAGGGTGACTTTGACAGCCGGACACATAGAGGTGATCTTCAAGGCGGCAATTGATGACTTGAACCGTATCGGGGAGGAGTTCTTTGGCACGAACCCACGCTTGAACTTTGAAACACCGATGCGTATACAAGACTCCTGAAATCCAACCCGGCGAATCTTTTCGCTGAAGCCAGAACCCACACAACTCATCCTGCCGTATCGAGCCCGCGGCATCGGCGGGTTAATTCCGGCCGGTCGCAGGTTCGTCAAGCAACCGCTCCAAGGCGCATTGTCGAAACAGGTTTGCGTGAATCGGCAAGGCCATGTTCAAGTACCAGAAACAGCGTATCAACAAGCGCGAAAAAGGACTCATTCGCCGAGATGGATTTGAAGATTTCGTTTCCAGACGATAAGACGCGCCGGACATGTTCCTGGCACCTCCGCAAGTTCGCGAAAGCGAAGGCTATTCTTGCGCCGTCGAGCACTGAAGGGTACTTGCAGTTGCACAAAGAGCGCGGGTTCGGCATGCAATATCGAGGTGACAACTCCCGTACCTTCTTCCCCACACAGACAGGCTGGGATGCATTTGTCGAGTTCACTCGATTTTTGCACCTGGCCGAGCCATTCGCTACGCGGTCCACGAAGAACGACACATACCAAGCCGCTCAGAAAGCGTTCGCCAACATGTTGTCTGACGGCCTGTTGCCGGAAACCGTGGAGGATCTGGTCGCCTATTTTCCCCATTCGTTCACGACAGCTTTATCGGTCCGTGCAAAGCGTTGTTTCTCCAAGGTGCAGGGTCTTAATCTCGATGACGATTATTTCCTTCGCGTTGGTCAGTGTTGGTTGGGCAATTTCGCGGGTCTATGCTTTGACGCGATTCCTGAGACGCCAACGGGTCACAAGAAATACGCTATTGAGACTATCGGCGATGTTTTTGACGGGGAAACCGCCGTCTTCGCCGCGGAACGCAACTTCGGGACAGACGACCGCGTCGAAGAGGAATCAGCGTATCAATGGGAATTCGCGCTTTCCGTACTATGTCTGATGATCAATTTGACCTATCAGCCGGCGTTTGGCCGACTATGGCCAATCAGGCTACTGGAGCGACCGGAACACGGGTTGGCTGCTCAGCGTAGTTTCAGCATTATTGAGGACGGAGATGCGACTGTTGAACGACAAATCGGCCTCGCTATGAAATTTGTCGAGCCGTGGTTCGACATAAACATCAGCATCGTGGACGAATGGCACGACTCGTTGGGATTGAGTATTTTTAACCGCATTGGTGCGGAAAAAATGTTTCGTGATGCAGAACTCGCCAGTCGCCTAGTCGACGCGGTCCTGTATTTTCGCCAAGCAGCAAGTCAATCTACCCTCGAAATGCAGATGTCCACGCTTTGGATAAGCGTAGAATCAATTTTTGCCACAAGTAATCAGGACGTGGTGAAAACAAATCTAAATGGGCTAACTGCGATGATACCAAACATTCTGAAGCGTGACCGTTGGCCACAGGGAGTGGGGACGCCGGAGGAACTCAGGAAAGTCTTCAAGAAGTTCTATGATTGGCGGTCCCGTACGGTACATCAGGGACGACGCGGCCATGTTTCGTGGCGTGACGTGGAGGACTTCTCCGTAGTGGTCGGGGCGATCATAGTTGGCGTAGCGTATCTGATCGACGAAGGGATGCGGACTGGGGAGGAACTAAAGGTGAGGATTGGAGAGTTACTGGGAGGTGGCGCATAGACAGGTGCCGCGGTCACCGACCCTTTCCGCGTCGTAGCCAGACCAGCGTTGCGGCTTCCATGCCCTCGATCCAGGACGGGATGGTTGTGGCGATGCCGACGCCGGAGACGGCGACGGTTCCATGATTCACGTTGAAAAAAAAGACAAGTGGCTTTAGATCTAAATGTCAGCGTTAGGAGACAAATCAATCGCGCGAGGAAGGTGGTGGCCTCGGCCACCACCGGGTAGCGCTCGCCCCGGCGGACGGGGTTCAAGGATGCCGGACGCTGAACGGATGCCTAGGTTTGCCTGTTCGTGCAGCCTGGAAATTTAGTCGACAGGTGGAGAGCGGCGTCTGTGGCCATGACGGCTGCCGCCCTGATCGACAGAAAAAATCATCCCTGTGAAGAAGCGGATTGCGGAGATTGAACCTCCCGCCAGATCGGAATACCATCGCCATACTCTCCCGGGCGCAGACATGCAATGCCGTGTTCGTGATCGAGTCATCGTGTTGCGATAGTGTTGACAACCATTCATCAGTGAATTCTTTAATAAAATAAAACATGTATATTCAGTAGTATATAAGATTATTGAATTTATGAATACATGTTCGAGAAGCACGCGAAGAAGGGCCGCCTGGTCTACGTCGCGGGCAAGCTGCAGACCCGCCGCTGGAAGAAGGACGAGGAGGACTCGGACCGGTTCTCGACCGAGATCCTCATCGCGCCGGGCGGGCGCGTACAGTTCCTCGACAAGGCGAACGGCAATGGCAACGGAAACAGCGCGCACGCCGAGACGGCGGACGTGGTGGCCACTGCGGGCGTAGTGGGCGAAGACATCCCGTTTTGAGCGCTTCAAGGGCCGGCGCCTCGCGCGTCGGCCCTTTTTTTGTTGGTTATCCAGAGGAAGTCCGCTCTGCCGGCTCTCACATCTACCGGGAGCACCCGGTAAGTCCTCCGGTTCCGTGAACGATGAACCGTGTTCCCGGAAGATCGGCATGCTCCTGCCAATCATCCCGTATTCAGGTTAGTGGCTCGGTCCACCCCCCGCTGCGGGAATTTCGGGCCGGAAAAACGGCCCGAAATGACCCTTTCCGCAGCATGAGAGAATGTTTCCCGATGAGCTTCGCCTTCATCGTGAAACACCAAAGGCTCTTGTGTCCCGGTGGCGGTACTACCCTCTCTCTCTTAGCGCTCCCATTTTAGCACGCACGGCGCGGGGTCAAGGGTGCTTTTGCAAAATACGCAAAA
>JAJDYI010000011.1 GCA_022825235.1 Alphaproteobacteria bacterium | reverse complement strand
GAAGACAACAATGGGGATATCCACAATGAGAATATTCCGCGCGGCGCTCGCCGCAACCGCCATGCTCGCGTTGGCCCAGGTCCATGCCGGCACGCTGGCGCCGGCTCCGCAGATCATCGCCGAGTACGACCGCGGCTTCATTGAGCGGTCCGGCGCCCAGACGTTCGGCGAGATGCTCGACACGGGGATCATCCGCTACTTCTTCACCGGCGGACGCGACTTGCTCGTCCTGGTGAACGGACGGCCCTACGCAACGACCGGGGGCAATCTGGACACCCTTCCGCTGTCGGCGGTGGAGCGCATCGAGGTGCTGAGGGCCGAGAGCCTGGGGACGATCGGCGGCCATGCCGTGGTACGCGGCGCATTCAACCTCGTGCTGCGGAAGGATCTGGACGGATTCGACGTGCGCACCGTCGCGCGGGTACCGACCCGTGACGGCGGGGAAGCGCGCCAGGGCAGCGTCGTATGGGGCGGGGCGTTCGGCGCCGGCGGACACATGACCGTCGGCGTCGACATCCTCGACCGCAAGGAGATCGTCGGCAGCACCCGCGAGCACAGCCGTTCGGAGTGGGTGGACGGCGGGAGCTTTGCCGAAGCGAAAAACGTGAGTGTCGGCGGCAACACGGTGTACGTTTCCGACACCAGTGCGGAAGAACTGCGAGCCGTCCCGCTCGGCCGTTGCGACCGGGCGCACGGCTATACCGGCCCGCTCAGCAACCCGCCGGGGGTCGACTCGGGCGACAGGGGTTGCGGGTTCGCCTACGGCGACTTCTGGTGGGACAGCGCCAGATATGACCAGAAGAACGCAATCCTGAACCTCAGCCACCCGCTCGGAGAGGATGCCGAACTCCATGTGGACGCAAACGTCACGCACGGACGCTCGTTGTTCCGCTACGCACCGTCGGTCAGCGTCTTCTCCGCCGCCCCGGGCGGGGACCTGCTCGAAGCGATCAACGCATCGGCGCGCGACGCCGACCCCGCGTTCGAGGCGACGGAGGAGGACATCTTCTCGTTCGGGCACCGCTTCATCGGCCATGGCAATCGGGACTGGAGGAAGAGCATCGACGAGTACGACGCCTCGGCAAGCGTCAGGGGCCGGCTTGCCGGGGGCCTCGGATACGACGCCCGCATCAGCGCCTCCGGATACGACGACTCGGTGGAGGGCGATACCTTCGTGGATGCCGGGATCATCCGGCAGGAGATCGAGGCCGGAAGGTACGATCTGGCCGATCCGCTGTCGATGGAGCCGGACCACCTGAGGGCGATCGCCAGGAGCAGCCTGCATGAGGAGGAGGACCTCCGCTCACGGTATCTGGGCGCACGTTTCGCGCTCGAGGGTGCCGGGCCGGGCATCGGCGGGCGCAACGCGGCATGGACCGCGGGGGTTGAACTCGCCGATGTGGAGGCCCATCGGCTTCTGGCGTTCCGGGCAGGGGACGGCAGTACCCGCGACGTGAACGGGGTGCTCGGCTCGGGCGGCACCAGCTACGCCGGCGAGCGCGAAACGGCGGGAGCCTTCGCCGAGGCGTCCCTGCCCCTCACCGACTCCGTGGATGTGCGGGCCGCGGCACGGGCCGACGAGTACGACGACGTCGGCGGGCTGCGCGCGTGGCGTCTTGGGGCCGAATATCATCCGAGCGACATCGTAACGCTGCGCGGCTCGTGGAGCACGGGCGACCAGGCGCCCTCCATGCACCACCTGCACAGCACCGCATCGCAGGACCACCCCTATGTCCGTTGCGTCCCGGAGAGCGGGCCGCCGCCGCGCACGTGCGATTCGGTGAATTACCGGCAGGTGACGCGCAGCACGAGCGGCAACCCCGGACTCGATCCCGCGGGATCGGAGCGTCTCTCCATCGGCGCTGAGGCCCGCAGGGGATCGTTCTACTTCGTCGCCGACTGGTACCGGCTCAGTTCCTCGGATTTGCCGGGGCGGCACAACGCCACCTGGGCGATGCTGAACCATCCCGAGTGCCGGCCGGGCGGCGGCGGCAGCTGCATCGAGCGGGTGGCCGGGGATATCACCATTCACGAGCGTTTCGCGAACATCGTCGAGACCGAGGTAACGGGCGTCAACACCCGGTTCGGGGCCCGCAAGGAGACCGGCTGGGGCTTCGTCGCGATGCGGGGGTTCTGGCGCCATGTCACCAGCAGCAAGGAGCGTATCGCAGGCAATGAGCGTCCGAACCCGCTCCCGCGCAACGCCGTGCGCATCGTGACCTCGGTCGGGCGCGGCAACCTCACCGCCTACTGGGCCCTGAACTACCGCGACGAGGTGGAGAACCGTTGGGGCGACGGGCATTTCAAGTCCTGGACCGGCCACGACCTGACGCTCGACTGGGAAAGGCCATTGGGACTCGAAAGCACGCGACTGACCGCAGGCGTGTACAACGTCACCGATGCGAAGCTATCCACCAATACCGTGCATCCCTCCGCAGCCGACGGGCCGCGTGCAGCCGGCTGGGGTCGCACCTTCTTCGTAACCCTCAACATGAATTTCTGAGGCGCTGGCCGATGATGGAAGGACCATCTGCCGACGATGCGCCGGCGCCCCGCCGGACTGCGCAAGGCGGATGTCATTCGCGCACTGCCTGGGATAAGGGGCAGGCGGGAATCGCGGCAGAACGGTGTGGGCAGCCGGCAAATGCTGCCGGGGCGGTGATGGACTCCAGGAAGTATTTTGCATGATCAGGGATGCCCCGGGATTGCCGGGACGCTGAAAGTCCATCATGCGCATCGTCATCCTGGGGTTGGATTTGCAATGGTTGCGAATTGATTGCGATAAGACCCCGCGGTCAACAACGTGACGGCGCAGGAGTGCACATGCCTGCTCATGGTGCTCGGGATCGCGTGTTGCGCAAGCGAGTGTTCCAGCCTGCGCCGGATCATGGAAAAGCCCCCGGCCCGCGTCAATGATGCAGGTACCGTTTCGGGTACGGCCCCGCCCGCTCATTCGCCGAGGCTGGCCCGCTCTTCCCGGTACCTGCGGACGATCTCCCGGTGCCGCCGCGCGGAAGCCTGTTCATCGTCCCCGGGACGGACACGGGGCGCCCGGTTTCCCAGGACCAGGATGGCCGCGGCTCCGGAGAGCGCCAGAATCAGCAGGGCCGGCAGGATGTTCTCCATCGTCGTTCGTCTGTCGTGGTTGGCCGGTGGAGGCGACAGGCCGGATACGTCCGTATCCCCGAAAGACAATCACAGTCACCCCTGCACCTCTCCATCCACTGTAGCCCGAATCCGGGAGAGCATTCCTGCCGGGGACAGGGGTATTTCGTGGCGAACTCATGGGCGAACTCATGGCTGCCGGGCGGCGAACGCCCTCCCGGGTGGCCATCATGCGCCGTCCGGTTCCGATGGGAGTGCATGCCCTGGCGGGTGTGGCGACTTTCACCGTGGAGGCATTGGCAACCCTGAACAGTCAATCAGTCCGATGTTCCGTGATGACCGGCAGCAGGACCCGCCGGAACCGGCGGCCGGGGCCCATGCCGGCCTTCCAGCCGGCCCTGCAGCCGGGCGCCGAGTTCTTCCGCCGTCGCAGTGCCGGCGATCGCCGCAACTGCGGCATCCCAGGTCTCC
>JAJDYI010000019.1 GCA_022825235.1 Alphaproteobacteria bacterium | reverse complement strand
CTCTCGAAGCGCTTCCCCCGACGCCTATACTCCGCACGAGCGGTCTTGGTCCAAGCCACGGCATCCTCCCGATGTAGCTGCTAACCACATCGTAGGAGCCAGGATCGGGGCCGCTCAATAGTTTCCGCACAGGCTCTAAGGCAATCCCGCACACAAGAGGATGCAGGACCGGAAAGCGCCTGCTTCCCGATCCCGCCTGTCTTCCCGGGAAGTCGTACCGCGTGCGCGTGCCCGTTCTACCAGCGCGCCCCGAACGTCATTCCGACACGGTCGTCGTCCGTACCGTCCGCCGCGGCGTTGTGGTGGACCGCCCGGACCGACAGTGACAGCGAGTCCTTGACGGCCAGATGCCAGCCCGCGCTGTAATCGCGTCCGCCGGCGGACAGGCCGACACCGACTTCGGGCGTCACCCTGAACCCGCCGAACGCCGTCATCCCGTAGCCCAGGCGCAGTTCCGTGCGCCGGTCGAAGGAAGACCGGTCGGCGCCGGACATGTCTTCTATCGTGCGCCTGGCGAACAGCGCGTTGACGCCGCCCGACGACAGGCCACTGATCGTCTGCCGCAGGGTCAGGCTCGGCCCGCGGTCCTTCGAAGGCTGCCAAGTGAGGGAGCCCGTGAGGCCGTAATCGTCCATGCCTTCCGCCTCATGGTCGATCAGCTTGCGCGCCTGCAGGCCCGCGGCCATCCCGCGCGCGGGATCGGACCATGCGATACCGCCGCCTATTTCCACTCCGGCGCCGGTCTCGGCATCGCCATCGTCACGCCGCATGCCGACTTCCACCGACGGTGTCAGCTGAGCCCCGCCTTCGAGGCTGACCGATCGGGAGCCTTCGAGGCCCACGCGGATGCGCGTCACGTCGGCCTCGGCTTCGCCCAGCCCCGCGACCGTGTCGCTGGTCGTGCGCACACCCATCGCATCGCCCTTCACAGCGAGGGAGATACCGCCGTTTCCGGCGTTTGCCTCGATCACCACCCCGCGCGCTCCCACCGCGCCCAGGGCCATGTTCATGTCGGTGCGGATGCCTGGCTGCCCGGCAGGCGTCAACGTCAGGTCCCCGGCGCCGTACCCCGCCAGACCCCATACCGTGATACGGGGGTTGACCACGTAGCTGGCCCATGGATAGATGCCGGTCAGTGTGGACTCGATATAGCCGCCGTCGGCTGCCACACCGTACGTCCCGTCGCCGATGCTGTGTCCGATCATCATGCCGAACGTCACGGGGCCCCGGTTCCGGTCCGCGCCGAACAGCGCGCCGGCAACGTCGCCGTCCAGGTCCAGGTTGCCGGCCCGGCCGCGGAAGCTCGAGACGGCGCCGCTCCCCCACAGCGAATAGGCGCCGCCATCGCCATCCCGTCCGGTAAACTCAAAGGATGAGCCCTCCAGCAGCTCTGCTCGGGTGAGTGCGCTGCCAACGGGTTGCCGCACGTCGTCCAGGGCGGCCGTTGCAACCCCCGGTCCCGCGGGCAGCACGGCGCGGCCGGCCACCGCCATCTTCATGCCCTCCGTCTGCGGTGACCGCATCCGTGCATCGAGGGCGTCCAGCACCTGTTCCGCCACCGTGCGCCCGAACCGGGCAAGCCACGCTGTTGCGACGTCGACGGGACCGTCGTCGGTTGCAGTGTCTTCCTGGTGGACGTAGATGCCGGAACCGACGACATACTTCTGGTCGGGATCCCAGCCTGGCGGGACGAAGCTGACGGCGTAGCCGAGCTTCGGGGATCCTGTGTCCTCGTCGCCCTCGACGACCGGGTTGTCGTACATGTACTCGGCGAATACGGAGCCGTTCTCGA
Source organism: Alphaproteobacteria bacterium (assembly GCA_022825235.1). Lineage (GTDB taxonomy): Bacteria > Pseudomonadota > Alphaproteobacteria > TMED109 > TMED109 > VXPW01. The sequence continues at coordinate 2,058 of JAJDYI010000019.1, read as the reverse complement.
TCGCGCCGCCAAGCAGCAGCTGTGCGAAGGGAACCCCGTTGATGTCCACACGGTCGAAATTGGCTTTCTCGCCGACGCGGAAGGGTTCGAACCCGTGCAGGATGATGGTGCCGCTCGCATCCACCATCCAGATGTACACCGAGCCCTGCTTCCAGTATCCGCCCTCTTCGACCAGTGCGGCCCGCGTGCCGGCAAGGAACCGGTAGTCCTCCCCGGCCATGGCACTGCGGTAGGTCTCGGCAGCCGATCGTACGAACTTGATCAGTGTTTCCTTGTCCACCACCTCGTCGGCAGTGACCTCCGGCCTCGGCAGGTCCGGTATGGGATACGTCGCATCGGCCAGGGAGAGCGACCAGCCCCCGACGATGACCAGCCTCTTTCCGGACAGGCCGGACGTGTAGACGGTCGCATAGGCGGTCTTGGGCTGCCCGCCGTCGACGTAGTCGACGAACCCCTCGCCCGCTTCCCGCACCAGGCTGATGAATTCCGCCGTGACGGGCTTGTTGTTGTCATCCGTGACGGGGATTGCATCCAGGTTGACCCATTCCCGGCTTTCACCGTGTATCAGGACGCTGCCGCTCCAGTCCAGCAGCGCGATGTACATGTTCCCGTCTTTCCATCTGCCTTCTGTGCTGAACAGACGTCGGAACTTGGACGCTTCCTCCAGTGTCGTCACGGCATGCATGTAATCGCGAGCTTGCTCAACAAATGCCTTCAGCGATGCCCGGTCGGTCACGTCCGCAGCGGAAATCTCCGCTAGTGCGGAGACGGGAGACAGAACCACCGCGACAAACGTCAATGCTCGAATCATGCTTGGCCCCATTTCGATACAGGCAGGTCGGGCCAGGGAAAAGCCCGGAAAACTGACCACCCAGTGCCCCCGCTACGGAGGGAGTTTCAGGACAGTTGTACCATATCAGGTCATATACAAGTTCATTTGCCCTGTTTCGGCGTGGCCCGAACGGCTGCCCGCTGACGGGTCGACAGGCCGTGACGCCGCCCCCCGCCCGCGTGCGGGGCCGGGGCGACCCGTCAGACCGCCCGGTGTTCGCCTAGCCCCCTTCTTCGCTCACCACCGCCGGATGTGCTGACGTCGGGCGGTGTTCGGGGCCGTTGCAGAGGGCCGTCGGGTTCCGGTTTCGGCCGCGGGTGCCTTGCGCTCCGTCGGCGTGGGCCTCGACGGCCCGATTCGGCGGCGGAACTGGATAAACGGCCGCACGCCGTGCCGACGCCGGCGGCGGCGCTCCTGGTCAGCGCATCAGGCTCTGCTGCTGGAAGGGGGTCAGCCGGGCACCGCACGGACCGGCGGTGCGCGCGGTGCCCGGCTGACCCCGCCCAACGGTACGGCTCGACGCGCTGACCAGGAGCGTCGCCGTTGGAATCGGGCCGGCGAGGCCCACGCTGACGGGACGAAAGGCCCCGGCGGCGGAAACCGGACCCAGACGGACGGCGGCAAGGGTGCCGAACGCCCCCCGACGGCATCAGCGCCGGCGGTGGAGAGCGAAGGGGGCTAACCCGGATTAATCACCGCTATTAGTTGTACATGGGGTGATGACATGGTATAGGTATTGGATTCAACGCCTTACCCAAAACCACGAGATCACCCCATGCAACCAGAGTGTACCCCGGCCCAGCTGTGTTTTGAAGGCCATGGCCGCCGTCGGGTGGAGGGCCGGTTCGACGGCGGCCGGCTGACGACGGACGGCGGGTTGCTGCTGCGGGAGGTCGACCGCCGGTTCCGGGTGACGGAGCGGCTGGCGGGGTGCTTCCGGGACCACCGCTCGGCGGCGCGCACCGAGCATCGTGTGCAGACGCTGGTGGCCCAGCGGGTGCTGAGGCTGGCGGCGGGGTATGAGGACCTGAACGACCACGACCGTCTGCGCGCGGACAGCGTGCTGGCACTGGCGAGCGGGTGTGCGGACGTGACCGGGGAGCGGCGCCGGCGGGCGCGCGACCGTGGGCAGGCGCTGGCGGGGTCGAGCACGCTGAACCGCCTGGAGCTCAGCGTGCCGGAGACGGCGGCCGGGGACCGGTACAAGCGGATCGCGGCCGATCCGG
>JAJDYI010000003.1 GCA_022825235.1 Alphaproteobacteria bacterium | reverse complement strand
GTGCGATCTGGACGGCGGTGCACGTGCCGGGGGTGAAGACGGTTGCGGTCAAGAGCGAGGAGCAGCAGGCGGTTCTGGCGCTGCACCGCATGCGCCAGCAGCTGGTGAAGTTCCGCACGGCGCAGATCAACGGTCTGCGCGGCCTGTTGACCGAATACGGCGAGGTGATGCCGCAGGGCCGGGCGGGCATGCGGCGTGACATGGCCGGGATCCTGGAGCGGGTGTCGGAGCGTCTGCCGGAGGTAAGCGATTAGAGTACGGCGTTGGTTTGGGTGGCCTGCCGGCGTTCGGCTTGTCCGTTGTCGGATTTTGTTTGACAGCCTAGTTCACACGGCCTATTGAGCCGTCGTCTGGATGCATCTTGTCCGGGGGCGGCGATGGCGGCATGGTTTGGCTCGAAGGCGACGGCGGGGCTCTGCCAGCCGCTGATTGCCATGTGTCCGCCGCATGCCGTTTACATCGAAACGCATCTGGGGGGCGGCGCCATCATGAGGCGCAAGCCGCCGGCGCTTCGCAACATCGGCATCGACCTCAACCGCCGGGCGATCGACAGCTTCCGCTGCGACCACCCGGTCGAACTTCACCACGGCTGCTGTCACCGGTTCCTGGCCGCCTTCCCGTTTGAAGGGGACGAGCTGGTCTACAGCGATCCTCCCTATGTGCAGTCGTCTCGCAAGTCGCAGCGCCGCTACCGCTTCGACTACACGGACGCCGACCATGTCGCGCTTCTCGGCATCCTGAAGTCGCTGCCGTGCGCGGTGATGATCTCCGGCTATCCGTCGCGTCTCTACGACGAGCATCTGGCCGGCTGGCGCTCGCTCGAGCTGCAGGTGATGAACCAGTCCTGCGTGGTCACCGAGAAGGTCTGGTTCAACTTCGCGCCCGACCGGGTGCACTGGGCGTCCCTGGCCGGACGGGACTTCACCCACCGCCAGATCGTCAAGCGCAAGGCTGAGAGCTGGGGGCGGCGCTATGCGGCGATGCCCCGGGCCGAGCGTCTGGCGGTGATGGCGGCGCTGATGGCCGTCGAGGCCGAGACATGAACACGCCGGCGTGCCCGGAGGCCGCCGGCCTTGCCCGCGACGTCGAGACGCTGGGCCGGGATCTCGTCGCCTGGCTGGAAGACAGCCGTCTGCCGCCGGAGGCCGCCGCGGCGCTGCGATCGCTGATCGAGCGTTCCGGGCGGCTGACGGCGCTCCAGGGCGAACTGGCCGCCACCATCGCCGCCCAGGAAGGGCACACCGCCGGGCTGGCCGCGACCATCGCCGCCCGGGAGGAACAGGTCGCCGAACTGACCGCGATCATCGCCGCCCAGGAACGACAGCTCGCCGAGCTGGCGGCCCAGGTCACGGCCCTTTCCACCCAGCTTGCCCGCCTGCAGCGCGATCTTCACGGCGCGCGCTCGGAAAGGCGTCCGCATGGCGACGCCGCCGGCGACGGCCGGGAGCCTGCCCGGCGTGGCGGCAAGCCCGGCCGCACCAAGCAGCGCGGCGATGCCGTCAACGACACCGGACTGCGCTTCAGCGACAAGGCCCCGGTGGTCGACATCACCGTGACGCCGGACGAGATCGAGGGGCTGTCGCAGGACGACTACGAGGTGATCGGCGAGCGCGTCATGAGCCGGCTCGCCATGCTCGAACACCGCCATGTCGTCATCCGCTATCGCTACATCAAGGCCAGGATCCGCGGGAGCGGCGCCCTGGTGAGCGCGCCGGCCCGCGAGGGCGTGTTCAAGAACAGCAGCGTCGACGTCTCCTTCGTCGCCGGCCTGCTCTGCGACAAGTTCCTTTGGCATCTGCCGCTCTACCGCCAGCACCGGATGCTGGCCAGCGCCGGCATCACCGTCAACCGGGGATCGCTGAGCCAGTGGGCCAACCGGGCGATCGCGCTGCTGAAGCCGATCCACGAGGCGCAGTGGCGTTCGGTCCTCGAAAGCGCCGTCATCGAGATGGACGAGACGCCGATCCGGGCCGGGCGCCACCCGGACAAGCCCTCCCGCATGAGGAAGGGCTTCTTCTGGCCGCTGCTCGGCGAGCGCGGCGAGGTGGTGTTCCCCTTTGCGACCTCCCGGGCGCACGGCCACGCGGCCGCGTTCCTCGGCGACTTTGCCGGAACCCTGGTGAGCGACGGCTACGGCGCCTATGACGCCTATGCCGAGGCGCGCAACGGGGCGGTCAGCCATCAGAGCTGCTGGGTCCATGCCCGCCGGAACTTCTGGAACCAGAAGGACAACCATCCGGCCCTGGCCGGCGAGGCCCTGGCGCTGATCGGCGCCATCTACGAGGTCGAGGAGGAGATCCGCGGCCGCCCGCCAGGCGAGCGCCTGGCGGCGCGCCGCACCCGGTCGCGCCCGGCGGTCGACGCCTTCTGGGACTTCTGCGAGAGGACGTGTGCGGATGAGGCGCTGACACCGAAGCACCCGATCCGCAAGGCGATCCACTACGCCGTCGAGCGAAGGGCCGCGCTGGAGGTGTTCCTCGCCGATCCGGACGTGCCGCCGGACACCAATCTCGTGGAGAACGCCCTGCGGCCCGTCAAGCTCGGCCACCGCAACTGGCTCTTTGCCTGGACCGAGCTCGGCGCCGAAAACGTCGGCATCGTCAACGGCCTCTTCGCCACCTGCCGCATGCAGGGCGTCGATCCCCGCACCTGGCTGACCGACGTCCTGCTGCGCATCGCCACCCACCCGGACGCCCGGGTCGGCGAACTGACGCCGAGACGCTGGAAGACGCTGTTCGCCGACCATCCGATGGTCTCCGACATCGCAACCGCCACCCCGGGTGCGCCGCCTCGCCAGGATACCCGGTGATGCCGGCGCCGGACGCCGTCCCCGGCGGTAACGTTACCGGTGCGCAATGGGGCGGCAGGGATCATGCGTCACGTCCCCAGCCACGCGGCGGCTCGATCTCCTCGAGGCCCTCGATGTCGACGTCGGCGACGATCCGCAGGCGTTCTCCATAGGCCGTGTCGAGCAGGGATTCGGGAAGCGTTGAGAGGCAATCGCGCCAGTGAGCCTGCAGCGCGACGAGTTCGGCCACGGGGCTTTGGAGCGTGGACGGGGCGGGCGCCGGTCCTGAGCCGTTCCCGGTACCGGCGCTGCTTCTCGGCCGGAGTCAGGGCCATGAGGGGTGTCTGCCTGTCACAGGCGCGGGCCATCCGGTCACGCCGCCGGCATAGCGCTTGCGCCGGTGCCGGACGGTGATGTCGATCCCCTCCAGCAACGCCGAAAGCTCGGTCCGCGACAGCGACAGCGCCGCACGCCCCGACGCCAGCGTCCCCGGCGAGGCAAACAGACCCTGCTCCAGGCGCTTGGCCCAGATGAAGAACCCGCCATGCTCGAAGCCGAGAACCTTCACCATCGTGCGGCGACGGTTCACAAAGACATACCAACGCCCGCTCGCCGGGTTCTCACCGAGATGGCCCGACACCAGCGCGCACAGACCGTCGAAGCTGCGGCGCATGTCCGCCGGCTCCGTCGACAGCCAGATGCCGCCCGCCGGCCAGCCGCCCAGCATCAGCCTCGCCGCACACGGAGCACCACCCCGCCGCCAAGCGAAAGCTCGACGTCCCAAGCCGCCCCGGGCGCCGACGCGATCTCGACAAAGCCGCCGCGCTTGCCGGCGGTCGACCGGGCGGTCAGACCCAAACGGCGGCGCCAGCCCTGAAACGTCTTCCGCGAAATACCACGGGCCGCGCAGAAGCTGACCTGAGAACCCTCCCAGCGCTCGAAATCCGACATCAGCGCACGCCACTCGGCCTCTCCCAACTCCCGCCCGGAACCGTCAACAGGCGGGACCGTCTCATCTTGCGACATGAAAAACCTCCAATCCCTGTCAATGGATCAAAGGAATCTCCCGCGCGAGGCCAAGCCAAGGCAACTCCAATGCATAACGCCGTGCTCTAATCGCTTACGTTCGGAGCGCATACCGGGGGCAACCGACGGTCAGGTGACGCACGGTGCCGGGTCGCTTATCCGGACTGTGACCCATGGCGACAGCACTGCAGGTCCGCTGCAGGCCCCGTGCTCCGATTGGGCCCGATCAGCTGTCGCCCAGAATCCCGCGCAGACGGTCCCTGATCTTGTCCTGCATCGTGCGCGAGCCGCCGGTCTGCCAGGCGGCGGAGTCGG
>JAJDYI010000014.1 GCA_022825235.1 Alphaproteobacteria bacterium | reverse complement strand
ACCTCCCGCAGCAGCAGCAACCCGCCGTCCGTCGTCAGCCGGCCGCCGTCGAACCGGCCCTCCACCCGACGGCGGCCAAGACCTTCAAAACACAGCTGGGCCGGGGTACACTCTGGTTGCATGGGGTGATCTCGTGGTTTTCGGTAAGGCGTTGAATCCAATACCTATACCACGTCATCATCCCATGTACAACTAACAGCGGTGATTAATCCGGGCTAACCGGCCAGAGCGGCGCAGCCGCCCTCCAGGTCGCCCCTACCCGTGAAAGAAAACGGTCGGCGCGCCATCGCGGCCATGCTCTCGCTCGGGCTCACCGCCGCCGGGCCGCGAAGAGGTCCGAAACCGCCGCAGTGACCCGTCAGGTCAGCAATTCAAATTTCGCACGCGTCGCCGTTGCACCCGATCTTTCTTCGTCCTGCAAACTTCAGGACCGGCGGCAGGAAGAGAACGAGTCCGTACGGGAGGAACAGGGGCACTTGCAGGCACACTTTGCGCGTGGCGAAGACCCCGGTGAACATGCCTCCGGTCGCCTTCTCGACCACGACGATCTCACCGGCGGGCACGTCCCCCAACGGCGACTCGTCGGTCCGCAGTTCGACTCGATCCAGCCAGTCCAGGCGGCGCGTAAGGGCCGCCAGCCGCACGCAGTCGGGGCAGTCCGGATTGTAGTACAGGCGGATCCCCATCCCGTCCTCCCGCGGCCCGCCGACTCTCCGATCTGGCCGCTTGCCCCCGGGAAGCCCGTTTCCGGCTCATTCCGGTCGGCGGAACCCGCCGTGATGATACGCCGTCGGGGCGAACCGAGGCCCGGAAACCTCGTTCCCGGGCACCACGGCTAACCGACCCGACAGCCCGTTCCGCCGTCGACGGGGAGTGCGACGCCCGTGACGAAACGGGCCTCGTCGGAGGCCAGATAGAGAGCCGCGTACGCGACGTCCCACGCCGTGCCCATCTTGCCGCCGAGGGGGATCCGCGCGTCGCGCTCGGCGGCGACGTCTTCCCGGGAGCGGCCCCAGGCACGGGCGCGCGAATCGACGGCCATCGGCGTATCCATCAATCCGGGCAGGATGACGTTGGCGCGAATTCCGTACTCCGCGTTCTGGATGGCGATCTGCTTGGTGAACGCCACCATGCCCATCTTGCTCGCCTTGTAGGCGACCCAGGGGTAGGACTCGACCGCGGCAACCGAGGAAATGCTGACGATCGCGCCTGAGCGCTGCTCGCGCATGACGGGAATCGCATGTTTGCAGGCCATGACCGTGCCGCGCAGGTTCACCGTCATCACGCGGTCAAATGCCTCCTCCGAGATCTCGGTCACATCGGCATCGCCACCCGCCACGCTGATCCCGACATTGTTGTGCAGGATGTCGAGGCGCCCCCACCGGGTCCGGCAACTCTCCACCGCCGCGGCCACCTGCGCCTCACGCGTGACGTCCGCCTCGAATACCGCTGCTTCTCCGCCCTCCCCGGCAATCATCTCCGCCGTCTCATCGGCCGATTCCGGGTCGCGGTCGACGCACAACACCCGCGCGCCCTCGCGCGCGAAGAGCAGCGCCGTTGCGCGGCCGTTGCCCATGCCCTGGCCGGGACTCTGGCCAGCGCCCATGATGACCGCCGTCTTTCCTTCCAGTCGCATCGTTCACATTCCGTAAGGGTTGCGTGGCGGCGCGACCACAGGTCGCGGCGAGAAATCCGAGTCCGGTGCCGGGGATCGGCCGAGCGTAATCCGGCGGCGAGGATCACTCAACGAGGGGCGCGCGCTCGGAACATGCCCTCCACCAGCCCGTGCCCGGGATGCCGGCCCCGAGGGGTCCGATCCTCTTCGCCTGACCGGCCCGCGCGCCAGAACCTGCCGTCAGTCTTGGAGAGCAGCCGCCGAGCGCGTCACCGGTGTCGATGGCGGACGCCCTTCCCCCCACAGCTAGCCAAATAGTTGACGAAATTAGTAGCCTATAGGCGCGGGCGCGGAACAGTGGACAACGCAACGGGCCGGGTCCGTCATGTCAGGCCTCGGGAAGTGGAACGGTTCGTCTGTCGGCCGGCGCTCCTGCGGCAGGAGGGAACACATCAACATGCACATCTACAGACTGGCTGCAGCGGCCATCGCGGCCGCCACGCTGGCGTGGTCCGCGACCGCGTCGGCCCATGAACACGCCACCTGGTTCCAGGGCGAGGACGCCGGCTTCCCGGCACCCACGGGTGCCAGCGACATCGTGCCGGACGGCACGAAGCTCATGCGCCTGTTCGACGGCGGCTGCATCCTCACCGAGGGCGTAGCGGCCGGCCACGACGGCTACATGTACTTCAGTGACATCACCTTCACGAAGTTCTGCAAGGACCCGTCGGGCCTCTACCCGCAGGCCGGCAACATCTGGCGCTACGACCCCGCATCGGGCGACACCACCATCTTCCGCAGCCCGAGCGGGATGTCGAACGGCATCAAGTTCGACCGGGACGGCAACATGCTGGCGGCGCTCGGCGCGGACTACGGCGGCCGCATGCTGGTCAAGACCGACATGGCGAGCGGCAAGACCTACATCCTGTCCGGCACCTACAACGGCAAGTCCTACAACGCGCTCAACGACATCACGATCGACGAGCAGGGCCGGATCTACTTCTCGGACCCGCGCTACCTTGGCCATGAGCCGGTCTTCCAGCCGGGTTTCGCGGTCTACCGACTCGACCCCGACGGCACCGTCGACCGCATCATCACGAACGGCGGCAAGACCAACGGCGTGCTGGTTTCGCCTGACCAGTCGACGCTCTATGTCGTGAGCAACGACAACGGCTGGCTCGGCTTCATGCAGCTTGACGAAACCGACCAGGCACCCACGGTCAGCCGGCACCTGCTCCAGGCCTACGACCTGAACGCCGACGGAACGGTCAGCAACCGCCGCGTGGTGATCGACTATTCCGAGCTCTATCCTGGTCAGCCGTGTAGTGGCCCCGACGGCCTCGTCGCCGATGTCGACGGCAACATCTACATGGCCGAGCGCTGCGAGCATCGGCCCGGCATCGCCGTGCGCGACGCGGACGGCAACGAAGTCGCGTTCATCTCGACCGGCGAAGAGCTACCGACCAACGTCGGCTTCGGCCGCGGTGTCGAACGGGACGTGCTCTACGTGACCTCCGGCAAGAGCCTCTACAAGATCAAGTTGGGCAAGGACGGCTACGAGCTTCCGTAGCGGTTCACGGGCGGGCGGCGGGTTCCGCCGCTCGCCCTCTTTTTTCCACCGTTCAGGCGGGATGCCAGGTGGCTTCCTCGTCCACTCCCTCGGCACGCACCGACCCTTCCGCCTGCAGGTGCAGGAGGGTGGCGTAGACGGAACGGCACGCCGCCCCAAACAACACCGGGTCCAGTCCGACGTAATTCTCGGCAACGATCTCCGGAATCGGACGCGGCCGGGCGCGCAAGCTCGCCAACACGCCGTCGCAACGGCGCAGCCGGTGCGCCTTGAGAGCGTTCAGAAAACGTGCCGGATCCGTGATCGCGCGGCCGTGCGTCGGGCGCAGCAGCTGGTCGCCTCCCGCCAGCAGACGGTCAAGACTGGCGAGGTACGCGGTGAGGTCGCCGTCCGGCGGTGAAATCACCGTGCTGGACCAGCCCATGACGTGGTCGCCCGAGAACAGCGTGCCCTCTTCGGGCAGGCGGAAACAAAGATGGTTGGACGTGTGGCCGGGCGTGTGCACCGCCTGCAACGTCCAGCCGTCGCCGGCCACGGTGTCCCCGTCCCGCATCACCCGATCCGGCGCGAACACGGTGTCCGCACCCGCGTCATCCAGACCGGACCCGGCACCGCCGGCATGCGGACCAAAGCCGTACACCGGTGCGGCCGCGCGCTCCTTGAGCAACGCGGCCGCCGGCGAATGGTCGAGGTGCGTGTGGGTCACCAGGATGTGCGAGATCGTGGCCCCCGCGGCAGCCTCGAGCAGACGGTCCACATGTTCCGGGATGAGCGGGCCAGGATCGATCACCGCCAGGCGGTCACGCGCTCCCACCACGAAGGTCGCCGTTCCGTAGAGGGTGTACGGGCCGGGGTTGTTCGCGACCACCCGCCGCACGAGCGGCGACAGGCGTTCCGCCACGCCGTAGGTGACGTCGTCCTCGCGGACGAGGAGGTCTTCCAGTGCGGAAACGGTGGGCATCGACAGGTCCTCGCCACGATGCGCCCAGTCTAGGCGACCCGGCCGCCGCGCATCGACGCGGCCGGGCTACAGGTCCAGCGCCTCCTGCATGAACGCCTTCCAGATCTCCGCCGGGGGACCGCCGCCGACCACGCCCGGCATCGGGCCGGAATCGTCCCGCCCGATCCACACGCCGCACACCACGTCGCCGGCGAATCCGACGAACCAGGCATCCCGGTGATCCTGGGTGGTCCCGGTCTTGCCGAACGCCTCCGCGCCGTCCAGGCGGGCCCTGCGGCCCGTCCCGTGCCGGACCACGCTCTTCAGCAGGCTGCGCATGGCCTCGACCGTCGCGGCCGGCACGCCGGCGCGGCGCGGCGCCGGCGACCGCTCCCACAGCGTGCCCTCGGAGCGCGTGCGCACCTCGACAAACCCGTACGGCAGGACCGGTGATCCGCCGTTCGCGACGGCCACCAGGGCAGCGGTCATGTCGACTAGGGACACCTCGGAGACTCCCAGCGCCAGACTCGGGGCGTCGTCGAGTTCCGCCGTGATCCCGAGGCGCTCCGCCAGGCGGATCACGCGGCCCTGCCCGACGTCCTGCATCAGGCGGACCGCCACCGAATTCGAGGAGCGCGCGAACGCCTCGCGGAGCGTGATGTCGCCCCGGTAGACATCGTTGTAGTTCCGCGGGCTCCAGTTTCCCACCGTCACGGGCGCGTCCCGCACGCGGTCTTCCGGACGCCAGCCGGCTTCGAGCGCCGCGAGGTAGACGAAGACCTTGAACGCCGAGCCTGGCTGTCGCGCCGCCTGGGTCGCCCGGTTGAACTGCGAGCGCGCATAGCTCCGGCCACCGGCCATCGCCAGCACGGCGCCATCCAGTCCCATGGCCACGAGCGCACCTTCCACCCCAGGGTGGTCGGCGAGGCCCGTCCGCACCGCCCGCTCGGCCGCCAGCTGCAGCGAGGGCACCAGCGTCGCCGTGATCTCGACGTCCTCGGCGCGGTCGCGCGCGGGCCCGGTCTGGCTGACGACCCAGTCGGCGAAGAAGCGCCCGCCCCAGGCGGTGCCATCACCGCCCGTCACCCGCGCCGGCCGCGCACGGGCCGCCGCCGCGTCCGCCGCCTCGATCCGGCCGGACGCCACCATGGCCCGCAGCACCACGTCCGCCCGAGCGCGGGCGCGGTCCGGGTGCCGGGTTGGGGCGAGGCGCGACGGAGCCCGCAGCAACCCCGCCAGCATGGCCGACTGGGCCAGGGTGAGCCGCCCCGGGGTGGTCCCGAAATAGCGGCGGGCCGCCGTCGCAATGCCGTAGGCGCCGGCACCGAAATAGGCGCGGTTCAGGTAGCTCGCGAGGATCTCCGTCTTCTCGAAGCGGAGCTCCAGCCAGAACGCGAGGAGCATCTCCTGCACCTTGCGTTCCAGCGTGCGCGCCGGCGTGAGGAACGCCAGCTTTGCGAGCTGCTGCGTGATCGTGGAACCGCCCTGCACCACCCGGCCGGCGCGCCAGTTCGCCCGCGCGGCCCGCGCCAGCGCCAGAGGGTCGAAGCCCCAGTGCCGGAAGAACCGCCGGTCTTCGATCGCAATCACCGCATCGACGAGCACCGGTGAGATCCCGTCCAGGGTGACATACCCGCCGTAGACATCGCCGTAGGCCGCCGTGAACGTCCCGTCGGCGGCGAACACGGACACGCTCCCGGCCCGGTCCCCGCCGCCCATGTCGGAGATGTCGGGCAGCCCGAGCGCGCACCAGGCGACGAAGCCGAAGACCGCCACCAGCGCCAACCCGGCCACGCGCGCGACCAGGCGCGCCACGAAGCGGCCGATGACCGCGCCCCACGAACGCTCGGGCACTGTACCCGAACGCCGGCGCCCGGCACCCTTGCGTGGCGCCGCCCCCGCACGTGCACGGGCATCCCCTGGCGGGCGGGAGGTCTTTCGCGAACGGCGCATCACCATCGGGCTCCGCCCCGACTCCGGTCAAACGTCGAGGTTTTCCACCTCGAGAGCGTTCTTCTGAATGAACTCGCGCCGCGGCTCCACCACGTCCCCCATGAGCTTGGAGAACAGGTCGTTCGCCTCCGCGCCGTCACCGACCTGGACCTGCAGGAAGGTGCGCGCCTCGGGATCCAGCGTCGTTTCCCAGAGCTGGTCGGGGTTCATCTCGCCCAGGCCCTTGTATCGTTGGATCGACAGTCCCCGCCGGGCCAGTCGCTCGACCTCGGCGTGGAATTCGGTCGGCGTGTGCAGCTGCATCAGCTCGTCGCCGACCTGGAAACGCATCGGTTCGGTGTAGAGATCCCGGAGGTCCTCGGCCCGCACCCGCAGCCGTCGGCCGGCCGGCGAGGCAAGCAGTCCCTGCGGCACCCGGTAGGCCGTGTGGACGCCCCGGCGATTGTGGTGGAACTGGTAGCCGGCCTCCGTGTCCCCGACCTGTCCGGACCAGCCGTCCTCGCCGGGCTCCGCCATGCGATTCATGCGCGCACAGACCCGCTCGACCAGCGCTGCCGCCGCTTCCGGGTCGTCGTAGATTTCCGGGGCGAAGCCGTCGCCGATCGCGATCTGTTCGAGGAGTGACGGCGGCACGCGGTGCGCGAGCTGGCGGATCAACGCGGCGTCGTCGTAGGCCTCGAGGATGATGGCGCGCAGGTCCGCACCCGAGTGCTCGATTCCCTCGGCCCCGGTGCGGAGGACCGCCTTGCCGAGAATGGCGCCGATCAGGTGACCGCGGAGCTCCGCGTCATCCTTCAGGTACACCTCGCTGGAACCCTTGCGCACCTTGTAGAGGGGCGGCTGGGCGATGAACAGGTGGCCCCGGCGGATCACCGGTTCCATGTGCCGGTAGAAGAAGGTCAGGATCAGGGTGCGGATGTGGGCGCCGTCGACATCCGCGTCGGTCATGATCACGACCTTGTGGTAGCGGAGGCGGTCGATGTCGAATTCCTGGCCGATCCCCGTGCCGAGCGCAGCGATCATGGTGCCGATCTCGGCCGACGCCAGCATCTTGTCCATGCGGACCCGCTCAACGTTCAGGATCTTGCCCTTGAGCGGCAGGACGGCCTGATTCTTGCGGTTGCGCGCCTGCTTTGCGGAGCCGCCCGCCGAATCGCCCTCGACCAGGTACAGCTCCGAGAGCGCCGGGTCCCGCTCCTGGCAGTCGGCCAGCTTGCCGGGCAGGTTCGCAATATCGAGGGCGTCCTTGCGGCGCGAGAGGTCGCGGGCCTTCCGCGCCGCCTCGCGGGCGAGCGCGGCCTCCACGATCTTCTGCACGAGGCGCTTGGCAGTATCCGGATTTTCCTCCAGCCACTCGGTGAGTCCGGCCCCGACGATGCCCTCGACGGCCGGGCGCACCTCGGAGCTCACGAGCTTCTCCTTCGTCTGCGACGAGAACTTGGGGTCGGGCACCTTGACCGACAGGATGCCCGTCAGGCCCTCTCGCATGTCATCGCCCGTGAGCTGAACCTTCTCCTGCCGTGAGCCGCCGAATGCCTGCACGTAGCGGGTGACCGCGCGGGTCAGCGCGGCCCGGAACCCCGCCAGGTGGGTGCCCCCGTCCGTCTGCGGAATCGTGTTCGTGAAGCACAGCATCGTCTCGTGGTAGCCACGGTTCCAGCGAAGAGCCAGCGCGACCTCGATGCCCGCGCGCTTGTCGGTGATCAGGACGGGCTCGTCGTGGAGCGGGGTCACGGTCCGGTCGAGAAACGCCACGAACTCGCTGAGTCCGCCCTCGTACTGGAAGTCATCGGTCGTCGGCGTCTCGCCCCGGCGGTCCGTCAGGACGATCCGCAGGCCGCCGTTGAGGAACGCGAGTTCCCGCAGCCGCTTCTCGAGGCGGGCCCGGTCGTACTCGACGTTGGTGAACACGTCGGGTGAGGCGAAGAACGTCACTTCGGTGCCGCGCCGGCCGCCGGCGTCGCCCACGACCCTGAGCGGCTCCTCCGGAACCCCGTCGGCAAAGCCGATGCAGTGTTCGTGCGCGTCCCGCCAGATTCGCAGCTCCAGGCGTTCGGACAGGGCGTTCACGACCGAAACCCCGACGCCGTGCAGGCCGCCGGACACCTTGTAGCTGTCCTCGTCGAACTTGGCGCCGGCATGCAGGTGGGTCATCACCACCTCGGCCGCAGACACGCCCTCGTCCTCCTGGATTCCCGTCGGGATGCCGCGGCCGTCATCGCGCACGGTCACCGACCCGTCCGCGCCGAGGATGATGTCGATCCGCGTGCAAAAGCCCGCCAGCGCCTCGTCCACCGCGTTGTCGACCACCTCGAACACCATGTGGTGCAGACCGGAGCCGTCATCGGTATCCCCGATGTACATGCCCGGTCGCTTACGGACCGCCTCGAGCCCCTTCAGCACCTTGATGCTGGTGGCATCGTATTCCGCACCGTTCGAGCCGACCGCGGGCTCGCCGCCGGCGTCGGCCGAAGCCGCGATCGGGTAGCGGCCTGCCTCGGCGTATTCCTCGGACCGTTTCGGACTCGGCATCAGTGCACGGCTCCCTGAACTGCGCGCACGGCCTTCAACGGCACCGGCTGCACGTGGCGGAAATCACGAAACGAGCTGGCGTCGGCGCCAGTCAGCCAGATCTGAGCGCCCAGCCCATCAAGCTCGGCCGCGAGCGCGGCCCGGCGCTGTGGATCCAGATGGGCACAGACCTCGTCCAGCAGCACCAGCGGCGGTGTCCCGCGGCGCCCGGTCTCCACGCGTACCGCCGCGAGCACCAGGCTGATGAGCAGGGCCTTCTGCTCGCCGGTCGAGCATCGTGCGGCTTCCATGCCGCGGTTGCGGTGGCGCACGACCAGGTCGCTCCGGTGCGGCCCGGCGGACGTCCGGCCGGAGGCCTGGTCGGCTGGGCGGGCGGCCCGCCACATCGTCTGCAGGCGCTCCGGCGCGGCACCCGCACCCGCGGACTCCAGCAGTCGTTCAACGGCCCCGCGTACCTCGATGTCGGCGGCCGGAAACGAGCCGGCACCTTCGGCCACCGCCTCGCCCAGGACGGATACCGCCGCGAGTCGCGCCCGCGCGACCGCCACGGCCGCTTCTGCCATGGCGCGTTCGACAGATTCGAGCCAGGCGTCCTCCAGCCGGCCCAGCTTGAGGAGCTCGCGTCGTTGCCGCGAGGCCCGCTCCCAGCTCGCCACCAGCGCCGCGTGGCCGGGATTCATGCCGGCCACCAGCCGGTCGAGAAAACGGCGCCGGACCCCCGCGCCCGCGTTGAACAGTCCGTCCATCGCGGCCGTGAGCCAGTGCACGGCGAGGACGTTGCCGAGGTGCAGCGTGGAGGCCGCCTCCTCGCCGTCGACCCGCACGCGGCGCTTGCCCCCACGGGCCCAGCCGGTGCCGATTCGCAGCGTGCGCGCACCGTCTACCTGCAGCGTGAAACCGAGGGTCCAGCCGGACGCGCCGTCCCGCGCCATGTCGGCGAGCCGCGCGCGCCGGAGGCCGCGGCCGGGCGCCAGCATGGAGACGGCCTCGAGAAGATTGGTCTTCCCGACCCCGTTGGGGCCGGTAATCGCGAGCGAGCAGGGCTGCAAGTCGAGCGCGAGACGCGCATGGTTGCGAAAGTCGCGAAGCTCGACCCGGACCAAGGCTGCCGCCGCACGATCCGCGCCCGGACGGGTCGGCAACACCTTCTGCATTCGGGTCCTGATCAGACCCTTATCGGCATGATGACGTGCAGCCTGCCGACCTCTCCGGTGTCACGGATCACCGCCGGCTGGCCGGACGCCTGAAATTCCATGATCATCTCGTCGCCACGCGCGGTCTGGCAGAACTCCATGAGGTACTCGGACCGGAACCCGATCACGACCGGCTTACCGCGGAACGTGCCCTCGAAGACCTCGCGTCCCACGCCGTGCTGGTGGTCGCCGGCACTGGCCGCGAGGCTCTCCTCGCTCAGCTCGAAGCGGATCGCACGGCTCTTCCGGTCCGCCACGAGGGTGAGGCGCTCGAGGGCCCGCTGCAGGATCGCGCAGTTGACCCGCAGCGTGCTGTTGCAGACCGTCGGGATGACCCGCTGATAGTCCGGGAACTTGCTCTCGTGGAGCCGGGTGACGACCACAACGTCTGCGACCTCGAGCCGCATCCAGCCGTTCCCCATGCCCACCCGCACGGCGCCGTCGGCGTCCGCCAGCAGTCGCTCGACCTGCTCGACGGCCTTGCGCGGCAGCGTCACCCCGTCCACCAGCGCTTCGGCCCCCTCGGGGCACTGGCATTCCGCCTGTGACAGGCGATGGCCGTCGGTGGCACCGGCCCGGAGCAGGTGCTGCCCACCGTCCTCCACGGCGTGCAGGAACACGCCGTTCAGGTGCATGCGCGCGGGATCGTTCGACATCGAGATCCGGCACCAGTTCAGCAGTCCCCGGAGATCCGAAACGGGGAGCTCGAAGCCCCGTTCCCACTCCAGATCGTGCAGCGTGGGGAAATCATCGGTCGAGAGCGAGGGCAGGATGAACTTGCTCGGCCCGGCTTCGACCACCAGCCAGGCCCCGTCTACGTCCGCGTCCGCGCCAGCGCCCGGGGCCAGGGACACCCGGACGTCGTCCCCCTCCGCCAGCTTGCCGACCACGCTGTAGAACAGCGGCGCCTCGACGGTGGCCGCACCGGCAACGTCGACCTCGGCGGTCAGGCGTTCGGATTCGTACAGGACCTGGTTGTCGCCAGCGTCGAACACGACACTGCCGGCCTCCGCCCGGATCAGGACGTGCGAGAGGATGGGACGGGTGCCGACGCGCTCCACGACGCCGTGCATGTGGGCCAGCGGGGCCAGCAGCGTGTTCCGACCCTGCGTGAACCGCATGCCGACGTCGGAACCGGCACCGACCTCCTCCAAGAGCGCCGCATGGCTTTGGGCAGCGACGTTGAGCGGCATGACCACGTGCACGGTCTCGTCGCTCGTGGCTCCGCGAATGACGGCTGCGTGCTTCGGGCTGTCGAACTCGAGGACGAGCTCCTGGTCCGGAATCACGCGGCAGCAGGCGGTCACGTAGTCGCTGTTGAAGCCGATGGCCAGCGCCTTGCCCGCGTACTTGGCGCCGACCTCCTCGCGGCCGAGGCCGGTGGCTGGACTGCCCGCGCTCAGGACGAGGGTGTCGCCGCTGATCTGGAAGGTGATGCCCCGGCTCTTGGGGTCGGTCACGGCCGACAGCCGGTCGATCGCCTGCAGCAGCGCCTGCCGGTTGACCCGCAGCCGGTTCTCGAGCGCCTCGGGGATCACGCGCCGGTAGTCGGGGAAGCCGCCCTGGTTGAGACGCGCCGTCATCGATACCGACCCGACGTTCAGCCGCAGCAGGTTGTCGCCCGACCAGAGCGCGACGTCGCCGTCCGCATTGCGCAGCAGCCCGTCGACCTGCTCGACCGCCTTCTTGGGGAGCGTGATGCCGTCCTTGATCGCGCCGCCGCCTGCCGTCAGCACGTGCGCCGAACACGCCAAGCGGTGTCCGTCGGTCGCCGCCGCCCGCAGCAGCGTCTTCCCGTCCTCGTCCGCCGTATGGAGGAAGATCCCGTTGAGGTGCAGCCGCGCGTCGTCGTCTGACATTGAGACGCGGCACGAATCGATCAGCCGCCGAAGTTCAGCCGCCGGCAACTGCAGCGGCGCCTCGCCAGGCGGGTCGGCGAAGCGCTGGAAGTCGTCCGGCGCCAGCGAGGGCAGGGCGAACGTGCTGCCGCCGGCCTCGATGATCACCCGTTTCTCGGGCTCGCCGCCCATGGAGTCCGGGAGTTCGGTCACCGCTCCGGTGGTCTCCTCGACCGCTGCGTCGCCGGCGCCCGCTTCCGCGGTCGGCGTGATCCGCACCCGGATTGCCGTGTTGCGCGGAAACCGGTTGACAAGGTCGTGCAGGAGATGCGCCTCGACGGTAGCGTCGCCCTCCTCCTCGACGGTGCCGGCGAGCTCTTCGGACTCGTAGAGGACCTCGTCGTCGCAAGCGTCGAAGGCGATCGTGCCGTCCTCTCCCTCCGCGCCGCGCCGAGCCCGGATCAGCGTGTGGGCGAGGATCGGCGCACGGGTTCGGTCGCGGCGTTCCGCCACCCCGTACACGTGCTTCAAAGGCGCCAGTAGATCCTTTTGATCAAGCGTAAATTTCATGGATCCACGTGATTGGAACCGGCGTAGCGACCGGTACAACCGCACGTCATTGCACGTTGAGTCGTCAGGAGCGCCATCCTAGCAGGATGCGGCCCTCCGCGCACCTGGAATCAGTCGAGAATCCAGTGTTTCAGCTTCTCGACGTCCTCGGCCAGAACAGGCTCGTTCGCCAGCCGTTCGTCCACCCGGCGCGTGGAATGCACCACGGTGGAGTGATCCCGGTTGAACCGGCTCCCGATGTCGGGAAGGCTCATCGGGGTGAGCTGCTTGCAGAGCCACATCGCGACCTGGCGCGGCCCCACGATGCGGCGCTCGCGGCGAGGCGAGGACAGGTCGCCGCGACGCAGGCCGTAGTACTCGGTCACCGCCTTCTGGATCATCTCCACGGTCAGCCGGCGCTCGTTCGCCCGCAGCAGGTCGGGCAGCGCGTCGCGCACCAGGCCAAGCGTGACCGGCTGCTTTGTGTATTCCGCCTGCGCCACGACGCGCGCCAGTGCCCCCGTGAGTTCGCGAATGTCGTTGGTGATCTTGTTGGCCAGGAACTCCAGCACCGAATCCGGCACGTCGACCTCGTCGTAGCGGCCGCGGTGCCGCTGGAGAATGCTGAGGCGCAGCTCGTAGGTGGTCGCCCGCAGCTCGACCAGGAGACCGCCGCCGAGCCGTGAACGCAGCCGCCGGTCCACGTCCTCCATGTCGACCGGCGCCCGGTCGCCCGACACCACGATCTGCTTCCCCTCGTTCGAGAGCGCGTCGAACGTGTGAAAGAACTCCTCCTGCGTCTGCACCCTGCTGGCCAAAAACTGCACGTCGTCGACCATGAAGACGTCGACCGTGCGGAAGCGGCGCTTGAACGCGTCGGTGTCCTTGGCGCGCAGCGCGGCGACGAACTCCGAGGTGAATTTCTCGGAGGACAGGTAAGCGACGTTGCGGTCCCCGTGGTGCATGATCTCCCAGGCGATCGCGTGCATCAGGTGGGTCTTGCCGAGACCCACGCCGCCGGAGAAGAACAGCAGGTTCCGATTCCCACTGGTCCGTCCATCGGCCACGCGCCGGGCCGCGGCATAGGCGACCTGGTTGCAGGCGCCGACCACAAACGAGTCGAACGTTCGCTGGCGATCGAGCGTGCTACCGAGGTGCGAGGAGGAAGACGCACGCGGCGCCTCCGCCGACGGCACGGTCGCGTCCTCCTGCACGACGATCTCGACGCGGCGCACCGACGGGTCCGCGGCCGTGCAACTGGAGAGGATCTGCCCGAGGTACTGGCTCCGCACCCACTGCCGGTGAAATTCCGACGGGGCCGCGAGCACCACCGGGTCGCGGCCGGGCCCCACGGGCTGCAGCGGCAAGAGCCAGTTCTCAAAGGCTGCCGGACTGATCTCGTCGCGAAGTCGGGACTGCGCCGCGTGCCAGCAGTGTCGGTCCATCCGGCGGTCCTCCTGCCCCGGCGCGGCACCGGCAGCCGACGCTACGCCCATTCCGGCAGAAGCACAGGCCAACCCCCACAAACGCTTATAAAGCCGTTTGTTAGGAAGACCCGGAGGGAGGTGCCGTGCTCCTGCAACGCCGGGTCAGAATAGGACCGGGCCACGACGTCGCACAAGCGGGGCATTTCAGCAACCTGACCCATTTCTGTCACTGAAACGCAAATTGTTTGTCAAATCTGCACGATGCCCGAAGAAGTAAATCTCGCACCAAGCACGCGTCGATCGGGGCCCCGCACCGGTCCCACAAGTTATTCGTTGGGTCCTATTGAAGAATGCTCGAATCACCCCGTTCCGGGCCCCGAACAAATGTTCGGGCGGTCCGGTCCGCCGTGCGTGCGGCAGCGGCGGCCGGCCCGGACCGCATCCCGCTGCGGCGGACCGGCCGCTGGCTCATGCGAGCGCGCGGACGCGGGCGTTCAGGCGCGAAACCCTGCGTGACACGGTGCCCAACTGCAGGACGCCCTTGTTCACGCCCCGCCGCAACTCCGCCTCGGCGACGCGCAGCGCCTCGCGGGCGGTCTCGTGATTGCCGGAGGCCAGGGCCTCCTCGACCCGGCGCACGAAGGTGCGGATCCGGCTCATGCGGGTGCGGTTGATCTTCCGGCGCCGGGCATTCGTGCGAATGCGCTTCTTTGCGGACGCGTGATGCGCCATGGGGTTCTCCGGGGATTATGCGGGGGGCGACGCGTTCCTAGCGTTCTTTCCGCGCGGGGTCAACGGTGCTTGAAGTCAGGCTTGCGCTTGTCGGCGAATGCCTGCATGCCCTCGCGCCGATCCTCGATCGCGAACGTCGACTGGAACAGGCGCCGCTCGAACCGGATGCCCTCGTCGAGTGTCAACTGGTAGGCCCGGTTCACCGACTCCTTGGCCATCATCACCGACGGCAGGGACTGCTCTGCGATCTTGGCGGCCACCCGCATGGCCTCGTCGAGCAGCTTTGCCGCAGGCACGACCCGGCTGACCAGGCCGGCTCGCTCGGCCTCCTCGGCATCCATCATGCGCCCGGTCAGCACCATCTCCATCGCCTTCGCCTTGCCGACCGCGCGCGGGAGACGCTGGGTGCCGCCGGCACCGGGGAACGTACCCAGCAGGATCTCGGGCTGGCCGAAACGAGCCGTGTCGGCGGCCAGCACGATGTCACACATCATGGCGATCTCGCACCCGCCCCCCAAGGCATAGCCCGACACCGCGGCCACGATCGGCTTGCGGCCGCGTGACAGGCATTCCCAGGGTTCGATGAAATCGTGGCGCACCACGTCGGCAAATTCCTTGGCCAGCATCTCCTTGATGTCCGCACCCGCCGCAAACGCCTTCTCGGACCCGGTCAGCACGACGGCCCCGATGCCGTCGTCTCGCTCGAAACCGTCGAGGGCAGCGGCCAGTTCCCGGACGAGTTCGGCGTTGATGGCGTTGAGCGCCTCGGGGCGATCGAGCGTGATCAACGCGACGCGCCCCCGGATCTCGGTCTGGATGCAGTTGTACGGCATGCCGGATGTCCTCCTGTCTAGGGGCCGGGCGACGGCGCGAGAGCATAGTGGACCCGCACCTCGTTGCCTTCGGTCACCTCGACCGAGATCTTGAGCCGCTCTCCCGACCGGGTCGCGTCGAGCGCCTCGGAGTCCAGCAGGATCCATCCGAACGCCGGCAGCGCCGAGCGGTAGAACCGCCGGACCGCAGCGACGGGCACCGTCCCGCGCGCCTCAGCCTGCGCCACGCGGCCCGCCGCGGTATCGAAGTTGAGGCAGCCCTCCTCCACTTCCACGAGCCCTGGGGCCAGCGGCAGGTGATCGACGCAGGACAGGAACCCCTCGGCCTGAACCGAGCCGGCCATCCCCGTCAGTCCCAGGGCCACGATGCCCGGCCGCAGCGATCTCCACACGTGCCTCACCTCCTCTTCACCGAACAGCCACCGGTTCGCTGCCCCGCACCGGCGCGGACCAGCCGGGACTGCATCGGAAGTCCGGCAGGACCCGCCGACGGGCCCAGAGAATACGGCCTCGCCGAGCAGGTCGCGCACCGCGCACGCGCGGGTGCGGGGATCGGCCGCCCGCGTCGGCGATTGACGTCGATCCCCGTGCCTAGGCCCCTGCTGCAGAACGCGCCCACCGGGCAGCGGGGGCGGCGGCGGCCGGCATCAGCGCTGGCAGGCCGGACAATGGAACGTGGACCGGCCGCCCTGGCGGAATTGGCGAATCGGGCGCGTGCATGCGATGCATGCCTCGCCGGCGCGCCCGTAGACCAGGAGCTCGCGCTGGAACCAGCCCGCCTCGCCGCCGATCTGCGCATGATCGCGGAGGGTGGAGCCGCCCGCCCGGATGGCGTCGGCCAGGACCGAGCGAAGCCCCGCCGCCAATGCCTCGGCGCGGCGGGGGCCGACGGTGCCGGCGCGCCGGCGCGGGCTGATCCGGGCCCGGAACAGGGCCTCGCAGGCATAGATGTTCCCGACCCCCGCGACGACCCGCTGATCGAGCAGCGCCGCCTTGATCGGGGCCGCGCGCCCACGGAGGACCGCGCGCAGCTCGGGACCGGTGATGTCGAGCGGCTCGGGCCCCAGCTCCCGCAGCCGCGGATGCGCGGCTTCCGCGCCACCGGGGAGCAGGTCGACGAGACCGAACCGCCGCGGATCGCGGAACGTCAGCCGAAGCTGCGCGCCGGACGCCGAGGCGAGCTCGAGCGCAAGGTGGTCGTGCGGCCCCGGCGGCGGGTACGGCGGCGGCTCCAGCACGATCCGTCCCGACATCCCGAGGTGGAACAGGATCGCGGGCGCGTCCGCCAGGACGATGATCCCGTACTTGGCGCGGCGCCGGACGGCGGTGATCCTGGCCCCGGCGATCCGCTCGGCGAGGTCCGCCGGGAACGGGAACCGCAGCCCCGGCCGGCGGGCCGTGACGCGGTCCACAGTGAAGCCGCGCACCCGGGCCCGGAGGCCCAGGCAAACGGTCTCGACCTCAGGCAGCTCCGGCATGCGGTCCTCCAGGGCGCTCGCTCCCGGCACCATAGGCGAGCCCCGCGGCCGGCTGCCGTCCCGCCCGCGAATGCCCTATGGTCGGGCCATGCACACGGTGCCGTTCGGGTTTCGCGAGGTCGAGCGCGCGGACAAACGCGCGCTCGTGGGGGACGTGTTCGCCGGCGTCGCCACCCGCTACGACCTGATGAACGACCTGATGTCCGCCGGCCTGCACCGGGCCTGGCGGCGGGACCTGATGCTGCGCATGACGCAGCGGGACGCGCGCCGAACGCTCGATCTGGCGGGCGGCACCGGCGACATGGCGTTCCGGATCCGGCGGCGGTTCGCCGGCGCGGCCGTCGTCGTGGCCGACGCCTCCGCCGAGATGCTCGAGGTCGGCCGCCGGCGCGCCCTCGACCGGGGTCTCGTCCACGAGCCGGACTGGATCTGTGCCGACGCCGCCGCACTGCCGTTCGCCAACCGGAGTTTCTCACAGGTCGTCTGCGCGTTCGGCCTCCGGAACTTCGCCGAGCTGGGGCGCTCGCTCCGGGAGGTCCGGCGCGTGCTGCGCCCCGGCGGGCGGTTCCTCGCGCTCGAGTTCGCGCCCCAGCCTGAGTGCCTGGACTCGCTCTACGAGCGCTACCTGTTCGAGGTGGTCCCGTGGCTCGGGGACGCCGTGACCGGCCGACGGGACGCGTACAGCTACCTGGCGGAAAGCATCCGCCGGTTCCTGCCGCCCGAGGCGATGTCGACCGAACTCGGCGAGGCCGGGCTCGGCACCGTCCGCCTACATCGGTACGCCGCCGGGGTCGCCTGCCTGTACAGCGCCCGGCGTACCTGAACCCGGACTGGAGAACACCGCGATGGCCTACTGGCTCTTCAAGTCGGAACCCGGCGCCTGGTCATGGGACGACCAGGTGAAGTGCGGAGACAAGGGATGCGAATGGGACGGCGTCCGCAACCACCAGGCCTGCAACAACATGAAGGCGATGCAGGTGGGCGACCGCGGCTTCTTCTACCACTCGGTCAACGAGAAGCGCATCGTCGGCGTGGTCGAGGTAATCCGGACCTACTACCCCGACCCGACGGACGCCTCGGGGCGCTTCGGCATGGTGGACGTGCGCGCCGTCACCGCGGTCCCGAATCCGGTCACCCTTGCCGACATCAAGGCGGAGCCGCGGCTGGCCGATCTCGCCCTGGTCCGCCAGTCCCGCCTCTCCGTAGTCCCCGTGGCCCCGGCCCACTGGGACCTGCTGGCCGCGATGGCGGGTCTCAGCCCGGACCCGTGACGGAGCGCGCAATCCCGGTCGCCGACATCCCCGACGGCGGGGCCTGCGTGCTCGACGGACCGGACGCCGCCAATCCCGGCACGATCGTGACGCGCGCGGGGGATTGCGTCACCGCCTTCCGCAACGACTGCCCGCACGCGAACCTCCCGCTCGATCTGATCCCCGGGCGGGTGATGGCGCGGGACGGGCGGCACCTGCTGTGCGCCAATCACGGGGCGCTGTTCCGCACGAGCGACGGGCTGTGCGTGCGGGGCCCGTGCCGCGGGCGCCGGCTCACCCGGCTCGACGTCGCGGTCGCCGACGGCCTCGCGCGGATTACGCCGGATCCCAGATCACCTGCCGGCGCCCGTCGATCTTCGTGAAGAGCGGGGTCGGGTGCCGATGCTCGAACCGGGTGGGATCGGACCCCCGCTCCATCATCAGTTTCAGCATGAAGCGGGTCGGCGAGGCGAGGGCGAGATCCAGGGTCGCGGAAAGCGGTACCCAGAGCACGTCGTCGAGTTCGGCGGTCGGCTGCAGGTCGCCCTGGAGCGCGTCCGCGGAGGCGGCGAAGAACCGGGCGTGAAACCGGATCGGGCTGTCGGCCGGGGTGACCGCCCGCCCGACGTAGCGCAGGGGTTCGAGGGCCGGCGCCAGGCCGGCCGCGTGCATCGTCGTCCAGCCGCCCTCGAGACCGCCCCCGACCGCCCCCGGCGCACTGAGCATGAGGCCGGTCTCTTCCACCGTCTCGCGCACCGCGGCGCACGCCATGGCCCGGAAGTAGTCGCGGTCGACCCCGATCTCGGGGACCCGCACGGCCCGTTCGACGAGCTCGGGCGCGAGTTCGCTGGCCGAGCCGGCCCGGTAGTCGTCCTGCTCGATCCCGCCGCCCGGAAACACGTAGAACCCGGGCATGAACCGCGCCGACGTCTGCCGCCGGCCGAGCAGCACCTCGGGCTGCCGGGGCGCATTGCGAACCAGGATGAGGGTGGCCGCGTCGCGCGGGGTCACTTCGGGCATGCCTGTCTCCCCGGAGGACCCGCTGTCAGCCTCCGCGCCAGGGCACACCATACCGACGCCCGCGGGACCGGCGACCGATGACTCTCCTGGACCATCCGCTGATGGACGCGGCGCTGGCCGAAGCCCGGGCCGCGGCCGATCGGGGGGAGGTCCCGGTGGGCGCGGTCCTCGCCCGCGACGGCACGATCGTCGCCAGGGACGGGAACCGCGTGGAGGTCACCGGCGACCCGACCGCGCATGCGGAGCTGCTGGTGCTGCGGAGCGGCGCCCGCGCCCTCGGCCGGCACGGCCTGAGCGGCTGCGATCTGTTCGTCACCCTCGAGCCCTGCCCGATGTGCGCCCATGCGATCGTGCTGGCCCGGATCCGGCGCCTCTATTACGGCGCCCCGGATCCCAAGGGCGGCGGCGTCGAGCATGGCCCCAGAATCTTCGAGAGCGCCAGCGCCCACCACCGGCCGGAAGTGTACGGGGGCGTGGGCGAGCGGGCCGCGTCCACCCTGCTCCGGGCCTTCTTCCGCGCGCTTCGCCCCTGACGCGGTCCGCCCCGGCCGCCGGTCACGCTGCCGCGATGTCCCGCCGCCAGATCGCCTCGGGCCAGTCGATGGCGGCCACGGCGGCATAGGCCGCCCGGCGGGCCGCCGCCACGTCCGGCCCGGCGGCCGTTACTCCGAGGACCCGCCCGCCCGCGGCCACGAGGCGCTCGCCGCGGTGGGCCGTGGATGCCTGGAAGACGTGCACGTCGGGCCCCGACTCCTCGGCCGCACCGAGACCGCGGACCGTACTCCCCGTGACCGGCGCCTCGGGATACCCGGGGGCCGCCATGACCACGCAGACCGACGGCTCCGCCCGGAACCGGAGATCGAAGTTCTCCAGCTCCCCATCGACCGCCGCGACCAGCGCCGGCACCAGGTCGGAGCGGAGTCGGACCAGCAGCGCCTGGCATTCCGGATCGCCGAACCGGACGTTGAACTCGACCAGCTTCGGCCCGTCGTCGGTGAGCATCAGGCCGGCGTACAGGATGCCCCGGAAGGGGGTGCCGCGGCGGGCCATCGCGGTGACGGCGGGCCCGAGGATCCGCTCCATCGCCTCGGCCCGCAGTGCATCGGTCATCGCCGGTGCCGGCGACACGGCTCCCATGCCGCCGGTGTTGGGGCCCCGGTCGCCGTCACCGATGCGCTTGTAGTCCTGCGCGTCGGCCAGCATCCGCACGCTGGTTCCGTCCGCAATCGCGAACAGGCTGGCCTCCGTGCCGGTCATGCGCTCCTCCACCACGACGCGGCGGCCGGCCGCGCCGAAGCGCCCGCCGAAGGCCGCCTCTGCCGCGTCGACCGCCGCCTCGAAGGTCGCCGCCACCGTGACGCCCTTGCCCGCGGCCAGCCCGTCCGCCTTGATCACCGGCGGCGCGGGCTGGGCGCGGATGTAGGCGATGGCGGCGTCGACATCATCGAAGGACCGGCCCGCCGCACACGGGATCCCGGCCTCGGCGCAGAGTGCGCGCGTAAACGATTTCGACCCCTCGAGTCGGGCCGCGGCGGCCGTGGGACCGAAGGCCCGGATCCCGGCCGCCTCCAGGCGGTCGACGACGCCGGCCACCAGCGGCGCCTCCGGGCCCGGCACCACCAGGTCCACCGCCGCCGCCCGGGCAAACGCCACGACCGAATCGAGGTCGGCCGGATCACAGTCCGCCGCCTCGCCCAGCTCGAGGATCCCGGGGTTGCCCGGCGCGCAGGACAGGCGGTCAACCAGCGGCGACGCCGCCAGCGCCCAGGCCAGCGCGTGCTCGCGGCCACCGCTACCGAGCAGCAGGATGTGCATCGCTGTCCCTCCCCCTTTGCCGGCGCCGGATCAGTAGTATCCGGCGCATGGACTTGCGCACCGGCTCCAACCTACCCGAGTACTCGGTCAGTCAGCTCGCGGAACAGATCAAGGGCACGCTGGAGGAGGCTTTCAGCCGCGCCCGGGTGCGCGGCGAGATCTCCAGTTTCTTCCGGTCCGGCGCCGGACACCTCTACTGGACCCTGAAGGACGACCGCAGCGGCCTGAAGTGCGCCTGCTTCCGCTCGGCCGCCCAGCGTCTCGCCGTGCGCCCCGAGGACGGGCTGGAAGTAGTCGTGACCGGGCGCGTCAGCACGTACGGGCAGCGTTCCGAGTACCAGTTGATCGTCGAGGCGGTCGAGGTCGCCGGCGAGGGCGCCCTGCTGAAGATGATCAACGACCGGCGCGAGCGCCTCGCCGCGGAGGGCCTGTTCGACGAGCAACGCAAGCGTCCCATTCCCTACCTGCCATCGGTGATCGGCGTGGTGACGTCCGAACAGGGGGCCGTCATCCACGACATCCTGCACCGCCTCAGGGAACGGTTCCCGCGCGAGGTGGTCCTGTGGCCGGCGCTCGTCCAAGGCGAGGGCGCGGCCGAGCAGATCGCGGCGGGCATCGCGTTCCTCAACGACCTGGAGCCGGGCGGTCCGGCCCCCCGCCCCGATGTCCTGATCGTGGGCCGCGGCGGCGGCAGCGTTGAGGATCTGATGGCGTTCAACGAGGAGGTCGTCGCGCGGGCCATCGCGGCGTCGAGGATCCCCGTCATCTCCGCCGTCGGCCACGAGACCGACACCACGATCGCCGACTTTGCCGCCGACCTCCGCGCGCCGACCCCGTCCGCGGCCGCCGAGATGGCGGTGCCGGTCCGGGCCGAGCTCAGGGCCGGCCTGATGACGACCGCGGCCCGACTCGCCGCCGGCCTGCAGCGCGCGGCCGAGACCCGGCTGGCCCGCCTCGAGACAGTCCGCCAGCAGCTGGCCCGCCCGTCCACGCGGATCGAGCGGCTGACCCAGCGCGTGGATCTCACCTGGAACCGGGTCGTGTCGGACGGAGCCCAGCGCGTGGCACGGGTCCGGGCGGCACTCGCCCACGCCTCCGGGCGCCTGCGGACCCCCGTGGACCAGGTCCGCGCGATGCACCGCCGCACGGAAGCTGCGCTGAATGCCGCGGTACGCGGGATCGGCGCGCGGTACGACCAGGCCGAGCTCCGCCTGCGGCTTGGCGCCGACCGGCCGCGGCTCGGGGACCTCGCGGAGCAGCGACTCGAGCAGGCGCGCCGCCGCTGGGCCGCGCAGGCCCGGCTCCTGGAGGCTTCCAGCCACAAGCGGATCCTGGAGCGCGGGTTCGCGATCGTGCAGACCGGGGAGGACACGCTGGTCCGGCGGGCGCAGGATCTCGCCGCCGGCCAGGCTGTCACGCTCCTGTTCCAGGACTCTCCGCCCGGGCAGCCGACACCCGCCCGGATCCTCGAGCCCGCGCCCGACGGCCTGCCATGACGTACCGCGCCGCGGTCCCCGCCCTGATCCTCCTGCTGGCCGCCATGCCCGCGCAGGCGGCCACCGTGACCGGCGTCCCCGTCGAGGGCGGGCTGCTGTTCGTTGAGAGTGCGCCCGGCACCACGGCGACGCTCGACGGCAAGCCGGTTCCGGTCGCGCAGGACGGCTCGCTCGTGATCGGCTTCCACCGGGACACGCCCGGCACCATGGTCCTGCGCATTCGCGAGCCGGGGGAGGAGGAGCTGCGGATGGAGCTGGAGATCGCCCAGCGCGAGTACGCCGAGCAGCGGATCGACGGCCTGCCGTCCAACCTGGTGACCCCGCCCACGGAAGTGCTGCAGCGGATCCGGAACGAGGCGGAACAGGTGCGCGAGGCCCGCGCGGCACCGGTCACGACACCGCATTACCTGGAGGGCTTCGAGTGGCCGGCCGAAGGGTGCATCACCGGCGTGTACGGCACGCGACGCATTCTCAATGGCGAACCGCGGCAGCCCCACTACGGGATCGACCTCGCTGCGCCCCGCGGCACGGCGGTCCGGGCCGCCGGGGACGGCGTCGTGGTCATGGCCGAGCGCGACCTCTACTACAGCGGGGGCACGCTGATCATCGCCCACGGACAGGGCCTGACCTCGACTTACCTGCACCTGTCCTCGATCTCGGTCCGCCGAGGCGACCGGGTCCGCAAGGGCGACCCCGTGGCGACGGTGGGTTCGACCGGCCGGAGCACCGGGCCGCACCTCGACTGGCGATTCAACTGGCAGGATGCGCGCATCGACCCGGAACTGGTGGTTCCCGCCGGGCCGGACCAGTGGCGATGCGACTGACGGGCGCGACCTCCGTGCACGGCCCCCTGCGGCGGTAGGCGAACGTCCGTGCCGGAACCCATGCCCCCGCGCGCGGCGGACGCGGGCTTCGGACTCGCGGGCGGCACGGCCATCGTGACGGGGGCTGCGCGGGGCATCGGCCTCGCCATCGCGAGGCGCCTGCAAGAGCTCGGCGTCGCCGTCTCAGGCTGGGACCTCCGCCCCGACGTTCAGGACCGGGCGCCGTTCGCCGAATGCCGGCAGGTGGACGTGGCCGATGAACGGGCCGTCGCAACGGCCTTCGCGTCCACGCGCAACGCCCTCGGCCGGGTAGACATCCTGGTCAACAACGCCGGCGTCAACGGCCCGACCAAGCCGCTCGCCGACTACACGCTCCCCGAGTGGGAGCACGTCCTCGCCGTTGACCTCACGGGCGTGTTCCTCGCGTGCCGGGCGGTCATCCCGCACATGCGCCAACGCGGCTACGGGCGGATCATCAACGTCGCCTCGATCGCCGGCAAGGAAGGCAATCCGGGCGCCAGCCCCTACGGCGCGGCCAAGGCGGGCGTGCTCGGCCTGACCAAGGGCCTTGCCCGTGAGCTCTGCGATGCCGGCGTGACCGTCAACTGCGTGACGCCGGCGCTGACGGAGACGGCCATCCTCGACGGCCTGGACGGGGACTACATCTTGGACCGGCGGTCGCGGATCCCGATGGGGCGGCTGTGCACAGTCGAGGAGGTCGCCGACATGGTCGCCTGGGTAGCCAGTCCCCGCTGCAGCTTCACCACCGGCGCATGCTTCGATGTCAGCGGCGGACGGGCCACTTACTGACGGACAGGCGCCGGCTCGGGCGGCCTTCGGTCGTATGACCGTGGACTCCATCGCCGTCGAGCACGTCAAGGACCGGTTGGCGTCCATGGCCGAAAAGCCCGGCAGCGCCAACCGCGCCCCGAAGATACTGCGCGCGATGATGTTCCGGGCCGATGAGTGGGGATTGTGCGCGCGGCTCCAACCCCTGCCTCGGCATAGCGAAGAACCCGCGCAACCATGTCGCGGGGTTCCTCGACGCGGGCGAGTTGGCCCGGCTCGGACGCGCGCTCGACGCCCGGGAGGCGGCATGGCCCGAGGCCATCGCCGCGGTCCGGCTGCGGGCGCTCACCGGATGCCGCCTCAGCGAGGTGCTCAATCTACGCCGGCGGGACGTCGGAGCCAATGCGCTGAACCTGGAAGATTCGAAGACTGGCCCGCGCGCGGTCGCGCTCGGCGAAGCCTCGCGAGCGCACGTCGCCGCGCTGCCCCGTGCGGTCGGCCCCGATCTGTTCCCGTTTCCGCGCCTCGCCGAAGGCCGGGGCGCGTACAGCCTCGCGGCCTGCTGGCGCGCAGTCTGCACCTGCATGACCTGCGCCATACCGCCGCAAGTCGGCCGGTTATGTCGGGCGAAGGTCTGCAGTTCGTCGGCCGGCTTCTCGGGCACAACCGGCATCGCACCGCGGCAGGCTACACCCACCTTGCCGATGCGCACCTTGTCGAAGCGACGGAAAAGGCCGGAGCAATCATCGCCACCGCGACGGCGAGTCAACGCCCACGACCGATAACGCATCGACAATCGCACCGCAGCGCTCCGGGTCGCGGAGCACGTCGAAAGCGTGCATCAAACCGGCGCGACCGCGTCGCCCGTGTAAAAGGCCGCCGTACGCTGCGCTGCGGCGCGCGCAACGTCGGCGTCCGTTCCCGCTGCCTCGGCCGCCCGGCCCCACGCCGCACTGCTTCCGACGATGAGCGCCTTCCCGTCACTGGTCGTGTGGAACGTCGCCCCGTCTAACTTGGGTTCGTTCGGCCGCGTAAGATGCAGTTCCATCCCCAGCAAGCCCATCTCCCAACCGACGCCGACGGCACCGGGACCGAACTTGTGCCAGTGGTCCGACACCAGCGCGGAATGCGTAATCGCCAGGCGCGAGCGGCCGGTACTTTCGTTACACAGACGCGCCTCCACCCAGCTCACGTCACCGCCGAACTCCCACGTCAGCCCGAGATACGAGGGACGCTCGCAGTGCCTGATCGTGCCGCCTGCGTTTCCTTCCAGTTGGAAGCGACCGCCGAGTTCGAGGCGGCCGCTGACTGGCAGGAACCAGCGTGGGATTCGTTCCGCGCTCGTCACGGCGTCCCAGAGATCCTCCACTGTCGTCGCGTAGCTGCGGGCCAAGGTGACCGCGCGCGCGGCCTGTCCGTCGCGCTCCAGGGACGACACTGTGCGCTCCACGGCGCCGAGGAGGCGTTCGACATCCAGGTCCATGGCTTCTCCGTTTCGTCAAGCAGGCGATCATCCAAGTACAAGCCACTGCGAACAGCAAATCCAGCCGCGTGGATGATGGCTCGGACCGTCCACAAGGTCGCAGACCGTCCGACAACAGCAAGTCGGGAGTCCGCCCAGCGGCGACACGCCTCGACGAGCACGAGCGCCGACAGACAGCCCGGCACTTCCTACCCCGCAACTGTCACCCGCGGCACGGCGACCGTTGTGCGATCTGACGACCGCTTCCCCTCTTTGCCTATGTATTCGTTCCCCGGCACTTCGCGCCCGAGACAACGAGGCCGGCGGCTGTCATGCCGCCCCGCACTGTCCTGTTACCTCGTGCTTCCTGTACCGCCGCCCGGAAGCCGTGCGACGGTTCGGGAACCATTCCTCCAAGTGCACAGCGGACGCGGACTCTCAATCGCCGCTCGGGCTGACAGTCGGATAGACGGCGCCGCGCTTTTCCAGATTGGTTTGAGCGTCCAGGAAGCGGCGTGGAGACGCCGTTCGGCATGTAGAGGGGCACATCCCACGCCCCGATGGCGCCATAAGCGAAGCGAGACATGACGACCCGCCTCTTTCTGATGTTTTCCTCGATATCGCCTTGGGCTCAGCCGCTCCGGCCGGCTGTCGTACGGCTCATGCGGGCCACGTCATCTGTTTCGAGCAGCTGTCTTGTTCCCTCAGGACGGCCTCCGTCTGTGACAGCAAATGATGGAAGCGCGCCCATGCGCTTCCACGCCAACAAGACTAATTACTGGAAACACTAGTGGTTTCGGGAAATGATCAGGGCCAAGCACAGGAATTTCCCGTCGTCGCATTTCGTCCCGATCGTTAGTCATAGAAGTCCACTGCCCTTCGAAAAGCCGACCACTGCGCAAGATCGTGGCCACATACAACCAGCGCGCCGGACTTTTCGATGCGCTTGATCTCGGCGTGGGATTTCGCATGCAAGTCTCGGCTCCAGGTGTTCTTGGGAATGATCTCCATATCCAGATGCTTTCTGAGCGCCACCGCATCCGAAGCCAGCAGATAGGCGCCGCTGTGGGGCAGGCTGGCAAGCATGTCGATGAGGCCTGGTGTATGCCCGGGGAGAGGAAGAAGCACCATGCTTCCATCGTCGAAGATATCGACCTCACCGGTGACCCCGACGATTGGCATCGGGTGTTCCCAGTCGGCCCTGAAGTATCCCAGCTTCTCCATACGCGGGCGCCTCGCCCGTTCAAGCTCGTCCTCATGGGCGTAGATGGTCGCCTTGGAGAAGAATTCGTTGCAGCCGCAATGATCGCAATGCAGATGGGAGTTCACGACAACATCTACATCAGCAGGGGTCAGGTTTAACCGGCGAAGCTCACCGACGATATTTTCGTCGCTTCCCGTAGTCGGAACGACTGACTGAGCGAGATTCCCCCATCTCATTTCAGGTTCTTCGGCGACCATCGGGTGGCAGCCGGTATCGAACAGCACATTGCCCTGCGGATGCCGAAACAGGAAACAGGCAACCGGAAGGTCGATGGTTTCCTCGGGCGCCGTGTCAGGCAAATAGATGTGCTTCGACATCCGCAGCCGGCCTCCGGAAAACACGTGCATCCTCATGCGATGAGTTCCTTTATCCGGCCCAAGGTCTTCGCGTGAAATCCGCGCAACTGTGCTGCCCGATCCGTTTCAGCGGGCTGCGAGTCTAATCGTGTTGATCTGATTCTCGGCGCTTCCCCGGTAACTGAGCATCCCGCGAAGGGTGCCCCTCGTGTGCGGCGCAATTTCGCTGTCGACGTACCTCGGGCTAACCGTCGAGCGAACACCGCCGGTGATCAGGACATAACCCTCCATGTAAGGTCGGCCGGAAGAATCGCCGAACCTTCCTCGCTACGTACAGGAGGATCAGCGTGCGCTGGTATTTCTCGATGAAGCGAACAATCGTGTCGCCGAGCGGAACGCCTTGCCTTTCCAGGTCCTCCATGAGCGATGGCAGATCGTTGGCCTTCGCCGACACTTCGCCTCGACACACGCCAATCCATTGCGATGAATGCTCATCGATGAGACGCGGTCCATCGTTGGCGAGCATTGCCGCGGACTTCGAAAACTCCCGCAGGCCCCTTGCGATGTCCGGGGAAGCGGTCCCGAAGCGAGACCGTATCGGGTTTTCCGAATCAGTCATTCGAAACTACTCCGTCCTGCGGCCCTTGTGCGCGCCCCTCGACCTCTGCAAGCCTCCGTTGATTGGGTGCCTTCGCACTGATCGGGACGCAGATTCTACTGCCCTGAATGGTAGTCGGCGTCCGATCTTGGTCGCTTCACGCTCCATCGGCCATCGCGCGACCAAAAGGGCGAGCCGGTAGGAAAGGAAGCGTCAGTTCGGTGAGTCGCCCGACGCCGACAGGGCCTTCTGCTCGCGCAGGATCAGTGGCATCTGCAGGCCCGCGAACAGCAGGGTGAGCGGCAGTATCCCGAACACCTTGTAACTCACCCAGGTGTCGGTCGAAAACGACCGCCAGACCACTTCGTTGAGGACGGCCAGCAGGACGAAAAACCCGATCCACCGCCACGTCAGCACCCGCCACGCGGCATCCCTGAGCTGGATACCCGCCGCACCGAACAGGTACTTCACCAGCAGCTTGCCGCGCGCGAGCCCGCCGGCGAGCACGACCGCAAACAGCAGCGAGACGACGGTTGGCTTGATCTTGATGAAGAACGCATCGTCGAACACGAGCGTCAGGGCGCCGAAGAACCCGACCAGAACCGCCGTCGCGACTGGAATCGGCGGGATGCGGCGTTCGGCCAGCCAGAGCACCAGGGTGGCGATGGCCGTTGCGACGACGAGAACCGCCGTGGCGGGCAGGATTCCCCAGACGTAATTTGCGCCGAAGAACACGAGCAGCGGCACGAAATCGATCGCCGTCCGCACATGCGACGGCAACGTCCGACCCTGCTCCGGCGCCGTCATGCGGCACAGAGCCGGCGGCCGACAGCCTCGACCCGCTGCCGCACGATCAACCCCGGTACGGCGCCGGGAGCGGCGGCCGGAAGGTAGTCCTCGGTCCGCCCAAGCCCGCCCTCGTCCTCCACGAGGATGGCGGCGATGGTGCCCGCGCGGTCACGCAGGCGCCGCCGGAACACCCGCTCCCCTGCGGTCCGGAGAGCCTGGGCCCGCGCATGGCGGACCGCCGGCGCCACCTGCGGCATGCGTGCCGCCGGCGTGCCCGGACGCTCCGAGTACGGAAAAACGTGGAGGTGGACGAGCCCCAGCCGCTCCACGGCGGCCAGCGTGTTTCCGAACATGGCGTCGGATTCGGTCGGGAAGCCCGCGATGAAATCGGCCCCGAAGGCCATATCCGGCCTGGCCGCCCGAACCCGTTCCAGCAGCCGTTCGGCCTGTTCCGGCGTGTGCCGCCGGCGCATCCGCTTGAGGATCATGGGATCGTGCGACTGCAGGCTGAGATGCAGGTGCGGCATCAGGCGCTGCTCTTCGGCGAAGCAGTCGATCAGCGCATCATCCAGTTCGGCGGCATCGATCGACGACAGCCGGAGCCGCGGAAGCTCGGGCACCGCACGAAGGATGCGGCGCACCAGTTCGCCGAACGTCACCGGGCTGGCCAGCCCGGCGCCGTAGTCGGTGAGGTCCACGCCCGTCAGGACCACTTCCGGCACCCCGCGCTGCACTGCCTCCCGGATTTCCGCGATGACCGCCTCGGGGGCCACGCTCCGGCTGGGTCCGCGGCCGTAGGGAATGATGCAGAACGTGCAGCGGTGATCGCAGCCGTTCTGGATGGGCACGAAACTGCGGGTCCGGCCGCGCAGGGTGGCCACGCTCCCGGCCACCGCCTCCATCTCCGCCGCCGCGGCGACCCGCGACCCCGTCAGCCGCTCCGCGCTCCAGGTGGCCGGGCGCAGCTTCTCGTCGTTCCCGACGACGGCGTCGACCTCGGCCATCGCGGCGAAGGTTTCCGGGTCGGTCTGGGCGGCGCAGCCGGTGACCACGATCCGGGCATGCGGCTGTTCCCGGCGAATCCGGCGGGCCGTGCGTCGCGCTTCGCGGACGGCCTTCGCTGTCACGGCGCACGTGTTGACGACGACGGTATCGCGGAGGCCGGCTGCGGCTGCGTGGCGTTCGATGACCTCCGCCTCGTGGCGGTTCAGCCGGCAGCCGAAGGTAACGACCCGCGGCGCGGTCACAGCAGCGCCTCCTCGGGCATTTCACCGCGGAAGCTCAGCTCCGCATCACCGGTCATGCAGATCCGCCCGTCATGCTCGCGCCATTCGATGTCGAGGACGCCCCCGTCGAGAAAGCGTACCGCAGCCGCCCGGTCGCCGATGCCGAGCCGGTGGGCCGCCGCCAGGGCGGCGCAGGCCCCGGTTCCGCAGGCCCGCGTGAGCCCGGCGCCCCGCTCCCACACCCGCATGGTAATCCGGTCACGAGCCTCCCTTCCGGTCGCTTTGTCCCGGTCCATACAGATGACCTCGACGTTCGTCTGCTCGGGGAACAGCGGATCGTGCTCCAGCTCCGGGCCCCACCTTGCCAGATCGACGTCCCGGAGACGGTCCGCGACGAAGACCACGTGCGGATTGCCCACGTTGACTGCGACGCCGCCGCGCAGTGGGCCGGCCGCAAGGCCAAGATCGAGCGTATCCCTGGGCGCTGCGAGGGGAATTTGCTCCCAGTCGAACGCGGGTGGACCCAGTTCCACGGTCACCTGTCCGTCCGCCCGGGGAAGCGCCGCGATCACGCCGGCGGGCGTGCTGATCGCGACCGGGCGCCCGGGGCGATGCTCGTCGGCCAGCAGGCGCCCGATGCACCGCGCTGCGTTGCCGCAGGCCTCGGCCGAACTCCCGTCGCGGTTGAAGATCCGCATGGCCACATCCGCTGTCCCGGCACCGGGCTCCAGCAGGATGAGCTGATCGAAGCCGATGCCCGTGCGACGCTCCGCCAAGCGGACGATCCGCTCGGGTGCTGGCTCGAGCGCGCGCCGCCGGGCATCGACGATGACGAAGTCGTTGCCGAGCCCGTGCATCTTTGCAAACGCAATGGTCATGTCAGTCGGGCCGGCAGGGGCGGGTCTGCATACATAGGGACGCGAGGCCCCCGTGCCAACCGGAGGGCCCGGGCCGGCCGGCGCGGCGGAGCCGGTACCGGCAGCCGGGCGCCCGACTACCGCACCGTCGATCGCGGGACCGGCCGACGACGACCGGCCGTGGACCTCAGGCTGCCGTCAGGACGTGTACCGCCCGATCGGCGATCAGGTCTTTCGCGCGGGCCGCATACTCGCGCATGTGCGGCGACACCGCGTGCGCCTTCAGGGCGTCGAGACTCGCCCACTTCTCGACCACGACGAACGAGTCGTCGCCGAAACGGGCCTGGAACCCGCCGACATCGTCGGCATCGACGGTGGCGACGTACTCGATGCAGCCGTCTTCTGCGTGGACGGCGGGTACATTGGCCTGAAACGCTTGGAGAAGTTCCGCGCGCTTGCCTGGCTTGGCCTTGATGACGGCCACTACGTGAATCGTCGACATCGGTTTTTTCGAGCTCCACTCTTCTGGGCGCCCCGACGCTAGTCGTGGCGGGAACCCGCCGCAAGCCCTTGCGGGCCCTAGCCCGGCGCGTTCCGACCGACTAGATTAGAAATTCAAGACTGCCTTTTCGGAGAGGCGGGGCGGCTGCCCGCGCCTTAGCACTGAGATGACCGTGACCCGCTTGACCCGCACGGGCCTCCACTTTGGTGCAGGCGCCCTGGCCACACTCCTCGTGGTGCTGATCGGCACCTGCTCGCCCAACCAGCAAAGCAGCGCCGGCACCCCCAACAGCGAGACCTATCGCCAGCTCGATCTGTTCGGCCAGGTCTTTCAGCGCGTCCGCGAGGACTACGTCGAAACGGTCGACGACCAGACCCTGATCCACGCAGCGCTCAACGGAATGCTGCAGGCCCTCGATCCCCATTCCAGCTACATGAGTGCCGACCAGTTCGAGGAAATGCAGGTGCAGACGAGCGGCCGCTTCGGCGGGCTCGGGATCGAAGTGACCATGGAAAACGGCTTCGTGAAGGTCGTCTCGCCCATCGACGACACCCCTGCGTACCGGGCCGGCGTTCTGGCGGGCGACCTGATCACCCACATCGACGACGAGGCCGTGCTGGGGCTGACCCTGTCCGAGGCCGTCGACCGCATGCGGGGCGAGCCCAATACGGAGATCATCATCCGCGTGAGCCGGCCCGGCGTCGAACCCTTCGATGTCACGATCATCCGCGAGATCATCCACGTCCAGTCGGTGCGCGCGCGGGCCGAAGGGAACGTGGGCTACATCCGGATCAGTTCCTTCACCGAACAGACGACCAACGGCGTCAAGAAGAGCTTCGAGGAACTCCATGCGGAAATCGGGCCGGAGAACATCCAGGGAATCGTGCTGGATCTGCGGAACAACCCGGGCGGCCTGCTGACGCAGGCCGTGGCGGTGGCGGATTTCTTCCTGGAGCGGGGGGTGATCGTCTCCACCCGGGGCCGCACCAACCAGACCCAGCAACAGTTCAACGCGAGCAGCGGCGACATTTCCGACGGCCTCCCGATCGTCGTCCTGGTGAACGGCGGCTCGGCGAGCGCATCCGAAATCGTGTCCGGGGCACTCCAGGACCACGGCCGCGCGATCCTGATGGGGACCAAGACCTTCGGCAAGGGATCGGTCCAGACCGTCCTGCCGCTCGGTGACCACGGGGCCATGCGCCTGACGACGGCGCGCTACTACACACCCGAAGGGCGCTCGATTCAGTCGACCGGCGTCACGCCGGACATCGAGGTGCCGCTCGCGCGTATCGAGGTCCTGGAAACCGGCGCCGGCCGGAGCGAGGCCACCCTCCGGAATGCCCTCGAGAGCGAGAGCGAGGAAACAGATTCCGCCGAGGATCCGGCCAATGATCCGGAGGTCGCGGCCGTCGAGGAGGCCGATCCCTCGCTCGAGGATTACCAGCTGCAGCGGGCGCTCGACCTGCTCCGCGGCCTGGAGCTCTTCCGGCCGAAGGCGGCCTGAACCCGCCCCCATCCATGCCCGGCGATCTCTATCGTCCGGCGGTCGGAATCCTGCTGCTCAACCCGCTCGGCAAGGCGTTTGTCGGCCAGCGCATCGACACGGCCGACGCCTGGCAGCTGCCGCAGGGCGGGATCGATGCGGGCGAGAATCCGGAGGCCGCTGCGTTCCGCGAGCTCCGCGAGGAAACTGGGGTCGCACAGGCGGAAGTCCTCGCCAGCTCGCGCGGCTGGCTTCGCTATGACCTCCCGGACGCGCTGGCCGGCAACCTGTGGAGGGGGCGCTACCGGGGGCAGCGGCAGAAGTGGTTCGCGATGCGGCACACGGGCCCGGAATCGGAAATCGACATCGGCCCGGGCGGCGAGTTCTCAGCCTGGCGCTGGGTGCCCCCGCACGAGCTGCCGCGCCTGATCGTGCCTTTCAAGCGGGCGATGTACGTGGAACTGCTCGCCGAGTTCTCGGAGTTCCTGGATCGGCCCGCCGGAAACTGACCGGGCACCCGCTCTCGCCGTCCCAGCCGCGGCCACTTCCTGATCTTTGCCTTTTTGGACGCTGGAGCCCTGGCGCCCTCACTCCGAGCGCCGCTACCTCGAGTTCTGCCACGCGGGCGGTGATCCAGACACACGTCGCACCGCGTTGCCGATGCCGCCGGTCAGGCGCCGGCCGGACCGCAGCGAGGTCGCGAACGTCAGTGCCGGTATGACGGGTCGATCCGGTCGAGCTTGCGCATCAGCGCCTGGAACTCGAGCTCGCCTGCCGCGGCCTCCGACTCGAGAAAGCGCGTGGTCTGCTTCGCCGAGTGCGCCACCACCTTCGGGTCGATGACGTGCAGCCGGCCCGCCGCCATGGCGTCGAGCTGCACCTGGCAGGCGCGTTCCAGGCGGTAGAGCCAAATGAACGCCTCGGGGATGGTGCGGCCGACCGTGAGGATGCCGTGGTTGCGCAGGACCATCGCCTTGCTGTCACCGAGGTCGGCGAGCAGGCGTTCGCGTTCGTCGAGATCGAGGCTCGGCCCCTCGTACTCGTGATAGGCGATCCGGCCGTGGAACCCGGTCGAGTACATGTGCACTTGGAGGAGGCCGTCCTCGAGCGCGGCGACAGCCATGCCGGCGCGGGTGTGGGTGTGCATGACGCACTTGTTGACCGAGTTCGCCATGTGGACGGCGGAGTGGATGACGAATCCGGCGCGGTTCACCGGGTGGTTCGACCCGCCGACCACGTTCCCGTCGACGTCGATCCGCACGAGGCTGGAGGCCGTGATCTCCTCGTAGTTGAAGCCGTAGGGATTGATGAGGAAGGTCGGGACCTCGCCGGGGACGCGCACCGTGAGGTGTCCGTAGATGAGCTCCGACCATCCGAAGTGCTCGACGAGCCGGTACGCGGCGGCGAGCTGGACCCGAAGCTCGCGCTCGACGGCTTCGGAATCCACGGAACTGGCCTGGACGGCGGAGAGGACGGCGCTCATGGGGGCCTCCACTGGCCTGGGCGCCGCGCACCGGGCGCCGGGATCGCGATGGATCAATTGTAGTGAACCGCGGGCCCGCGGGCTGTCCCAGCGAAGACGGCCAGGGGCCCTGGCGCCGCACCGTCCCGTGCGCCGCGGAACGCAGCGTCTCGCGGGCGAGGGCGATCCCCGCCCGGCTTCAGTCGTCTCCGGCAGAAAGCGGCCGGGGCGGCCGCGACGAGCACAGCTGCGCCTGCGCGCTCACATGCGCACGTCTGTCCTTCAGCGTGGTCTCATTGCCCGTGGGTTCCGAGGACGCCGTGCAACTGTCGTCCGGCCTGCGCGGGCTGCCGGTCGTGTTCAGCCCGCTGCTGCGCGCCTCGCCGTCGCGACGTCGAGCACACGGTCGGCGCGCTCGCGCGCCGCCTCGTCGGTTCCTGCTCCCGCCTCGCGAACGGCCTCCTCGGCCTCGGCCACCGCCCGGTCCGCCGCCTCCACATCGATCTCCGAGACGGGCACCGCCGCGTCCGCGAGGATGAGGCAATGGGCCGGCCCCGCCTCGGTGAACCCGCCGGTCACGAAGTAGCACTCCGGTTCGGCGTCGAACGTCGCGTGCACCTGCACGACGCCGGGCCGCAGCGACGACAGGACCGGCGCATGGTCCCGGAGCACGCCGAATTCGCCTTCGGACCCGGGCACGACCACCATCTCGGGCGTGGCCGCGAGCACCGTTGCTTCCGGCGTGATCAGCTCGAGGTCGATCAGCGGCGCGTCCGCCATGTCAGGCTGCCTCGGCCGCCATGCGCTTGGCCTTCTCCACCGCCTCCTCGATGGTGCCGACCATGTAGAAGGCCGCCTCGGGCAGGTGGTCGTACTCGCCGTCCACGAGTCCCTTGAAGCCCTTCACCGTGTCGGCCAGCTCCACGAACGTGCCGGGCGTGCCCGTGAAGACCTCGGCGACATGGAATGGCTGCGAGAGGAAGCGCTGGATTTTGCGCGCCCGTTCGACGACGAGGCGGTCCTCTTCCGACAGCTCGTCCATGCCGAGAATGGCGATGATGTCGAGCAGCGACTTGTACTTCTGAAGCGTCTCCTGGACCCGTCGGGCCACGTCGTAATGCTCGTCGCCGAGGATCCGCGGATCCAGGATCCGCGACGTGGAATCGAGCGGGTCGACCGCCGGGTAGATGCCCTGCTCGGCGATCTGCCGCGAGAGGACCGTGGTGGCGTCGAGGTGGCTGAACGACGTCGCCGGCGCAGGATCAGTCAGGTCGTCGGCCGGGACGTAAATCGCCTGCACGCTCGTGATCGAGCCCTTGCGGGTCGACGTGATGCGTTCCTGCAGGCCGCCCATGTCCGTCGCCAGGGTCGGCTGGTAGCCCACCGCGCTGGGAATCCGGCCGAGCAGGGCGGACACTTCCGAGCCCGCCTGCGTGAACCGGAAGATGTTGTCGACGAAGAACAGCACGTCCTGCCCCTCGTCGTCGCGGAAGTACTCCGCCAGCGTCAGGCCGGTGAGGCCAACCCGGGCCCGCGCGCCGGGTGGCTCGTTCATCTGACCGTAGACCAGCGCCACCTTGGAGCCCGTGCCCTCGGGCGTGATGACGCCCGATTCCAGCATCTCGTGGTAGAGGTCGTTCCCCTCGCGCGTGCGCTCGCCCACGCCCGCGAAGACCGAGTAGCCGCCGTGGCCCTTCGCCACGTTGTTGATGAGCTCCATGATGATGACGGTCTTGCCGACCCCGGCACCGCCGAACAGGCCGACCTTCCCGCCCTTGGCGTAGGGCGCGAGGAGGTCCACGACCTTGATTCCGGTCACCATGATCTCGGTTTCCGTCGACTGTTCGATGAAGGGCGGGGCCGGGCGATGGATCGGGTAGGCCTTCTCGGTCTCCAGCGGCTTGCCTTCGTCGACCGGCTCGCCGACGACGTTCACGATCCTTCCCAGCGTCTCGAGGCCCACGGGAACCTGGATCGGCTCGCCCGCGTCGCGCACCTCCAGGCCGCGCACCAAGCCCTCCGTGGCTCCCATGGCCACGGACCGCACCGAGTGCTCGCCGAGGTGCTGTGCCACCTCGAGGACCAGACGCTCGCCCTCGCGGTCCACGTGGAGCGCGTTCAGGATCTCGGGCAGATCGCCCGGGAAGTGAACATCGACAACCGGTCCCACCACCTGGGTAACGTGGCCGACATTTTCTGTCGTCATGCGGAGTGTCTCCCGAAGCCTGACCGGCTCCTACAGTGCTTCCGAGCCCGAGATGATCTCGATGAGCTCCTTGGTGATGGCCGCCTGGCGCTGGCGGTTGTACGACAGCTCCAGACGCCCGATCATGTCGCCCGCGTTCCGGGTGGCATTCTCCATCGCCGTCATGCGCGCGCCGTGCTCGCCGGCCGCGCTCTCGAGGAACGCGCCGTGGATCTGCACGGCGAGGTTGCGCGGCAGGAGCTCGGCGAGGAGTTCGTCCTCGCCGGGTTCGAATTCGTGCAGCGCGCCGACGGTCGGCGCGGCCGGCTCGTCCGGCGCTTCCGATTCCGGCGCCGTACGCGGAATGACCCCGGTCTCCGTGACCACCTGCGACATCGCCGAGCGGAACCGGTTGTAGTGCATGGTGCACAGGTCGAAGCCGCCGTCGGCGAACAAGCCTAGGATTTCCTCGGCGA
Source organism: Alphaproteobacteria bacterium (assembly GCA_022825235.1). Taxonomy (GTDB): domain Bacteria; phylum Pseudomonadota; class Alphaproteobacteria; order TMED109; family TMED109; genus VXPW01. The sequence goes on along the minus strand of JAJDYI010000014.1, from coordinate 32,829 downwards.
CCGCCGCCGCCTCGGCGAAGGGCAGGTCGCGCCCGGGCGGCAGGAGCCGGCTGCCGACGATCCGCGCACCGTGCGTGCGGCGCAGCATGTCGTGGCCCTTGCGCCCGACGCAGTAGATCTTCGCCTCGACCGAATCCTCGGCGAGCGCCGCGAGCTTGCGCCGCACCGCCCGGACCACCCCCGTGTTGAAGGCGCCGCAAAGCCCGCGGTCCGCCGTGATGACCAGCAGCAGGGCCACCTTCCGGCTGCCGGTCCCGACCAGCAGCGGCGGGGCATCCTCGGGCGCGACCGTGCCCGCGAGCCGCGCCACCATCGCTTCCATCCCGGCGGCGTACGGGCGGGCGCGTTCGGTGCGCTCCTGGACCCGGCGCAGCTTCGAGGCGGCCACCATCTTCATGGCCTGCGTGATCTTCCGCGTCGAGCGGACGCTGCTGATCCGCGTCCGGAGTTCCTTGAGACTCGACATGGCCGGAGCTTCTCGGGGTCCTAGCCGAAGCTCGCGACAAAGGAGTCGAGCGCGGCGCGGAGCTTGGCGTCGGTGTCCTCCGAGAGCTCGCCGCTGTCGCGGATCTCCGCCAGGAGGTCGCCGTGCTCGGCCCGCAGCAGGGCGAGGAACCCTTCCTCGAACCGCTGGATCTGGTCAGTCTCGATCGCGTCGCAGTAGCCGTTCACGCCCGCGAAGATCACGCAGACCTGCTCCTCGACGGACAGCGGCGCGTACTGACCCTGCTTGAGCAGCTCGGTAAGGCGAGCACCCCGCTTGAGGAGCCGCTGGGTCGAGGCATCGAGGTCGGAGCCGAACTGGGCAAACGCCGCCATCTCGCGGTACTGGGCGAGCTCGAGCTTGATCGTCCCCGCCACCTTCTTCATGGCCTTGACCTGGGCGGCGGAGCCGACCCGGCTCACGGAGATGCCGACGTTGATGGCCGGCCGGATGCCCTGATAGAAGAGATCGGTCTCGAGAAAGATCTGGCCGTCGGTGATCGAGATCACGTTGGTGGGAATGTAGGCGGACACGTCGTTCGCCTGGGTCTCGATGATCGGGAGCGCGGTCAGCGAGCCCCCGCCCTCCTCCTCGGACAGCTTGGCGGCCCGTTCCAGCAGCCGCGAATGCAGGTAGAACACGTCGCCGGGGTAGGCCTCCCGGCCCGGCGGGCGGCGCAGGAGCAGCGACATCTGGCGGTAAGCCACCGCCTGCTTTGAAAGATCGTCGTAGATGATGAGCGCGTGCTGCCCGTTGTCGCGGAACCACTCGCCGATGGTGCAGCCGGTATAGGGGGCAAGGTACTGGAGCGGGGCGGGCTCCGACGCCGTCGCCGCGACGACGCAGGTGTAGTCCATGGCGCCCGCGTCCTGCAGGGTGCGCACGACCTGGGCCACCGTGGACCGCTTCTGGCCGATCGCGACGTAGATGCACTGGAGGCGCTTCTCGACGGGGCCGTGGGCGTTGATGTCCTTCTGGTTGATGATGGTGTCGACCGCGAGCGCGGTCTTCCCGGTCTGGCGGTCCCCGATGATGAGTTCGCGCTGGCCGCGGCCGATGGGTACCAGCGAATCGATGGCCTTGAGGCCGGTCTGCATCGGCTCGAAAACCGACTGCCGGGCAATGATGCCGGGCGCCCGGACGTCGACCGGGCGCCGTTCCGTGACCTCGATGTCGGAGCCGCCGTCGATCGGGTTGCCGAGGGCGTCGACCACCCGGCCGAGCATGCTCGGGCCGACCGGCGCGTCGACGATCCGCCCGGTGCGCTTGACGGTGTCGCCCTCGCGGATCGAGCGGTCGTCACCGAAGATCACCACGCCGACGTTGTCGGCCTCGAGGTTGAGCGCCATCCCCACGATGTTGCCGGGGAATTCGACGAGCTCGCCGGCCATCACCTCGTCCAGGCCGTAGATTCGGGCAATGCCGTCTCCGACCGCGATCACCTCACCGACTTCGGCGACTTCGACGCCGGTCTCGAAGTCCTCGATCTGCTGCTTGAGGATCGAGGAAATCTCGGATGCGCGAAGATCCATCTACGCGGCTCCCTTCATGGCATGGGCAAGCGACTGGAGTTGGGTGCGAAGCGAGCCGTCGACGCGGATTGAGCCCACCCGGACGACCAGGCCGCCCAGCAGGTCCGGGACGACCTCGGTGCGGAGCGCCACCCGGCGCCCGAGCGCGGCCGCCAGGGCGTCCCGGATGCGGTTCGTGGTGGCGTCATCGAGATCGATCGCGGCTTCCGCCACCGCCTCGACCTCGCCCCGGCGCTCGGCCACCAGCGCCCGGAACCGGCGGACGATGGCCGGCAGCGCGCCCAGCCGGCGGTTGCGGGCCAGGACGCCGATGAAGTTCCGCACCAGCGGCTCCGCCCCCATCGCCTCGAGAACGGCCGCCATGGCGCGCGCCTGATCCGCCCGCGCCACCACGGGGCTCCGGATCAGGCGGCCGAGATCGGGGCTGCCGGCCGTCAGGGCCAGGACCGCGCCCAGACCCTGCTCGGTCCGATCGAGCGCATCGCGTTCCACCGCGATGGCAAACAGCGCAGACGCGTAGGGGGCTGCGAGGCTCGCGAGCCCCTCGGATGATTCAGCCAAGACCGAGTCCGGACGCATGGGTGGAATGAGACTATGGGCGTCCGGAGGGTGCGCACCGTGCGCAACGGATTCGGACAGCCTCCGGCTAGGGACTTTTCGTAGCACAGGGCTGAATCACCTGCAACAGGAAAGCGCCGGTCACCGGGAGGAAGCGGCCCGGATCCGGGGGCGGTTCCGGTGATCCGGGCTCCGGGGGTTCCGCTAGGATGGGCCTGCCCCTCGGAATCCCTGCCGGAGCTTGTCGTGCCCGAAGCCTTTGTCTGCGACTCCGTCCGCACCCCCATCGGCCGCTTCGGGGGCGCGCTCGCAAGCGTTCGTCCCGACGACCTGGCCGCGCACGTCATCCGCGTGCTCGTGGATCGGCACCCGCAACTCGACTGGGAAGCCCTGGACGACGTGGTGCTGGGCTGCGTGAACCAGGCCGGCGAGGACAACCGCAACGTGGCCCGGATGGCGCTGCTGCTGGCAGGGCTCCCGGAATCGGTGCCGGGTGCGACGGTCAACCGCCTCTGCGGGTCGGGGCTCGACGCGACGGCGCAGGCCGCGCGGTCGATCCGGACGGGCGAGCACGAGTTCGTGCTCGCGGGCGGCGTCGAGAGCATGTCGCGCGCACCCTTCGTCATGCCGAAGGCCGAGCACGCCTTCTCGCGGTCCGCCCGGATCGAGGACTCCACGATCGGATGGCGGTTCGTGAATCCCCTGATGGAGAAGCTCTACGGCACGGACTCGATGCCGGAGACCGCGGAAAACGTCGCCACCGACTACCAGGTGAGCCGGGCCGACCAGGACGCGTTCGCGCTTCGGTCGCAGCAGCGGGCGGCCCGCGCCATGGCAGCGCGGCGCATGGCATCGGAAATCGCTCCGGTCGAGGTCCCCCAGCGGCGCGGCGCGCCGGTCAGCGTGGCCGAAGACGAGCACCCGCGGCCCGGCACCAGTCTGGAGGGGCTCGCGAAGCTCCCGGCGCCGTTCCGGGACGGCGGCACGGTCACGGCCGGCAATGCGTCCGGGGTGAACGACGGCGCCTGCGCCCTCGTCCTCGCATCGGGTGCGGCGGTCGAAGCGCACGGGCTTACGCCGCTGGCGCGGGTCGTCGGCGCCGCCGTCGCGGGCGTGTCGCCGCGGGTCATGGGCATGGGGCCGGCCGCCGCCGTGCCGAAGCTGCTCGACCGGGCCGGCATTGGCCTCGGCGACATCGACGTCATCGAGCTGAACGAGGCGTTCGCCAGCCAGGCCCTCGCGTGCCTCCGCCAGCTCGGCCTCCCGGACGATGCCGAGCATGTCAATCCGAACGGCGGCGCCATCGCGTACGGCCATCCGCTCGGGATGTCGGGCGCGCGCCTCGCCATGACGGCCGCGCGGGAACTCGCGGCGCGGGGCGGCCGCTACGCCGTGTGCACCATGTGTATCGGCGTCGGCCAGGGGATCGCACTGCTGCTCGAGCGCACCTGAGCTCCGCCGCAGTGACTGCCCCAGTGCGCCGCCGCGGTGATCAAGGGGCCTCGACAGCTCGAAACCTGCCACTTCCCGGGCGCCGATATCCGCCCTCGCGGCCGTCCACGAGGCGCGCCCCAGGCCGCGCAACGGTGCATGCCCAGGCCGTTCCATCCGGGTCGCGTCGTCTCGGCGACCACGCTGCCCGCAATCGTCGCCTAATCGTCCAACCCTTGCTATCGCGAAGTTCACAACCCCGCGGCTCACCGGATTCCGCGGCCCACCCGACCGCCCGCTGCGATATCAAACCCCGCCTGCCACAGACCCAATTTGCCCGAAAGGGCATGGGCATATGAACACGTACGATAGACGCTGGTGCATCAACGTGGTAGGAAAGTGAGTATGCGGCGGTGACGTTGCGTTCCACTGCCCGGGAACTCGCAGGGTTCCGAACCCAATCAAGGGGTCTTCGTGGACCTGTGACCGGGCGAGCGAGCGGAACCGCCGCCGTCGGTCCAGCCAGGAGGGGCTCCATGCGGAACATTCGTGAATCTGACGCGACCGGATCGCTTCATCCTGCGCGCGGGCTGCTGCCTGGAGGCGCGACGCGCCGACCCGGCTGGGCCCGAAGCTGCGGCGTCGGGCCGATCGCCATGGCCACGATCGTCACGGTTGGCGGCCTCCTCCTGCAGACCGTGCCCGCGACGGCCGTCGAGTTCAATGAGAACGGGTACCGGGGGAGCCTGGACACCATCCTCTCCCACGGCCTGACCATCCGGGTAGAGGAGCGCGACGGCACTCTGGCCGACGACACCAACGGCAACGACGGCGATCTCAACTACGACCGCGGCGTCGTCAGCAACGCCTCCAAATTCACCTCGGACCTCGACATCCGCACTGGCGAGTTCGGCGCATTCGTCCGGGCCACGGGCTTCCTCGACTTCGAGAATCAGGACGGCGAGCGCGAGCGCACCCCACTGAGCGACGAGGCGAAAGAGCGCGTGGGCAGCGATGTCGAGATCCTCGATGCGTACGTCACCGCTGCATTCGACGCCGGCGACATGCCCATCGACGTCCGGCTGGGCCGGCACGTGCTGAACTGGGGAGAGAGCACCTTCATCCCGAACGGCATCAACGCCGTCAACCCCTTCGACGTCAGCAAGCTCAGGCTGCCGGGTTCCGAACTCCGGGAAGCGCTGCTGCCCGCGGGACTGGCCTCGGTGGCAGTCGCACCGACCGACAACCTGTCGGTCGAAGGCTTCTACCAGTTTGACTGGGACGAGACCCGGATCGATCCGGTCGGGAGCTACTTCTCGAGCACCGACTACGCGGGACCGGGTGCGAGAAAGGCCGTCATTACCAGCATCTATGAACTCCTCCTGCCCGGCCAGCAGCAACTCTGGGACCAGGGGTTCGGATTCGGCCCGCTGACGGCGGCGATCAATGCGGACCTGGCCGCCTACACGGTGCCCCACCCGCTGACAGGGGAGTTGATCCCCGCGCCGCAACGTCCGCAGGCGGCATTCGATGGAGACTTCTTGAGCGTGCTGCGCGGCGCTGACCGGTCTCCCGACGAATCCGGCCAGTGGGGCATGGCGGTGCGGTACCTTGCTGAAGAACTGAACGATACCGAGTTCGGCTTCTACGTCATCAACTACCACAGCAGACTGCCTACGGTCGGTGCGCAGACCTCAGAATTGAGCAGCGTGCAGGCGGGGCTCTTCGCGGCCGACGCCATCGGCAGGCCGACTTCCACAACCGCAGCCACCGTGGGCGCTGCCGCGAGCGCGGCCGCCGGGGCCGAGATCGCCCGGCACGCCGCAGAGATCACGGAAAACGTCCAGCAGGCGGTTCAGGCCGGCTTGCTGCCGCCGGAGGATGCGGCAAGCATCATCCAAACGGGCATCAACGACGTCAGAAGAATCGTCGAAGCGGAAGCCGCGGCGCAAGTCGAAGCGCAAGTCGGCGGGATTGCCGCTGCCCTGGCGATCGACCGGTACGGAAAGGGCGGGCGGTACTTCCTCGAGTATCCCGAGGACATCCGGCTCGTCGGCGTGAGCTTCAACACGGTGCTCGGCGCTTCCGGCTGGGCATTGCAGGGGGAGTACTCCCTGCGTGCCGACGCGCCGCTGCAGAGGGCGGAGCGGAAGGTCCTCGAGGACGGTCTCCGGCCGATCATCACGGCGCTGGGATTGGCTTCCGCCGCTCCGGAGCGTCTCCCCGGCTATCTCGCGGCCTACGAGCCGACGCAGGTGGAGGGCTACGTCAGGCGCGACGTGAGCCAGGTCCAGGCCACCGCGACCAAGGTCTTCGGACCCACCATGGGGGCGGACAGCCTAGCGTTCGTCATGGAAGCCGCAATGATGCACGTCCATGACATGCCGGACAGGCGCACGACCCCCCTGGAGAGTCCAGCGGGCGGCATCCTGCCAGACCCACCTCCACCCCCGATGGCTCCCGCCGACACGCCCCATGAAGCCGACGCGGACGCCACCTCGTGGGGGTACCGGATCGCAGCGCGTCTCGACTACAACAACGCGATCGGATCCATCAACCTCTTCCCCTACGCGCAGTTCCTGCACGATGTCGGCGGCAACAGCCCCGCACCCAGCGGCCCCTTCGTGGAGGGGCGGACCGCGCTGACAGTCGGGATACGCGCCGACTATCTCAGTCGCTGGCAGGCCGATGTCGGCTTCACGCGGTACGCGGGCGACGGCAACGAGCTGCTCGACCGCGACTTCATCTCCGCCTCCGTCAAGTACTCGTTCTGAGGATCCGAGGCCATGAACGCCATGAATGACACGAGTTCGACCACGCTTCGTCTGGGCGCTGCCCTCGTCCTCGGCTGCGTCCTCGCCACCCCTGCCTCCGCCGAGATCCCGGCGGAGGAGATTGCGCGGCTCGGCGCCGACCTCACGCCGCTGGGCGGCGAACGGGCCGGCAATGCCGACGGCACCATCCCGGAGTGGACCGGCGGCATCACGGAGCCGCCGGCCGGCTACAGCGTCGGCGAGCATCACCGCGATCCGTACGCCGCCGATGCGCCGCTGTTCGTCATCGACGCCGGCAACCTGGATGAGCACCGCGACCGGCTCTCGATCGGACACCAGCGCCTGTTGGAGACGTATCCGAGTTTCAACATGCAGGTCTATCCGACCCGGCGGAGCGCGTCGGTTCCCCAACGGATCTACGACGCCACCCGGGACGTCGCCGCCACCGCCAGGCTCGTGGACGATGGCAACGGCGTGGGTGATGCGGTAATCGGCATCCCGTTCCCGATTCCCGCCAACGGCCTGGAGGTGATCTGGAACCACCTGCTGCGCTACCGGGGCGAGTCGGTAGCGTGCGTCATCGGGCAGGCCGCCGTCACCCGCGGCGGCGACTTCACGCTGGTGAAGCAGAGCCTCGAGATCGAGCTGCGCTACTCGCTCCCGGACATGACGCTGGACGAACTCGGCAACACGATGATCCTGTTCAAGCAGGAAACGCTCGCGCCGGCCCGGCTCGCGGGCGATATCGTCCTGGTGCACGAGACCATGAACCAGTTCCGCGAGCCGCGGAACGCCTGGACCTACAACCCCGGCCAGCGCCGGGTACGGCGGGCGCCGAACATCGCCTACGACAACCCGGGCACGTCGGCCGACGGCCTGCGGACTGCGGACCAGTTCGACATGTTCAACGGGGCCGTGGACCGCTACGACTGGGAGCTGGTCGGCAAGCGCGAACTGTACGTCCCGTACAACTCGTACCGGCTGCATGGCGGCGACCTCGCCTTCACCGACATCCTCCACCCCTTGCACGTCAACCCGGAACTGCTGCGCTACGAGCTGCACCGGGTCTGGGTGGTGGAAGCCACGCTCAAGGAGGGCGCGACCCACATCTACAAGCGGCGCACCCTGTACGTCGACGAGGATTCGTGGCAGATCATGGTCGGGGACATCTACGACAGCCGCGACCAGCTCTGGCGGGTGTCGGAGGCCCACGTCGTCAACTACTACGAGAAGCCGCTGATGTGGTCGACGCTCGAGGTGCACACCGATCTCCAGGCCGGGCGCTACCTTGCCTTCGGCCTCGACAACGAGTTCCCGATGTGCACGTGGGACTCGGGCCTGACATCACGCGACTTCACGCCCGCGGCGCTGCGCCGCGAAGGTCGGCGGTGAACGCGGCACTGAACGGCTGAAACGACGGCTGCCTCGGCTGCCACCCCGGGGTGAGCCCGTTCCGGTCCACCTGGACGCGTGAAGCGCGCGGCGTTTGCGCCGGGGGCGTGACAGTCCCGTGCGCAGCGCCGCGGATGGGACCCGCACTGCCGGTCCGGGGCGCCCCGGCCCGCGCTCGCTCGCGCCGACCGACGCCGCACCTGACGATCGTCGGCCTGCTGGCCCTTCTCGCGCCGGGGAGCGCGGGCGCCGAGGCAGCCGTACAGGCGCCGCTCGCGATCGAATCCCTGCTGCTCGACGGCGCCGCGGTCGGCTCGCGGCTGGTGGTGGTGGGGGCACGTGGCCACGTGCTGGTATCCACCGACGACGGCGCCAGCTGGACGCAGGCCGAGGTGCCCACCCGCGTCCTGCTCACGGCGGTCCACATGCACGACGAGCACACGGGCTGGGCCGTGGGACACGACGCGGTGATCCTCCGTACCGGCGACGGCGGTGCGACCTGGTCGATGGTGCACCAGGCGCCGGAGGAGGAACTCCCCCTGCTCGACGTCTGGTTTCGCGATGCGGACACCGGCTTCGCGGTCGGGGCCTACGGCTACTTCCTAGCGACCGAGGATGGCGGCGAGACCTGGACCTCGCGGACCATCAGCGCGAACGACTTCCACCTGAACGCGCTGGTACCCGCGGCGGGACCGGCGACTGATCCGTCGCGGCCGCCGTCGCAACGCCTGTTCATCGCCGCGGAGGCCGGGGTCGCGTACCGCTCCGACGACGGCGGCGCGAACTGGCGCGAACTGTCCTCGCCCTACGCCGGCTCGTGGTTCGGCGGGCTCGCGCTCGACGAGGACCAGGTGCTGCTGGCGGGGCTCAAGGGCCATCTGTTCCGCTCCGCGGACGGCGGCGAGACCTGGGCGGAGGTGACCACCCGCACCCGTGCGACCCTGACCGGAGCCGTCCGGCTCCCGTCCGGTCGGATCGTCGTGACCGGCCTGGAAGGCAGCGTGCTCACCAGCGACGACGATGGGCACAGCATGGCCGGCCACAGGCTGGAGTCGCGTGCAGGGATCTTGGCGGCGCTGCCGCTCTCGGACGGCGGCGTGCTGCTGGTCGGAGAATTCGGCGTCCGGCGCTGGCCGGGCGCCGACTAGCTCCCCGATGGAGGCCGTGGCCGTCCTCTCGCCGCATGTGCGCAGGCACCGCCAAACGAGCCGCGCGCGCGCCGGGGTGACGAAGGGCGCCGTCGGCAGGGCGAGCCCGTGACGGAGCGCATCGAACGGCTCCTGTTCGCCCGCCGCCCGCTCGTGCTCGCGGCGTTCGCGCTCGTCACCATCGCGATGGGATGGTCCGCGACTGGGCTGCGCGTGGATGCTGGCTTCACCAAGCTGGTACCCGTCGAGCACGAGTACATGCAGACCTTCCTCGAGTACCGCGAGGAGTTCGGCGGCGCCGACCGCGTCCTGATCGCGGTGATGGCGCGCAACGGCGACATGTTCACGCCCGGTTTCTTCGAGGCGCTCCGGCAGGTGACCGATGCGACGTTCTTCCTGCCGGGCGTCGACCGGACCCAGGTGTTCTCGATCCTCACGCCGAACGTGCGGTTCATCGAGGTGGTGGAGGATGGCGTCGCGGCCGGAAACGTGCTGCCGGTGGACTTCGAGCCCAACGAAGCGGGCTTTGCCGGGGTACGGGAGAACATCATCAAGGCCGGCCTCGTCGGACGCCTGGTGGCCAACGACTTCACCGGCGCGATCGTGGCCGCCAAGCTGCAGGAGTTCCACCCTAACACCGGCGAGCGGCTTGACTACATCGAGGTCGCGGGTGAGCTGGAACGAATCCGCCAGTCGGTCACCGCGGACGCGGACGTGGAGGTGCACGTCGACCTGCACGTCATCGGGTTCGCCAAGGTGGTGGGCGACATCGCGGCGGGCGCGACCCGGGTGGTCGCGTTCTTCGGGATCGCGGTCCTGATCACCGCGCTGTTCGTCTACGCCTACACCCGGTCGCTCCGGCTGACGATACCGCCGCTCGCCTGTTCCCTGGTCGCCGTGGTCTGGCAGCTCGGCGGCGTCACAGCGCTGGGTTTCGGCGTCGATCCGATGTCCATCCTGGTGCCGTTCCTCGTGTTCGCGATCGGCGTGAGCCACGGGGTCCAGATGGTGAGCGCGATGCGCGCGGAGGAAGCGGGCGGCGCCACCGCTCTTGCGGCCGCGCGGGCGAGCGTCCGCCGCCTCCTGCTGCCGGGCGCGGTCGCGCTGGCCTCCGATTCGGTGGGCTTCATCACCATCTCGTTCATCGAGGTCCAGGTCATGAAGGAGATCGCCATGACCGCGAGCCTCGGGGTGGCGGCGATCATCCTCACCAATCTCGCGCTGCTGCCGGTGCTGCTCTCGTACTTCGAGACGAGCGACGCGCAGCGCCGCGCGACCCGCGAGCGCGACGACCTGCTGCAGCCGGTGTGGTCGCGGATGGCGCGCCTCGCGCACCGGGGGCCCGCCGCCGCCGTGATCGGCGTGGCCCTGGTGCTCCTGGCCGGCGGCGCGTACGTGGCACCCGAAGTACGGATTGGCGACGAGCACCAGGGCGTGCCGGAGCTGCGGGCCGAGTCCGTCTACAACCTCGATTCGGCCGTGATCACTGAACGCTTCGACATCGGCGTGGATGTCCTGACGGTGATCGTGGAGACGGTGGCGGAGGGCTGCATCGACTACGACGTGATGCGCGCCCTCGACGCTTTCGAATGGCACGTCCGCAACGTGGAGGGCGTCCAGTCGGTGCGCGGGCTGGCCGGCACCATGAGCAGCATCAACGCGATGTGGAACGAGGGCAACCTCAAGTGGCGGACCGTCCCCCGCAATCGCTACATGATCGTGCAGTCCGTCTCCCCGGTGCCGACGAGCAGCGGGCTGCTCAACCTCGACTGCAGCGTCATGCCGGTGTCGATCTACACGGCCGACCACAAGGCCGAGACCATCGAGCGCGTGGTCGACGCGGTGAAGGCATTCGACGCCGCGAACCCGGACGACCGCATCGCGTTCCGGCTTGCCTCCGGCAACGTCGGAGTGATGGCGGCGACCAACGAAGAGGTGGCAGCTTCGCAGTTCCCAATCCTCGCCTACGTGTACGCCGCGGTCATCGTGCTGTGCCTGCTCTCCTTCCGGTCGGCGGCAGCGACCGTGTGCATCATTGCGCCGCTCGCGGTCGTCTCCCTGCTCGCCTACGCCCTCATGGGGCTGCTCGAGATCGGCCTCAAGGTGTCCACCCTGCCGGTCGTGGCGCTCGGGGCGGGGATCGGGGTGGACTACGGCATCTACATCTACGGGCGGCTCCGCACTCTGCTCGCGGAGGGCCTCGACTTCGCCACGGCCTACGAGCGGACGCTGGCGACCACCGGAGCGGGGGTCGTGCTCACCGCCCTCACCCTGGCCGTCGGGGTCGCGACGTGGATCGTCGCGCCGCTGAAGTTCCAGGCCGATGTGGGCACGGTGCTGACGTTCATGTTCCTGGTCAACATGATCGGGGCGGTCGTCCTGCTGCCGGCCCTGGGCGCCTGGCTGGTCAGGCCGGGTAAGACAAAGACTCCCTGACGGCGCCTCGGGCCGCGGTCGGGGCACCGGTCACGACACGGCGCGGCGATCCGCGGGAGTTCCGGGTCGGCCGCCTGCGCTCAAGGCAGCCGAAGGGCGGTCAGGACAGGCCGAACTCCTCGAAGAAGTCGTTGCCCTTGTCGTCGATCACCACGAACGCGGGGAAATCTTCCACCTGGATACGCCACACGGCTTCCATGCCGAGCTCCTCGTAGGCGAGGCATTCCACCTGCTTGATGTTCCGCGCGGCCAACTCCGCGCCGGGACCCCCGATCGAGCCCAGGTAGAAGCCGCCGTGGGTGCGGCACGCATCGACGACCGCGCGCGACCGGTTGCCCTTGGCGAGCATGACCAGGCTGCCCCCCGCTTCCTGAAACTGGTCGACGTAGCTGTCCATCCGCCCGGCCGTCGTCGGACCGAACGACCCGGTCGGAAGGCCAGCCGGCGTCTTGGCGGGCCCGGCATAGTAGACCGGGTGGTCCCGGATGTAGTCGGGCAGCGCCCCCTCCCGCTCGAGGTGTTCCTTCAGCATCCCGTGCGCGAGGTCGCGCGCGACCACCATCGGACCGGACAGCGACAGCCGGGTTCGCACCGGGTGCCTGGACAGCTCGGCCCGGATCTCGCGCATCGGCCGGTTGAGGTCGATTTCGACCGCCTCGCCTTCGAGCACCTCGCTCCCGACCTCGGGAAGGAACCGCGCGGGATTCCGTTCCAGCTCCTCCAGGAACACGCCCTCCGCCGTGATCCTCGCGCGCGCCTGGCGGTCCGCGCCGCAGCTCACCCCGACGCCGATCGGCAGGCTGGCACCGTGGCGCGGGAGCCGGATGACCCGGACATCGTGGCAGAAATACCGGCCGCCGAACTGGGCGCCGATGCCGAAGGACCGGGTCATCTCGAGCACCGACTGCTCCATGTCGCGGTCCCGGAACGCCCGGCCCTCCGGGCTGCCGTCGGCCGGCAGGTCGTCGAGCTCCCGGCAGCTTGCCAGCTTGAGGGTCTTCATGGTCATTTCCGCCGAAAGGCCGCCGATGACCACGGCGAGGTGGTACGGCGGGCAGGCCGCGGTCCCGATCGAGCGGATCGGCTCCTCCAGGAACTCGAGCAGCCGGCCGGTCCGCAGGACGGACGGCATGGCCTGGTAGAAGAACGACTTGTTCGCGGAGCCCCCTCCCTTGGCGATGAACAGGAACTCGAAGGCATCGCCGGCGTCGGCGTACAGATCGATCTGCGCGGGCAGGTTGGTACGGGTGTTCACCTCCTCGTGCATCGAGAGCGGCGCCAGCTGACTGTAGCGCAGGCTGGTTTCGGTGTAGGCCCGGTAGATGCCGCGGGACAGCGCCTCCCGGTCCTTGCCCCCGGTCCAGACCTGCTCGCCCTTGTGGCCGACCACGATCGCGGTGCCGGTGTCCTGGCACATCGGCAGGACGCCACCTGCCGCGGTGTTCGCGTTCTTGAGGAGCGTCAGCGCGACGTAGCGGTCGTTCGCCGATGCGGACGGGTCGTCGAGGATGGCGCGGAGCTGCGCGAGATGGGACGGACGGAGATAGTGCGAGATGTCCTGAAACGCCGTGAACGCGAGGAGCTCCAGGGCCGCCGGGTCGACCGCGAGGGCGGGACGCCCGCGAAGCGTCAAAGCCTCCACGTGGTCACCGGTCAGCTTGCGGTATGGGGTCGTATCGGCCGCGCGCGGGAACAGCGCCGAGTAACGGAAGTCGGTCACGCCGGATCCCTGTCCTCTCTTCGCGACGGCGGCATGCCCCGACGCGTCCGGAACGCCTCGAGCGAGACGACGCCGTCCGGATGGCCGGCCGCAGGTTCCGCCGCGGTGTCACCGGTCGGCGCCCCGGCGTCATCGTGCCCGCTCGCCGCGTCGGCAGATGCTTCCGGCTTCGGCGCTTCCGGCGCGAACCGGACCGCGAACTGTGCCGCGGGATCCATGAACGCGGTGATCGCGACGAACGGCACGGTCAGGGTCGCCGGTACGCCGTCGAACGCGAGACCGACCCGGAACTGTTCCGCCGCGACCTCCAGGCCGGAGAACTGGTGCTGGAGGACGATGGTCATCCGTTCGGGATACCGGTTCCGCAGGAAGTCCGGTATCGCCACACCGTCGGCGGTGGTGTCGAACTCGATGTAGAAGTGATGGTCACCCGGCAAACCTTCCTCTGCGACACGTTCCAGGGCACTGCGCGCAACCCCCCGCATCGCCTGCAGGGTGAGCGACTCGTAGTCGATGAGCCGGGAAATCTGCGGGGGGCGATCAGTCACAGGCGCACACGGGCTACACGGCAGCGTCACGGGGGAAGGGCTTCGGTGGGGGCTTCTGTTGCCGGGTGCCCCCGAACCCCGCCCTACCGTGTGAAGCGGAAGGGACTTGGAACTGTCGTTCCTCTCACTGGTTAGGCAGCGAGAGCAACCTCACGACTGTTGTCGTTGGCAGTTTTAAGTTCGGTCCGTCACGGCGGTACCATGCCGGGCGAAGGCCCTCATCTTTCAGCGGTTGTCGATCCTGGATCGCCCCCATGGCCGACCGCGTGACAGGTCGGAAAACTGGTGGAGGCGCCGGGCACTGCCCCCGGGTCCAACACGCCTATTGCATGAGACGTTTATCGCCATAGCCGACCGAAGCCAGCACCCACAAGATAGGCGCGTACCGCCTGGCGGGCAATGTGGCCCCAGGGGAAACCGGTGCCGCGATGAGCCGATGCTGTCCGGCTTTTCGACGCCGCGCCTCGGAAATCTCACGATCACGGATTCTGCAGGCTCCACTGACTCCGCCCACTGGGTAGACTTGCAACATGCCGTCACCAGCAGAACAGCCCCGGGAAAATCTCGAGAACCCGATCGACATCGACCCTGAATGGCGCGCGGAGTTCGACGCGGCCGCCGCGCGGCCGTTGGAACAGCATCTGCGGTACGGGTTCGTGAAGACCTACAAACCGGTCCTCGACGATGCTTCGTACCGGGCCTTCGACACGATGGAGGCTTACCGGGCATGGTGTGAAGCGCACTTGCCGGCATGGCTGGGCTATGGCCGTTGACTACCGGCAGCTCGAAGAGTTGCGAGACGCCTGTGCGCGCCACGGCGTCGCGTACCTGGTCATCGGCAAGAGCGGAGCGCTCCTGCACGGGTTCCCGGACACCACCCAGGATGCGGACCTGTTCATCCGCAAGACCCTGGACAACGGCCGCGCGCTGGTGCGAGCGCTGCGCGAACTGCAGTTCCGATTGAGCGATCAGGAAGCGAAAGAAATCGAACAGGGCAAGGATTTCGTCCAATTGAAAAACGGGCCGTTTGATATCGACCTGGTGTACGCCCCTGACGGCATCGAGCGCTTCGAGGATGCCTGGACACGCGGCATCGACGTCGACGGCATCGCCGTCTGTTCCCTCGACGACATCATCGCAAGCAAGCAGGCCGCGAACCGCGTGAAGGATCGCGAAACCTTGCCCAGGCTCATCGCGTTCCGGGACTACCTGCGCCAGCACCAGGGCCAGCGAAAACGACTCGGTGCCCTACCAGCCAACCGGCCGTGACGCCGACATCGAAGCCTGCAGCGATAAGCCGCTTGACAAGATGCCTCTGGCGGCTGAAGCGCTACCGCTGAAGCCGCGCCTGCGGGACAAAGCCAAAGGTAACCGACCCTGCATGGCGGCAATGGTCGCGCAGTGCGCCTAGGTCTGCGGTACTGGCCAGTTCAGATCCCGATACAGCCTGAAGCCAGCGCTAAAGGCGCCCTGATGCGAACCCGTCGGGACGGCCTTCGGCCACGTGATGGGTGCGGGCACAGCCTCCAATTGGCGATACCAGCAGTGGACCGCCTAATCGTCCGCATTGAAGTCGGCCGTCAGGCTGTCGACGCCGCCGACCGTGACCAGGTCGCCGCGGCGGGCGGCGTCCATGGCTGCGATGGTCTCCTCGTTTGGCACCAGCGGCTCGAAGGGCAAGCGCTTCTCGACCGCAATCCGCACCATCATCATGCGGAAGGCATCGGACACGGTGAGGCCGATCGCGCTCAGAACATCGACAGCCTCGTTCTTGGTCTTCTCGTCAATGCGGGCTCGAACGACGGTACGCATGCCTCAAACCCCCTTGTTTTGGGCCACAATGTAGCCCATTTTCGGCACACCGAGTCCATGCGGCCCGTGGCTGCGTCCGCGACGCGCACAGATCGACAGAGGTCACCGCACAACCAGGCCTGGCGTGGACCCAGTACCGGGGCGGATACCGTCAGGCCGCCAAGGTCGCGACGTCGTAGATCGGGATGCGCGCGTCGCGAGTGACGCGGGCCAACCCCTCGAATTGGGCCTGCGCGATCAGCGCCCGATCGAACGGGTCCCGATGGCGCGGGGGAAGCTCACCCGCACGCTCTGCGTGCCCGAAGGTGATGGCCAGCAACTCGAAGCCCGCCTCCCGCAACCCGGACTCCGGCACGGTCGGAGCCTCGAGCTTGCCAAGTGTCCGCTTGAGCGCGGTTTTCCAGCCGTTCGCCGTGCTCACAAACACCTCATTGCTTGGGGTTTCCACGGCCGTGCGAGCAACCGGATTCAGGCTTCCGGGATCGGAGAGAACCCGAAGCAGGACGTGGGTGTCCAGGAGCAGGCGGGCCGTCAGTTCTCTTGTTCTGGGAAGATGACGGAGCCCTCGAACTGCTCGGTCACCGCCGACGGGGTCTCGTCGAAGTCCGGGGCAATCCGGATTTTCCCCCGCATGGTCCCAAGCCGGCGCCGTGTCGGCCCCGAGCGGTACGGCTCAAGCCGCAGCCATGGCTCGCCGGCCTTGGCAATGACAATTTCCTCGCCTTCCCACGCCAGCCGGCCGAGTCTCGTGAGCTGCGATTGCGCCTCGTGCAGGTCGACCTTCACCAGTCTCTCCGTGTCGACTTAGCCAGGTTGGATGAAGCCTAGGTTATCGGACCGCCCTGTCCAGAAACATGACAAATCTCTGAGGATTATGCCGGCAATTGCCGAGCGGCATCCGCCTGACGTCCGCGTCCTCCAGCCCGTCGCCAGGAAGACCAGCGACGAGCACGGGGGAGCCCCGGACCATTGCGCGGCGCGCAACTTGCGAGCCAACGCGAACCCGCGAGGGCCTTCCCGGGAACCCGCTACCGAAGCACGGGACTCCTGGATGAACCCGAGACCCGAAGCCGCAGCAAGTTGAGCACGCTGATCACCGCGTATTCGCGCACGCGGCGACGGTCGCCGGGCAGGCGCACCCACATCGCCTCGGGGATCTCACCGTGCGCAAGCCCGAGAAACACGGTGCCTGGGGGATGGCCCTCTTGCTCGGCCGGCCCGGCAACGCCGGTCGTCGCGATCCCGACGTCCGCGCCGAGATGCTCCCGCGCCCCAATTGCCATCGCCTTTGCCGCGTCAGCCGTGACCACCGGCCCGTTCGGCACGCCGAGGACATTGAACTTCACGTCACTTGCATAGGACACCACTGAGCCGCGGAAGACATCGCTCGCGCCGGGTACCGCCGTGAGCCTCGCGCCGACCAGGCCGCCAGTGACCGATTCGGCGACCGCGAGGGTGAGCCCGCGCTCGCGGAGAAGGTCGAGGACCATCGACTCCATGGTCTGTTCGTCGACGGCGAAGATCGCATCGCCGACGATGGCGCGTACGTTCGTCTCCTCGGCGGCGATCAGCGCTTCCGCGGCTGCCCAGTCCTTCGCTTTGGCTGTAATGCGGATCTTGAGGCCTTCGATACCGCTGGCCTGGAAGGCGATCGTGGGATTGCCGGCCCGGTCGAGCACGTCGATCCGCTCCGCCAGCAGCTCGGCGAGGCGTGATTCGGTCTCGCCCCAGCTCTTGAGAACCCGGCTCTTGATCACCGCGGTCACACCGGCGCGCTGCTGGAGATCCGGGAGAATCGTTCCCTCCATCATCTCGCGCATCTCGAACGGCACCCCCGGCACCGCGTAGATCACCTGCTTCCCGAGCGAGCAGACGAGCCCTGGCGCCGTACCCGGCATCTGGGGAATGAACGTTGCGCCGACGGGGCAGTCCGCCTGGCGGAGATTGTTCACGGTGAAGCGGCGTCCGCGGGCCTCGAACCCGCGACGGATCTTCTCCCCCATCGCCTGGTCGCGAACCAGCGCCACCCCCATCACTTCGGCAATGGCCTCGCGCGTGATGTCGTCCTGGGTTGGCCCCAGCCCGCCGCACAGGATGACGGCGTCGCTCCGCGCGAGCGCGCGCCGGATCGTGTCCACGATCCGTGCCCGGTTGTCCCCGACCTTTACCTGGAAGTGGGAATCAATCCCGGCCAGGGCGAGTTGCTCTCCCATCCACGACGAGTTGGTGTCGACGATCTGTCCAAGCAGCAGCTCGGTCCCGACTGCGACGATTTCGCAACGCATGCCTCTGCGCCCCCGTAACGACGGCCACTGCCGCGGCGCGCAATCCTACCTGCCGGAGCCCGAGCCCGTGGTCTCAACGCCAACCCGACACCAGCCAGCATGTTGGACACGTGCTTCCCATGGGCGCGCTACGCGGCTGACGGGACGATGGGCCGTCCCCGCGCAACTGCCAGCCGGGAGCCCCGCCGGGCGTGCCGGCTGTGGCCAGGGATCTGTTTGTCGGGGTTTCGCGCGATCAACGAGGCCCGTCGTGCCACACGCCCGGGAGCCGACAACATCCAACGTGCCTGCCCAGCAAGAAATCGCTTACTATTTCCGACTACGTCCGACCGGGGAGACAGATAATGACGGTAACGGCTGTCCGCGAATTTCGCGGGCCTTCATTGCGCGACCGCGTTAGCGAGGCCGAATGGCAGACCCGCGTTGACCTGGCCGCGGGCTATCGGCTCGCCCATCTCTACGGTTGGGCGACCTCGTTGATCTACAACCACATCTCGGCGCGGATCCCGGGTGCCGACCATCATTTCCTGCTGAATCCCTTCGGCCTGCGATGGGACGAGATCACGGCGTCCAACCTCGTGAAGATCGATCTCGACGGCACCATTCTCGACGACACCCCGCACGAAATTAACAGCGCCGGATACACCATCCACAGCGCGATTCATGCCGCGCGCGAGGACGCGATGTGCGTCCTGCACACTCACACCGAGTCGGGCATGGCGGTTTCCGCGCTGGAGGACGGCCTCACCTTCACCAACCAGGATTCGATGATGTTCTACGGTCGGGTCGCGTACCACGACTTCGAGGGTCTCGCCTTCGACCTTTCGGAACGCGAACGGCTGGTCAACGACCTCGGCGACAAGAAGGTGATGGTCCTCCGCAACCACGGCCTGCTGACCACGGGCGTGTCGGTCGCCGACGCTTGGGTGCAGATGTTCTATCTCGAGAAGGTGTGCTCGACACAGCTTGCCCTGCAGGCGGCGACGGCTGCCGGCGGCGCGATCCGACACCCGTCAGAGGAGGTCTGCGAACGGACGGTCCAGCAGTACGGGAACCAGGGGTGCGGCGAGCGCGAATGGCCGGGCCTGCTTCGCCAACTCGATCAGGAAGGAATCGACTACCAGCGGTAAGGTCGCCCCCGGCCGAGCTCGCCGGATGTGACCATGTGCATGTCGGCTGATTGGGGGCCTGCAGGCGGCCAAAAGGCACTGCGGGCTCGTCCAGGTGACAGGACGGCGGGTTGCACGCAGGCCTCCGGCCCCGCCACTATTGTCGGCGACCGCTTCTCACGCCCCTGTATCTGCGTGCTCGCGGCTGCCTCGATTTTTCCTCACCGACACGGCCCCCTGGAGTCACCGTTCTCCGAGGGCAGATGTAGGCCAAGGATTGGGCGGTGTCACATGTTTCCAATGGGCAGCTGTCTAAACCGATTCAGGCACTTGTCTACGCAAGGCGGGTGCTGGCGTCGGCAGGGTCGGCAGGCGTGCGATGCGACCTCACCGCCATCGTTGTATTGTACGCCATAATGGCGTATGGAGTGATTACCCATGAACGCAGGGGATCGGCGAATGGCTGAAGCAGCAGAATCAAGGCGCGCGCGCGTGCATCTGCGCGTTGACGCCAGGAGCAAGCGCACGTTGGAGCGGGCAGCGGCCTATGAGGACACCACGGTCAGCCGGTTCGTGGTACGCAACGCCGTCGAGGCGGCGGAGCGGGTGATCGAGGCGCACGAGAGGATCGTCCTTCCGGCGACCGACTGGGACGCCTTCCACGATGCCCTGCTCCACCCGCCCAAGCCGAACACGGCCCTGCGGAGAGCAGCCCGTCGCTTCCGCGACCGCATCCGTGGATGAACCACAGATTACCGTCGAGCCACTCGGCCCTCGTCACGACCGTGCGTCGTTCTCATGTGGAGATCCTGCACTGGACAACTACATCCGTCAGCAGGCCTCCCAGGATGCCCGGCGTCGGATCGCTCAGGTCTTCGTTGCGGCAGGGGATGTCCCCGGAGAGATCATCGGCTACTACACGCTCAGCGCGGCTAGCTTCCAGAAGGACCGATTGCCGACGGAGCTGGCGCGTCGCCTCCCGCACTATCCGGTGCCAGCGGTCGTAATCGGGCGCCTGGCGGTCGACCAGAGGCACCAGGGACGCGGGCTTGGCGAAACCCTGCTCCTGGATGCAATCCGTCGAATCGTCAGGGCGAGCGACGTGGTCGGCGTTTACGCGGTCGTCGTCGATGCGAAGAACGACCACGTTCTCGCCTTCTATGAGCGCTACGGGTTCAAGTCCTTTCCGTCCACGGCTCGGCGCCTGTTCCTGCCGCTCCGAACCTTCGAGAGGCTCGGGCTGTAAGTCGAAGGGCCACGGCGGAAGCGCAGTTGCGATCAGGGGCGTTCACAATCCGGCAGGATCCCACCGGAAGCTGGTCGGTCCAGGCGGTCTGTCAGCCGTCGTCCCGGGACCGCCGGTAGGTTGCGCGGAACACTGAGAGCACGAACCCGGAGAAGCCGGAAGCAAGCGTGTACGCCGGTCCCGGTTTCGCCGTCGAGCCCGCTCACTCCGCCGGTCTGCCGCCGGGCCAGACCGGGTTGTGGGCCAAGTCCGGCCACGCGATTGGTGCCCGGCAGGCCGCTGCCGCTGCATCCGGCTCCAAGGACGAATCCCAGTCGGCAGCGATGTAGCGATGGCCGGTCGCGTCGCCGCCCGCCTGCGCGCATAGCCAGACCATCGGCGGCACCATCGCCGACGGGGCGATCAGCGCCTGCCGATCGAAACCTGATTCCTCCGGCACCATCGGCGTGTCCGCCGGTCCGCCGGGCACCACGACATTCACCGTGACCCCGGTGCCGGCGAACTCCTCCGCATGGCCCGCCGACATGGCTTCCATTCCGGCCTTGGCGGGGCCGTAGGGATGAAACCTCGTGCGCAGCATCGTGAAGAAGCTGGTGGTGACGTTCACGATCCGGCCCCAGCCCGCCGCCAGCATCCCGTCGATCGCCGCCCGGGTCATGTACCACGCCCCCGAATAGTTCGTGGCGGTGAACCGGTCCCACATCTCCGGGGAAATTTCCTGAATGTCGATCAACCTGGCCATGTGGTCGCGCCGGATCACGCTCATTCCCATGGCGCCGTTGTTAATCAGGATGTCCGGACCACCGAACCGCGCGCGGGTGCGGGAAATCGCTTCCGCGCAGTCTTCGTACCGCGAGATGTCGGTGCGGAACGTCGCCAGCCGGGCGGCGAGACCCCGTTCCGAGCATTCGTCCTTCAGGGATTCGAGGCGGCGCTCGTCGATATCCAGCGCCGCCACCGCCGCCCCTTCCCGGAGCAACCCGAACACCAGTTCCCGGCCGAAGCCTCCCGCCGCTCCCGTGATCGCAGCGGTCCTGCCGGCAAGCTGGCCTCGTTCAGGATCTGCCATGGGTCGGTCCTCTCAGTGCAGTCCCTTGTCCCGCCGGACGCGTGCAATCGTGCTGAGCGTAGCCAGCAGCAGCGCGTCGCGCTCGCCGGCGAGCGCGGCCGGGTCGCGGCCTTTCATCGCAGAATCGACCAGCGCCTTGAGACGGGCCCGGACTGCCGGGGTGAAATCCACCGGCTCGAGATCGTTCATCCAGTGCTGCAGGGCATCACCCAGGTGATCGAGAAAATGCGCATAGCCGCCGACCCCTCCAGCCAGGTGGCAGATCTCGAAGGGGCCCATCACGCCGAGCCGGAGCCCGGGCCCATACTTCACGGCGATGTCGACGTCCTCCACGCTCGCCAGCCCCGAGAGCACGGCCGCAGCGCACTCGCGCCACAGCGCGGCCTGCAGCCGGTTGACCAGGTGGCCGGGAACTTCGTGATTGAGCCGGATCGCCTTTTTTCCTTGCGCGTTGTAGAAGTCGATCGC
The DNA here is from genome assembly GCA_022825235.1 of Alphaproteobacteria bacterium. Classification (GTDB taxonomy): domain Bacteria; phylum Pseudomonadota; class Alphaproteobacteria; order TMED109; family TMED109; genus VXPW01. Next base: position 10,817 of record JAJDYI010000014.1, on the reverse strand, counting down.
CCAGTTCACCGCGCCCGGGTCCGTTTCGGCACCACCGAGCACTTCCACGAGCGGGATCAGGTGGGGTGGATTGAACGGGTGCCCCACCACGAACCGGGCAGCGTTCGCGCAGCCGGCCTGCATTTTCGACATGAGCAGACCGGACGTGGAGCTCGCGAGCACGGCATTGGCCGGCAGGGCGGCGTCGATCTCCCCGTACAGCGATTGCTTCAGCTCCAGCTCTTCCGGGGCGCTCTCCTGCACGAACTCAACGTCGGCCAGGGCGCCCGCGGGGTCGGCATGGAACTGCAGACGACCCGGGTCGGCGTCGGCGACAACCAGGCCAAGCTCCTCGAGAACCGGCCAGGCCCCGCTGACGGTTGCACGGAGGGACTGCTCCGCGCCGGCGGCCGGGTCCCACGCCCGGACCTCCATCCCACGCCCCAGGAAATAGGCGGCCCAGGAGGCCCCTATGGTCCCGGCGCCGATGATGCTCACGCGCCGGATCGCTGACGGTTCGGGCAGGTTCATGAGCTCGCTCTCCTGGCGATGGACGGTCCGTGCCGGGCCTGCATGGCAGCCGACAGGTTAATGCGTGCAGCCGCCCTGCCCGTCGTCCCGGTCTCGGGATCTTGCAGGAACCGTCGATCCCGCGCGCGTCCGACCGCTTCGGGCAGCCAGCAAAAGCATGTCCCACGGCGTGTGATCCGGGTAGCTGGCAGACCACGGGCCGAAATGGCAGAACCTGGAGGCGCGCTGGCGCAGTGGCGGACGTTGGGCACGGCCCCGAACGCAGCCGACAGGCCGGGAGGGGGCCCGGGCAGCTTCAGACGCCGAAAAGACGACTGATAAAGCGTCCGGGCATGAGCGCGAACGCGCCCGCAGCCAGGAGTCCTGCCATCGTGCCGACCATGAAGCCCGCATGCATTCGCACCCAGCCCCTACGGATGGAGAAGAGCGCGACCGCCATGGAAATCAGCGTCCACACCGTGAGCCCGTGGATCCAGCTGAACTGGCCCGCATTGAGTTCCCGGATCGAGAACGAGGACAGCGTCACGAACGCCATGGTTGCGATCCATATCCAGCCGACGACGCGATGACGTGGCGTGCCCTTGGCGAGCGCCAAGTTCGCGGTCCCCAGTCCGAGTGCCAGGGTAGCTGTCGCCAAATGAAACCAGATCACCATCGGTCGGTCTCGACCGCTGCATTGTAGGCGCCGCCGGCGGAGCCGGCTCGGCTGGCGGCCATCCCATGATTGGCGGCCCGACGATGTAACGCGGAGGAACTGCTTCGATCAGACCGGCGCACGTCACCGCGTCACGCGCACCGGCTGGTCCCGGCCAGCAACGGGCACGCCTGTGCTTCGGCGCCTCGAGACACCTCATGTCGAAGTCCCGCCGCGACGTCGACGATCGTGTGTTTCAGGTGTCTGAACGGCTCGAGGCTATCGGTCGATTGGCGCTGCTGTCCTGCATACCCGACGGATCAAGCCCCACCTTTTTCAGGTAATCGGTCCAGTCCGCACAATCGGTAGCGAACCATTTGCGTCAGCCATCGCCGAAGACCTCTCCGCAAATGGTCTCGATTTCCGCCGCCTCTTCATCGGTCAGAGCCGCGAACTCCCTCGTGCGACGCCTTTTCGACAGTTTGCCGCTGTTCTGCCGGATAAACATGATCAGGTCCTGCGCCAGTCCGTCGGGCATTTCCACCGTCTCCATGATGCGCCGCCGCGCTTCGTCGTGGCGGCGCAAATAATCGATCTCTTCCGGCAGGTCGTGTTCGACGGCGCGGGCGACACAGGCATACAGAAACTCGGCTTCAGCCGTACAATCGAAATACCGGTATAAGTCGGCCGTATCATTCAGGATCTCGACGTTCCGGTTCGTCGTCGGCCGCCAGTCGATGAAAGGCATGAGCGGCCCGGAATGACCTTGCAGCGTGCGGCGGTATTCATCGATCCGATCCAGCATCACCGTGGAAACGGGAAAGATCATGCCCGGCGGCGTGAATTCGCGTTCCGCCAACACGTGATGGATCAGGCAGCGGTGCAGGCGGCCGTTTCCATCCTGATATGGGTGGACATAAACGAAGCCGAACGCTGTGGCTGCTGCCTGAAGCACCGGATCGATCGCACTCTCGGTCATCCGCATATTGGCCGCGAGCAGGCCATCCAGCAGGGCAGGGAGATCTTCCGGTCGCGCGCCGATGAATTCCGGTAGGGGATCGGCGTTTCGATCGCGCTCGCCCACGAACACGCCATCAGGGCGCAGGCCAGCCCGGACAAAGCGGGAATCCTCGATCAAGACGCCGTGCACGCGGTTGAGCTCTTCGAGTGTCAGTCGATTTTTGCCGGCCTGAAGGACCGCACGACCCCAGCGCTCAAGCCGGCTGCGCGGCGGGCGCTCGCCTTCGATCGCAAAGCTGGCACGACTGTCTGCCAGCAGCAGGAAGCTCGCGGCCCGGGAGATCAGTTGTCGGCTGGATCCGCCTACGGTTTCTGCAGCTTTGTCAGCGAGGCGGCGTTTTCGATGGTCTTCGAGAGCCTCGGTGCGGCGAATGACCGGGCAATAGCCGCCCGTGCCAAGCAGGTTGTCCCGCACGCGGTGGCGCTTCGATAGCGCTGCATGGCTGGTCACGTAACTCTTGGGGTCGAGAGCGTCGACGGCTGTCACGGTCGGCGCGTCCTCGATTGGCAGTCGCCGGCCGGTCATCGTTTCGTAGAAGAACCAGACCCGGCGGGTGACCGTCCCGGTCGGCGCATCGCGCACGAAGGCCGAAATCGTGTCCGGGTCCGTGGCGTCGAACACACGTTTGAGCACGAGCGGGTCGAGCCACTCATGGCGGAGGGCGAAACTGACATGATCCATGACGTGGTGGCCCGGCCAGTACCGCTTGTCGAAAACGGTCCAGCCGTCTTCTCCGCGCTTGCTGCCCTTGATGTAGCCGTCGGCAACGGCGCTCGCGGCCCGGACCGGGGCTGCCATCCCGAGGCCATGAACCAGCGCAGCCCAGCCTGCCAGCCTTGTCTCTTTCGGGACCAGGCGATCCTGGAATGTCGGAGGCGTTTCGCGATTCAGCTCCATCGGTCGAAATGCCTTCACGCTAGTCGAAAAAAATACGATCTGTTCATATTCTGTCGAAATATACCATACAACGATTTCGCCGAAAATCATTCATCAAAATCGAAATAGCATTCACAATCTTGCCATAGGTCGAAAAGCGGCTGATCAATTCCGGTAAGCATGACGGCCCGGCGATCACTGATGATGACGTGGCGCTCCGACCCGGCGCCACGCTATTCGGGACCGATCTTGACCAGGTTGTCGCAGAACTTCGTGCGGCCCGTGACGCGGATGCGGTCGTAGCTGGGACCAAGAGGTTCAAGAGGTTAAGGGGGGCCCTGGGTGTTCGATCACGCCGCCCGCTGAGCTCAGGACGCGGATTGCCAACCGGCGGTCAGCCAAGTGATGCGCGCGCACCGGCCGTGATCGACGAGCGCCGGCCCGGCCAGTCGCGCCGGGAATCCGCTTGCCCCTCTCTGCCCGATTCCAAGACAGGCATCGCATGGTGGTGGCGCGGGACCCCTGCAGGAAGCTCGAGTACGATGTGCAACGCGGGACCGACACGTCCGGCGCCAGGTCAGGAAAGGCGGCCAAAGTCGTTCGCGTACAGCCGCGCGAGCGCCGTCTCGGTGCCGGGCGCGAAGAGGTCCATGTCGACGGCCGCCGCCGCTTCGCTCACGTGCTCGGGGAGGTGCGGGCCCACGAGCACGCCGCCCACCCGCGGATCGCCCAGCACGAACCGGATGGCGGCCTGGGCCCGGCTGCCCGGTTCATCCTCGATCGCCGCCCAGACGGCGCGGGCCCGGGTTTCCTCGGAAGCCATGTCGGCACTCTCGTACATGGGAATCTCCCGGCCCGTCCGGGTCGGAGTCGCCAGCACGCCGGCCGCCATCACGCGGATCACGAACGCCCCGACGTCGTGTTCCGCGCAACGGGCAAGGACATCACCGAAATCCATGGCCGACCATCCGGCCGGCACCACCCGCCCGGCACTCGGGTTGAGCAGGTTGTAGTACACCTGCGCGGTGTCGAAGCGCCCGCTTGCCACCATCCGCTCGAGGCTGGCCGCATCGCCGTTGGCGGTGAAACCCACGTGCCGGGTCACGCCGCGGTGTTTCAGGTCGTCCAACGCGTCCGCCACGCCACCTGGTTCCAGCACCCGGTCAACGGCAAGGCGGCGCGAGCCGCTCTCCGCCCCGAGGGGATTGTGCAGCTGCAGGAGATCCACGGACGTCCGGCCCAGCCGCGCGAGGCTGGCTGCGACACTGCGCCCGATCTGTTCGTGGACCGGTAGTTCACTCGCCGGATCGACATGGAACTTGGTCGAGAGGTAGGGATCCCATTCCAGCTCCGGCAGCAGCGTGCCCAGAGCGCGCTCGGAAACACCGTCGCCGTAGGACGGGGCGGTGTCGATCCAGTTGATCCCCGCGGCCCGGGCCCGACGCAGCGCCTCGCGCCCGATGTCGGCATCGTGATGGATCAGGACGCCCCCGACCCAGCCCGCGCCGAAGACGATTTCCGATACCTCGAGACCGGTGCGGCCCAATCGGCGATACTTCACGCTGCCCTCCAACCCAGTAGACGCTGGCTGCCCACTTCGGGGGCGCCGATGATATCCGCGAACGTCCCATGGATGCCGGCAAGCGTCGCAAGACGGGGACGGGAGTCGCACCGACGGGACACGGACGGCCGGTCGCCACTCGACAACGGCCGTCTCGCGGCACGACGGGTGCCGGGGCGTGCGAACGCGACGCTAAGATATGCCGGCGATTGGCATCAAGGTCGTCTGCTGCTCGTCAGGCGATGACGCGTCCTCTGGCTGCGCGGGGCACGGGCATGCCGAATGGACGGAGAGACGGGCGATCCTGCCGGGGGCAAGGCCGCATGGCTCGAAGACGCGCATCGCGTGCATCGAAGTCGAAATCGCGAAAACCCGGACGTTCGACGCACCGGGCCGCAGCGCAGCGCCCCCTCGCCGGCGCACAGCCGGCCGGCGCCCCGGGCATCCCCCGGATTCCGCTGCTGGACGTGTTGCGGGGCGGCGCGCTAATCGGGATGACCGTGTTCCATTTCGCCTACGACCTCATGTTCTTCGGTCTTCGGGAGCCTGGCTACACGACGCAATTCCACTGGTGGGCCCTGGCCAAGGCAGTGGCCATCACATTTCTGTTCGCGACCGGGGCCAGCCTGTATCTCGCGCACGCGGGCGGGTTCAACTGGAAGCGCTGGGCAAGGCGTCTGGCCTGGATCGCCCTGGCGGCGCTGGCCATCACCGTCGTCACCTGGTTCGCAACGCCGCAGGCGTTCATCTTCTTCGGGATCCTGCACCTGATCGCGTTTGCGGGGATCGCCGGCCTGGCCTTCGTGCGGGCTCCCTGGTGGCTGGCGACCGCCACGGCGATGGCGATCCTGGTCCTCAACGAAACGGTGCAGACCCAGCTGCTGGACGCGCCCATCTGGCATTGGACGGGCCTGTCCGCCGTCACCCCGGTCTCTGGCGACTATTTCCCGGTGTTCCCCTGGCTGGCCGCGGTTCTCTTCGGGATCGGCGCCGCCAAATGGGCGCACGAGGCGGGCGCACTGCGCGTACTGGCGATTCCCAGGCTGGAGGGCCGCGCCGGGCGACTGGTCCGCTTCCTCGGCCGCAACAGCCTCGTCTACTACCTGCTGCACCAGCCCGTCATGATGGGCCTGCTCTGGGCGTGGCTGCAGCTGGCAGGCCGCTAATTCCCTGACGAATGTTCGCCGGGTGCCCGCACAGGTTGCCGCCTGCACCCTGCAAGGTTTCGCATTCGGCCGGTGCGGGCCTCGATCAGTGCTTGGGCCGGAGCAAACCCCGACGCCATTTCGTCGTAGGTCTTCCGGTATTCCGGGTCCCTGGATCCTGCCGGCGCAGCTTCGAGACCTTGGTCATGGCAAGCGCACGACCCGGCAGTCAGGAGATGCCGGAAGCGACACGCCTTGTCATGACGGCTGACGCCCTTTCCGGCGCCCACGTCAGTCGATGCTCGACCATGCGCCCGAACGCGCCAAGCACCGGCCCCGACCGATTGGCCGGGTCCGAACGTTCAGGAGATGCGGGCGGGGCGGCCGCTGGCCGCTCCGGTGTGGACCTAGTCGGCCAGCGCGAGGTGCTCGGCCGACATCTTGCCGTTCCGGCCTTCCACAAGCTCGTAGGACACCACGCGTCCTTCGGTCAGCGTGGAAAGGCCGGACCGCTCCACGGCGCTGATATGCACGAATACATCCTCGGAGCCATCCTCCGGCCGGATAAATCCGTATCCCTTATTTGCGTTGAACCATTTGACGGTACCAGTAGCCACGATCACGTCCTTCCACCACAGTTGGATCGAAGCACCGCTCCAAGCAACGCTTCTTGAAGACATCGACACGGCCGGAGGTGCGACCTGACTACCTGCTCTCGCGGGGAGCCACGCAGACGACAACGGCTCGGCGACGTCAAACGACCATACACGCAACAAGCAAGCACGCAAGCCGCCCGTCCACGGTCAATGCGTTCGAGGCGAAACGCTACCCCGACAATCGGGTGCAGCAAGGCTTGCGGGCAACGCCACGAGCAGTCGGCACCGGCCCCATCAGGAAGGTCACAAGGCGGCGTCACGCCCGAGATTGCGCGGACGTTCGAGATCAATTCCCTCGAGCGGTGCCGAAGCCAGCAGCGCCTTGAGCCCGCCGGAGCACGGCGCGGCGACCTTCTCGCGCAGAATGGCGCGTGTCTCTGTCTCTCGCTCGGGATCGACCAGCGCGGTGGCGACGTCCCGCACGAGCGAAGCGTCCTCTTTCCGGACCTGAACCTCGACACGCACAAAGCCCCGCCGTTGGCGCTGCTTGGTGACGGGAGACGGATTAGTGCCGGTCACGACTTCCTCCATTTCCGGAAAGATGGGGGCACGGCAACGGGGATTCTTGTGACATGGTCTCGACCTTCTGACCACAAACGGGCCGGCCGCCACAACGGTGCCGGCACCAGCTCCGCAACCTGGCCCCATGCCGCATCCGTCAGGTCCCCTATAAAGAGTACGATGCAGGGTCGAAACCACATCGCAGGCAAGGGCCACGTCTAGTCAGGAATTCCCGATCAGGCTCTCCGGTCTCAGTAGATGCCGGGTATCAGCGCGCGGCGACGCGCCGGATAATCGCTGAACGTTTCCAGATACCACCGATGGTTGCTCCGCGCCCTTGGAGCAAGATTAGCGACGGTGAACAGCATGAATGCAAGACCGCACGACGACCAAGTCGCAACCGCCCAGCCCAGCCATTCGAGGATTTCCCCGAGGTAGTTCGGGCACGAGACGAATCGGAACCCGCCGCCTTGCGGTATCGCATAGCCGGTCTCGCCGGGCCGGCGCAGGCGCCTGAGGGCGTTGTCGGCGTGAAGATTGAGCGCGAGTCCGGCGAGAAAAATCCCGACCCCGATCAGGAAGCGGGGGTCGGCGAGCCAATCCGCGGCGTACTCGCCGAATTCCGAAATGAAGCGGGCGTTGATGTACGCGTTGATCGCATTGAAGAAAAAGCCGGACCCGACCAGCAGCAGGGGCGTCTTCCTGCCGCGTGCCCGGACGCGAAACGGATAGACGAACGTCCGGTTCAGATAGTGGCCCTGCCACATGACCAGGAACAGCAGCGGCACGATCTGGAACGCGCCCTGGCCGTTGAGATAGACGACGAGGAAGAGCACGGGCGCCGGCAGTTCCATGAGGACCCACGCGAGCCTGGTGGAAATGTGCGGCCCCCAGCCCGCGCCCGCGTAGTGGCGCCCGTAGGGTGCAGCGCTGCGGAACAGGTACAGGAACGTCGGGACCGCCATCGCGAGGACGGCCCATACCAAGATCCCGTGCAGTCGTTCCTCGGTCATGTAACGCCCCTTAACCCAGCATGCCGTGTTCGTCGAACCAGCGATACGTGTCCTCGACCGATTCTGCGAGAGGGCGCGGTTGGAAGCCGAGCTCCGCCTGCGCCTTGGCGCTGGATATCTGCCGGTTGCCGAAGGCCATGACGCGAACGGCCACCGGCGTGTAGAGCGGCCGCCGGCCGCGCCATCGATCCAGGACGACCTGGCAGGGCGCCCACAACCGGGCGACCCACAACGGGAACTGGAGACGGGGCGCGGCGACCCCGGTCGTCCGCTGGGAAAGCTCGGCCAATTCGCGCACGGTGTGCCAGTGGCCGGAGACGATGTAGTTCTCGCCACATCTCGCCTTCGTCTCGGCGGCCACCGTGGCCGCCGCGAAATCCCGCACGTCTACCCAGTCGTAGCCGCCTGCAATCAGCGCGGGAATCCGTCTGCGGTAGAGGTCGAGAAAGACTTGCCCCATAGGGGACGGCCCGCCGTCGTAGGGGCCGATCACGCTGGTCGGATTCAGGATCACCGCGTCCAGGCCGCGGTCGATGCCCCGACGAATTTCCACTTCGCCGGCGGCTTTCGAGCGGTCGTAGGGGCCGTGGCGGGGGCCATCCGCAGGACGGCGGTTCTCATCAAGTACTTCGTCCGATGGGTGTTGGTCGTAGGCGTGGATCGAGGAAACGTGGACCAGGCGCCGCACACCGCAGGCCAGGGCGGCCTCCACGACGTTGCGCGTGCCCAGGACATTCGTGCGATGGAACTCCTCCGCCCTGACGGCATCGATCGAGACCAGCGCGGCCAGATGAAACACGGTCTCCGCGCCCTTGAAGGCGGCGATCAGCGATTCCTTGTCCAGGATGTCGCCATTGACCCATGCGATATCCAGGTCCGCCGCCGTGCCTCGACGTTCCCGGTAAATCGCGCGGACATGACCAGGCCCGTACCGGTCGGCCAGGGCCCGCGCGAGGACTCCGCCGATGTGCCCGCTTGCTCCCGTGATCACCCGTACGGTGTGAGGTCGTCCGTCGACAGGAGATTCCATAGCGAAAGGCTCAATTCCCGATTCATTGACCAGACCGGGCGCTGGAGGAGCGGGCGCAGCGAACTCAGGCTCGAATTTCGTGCCGCTGCTCAGCGAGCCTGAACTTGAGTCTGTTGCTGGGCGACTGTGAGGGCAACGGGTCCATCGGCAACCGCTTGTAGGGGCGGGCCAGCTCGATCTTGAAGTAGTGCGTGAGCATCAGCAGGTTGATCACAATGTGCAAGTCGGCCCAGCGGCTCCCGAGACATGAGTGGGTGCCCAGACCGAAGGGCGCGTAGCCTCTGCCCATGTGCTCGTTTCGCGGGGGCGCGTAGCGGTCAATGTCGAACTTCCACGGATCCGGAAACGCCTCTTCCGAGTAGTGCGTGGCTGTCTGCGCAATCACGAGCTGCGCCCCGACCGGTAATTCGTAACCCTCCACCACGCAGGTATTCATCACCGTGCGCATCGACATGGGCACGATCGGCGACATCCGCAGCGTCTCCATCAGCACTCGGTGGGTCACGTCGATCCGGTCTCGACTGAAGTCATCCTCGCCGGGATCGCCCTCGGCCCACAATGCGTCCGCTTCGGCCGTGACTCGCTCGTACAACTCGGGATTCTGCAGCAACCAGTAAAGGGTGAAGCCGAGCTGATCGCCCATGTACATGGCGGTCATCAAGATCGCTCCCAACGGCAGCGACAGGTCCGATTCGGGCAGGAATTGGGGATCAGACGCATGCAGGGCCAGATACGCGTCCACCACATCCTCATGCATCCCGGCCCGCTGCCCGGCCGTATGCGTCCTTTGCATTCGGTCTACGATCCGTTGCATGGCCTTCGCCCGGCGGCGCATCGACGGGGTCTTGAGCATGAAAGACGGCATCGACTTGATGATGCCTACATGGAGCACCCGTACCTTGTATTCGAGCGCTTCGACAATCTCGGCTTGGGTGTCAATGTTGGCCAGGAGCGGCGATGTCTGCGCGTTCACAAACGGTCGCAGCATCACCTGCACCGGCATCGTGGTGCCGACGTCCCAACTCGCCATGTGCGTGCGGGCCAAGTCGTAGACCTCGTCCAGACGCCTGGTCAAGGTCCTGCGAGAGTAGGCGGTATGCAACGACTTGCGAAAGCGAAAGTGATCGGCACCGTCAATGGAGTGCATTGAGCGCGACACGCCATACGCCTTGTCGACGCCCTCGAAGTACTCCTTCGACCGCAAGTACACCCGCCCCATCCGATGGGCCCATTCATTTGCCTTCACCCCTGCCAGGAAAATCACGTTCTTGCGGAACGGGAGCCGGAGCTCGAACACTGGGCCGTACTTGTTGGCCAAATAGGCGAACCCTGCCGGAAGCCTGCCCTCCCGCAGCTCGCGGTTGAACACCAGATCACGCAGGGACACGGTTGGAATCGGCTTGGTCAGCGAGGGCCGGCGAAGCGCGGGCGCGACGATGCTCTGGCCCACCGCTGACGCGATCGCTTGGCCGATCAGGTCCATGTTGGTGACGAATTCAATCCGTTCTTCCGCCTCCTCGTCGATCTGGAACATCAGATGGAACACGTGGCAAGCGTTGACGAGGCCGGTCAGAATCACGTCGCGCGGCCCCGGAATCTCGTCCGCGAAGATGATCCTAGTCAGCCGGGCCTTTACGAACTCGCCCGCTAGGTGGTCTTCTTCTAGCGGTGCGTCGCCCTGCCGCTGGCGCTTGGTGAAGGTATAGAAATCGCCCGGGTGGAGGTCGAGAATCTGTCGCCGAACGAGCCCGTCCAGCGCTTGGGGGATCACCGACTCGGAATGCGGAGCAAGCCGCTCAACCCAGTAGCGGGCATCGTGTGATTCCGATTCGGTCGCGATCTCCCGCAAGATCGGGTCGAGCAGCGGACG
>JAJDYI010000071.1 GCA_022825235.1 Alphaproteobacteria bacterium | reverse complement strand
GCCGCTGCCGGATCCCAGGGCTCGTCCGGCGCCGCCTCGCCGAGACCCCCCGCCGCCGGCTCCGGGACGAGACGGGCGAAGCTGCGCTCGGGGTAGACCGCCGGGCGATCCGGACAGCGCCTCGCGCGCGCGTCCTCGATCGCCTCGCGGACGGCCGCCGGGTCGATGCCCAGCTCGGCGATGACGCCGGCGGGAAGGTCGGGGGAATGGTCGGACTGGAACATGGCGGGGAACTCCTCTGCCGTTGCCCGGCCCGGCATCGGCGCGGCGGAACTCCCTCCCGCCGTCCTGCCGGACACGCCCCCTGCGAAAGCTCCCCTCCACCTCCCGGCCGGCCGCCCCGCGCCGGACCGCGGGCGAGGGGACCGGCGGCGCGGCGATTAATGGATGGCAGTGCTGCCTGCCCTGGCTGCGCGCAGGCAGCGCGCGGCCAGCGCCATCCAGGCGGCACGGTCGAGGCCGAGGGCCCGGTTCATCCGGTCGCACACGGCGAGCCCATCGGCCTGGCTCAGCGCGACCAGCGCGGTGGGGACGGCGAAGGGGAGGCCCTCGACGAAAATCCGAATCTGCGGCGGCTCGCCGTCGGCATCGCTCACCGGGCAGAAGCAATAGGTGGGCTCGTCGGGAATGCAGGCGGTCATGCGCGGTGCTCCTTGGGTTGGACCGGGGCGGCGGACGAGCGGCCGGCGATATGTATGGACGGCGGCGGACCGCGGGCCGGCAGCGCAGCGGAGAGCCCCCCGCCGCGCCGGTTGCTCGCGGGCGTCCGGCCGGCGAGACGTCTGGCGGCGGTCAGGTCCAGCTCGTGAACGAGCTCATCGGCGAGGCGTCGTGCAGCACCTCCACTTGGTCGCGGGCGAGCTTCGCGAAGGCGAGGCAGAGCGCCACGTCGGCCTCGCTGTCGAAGGTGCCGAGCGGCTCGCCGGTGGCGATCTCGATCACCGTCCAGCTCGGGTCCCACACCGGGATGCCCTTGAAATACGCCGAGCGGTGATACGAACGCTCCGCGCACGGGGTGCAACGACTGGCCCCCTGGGACGGCGCGCCGCAATCGGTGCAGAGGCCGGCGGCTCTCCGTCTGGCATATCGCTGCCGGGACTGCGCGTTCTTGCGCTCGGGCGAGTGGCGCGCGTCCTCGATGGCGCCGCAGGGGGCGCAGCGCGACAGGCCGTCGATCGTCGGACCGCCGCAGCGCACGCAGAGCCCGGCCGCGCGCCGCGCCACATACTGGTCGCGCTCCGCCGCCTGGCGCTTGTCGCGGCACGGCGCGCAGGTGATGCCGCCGTCGGCGGGCGGATTGTGCCCGCAGCGGATGCAGAGCCCGGCGTCGAGACGCGCCTTCTGGCGCTTCTTGCTGCGGGTGCGGGCAGCACGGCGCTTGGCCTCGGCATTGGCACCCCCGTAAGGCAGGCCGGCAGCCTTGCCGGCGGCGTATTTCGCACGGTCCGACGCGCGGCGCTTCTCCAGGCAGGGCTCGCAGGACGCACGGTCGGGGGCGGCAGGCGCCTTGCCGCAGCGGGTGCAGAGGCCCAGCGCGCTCCGCCGCTCGTGCTCGTGGCGGGTACGCTCGCGCTCATAGGCGCGAGATTTCACCGGGTCCCGCCTGGGCTTGCCCTCGGCCCGCAGCCGGGCGTCGCGGGCGCGGCTCGCCTTGTTGCGCCTGGCGGCACACGGGTCGCAGGCGCGGCGCTCCGATGCCGGAGGCCGGTCGCCGCAGAGGGGACAGAGCCCGGCGGCGATACGGTCGGCGGTGCGCTTCCGGAACCGTTCGCGGTCGCGGGCGCGCTGCACTTCGATGTCCTTGTAGGCCATCGGCGCTCTCCATTGGCAACAGAATCGAAATGGCTGACGCCCGGCCGGCGGCCTCCCCCGCCTGTCGTGCGGAGGAACGCGGGCCGGCAGGACGTCCAGGGAAGCGGGCGGGTCAGCCCTTCTGCTTGCGGTCGCACAGGACCCCGGCCGCGATCGAACCCCACAATTGCCAGCCGCCGCGGGTCTTGAGGCCGGTGCAGATGATGATTTCGGTGCAGGCGGGCCTCATCTCCCGGACCGCCTTCAGCGTGGCGGTGGTGCGCTTCGTCTTGCGCCGGCCCTTCGCCACGAGCGCATCGGCTGGGGCGGGAACGATGTCGCCGTCCGCGCGGGCTCGGAACCGCTCGACCACATAGCGGTCGTCGGCCAGGCCGGTGCCGAAGAAATGAACCAGGAACGTCTCCGCCGTGTTGCCGGGCATCGCCATGGCTGCAGTCATGGTGCCGTCTCCTTCGTGTCGATGAGGGAAATCGACGGTCGGACACCCTCCCCCGGACGCCCGACCGCCGCCCCGCTCACGGCCGGACCTCCCCTCTCGGCGGCGCGGGGCGGGTCGGAGAAGCCCGGACGATGATCTGTGGGACGAAGATGGGGCCGGCGGTATCGGTGAGGGGCAGGAGCCGGGGCGCACGCCCGTCACCGCGCGCATGTCCGAGAGCGCCACCCCCTTGCCGGCGAGGCGGGCAAGCGTGACGAACGCATCCAAGCCAAGCGCGCCAAGAGGTCGAGCGACTGAACAAGGAAGTACGTGCGATGCAGGACCGTTTACTGGAAACTGAATCGTGCTGACCGCTTCCCGGGAATAAACGCCCGCGATCCTCGTCAAGGTGAGGAGACCGCCATGACGTTTCGTCTGGTCGACCGAGGGTGGGACTCGGAGTTCATCTCCGGGCTTCGTCACGATTCCGGTGAGCTTCGGATCGTGTGTCCGTTCATCAAGGCCCGCGCTCTCAACCGGATCCTCACACCGCGGCCTGCTTCCCTCCAGGTGATCACCCGGTTCAATCTCGCGGATTTCGCTGACGGTGTGAGCGATATAGGTGCCCTGCGACTGCTCCTCGACGCAGGCGCCGCGGTCCGTGGTATCCGCGGCCTCCATGCCAAGCTCTACGTATTCGGGACAAGCCGGGCGATCGTGACCTCCGCCAACCTCACTGGTGCCGGTCTCTCGACAAACCGGGAGTTCGGAATTGTCACCGAAGATCCCGCCGCGATCGAACGCTGCCTGGCCTATTTCGAGAGTCTGTGGCCGCTCGCCGGGTCCGACCTGGAGCGGCAACAGCTCGACGGCTGGGATGCCACGCTAGCGGACCATCGAGCGTCGGGTGGGCCGCCCGCTCCATCACGCAGCCTCGGGGATTTCGGAGCCGAGGCGGGGTTCGAGCCGACACCCGTCCCCGGCACGCCGCTGGCCTACACCGACCCGCCCCAGGCGTTCGTGAAATTCGGCGGCGAGGGCAACGATCGCGTCCCTCTCGACTGCCCTACCATCGAAGAAATCAGAAGAGGAGGCAGTCACTGGGCCCTCGCCTATCCAGCAGGCCGCGGGCGCCCCACAGGCGTCGAGGAAGGAGCGGTCATGTTTATTTCGCGACTCGTGAAGGGGCCGGATATCCGCGTCTACGGCCGCGCAATCGCACTGAGACACCAAGAGGGCCGAGACGATGCGACCCAGGCCGACATCCAGCTGCGCCCATGGAAGACCCGCTGGCCACGCTACATTCGGATCCACAATGCCGAATTCGTCGCCGGCACCATGGAAAACGGCGTTTCCCTCGCGCAGTTGATGGACACATTGGGGAGCGATTCATTCGCCACCACCCAGCGGAATGCGGCCCGTGGGGACGGCAACACAAACCCGCGCCGTTCCCTCATGCAGCAGCCTGCCGTCCGACTTTCAAGCGACGGGTTCGGGTGGCTGAACGCACGCCTCCAGACGGCGTTCGACGTCCACGGACAGGTTCCCCGTCACGTTCTTCGTGAACTCGATTGGCCGGAAACTCCCGTCCAGCCGGCTCAGGCTACGGAATTCACGCAGGACGCCTTCGACAACGAACTCCGCAGGATGCTGGCCGCGGACCGGCGTGCCGGCCGGAGGGCATCCCGGATTGTCGCCCGCGACTTGCATCGCAATGTGGTCCGCGGCAGCCAACCCAACAGGATGCCGATGGCTTGCGAAGCCATGTGGAAGCTCTGGCGACAGCAAGGAAGCGTCGAGGACAACATCATCCAGACAACGGAAAGTGGCCAGTCAACGACCATTGAAATCCAATTCGCGCTGTAATCCTCTTCACTGCGGTCCAGCTATCGCTGTAAATGGCACCTGACAATGCGCCCGTTTCGCGCTTCATCGCCCCAGGACCTCGTCCGTGAGTTGCACGCAAATGATGTGCAGGTGCCGCCCCGATCACGCGGCCGAACTACAGCGCACGGCGAAACCTGGGTGACCTGCCGTTTTCTCGCGGCGGTCTCCGAGTCCGGCCTGCTCGACTACCCTCTTGCGGTTACCCCCGGAGACCGGCCCGATCTTGTCCTTTCGTCCGTATCCGGGCGCACGGGAATAGAGATCACAGAAGCGGTTCCCACGGACGAAGCCAGGGTCGACGCCCTCTCGGAACGCGAAGGGATAGAAGATTTCAGGTTTGTGCCCAGGTACCGCGCCGGGGAGAATAGGCGTTCCGTGCAGGAAATAGAGGATATCGCGAGGGGACGCGTTCCTACCTATCCCCACCCGGGCGGCTCGATGGAACGCGACTGGGTCGAAGCGATGCTCTATTTCGTGGGACGAAAGGCCGACAGGTTCGTCCGACCGGGTTTCGCGAAGCACGACAGAAACTGGTTGCTGATCTACAACAACTGGAGCCCGACTGCCGGACTGAACGATCAGGCCGCGATGACGGCCCTTGATCGGGAGCTCCGTAGTCACGACGGAGCAAGTCCCTTTGACCGGATATTCATTCTCCGATCTCACGATGTTGTTTGGGATTTCTCGCGGGGCGCGGCGGCGGTAACGCATCGGGTTATCGGCTCCCTTGCATGACCGCCCGCATCGTGATCCCGGACCCGGATTTTCGTGATTGGGCTACTGCCGACCCGCTCGCGGCTCACCTCTCGCTCTTGTTGGTGCACGGCAGATCCTCAGCCCGGTCGGCCGGATCGAGGGCCGCCGTGGTCCGCCTAACGCCTCTTCCGTTTCTTTGCTCTGCGTCGCCCACGGCGAATTTGCTTGACGGGCAGGGGGTGAAGCCTGTCACCGGCCTTGGAGTGTGCCCAGCGATGACAGGTCGGACACAGTACCGCGAGATCGCTCACAAGACTGTCGCGCTGTCCCAGCACCAAAGGCGACAGATGGTGGGCATCGAACATGGATCGCTCCTTGTCCGTGAACCCACACGCTTCGCATTTGATCCAGCCGCCATGTCGGCATCGATTCAGTCTCATCGCCTCCTTTGCGAGACGTGGATCGCGTTCTGCCTTCTTCTGTT
This sequence comes from Alphaproteobacteria bacterium, assembly GCA_022825235.1. Classification (GTDB taxonomy): domain Bacteria; phylum Pseudomonadota; class Alphaproteobacteria; order TMED109; family TMED109; genus VXPW01. The sequence continues at coordinate 44,412 of JAJDYI010000071.1, read as the reverse complement.
TGGTCCAGAATCGGCGACCTTCCCGGCTGGCTCGGTCGTATGTCTTCTTGTGATGGACCACCTTAAGGTCGAGATCATCTCTTTCCAGCCGTCGCTTAACCTCAACCGAATGTCCGAGCGATGCGTGGATCGTCTTCTCCCCCGATACCAGGCCACGTGCGACTCGCGTGATGGCCTTCATGTCGTATTCCTGACCCTGGTGGCGAATAAAGTAGCTTCTGGAGGGTTGAATTCGGTAGTGCCGGAAGAAATCGTCGCACCCCCTATCGTCGAAGTCCGCAATGGCTTTCAGAACTGCGTCTCGGGTCAGGTCTTCCATTGCAATCCCTCTAACTCTGCAACATGCGCCACTCGTTTCCGTCCGGCCTGGATATCCTACAAGCCTGTGTTAATTGGCGCACCCTGTTGCCTGTTGCCGTGCGTGGCGCCTTGAACCGCTATACCGCACATCGGTCGTCTGCAAGGCCGATGTCGAAGAAATACACCATGAACGTGTCCGCCGTATTCCCGAACACCCGCCCGCCGCCCCCTTCACGGTCGAACTCCGCTTCCTGGCGGCGGGGCGCGTTGTGCCAGAGCCGATCCGCACCGCCGCCGCCGGGCCGGCCAGACGTCTGGTTTCGAGGGAGAGACGTGGGGGTCCGCGGCGACACCGGTCGCGGCGCTGCGGCAGCTATCGACGGAGATCGGGAGATCGCCCGCTGCAAGCCCGTTCAGTAGTGTTTCCTCAACGGACCGCGTTGGAGGCACCGCACGATCGTCGGCCAGGATGCTACCGCCAGCCCGCATCGCCGGCGGCCGGTGCTCGGTTGCGACGGATATTGCGGGCGGGTATTGCTGACGCGGACATGCCGTGGCGACACGGCTTCAGCGTCGGTCGAGGAACGGGAGACGTACGATGGCGAAGGACTTGGCGAGTGTCGGGGACAGGGTCGCGGCGCTGGTCGCGGAGATCGAGGCGGAGGCCTACGCCCGAGGCCGAGCCGACGCGAGGCAGGAGCTGCTGGACGCCCTCGGCGCCGCGCAGGGCCGGCCGGCGCCGGCGAGGACGAGGCGAGCGAGGGGCCGGGCGAAGGCAGCGCCGAAGCGCTCCTCCCGCGGGAGCGGACGCGCGCCGCGAGGCTCGGTGCCGCGTTTCGTCGGACGTGTTCTCAGGGAGCATCCCGGCGCCACGGCGGCGGAGATAGCCGGACACGCGGCCAGCGACGTCGAGCGTTCGATACAGTTGGCATCGATCAGAGTGGCGTTGGCCAAGGGACGGAACCAAGGCAGGTACGTCTCCGACAACGGTCGGTGGTCGTTGGCGGGGGCGGAAACCTCCGCGGCGCCGTCCGGGGAAGCGCTGTCATCCGATCCTTCGCCGGGCGTGGTGCCGAGTGGAGAGGCGGCGGCGGACGGCGTCGCCGAGGACAGCGGCGGCACGGGGTCCGAGACGGCGGAAGAAACCGGCAAGGGGACCCTCGGCCTGAACTTGTGAGGCCGGTCTCCACGGCGGCAATTTCCACGGCGGGCAGGACTCGCGCTCGGTCGACCGGGCGAAGCGAGTCGAGAATATCTGCTCAGGAATCGCGTGCCGACTCGGTGTCGACCGCGGCCAAAAGTCCGGGACCAGAGCTCGTATCCGGGGAGGACGCGATGCACAACCGCATCCTGGAAATGCTCATTCGTCGGTATGATCGGCGCATCATGAACAACGTGCAGCGCGGCGACTACGTAGAATGCATGATCGCGACTGCACTCGGCGCCGATTGGCGGCTCACATCGGAGGAAGGCTGGGACTGGGCGGCCTGGGATTGCGAGCACGCTGCGTCAGGGGCCAGGCTGGAGATCAAGCAGTCGGCGGCACGGCAGAGCTGGGACCGCGAGGCGGATGGACCGCGCCGCAATCCGGGCTTCGACGTCAGGCCGCGGAAGGGATACTGGCCGAAGGATGGGGGCGCCTGGGTGACCCATCCGGGCCGGCTGGCCGATGTCTACGTATTCGCCTGGCACGGGAAAGCCGACGAAGAGGCCGACCACCGAGACGCTACCCAATGGCGGTTCTTTGTTGTCGCTGAGCGGTTGCTTCCCACCGGGCATAAAAGCGTCGGATTGAGCAGGCTGGAGCGAATTGCGGATCCGTGCGGCGTCGGCGAACTCAAACGAGCGGTGGAGAATGCCTGTCCAGCACGCGAGTATCTCAAGGCGATCCGCAGGCGGACGGTCGCCGGCTCGTGATCGCCGTTGACTAGCCTCGGAGCCTGGGCCCGAGGGGGGCGGATGAGTGTGCCCCGGGCCGAGGGATTCGGCCACCTGGCATCGGGACGATCTCCGGATGCGTGTAGTGCGATCGCGCCAGTTTCACCCATGCTCTGGCACCTGGTGGTAGAACTGAAAGCGGACGGGCTGGAGGTTGGATCGATGTCGAGCTTGGCCACGGGTTCGTCCGCACGCATCGATCGTGACGGGGACGGGCGAGGAGGCTTGTGCGATTCTGCCCACAGGACAGCCGTCGGACGGACAAGGGAGGCGATTCGTGAGCGTATTGGCGCATGTCGTTCTTGGAGCGCAGCAAGGCGAGCCCGCCGCGACGCGAGCTCTGGCTTACATCCTGAATTCGAACCCCGATATCGCCCGATCGTTTGTCGGAATACTGCAAGACGCGAATATCGAATTCGAGCCGGGGCGCATCGAGGCCGAACTCGCGCATGAAGATGGCCAACCGGACCTGACGATCCACGACACGGACGGTCGTGTACGGATCTTCGTGGAAAACAAGTTCTGGGCCCCCCTTACCCCCGCACAACCGGTGTCCTATCTCAAGGAACTGCCGGAGGACCCCCCGTCCGCCCTCATATTCGTCGTTCCCGGCCAGAGAGTGATTACGGTCTGGAGCGAGCTCAAGGATCGATGCGGTGAAGCAGGGCTCGAATGGGCGGACGCACCCGGAGAGAGCACCGTGATGCGCGCCCGCGTCGGCTGCAAGACCATGTCGGTCACGAGTTGGGAATACGTACTGGAGCGACTGCTGGACGCTGCCCGTTCGGAGAAGCACGACACCGTCAGAGACGACATCCTCCAGCTACGGGGGCTGGCAGGCAGGATGAATTTGGAGGCATTCCTGCCACTTAGAGACGATGAGGCCACCGACCAGGAAACTGCGCGCCGCCTGATCAACTACGTCGATTTGGCCGCCGACATCATCGATGAGCTCGTGCGCGGCGGAATCGCCGACACCGATGGGCTGACATGGAGCTACCAGCGTTACGCTACCGGCCATTTCTTTAATATCCACGCACATGGCAAATTTGAGACGCGGCTCGGGATTCACCTCAAAGCATGGCGTGACGAGGGCATCTCCCCCTTATGGTGGAGATTCAGAGCAAAGACCGGCGTGGTTGTCGGCCACTTCAAGGCGTTCCCCGAACTCCTCAGGGACGTGAGACCCCGTGACGATGGGCTATATGTCCCCATTCGCCTCAAGACTGGCGTCGAACGGGAAAAGGTCGTTAGCGACGCCGCCGCACAGATCGAGCGAATCGCGGATAAGGTGCTGAAAACAATTCCGAATGGTTAACCCGGTGTGTGCTCGATCTGGTCCGCGACGGAAGCTGCAGGGATGACCGGATAGTCAGCCGAGCTTCTTGCCGACGAGCGTGAGCCAGTCGGGATCGCTATCCCTCCGAGCCGTCCAAAATTCGCCGCTCACAGGCTCACCGTATGCGGTGGGACTCTCCATACCAAGACGCCGGTAGAAATCCGTCTCCCCGGGCTTCCTCTTGTTGTACATGAGGACGGCCGTTCCGCCGGGCTTGAGAAGCCACTGGACCTTCCTGGACGCAAAGTCGGGCTCGCCGATATAGGATGGCGCGCCGAACAGCGCCACGACGAGATCGAACTTCTGTCCGGGCTTCGGCCAGTAATCCTCGAACGGCGTCCGGACCAGCCGGCCGCGGAAATCGGGATGCTTGTCTCCGAAGACGCCCAGCATCCCCCGACTGGGATCGACGCCGATATAGCGCTCCGGATCGATGTCCCTGAAGCGGAAGTCGACGAGAGTCCCGGTGCCGCAGCCGATGTCGAGAATATCGATTCCGGGCGCGATATTCAGCGAATCATATACGCGCCTGCTTCCATCGATATCGGCCTCCCCCTCGTGGACTGCTAGATCGTATGAGTCGGCGATGGCCGTATAGGGGTCGAAAAGAGGCGCGTGAATGGCCCGATTGACGAGGATGTGGTCGAGGTTCGCCCCCATCGTCCAGTACTTGTAGCCGTTCGCGTTGAAGCGGCGATACCAGTAGCCCCTGAAGAACTCCTCGATACGCTCCACGGCCCGCATCTTCCGGAGAGCCTCGACGAATCCCTCCTCGGTCTGCCACGTCCTCTTCAGGGTGTAGGAATGGGGCGCGCCGGGCATCGTCCTGGCAAACCGATACGAGTGCGTCTCCAGAAGCCCGGCCAGTTCCGCGCAGGTATCGAAGACGCCGTCGCTCCACTCCGGAGCGGTCTCGACGGGACGAAATCTCTTGTTGCCGAGCGCCATGGTGTCAGCTCCTTGTTGGTGCCGATCATTGATCGGCGATCAACCCGAAATTGCCATACGCTACTCCTGAGACATGCTTCCGAACGACCTGCGCGGTGCCTGCTCTCCACGATCCCGGGATCGCCAGTCGGGGAAATTCAGGCCGGCGGGGAAAGCCGGAACCCGCCGCTGCTGTCCAGAGTCCGTCTCGGGCCCGGTTCATCCCCGGAAACCGCACCCGCGGATCCGCTGCACCTCCCTCGTCGCCTCGTTCGTGTCACCGGCCCTGTCCCTACCCCGTTGGTGCGGGCGGACCGGATTCACGCCATCGCCGGTGCGCTGGCCGGCCAAGCCTGCTTCGTCGACCGTCTCGGGCTTATTCCACGCGCTAGCGATCCGGCGGCGACCCATCGTGTCGCGTGCCACCCATCGGCGAAGGTCGCCGAGTCGCCTCATGGGATCTCCACCCAGTCGGATCGGCCGCGCGTCGCGCGGGGCGCCTTGCGCGACTTCCGTTCACTCCTTGACACGCTACTACCATCGTTCTCCCACACGGATGTTGGAGAGCTACATGGGAAGAAAGGGCGACCATCCGGAACCGCTGGAGCCGGGTTGGCGGAGCATCATGAGGCGGATAGGCGTGGATCACGCGGTCCACGACTAAGTGCGTCGGTGAGCTCCAGTTCCTTCTATTTCGTCGATTATCGGAATCGCCCACCTGGCGACATCGAGGAATTGATCGACAAAGTAGCTGGTGATGCCTCCGGCGCCGGTCCTGCATTCCGCTTCCAACTCAAGCGCCCGAGAATCCCAGTCTCCCTTGTGGGCGTCCAATGGAACCCACCAAGGCCACCAGTCGGTACTGCGATCTTTGTTAAACTCTGCCTTAAACTTCTCGATCAGGCGATCGCGCCGGTTCTTGTCGTCGTTCGCCATGTCATTCCTGGAAATTGGAGACGCTACGCCGACGCCCCAACCGGAGGGGCCGCGGCTGGCGTTCTCCATCATGATTGCCGTGCTGGTCCTGGACGGACCTACGGTGCGATATGGACGCCAGGATTTCCTGAAGAGCCAAACCTGGTTCACGTAGGCGGCAGCACTCACATAATGGCAACCGACGACGATACCTTGAACTTGGGTGCATTCGTTCAATTCGCGATCCTGCCGCACGGCGGTTTCGATATGTTCACGAAGCCGCTCAAGAAAATCCCGGCACAGCTCGTCTCTCACGCCAGGCCAGGCTTGGTGGACGGCGAAGGCAGTTTCAAGATTTCCACGATCACGTAGGACGAATTCCCGAACGGCTGTGTTCTCGCTATCGTTCGACATGGTCAGGTCCCCGAACGTTTGTTTGCAGAAGGTCTCCGCGTCCTTGAGAAACCAGCGTAGGCGGTCCACCTCGCAGTTTCTGCGGCATTCCCAGAACCAGTCGGAGAGCACGGCCGAAAACCGCCTTCCCTCGAATTCGTCCTCCCCTTCCGCCGCGCCCGCGGAATAAGCCATGATCGCAAAGCGGTTCTTCCAATTTGCCAGCGATTCTCTAGGGACACTCTCCTCCGAGGGGCCCTCGCCGTGGGGCGAGAGATAGATCAGCAGGAACCGCTCACCGTACCCGCCTGTCTCCAGATAATTCAGATAATCCTCGACCTGCTTCGGCTGATCGGCTGCGTAGGGTTTGTTTTCGATGGCCAGGCAATACGCATTTCCCTCCGCGTCGACGATCTCGACCGAAATGTCGATGAAACGCCCTTCGGAGGTCTGTCTCTCCGTGACCACTGCTATCCGGCAATGATTGAGGTCGGGCCAGCGCAGAGCATCCCTGACTCCATCCAGGCCCAGGAATGCCGCCAGAAAAAGGGTTCCTTGCCCGTGCCTCGCCTTGGGATCGAGCAAGTCCGCGACGATGCGGGACAGGCCCAGCTCATCCTGGCGAAGATAGTCGAGCACGTTGAAGCGATGGGCGAACCTTCGGTCGAACTCGCGTTCCAGCTGGCGGGCAGCGTCCAGTCGGGGCAAGAGCTCGGCGAAAAACCGGCGATACTCCATGGCGTGAGGCTACCTTCGGATTTCGTTGGACGTTCTAACGCAACAACATCTGAATGCCGAAATTCGTCGGGTCCAGGTCGTGCGGATTCATCCAGAAGAGGCGGTTCGCGGTACACATTGTTTGGCGCTCCACATCAGGGGCGTCAGTGATCGCGATCCAGGTGGGCAATCGCCGCCTCAGGCCCGGGAAGCTGGACAGCCAGAAGCTCGACGCTCAACCGGTCCGGACCCACGGAGTGAAAGCGTTGGCGGCCCAGACAATGGTCCTCGACGATGGTGTCACATGTCTCCGTCATCTTCCGGCACATTTCGTCGAATTCCGGAAGCGTCGTGTCCGCCGAGCTCCCTACACTCAGGCAAACGGGGCTCCAGCGATGGTGCCGCCATTGCCAGTCCCGCAGACACTCATGCACCCGGTCGCGAAGACTCGACATGCCGGCATGTCCGGGGACTGCATGGGAAAACACGACCCAGCGATCCGTTCGAAAATCGGAAGCCGACGCTTTTTTCGGACGACCTGCAGAGTGCATACCGGGAATGTACGGCCAACCGTCCATTCTCGGGTCGCAGCCCCGCACGCGCTTGGCGCGAAACAGCTGGTCGTAGAGATCGAACAGGCCAGCCGATACCAGGCCCGCCGACCAGACGAAATTCACGAACACGTTTGCGGCCCTCGCGATTGCTCGACCTGCGCTCCGTCCGGCGTTGACGTGATTGGCGTGGCGCGCGGCCTCCGGCCCGATTATCTGGAAGAGCCGGAAATATTCCAGAGAACCCAGGTCGACTGCTACTGGATTGGTCGGTTCGCCACGGGAAGCCGGCGGGCGATTTCGGCTTGTCCCGACCATAACGGTCGGTATGGCGTGCGCGTTCAGGAATGCCGCGAGCTTCGCCGCGCGCGCGAAGGCCGCTTCGTCGTCGAAGGCACAGCAAAGAACCGCAAGGTGTATCGGTGACCGTTCGAATATCCAGTGGGGTCCCGGTTGTGTCCCGCGACGAATGACAGGCGTAGACTGGTCTGACGACTCGATAACCTTGGCGGTGAATTCGTGGACGCTCTCCGGAGCGGGACGGGCGCTAGCCCATCTCAGGTCGTCTTTCCACAGAGACGGCAATCGGCGGAGCGCCTCCATGCCTGCTGAACCCGTTCCGAAAACCACGACGTAGGGGCCGGAGACATCGGAATCCCCCCTTCTCCTCCGAGGGTGGCCGGGAAATCCAGGGTACACGAGGGCTTTGACGCCGGCATGGCAGGGATCGGTCGCTCTTGCCGATCGAGGGTAAGCGAACGGCGCCACGGCCGGGGTAAGCAGGGAGGCCGTCGTGGTGGACAGAAATCTGCGTCTGTCCAGCACTGTGGTCATTCATTTTTCCTTCCAGGGTTACCTGTCGAACCGGGCGGCGGAGAAGAAGATATGCCGAGCGGGTACGGCTCAATCCGCGCCGATCACTCGAAACAGCACGAGGTCCTCGCGGTCGATCCGGTATTTCTTCCGGTTGCGGCGGCCGGCGTGGATCTTCTTCTTTGCGAGCCGCCATCTCCCGTCGCGGACGCTGGAATCGAACATGGTGAGCGATTTCCCGTTGTTCCTGAACGCGATCCAGTGCCTGTAAGGGTGATCGATCCCGAGAATGCCGCACACGACGTCCTCGCGCGCGCAGAGCTCGTCGAACCGGACCCAGTATTCCCGATCCGACCTGGGCCTTTTGGCGCCGGAGAACGGGTATTCCACCTTTATGTGGAATTCCTCTCCAGCCTCCCTGTAGGCCTTTCTTGACGCCTTCGTGCATGCCTTCAGCATGGTCTTCATCTGCGAGAATTCCGTGCCTTTCCAGAGGACGCGAGGCCAGCTCTCGATCGCGAGACAGGCAATGTTGAAGAGGTCCTGCCCGAGCCATTCTTCGTTCAGCCCGCATCGGTCGAAGGCGTTGACGATCGCGTAGGGGCCGCAGAGCCCGTCAAGACTTCCCTGGTACGCCATTTTCGTTCCATCCCTTCCATGGTTCGGGCGGGGCGCCGCGGGTGGTCCGTTCCCATCGAGCCGCGGAGCGCCAGGCCCGGTCGCCAACGCGTCAGACGCGGTCTCCGGCCGGGTCGGGCCGGATCTGGTGATGTACGGCCAGCCGGGAGCACATTTCGGCGATTTCGAGGCGCAGGCTCTCGGGCGCCTCGACGGTCACCGCGTTTCCCCAGGTGAACAGGTGCCAGCACATTTCGCGGGTACCCCCGGCCCTGAAGCGGACGGTCAGCGAGCCGTCGTCGTTGTTTTCCGTTTCCTGTCCCGGGTGGAACAGGAAGGAGGCCGCGTCCTCCGCGGTCTCGGGGGTGAAACGCAACGCGACGTCGATCGGCTCCTCCTGGAACACCCCGAAGGACCGGGCGGCGAATTCCTCGAGATCGAAGCCTTCGTCGAATTCGAAGCTCTCCGCGGTGAGAGCGGCCTCGCTCATGTTGGCAAGCACCCAGTAGCGCATGTCCTCGGTCCAGTCGGACCGGCCGACGAGATAGGCCCTGCTGCCGTAGAGGATGCCGTGCGGCTGGACATGCTGGCGGCTTTTCCGTCCCGTCATGCGGCTGAGATACCGGAAGGAGACCGTGCGGCCCGCCTTGATGGCCTCCCGCAGGGTCATGAGCAGTCCGGGCTCGATCCGGGGACGCGGTCCGGGCCGCATCGCGAGCCCCTCGGCCATCGTGAGCGCTTCCAGATCCGGCTCGATGCGGCGCCGTTCCGCCTCCCCCGCCAGCGCGCGCAGCTTCCCGGCGAGGTCCCTCAGCAATGCGGCGCGCTCGTCGAGGCCCGACCGTTCGACCTCCGAGGCGGCGGTGTCCAGTTCGACCAGCTCGTCGGCGGAGATGCGGATCAGATCACGCAGGGCGTTCGAGCGCAGCCTCCAGTGCCGCCTTCCGTCGTCCGCATCGTCGTATACCAACGGCCCGAAGGCGTGCTCCACCGCGTCGCGCATGCGCTCCGCGGTCCGCCGGCTGACCTCGAATTCGGATCCGATATCGTCCAGTGTCATCCCGCCCGCGCCCTGCAGGCGCACCGCGAGGCGGAGGATGTCGGCAAGCCGCTCGTACCGCATTGTCTCTGCTCCACTTCCCGATCGGACGTTCAGCATAGGCAGTGCCGAAGCCGTGGCGAACGCGGCACCGTTGGAATGCGCAATGACTACGGACGGAATCCGATTGGCCTCCGCCGCTCCTCCTTCGCGTCGCATTCCTCGCGCAGCATGCCGGCAAGCGTCGGCGGATCGTCGAGGCATCGCAGGATTTCCGCCTTCTTCCGGACCACCGCGAAGTCGCCGGGAGTCAGGGTCGCCAATTGCGAGATTTCCGGAGGTGCGTCGATACCGAAATACCCGCGGAACGCCGACGCCGCCTGGCCCGGAGCGAGGTAGTCGAGCGTGATCTTGAACACGAAGCGGCGCAGGGTGGCGGCGTCGAGGCGGTCGGCGAAGTTGGTGGTGCAGGCGAACGGCAGGGGATGGCTCTCCATCCAGGTCAGCATCTCGTTGGTCTGACTGACCTCCCAGTTCCGCACCGCGTGACGCCGGTCGGCCAGCAGGGAGTCGGCCTCGTCGAAGACCAGGAACGCCTCTTCGTCGCGCGCCTCCCGGAACGCCTCGGCGATCTTCCGCTCGGTTTGCCCGACCCAGGGAGACAGGAGATCGGATGCCCGCTTCTGCACGACCTCCAGCCCGAGCCGGTCGGCGAGGTAGCGGACGCATGCGCTCTTCCCCGTGCCCGGAGGCCCCTGCAGGCAGAGCGAGAAGCGCCGTTCGTTACCATCGGTCAGCCGGTCGGCGAGCCCGACGAGATCCGTATCCGACTGCATGAGCGCGAGATCGAAGCGGACCGGCACGCCCTGGACAGGCCTTTCGCAGCCGAGCGCGCGGGCGAGCCCCTGCAGGCCGCGCCGCACGGAGTCGATATCGCCGCCGGTGAGGCGTGCGGCGGCGGTGACCTCCGCCGCGACGCCGGGCGGCGCCTCGAAGGCGGTGGCGAGCGCGAGCGCATCGCCGGGTTCCGCCTCGATGTCGTTGCGGGCGAGCTGGCGCGACCAGATCCGCGCCCTGATGCGCGGCGGAGGAAGGCGCAGTTCGAGGGCGAACTTCATGCGGCGGAGGAGAACCTCGGGGATGTGGTCTCCGGTGTTCGCGGTCCAGAGCGTCGGCACCGGCGCGTTCTCCAGCAGCCGGTTCATGAACAGCTTCGATCCTCCCGAAGCGGCATGGCGGCCATGCATGCCGAAAAAGGAGTTCCAGCCGGGATCCGGCAGCAGATCGGCCATCTCGTCGAACAGGAGGAGGGAATTTCCGCCGCGCGCGAGCAGGCACTGGGCGAGCGAGAGATCGCCGAGCCGCTCCACGCGGTTCGGCTCGCCGCCCCTCTTGTCGCGCTCGCCGATGCTGAACAGCGGCACGCCCAGCCTCGCCGCCATGGTCCGGCAGAACTCGGTCTTGCCGGTGCCGGGAGGCCCGTGAAGGAGAATGTTGACGCCCGTTTCCCCAGCCAGCAGCGCCCCCCGGAGGAGGTTCTCGACATGATCCCGGCTCTCCGCGACATGATCGAAATCCGTCCATTCGAGCTCCGCGCGGTCCGGCTCGCCGAGGAGGATGTCCCTGATCCCGAGATCCTTGCCGGGCAGGTTGGCCAGCCGGGTGAGACGCTCGACGAGAGAGAGGTCTCCGTCATCGTCGACCGATACGAGGCCCGAGCGGACGAGCGGCGCCTCGGGCGTGAAGCGCATGGCGACCGCGCGATGCGACATGTCGAGAAAATAGGGGAGCGCCGAGTCCCGCATGTTGAAACAGGCCCGGCGGCTCCCGCCCATGAACACGTCGTCGACCACCGATTCGATGACCGGGTTGGTCTCGTAGAGCAGCAGAACCTCCAGGATGCGGATATCCGTCGCGGAAGTTTCGGTGATTCCGGAGAGGCGCCGCAGGCGTCGCGACATCAGGTCGGGTTTCGGCCTTCCCGCCCTCCGCGCCTTGCCGGCGAGCGTTTGGCGGAAGGCGGCCCAGCCGTCCTCGGTAAGGTGGGGATCGCCGGGGTCGGCCATCCTCTCCCGCCGTCCCCGGCGCCGGCGGACAACCTCGCCCGGTTTCTCGTCGTCGAGAACGGGGGCGTTGTCGACGACCCAGCTTGCCAGGTCGGCGGCGACCGGGTCGCGCCTGTCGAGGCGCCTCGCGGCGTTCGCGAGGTAGGAGAACAGAAGGTGGCGCTGGTAGGGGCGAAGCATCGGGTATCTCCGGCGATGGACACCGGGGGATACCTACCTCACCGATGCGTCAGTTCCGGTCGTACCGATCCGGAGCCCGCTGGCGATGATCCGTCCCTCTCGCTATTGGTAGGTCGTGATAGCGGAAATCGTCAGCCGACCGTCTTCCGCGAGGCATGAGCCTGCCGTCGAGGACTTGTGTGTTGAGGAATTGCCTGTCAGTTGAAGACACCATCGCCGTGAACCTGCCGCGACCGGGACATGTGACGTGATTATCGAGGAATCGCCGCGCCGAACGGTCGTCGCCCACAGCCGGCTCAGGATGCGGGAGCTGCGGCTGGAGGCGGCCCGGAACCGCTGGCATGGACTTCAGGTCATGACCTTCGAGCATCTCGCGGTGCGGCTCGCGGGGGGGCTGACACAGCCCGTCGACGACGATGCCCTCCGGGAAGCCATTACGGCCGTCCTGCCGGAGACAGATCTCGGCGAGCTGGACGGGATCAAGGCGCTGCCCGGCATGACGGGCGCCGCCGCGGACACGTTGCGCAAGGCATGGCGGGCCGGCCTCGACCTTCAGGCCCGGGCCGATGAGCATCCGCGCCTCCAGTCCATCGCGAGCCTTGAGGATGCGGTCGTAGCGGCGCTGCCGCCATCGATGATGCGACCCGCCGATCTTGTCGCCGCGGGACTTGCGCGATTGGATCACGCGGCGGCGCTGTTCGGGCCCATCGAGATCGTCGGCATCACCGAACTCTCGCCGGTCTGGCGGTCCCTTCTCCACGCCATCGCCCGCCGCGTGCCGGTGCGCTGGAACGCGGGCCCACGGCCAGTGCCCAACTGGCTCGATGGTGAGGCCGTCGAGATCGTGCGCGACGAGGCGAAGTCGCCGGAGGTCTCCGCCGTGAGCGCCGCCACGGCCTACCACGAGGCGGTCGAGGCCATGCGCTGGGTGCGCGAGCTGCTTGCGTCCGGCAGGGCGGAGCCCGCTGACATCGCCATCGCTTCGGCCACGCCGGCCGAGTATGACGACCACCTGCTCGCCCTCCGCGCCGACGCCAATCTCGACCTGCATTTCGTGCACGGCGTCACGGTCACGGCCTGCCGGGAGGGGCAGGCGGCGGCGGCGCTCGCCGACATCCTGCTGCGCGGCCTCTCCCAGACGCGGATGCGACGGCTGAACACGCTGCTGAGGGCACATGCCGGCCCGTTTGCGGACCTGCCGGAGGGCTGGACGCGCATCCTGCCGGCCGGCGCGCCGCTCTCGTCTCCCGAGGCCTGGGCGCGCCTGATCGGCGGTCTGGACGCCAACCATTGGCCGGGCGGAGCCGATCGCGGCCCGGCGCTCGCCGACATCGTCGGCCTGCTGTCCCGGGGCATCGAGGCCGCCGATGACGCAGGCGAGACGCTGCTGCGCGGGCATGCGCGCGATATCTGGCGCAGGGCGCTCGCGGAGGGTCCTGCCGCTTCGCTCGACCTCACCCTGGAGACACTCAGGCAGGACGACGGCATCGACGCTTGTGTTTCAGTCTGCTGGATGCCGGCGAACGCGCTCGCCGCATCGCCCCGGCGCTTCGTCCGGCTGCTCGGCCTCAACTCCGCGCGCTGGCCGCGCGCCATGGTGGAGGACCGCCTCCTCTCGGATCACATCGTCCCCACCGCAGAGCTCGATCCGCTAGCCGTCGCTGCTGCCGACCGCCGCGATTTCGCGACCGTCCTGACAACCACGGAGAGCGAGATCGTGCTGTCCCGCGCCCGGCGCGGCGAGGACGGCCGGCTGCTCGGGCGCAGCACCCTTCTTCTTCAGGTCGAGGCCCCCGAGACCTACGTGCCGCGCAATCGCGTGCCCGCGCACGCCTTCAGCGAGACCGACCGCTTGACGGCCCGGCCCGACGAGTTCCGCCGCCTGCCCCAGGCGGTGGCCGCGTCTGACTGCTGGTTCGACTGGCTGCGCGCGGAGATCACGCCGCACGACGGAGTCGTCCGCCCCGACCACCCGGTGATCAGGGCCATCCTGGAGCGCACCCAGTCGGCGAGCTCGCTGCGCATGCTCCTGCGCAACCCGCTCGGGTTCGTCTGGCGCTACGGGCTCCGCTGGCGTGCGCCGGAGAGCGGGGAAGATCCCCTGGTGCTCGATGCCCTCGCGATGGGCGATCTCGTTCACCAGACCTTCGACCGGGCGCTTCGCACGCTGGAGGAGGACGGCGGTCTCGCAGGCGCCTCGGAGAAGCGGATCGGCACGGCCATGGATACCGCCGCCGCCGAGATCGCGGCATCCTGGGAAGCCGCGCAGGCCGTGCCGCCGCCCGTCATCTGGCGCCGCACTCTCGACGGGGTGCGCGAGCTGGGCGGCCGGGCACTCGGCTTCCGCGACGCGGATCTCGCGGACGCGCGCGCCTTTGGCGAGGTCCCGTTCGGCGGGTCGGAACCGAAGACCGACGGTGCGGTCCCGTGGGATACCGGGGCCGCCGTCGAGATTGCCGGCGCCGGGTTCAACATCGCCGGATACATCGACCGCCTGGACATCTCCGGCGACGGCGGACGCGCGCTGGTGCGCGATTACAAGACCGGGCGCGTTCCCAGGGACGACATCGTCCTCGACGGCGGAAAGGAACTGCAGCGCTGCCTCTACGCCTTCGCGGTGAGGGCGCTGCTGGGCGAGGAAGTGTCCATCGTGGCGTCGCTCCTCTATCCGCACGAGGATCGGGATTTGCGGCTCGACGACCCGGACGCCGTGCTCGGCACGCTCACCAGCCACCTGAGGGCGGCGCACGCCAGCCTCGCCTCCGGCGGTGCGGTCATGGGCGCGGATACCGGCGAGAAGCATGACGACCTCGCCTTCGCGCTTCCGGCCAACGCCGGCGCCGTCTACCGCGTTCGGAAGGAGGCGGCCGCGAACGCACTCCTCGGCGATGCGACCCATGTGTGGGACGCGCCGTGATGGCGAACGGGCGACTTTCACTCTCCGACGATGCCGCGCGGCGCGAGGCCGTCGCGGTCCGCGACCGCTCTCTCCTGGTCGAGGCCGGCGCGGGATCGGGCAAGACAGCGGTTCTGGCGGGCCGGATCGCGATGCTGCTGGCGGCGGGCGTCGCCCCCAGGTCCATTGCCGCCGTGACGTTCACCGAGTTCGCCGCGAGCGAGCTGCTCATTCGGGTGCGCGCCTTCGTGAGCGCGCTTGCGGCCGGCGACATTCCGGTCGAGCTTCGCTCCGCCCTGCCGGATGGCCTGTCGGAAGAGCAGCGCGGCAACCTCGCCCGAGCCGACGCGGCGCTCGACGAGATGACCTGCTCGACCATCCACGGCTTCTGCCAGCGGCTCATTACTCCCTATCCGGTGGAAGCCGACATCGACCCCGGCGCCTCCGTGATGGACCGCGACCAGGCGGAGCTCGCCTTCGCCGAGATCGTCGACAATTGGCTGCGGGAAGAACTCGCCGGCGAGGAAGGCGGCCTGCTGGCTGAGTTGGTCCTGCACGATCCCGACGCGACCATCGCGCTGATCCGCACCGTCCTCGAGCATCTCCGCCGGCATCGGGAGTTGGCTCCCTACGAGCTACAGGACCTCGATCGGCTGGCTGCCGGGTTCCGGGAAGCGGTTGACGGTTTCGCCACGTTCCTGGACGAGGCGGAGGCGAAGGAGCCTGAAACCGTCGCCATCGCCGGTCGGTTTCAGGAACTAGCCGGGGAGGTTGCCGCCGCGCTTCCAGCCGACACCCCCGCCGCGCTCGTCGCGCTGTTGGTGATGACACCCCACCCCGATCTATGCACCGGATCGGGCGCTTTTCGGGCGTATCGGAAGAAGGGAATGTGGGTAGCCGCCGCAAGGCCCGCGGGCCTGGCCAAGGCCGATGCGGAGCTGCTGAACGACGCGGCCAGCGCTCATTACGCCAATTGCTGTGGGGTCTGGACGGTCTTCCAGCAGGCCGTCGCCACCCATGTGCTCGCCGATCTCGTGCCGCTGGTCGAGCCCGTCATGGACCTGTTCCGCGAGCACAAGCGCGCCGCCGCGCTGCTCGATTTCGACGACCTGATATTCTCGGCGCGCGATCTGCTGCGCGACCATGACGAGGTACGGCGTGCTCTGGCCGCGCGCTTCCGCTACGTCCTCGTCGACGAGTTCCAGGACACCGACCCGCTTCAGACGGAGATATTCTGGCGCCTCTGCGGCGAGCCGCCGGAAGACGGCGACGTCGGCGACTGGACGGCGTTCGCGCTTCGGCCGGGCGCGCTGTTCCTGGTCGGCGATCCCAAGCAGGCGATCTACCGCTTCCGCGGCGCCGACATCGCCGCCTATGTCCGGGCGCGCGAGGCGTTCCGCGCGCACGCCGCGGACGCAGTGCTCTCGATCGCCACCAACTTCCGCTCCCTCGCGCCGATCATGGAATACGTGAACGCGCGTTTCGAGACCGCGCTCTCCGAGGAGAACGGCCAGCCCGGCTTCCAGGCCCTCGACCCCTTCCGGCCGCCGCGGGACGGGGGACCCTCGGTCGCCGCACTGGATGTCAAAGTGGCCGACGAGGAGGGCAATGCGAATGCGCAGCGGCAACGCGACGGAGAAGCCGAGGCCGTCGCCGAGTTGTGCGCGCGCCTGATCGGCAGCGAGCCGGTTCCCGACCCCGAGAACGGCGGGCAGCGCCCGTGCCGGGCCGGAGACATCGCCCTGCTCGCGCCAACCGGGAGCGACCTCTGGCGGTACGAGGAAGCGCTGGAAGAGCGCGGCATCCCCGTCGCCACCCAGGCGGGCAAGGGTCTCTACAGGCGCCAGGAAATCCAGGACCTCATCGCGATCACCCGGGTCCTGGCCGACCGGCGCGATACGCTCGCGCTCGGCGCGCTGCTGCGCGGGCCGCTGGTGGGGCTGACCGAGGAGGAGCTGCTCGACCTCGTCTGGGCACTGCCGCGCTCGGACGATGCGCCCGACGATCTGCCGCGACTGGATATGAGTGTCGCGCCGGATGCGATCGCGAACCCTCTCGCGCGGGATATCGTCGAGAAACTTCAGGCGCTGCAACGCGGTGCGAACGCGACCACGCCGCATGGGCTTCTCTCCCAAGCCGTCGACGTGCTCCGGGTCCGCCCCATCCTGCTGCGGCGCCATCGCGGCCAGGCGGAACGCGCACTGGCCAATGTCGATCTCTATCTCGGCTTCAGCCGGGCCTATGCTGTACGGGGGCTGCGCGCTTTCGCCGAGACGATGACGGCCGCGTGGAGCGACGAGGCCCGCGCCGTGGAGGGCCGGCCGGACGCCCAGGAGGAGGCGGTGGCGCTCTATACCATGCATGCAGCCAAGGGGCTGGAATGGCCTATCGTCGTGCCGATCAACACCATGACCCGGGTGATGGCGGCGGACAGCGCCGTGACCGACCGCGCGACTGGCCGGTTTCATTGCCGCGTGTTTGGCGTCGAGCCGACCGGATACGAGGCAGCCCGGAACGACGAAAGGGCCGAACTCGATCGCGAGCGCGTTCGCCTCTGGTACGTCGCCGCCACCCGGGCGCGGGAACTCCTGGTCCTGCCCCGGCTCGACGTCGACGCCGCCCGCACGGCCTGGCTCTCCGTCGTGGATCTGGATTTGCCAGGGCTTCCCGCGCTCAATCTCGACCGTCTGCCGGCAGAAGTGGGTGCGGGCGAGCCCGTGACGGAGAACGAGCAGACGCGCGAGGTATTTGCCGCCGAGGCGGCGGCGATCGCGGAGCGCACGCGCAGCATCGTCTGGAGGACGCCGAGTCGGGACGAGGGTGCGGCCCATCCGGTGCCGAGGGAGGAAACGCCCACGATCCTCATCACGGACGGCGACGGCGCGCCGGTCGATGGTGCCGCCCCAGCGGCGATACAGGGCGGGCGGGAGCGCGGCCTCATCCTGCACAAGCTGATCGAGGAGGTGCTCACCGACGAGACGACGGAGAACCTGCCGGACCTATGCGCCCGCGCGGAGGATCTGATCCGAGCCCTGGACCGGCCCGTGGTGGACGAACCCGCCGAGGGGCTATCGCCGGCCGAACTCGCCAGCAGTGTCGTTCGTGCACTCTCCCTCTCTGAAATAGCCGGCCTCAGGCACAGGCTCGTCCCGGAGCTCCCGGTGTTTCGGTCGACCATGACCGACGCTCAGGAGGAGGCGACGGCGGGGATCGTCGATGCCATCGCTTTCGACGCAGATGGCGCGCCGCAGGTGGTGATCGACTGGAAGAGCGACGTCGATCCCTCTGCCGAAACGCTCGAACACTACCGCGCCCAGGTCCGAGCCTATCTCGATACGACCGGGGCGGAGCGCGGCCTGTTAGTGTTCATGACGTCGGGACTCGTCGACGCGATCATACGGAAAGACTGAGACTCCCTCCAGTGAGCCCGAACGTAGCGACCCAGCATGTATACCCTCACTCTGTTGGGAATGCCAAAAACCGAAACCCAAAGAAGTCTCGCCATGCTTGCGACCAGACCGGCATTGTCACGCGCGCACGATCCCGTGCGTCGATATTCGATTTCGATGCGGCGGCCTCTTTCGCCTGCGGTTCGCACATTACGACTTGATGGTGAAACAAAATAAATGAAACGGATGAAATTCCCATTTTATTGGGTTATCGTTTTTGTCCCAGTCTATAGGTATCACCCTCATATTCCTTGGATTGAAATGACGCAACAACGCGTCAGGAGGCTGTGGTTTAAATCTATCAATTAATTCCTTTATGTGTTTTCCGGTGACTTCGGGTGCGTCAGCAAATGCATCCTCGCATCCACTAACCATATAGGGCGTTATAATTTGTAAGCCTACATAACAGGCATCCCTATTTGAGGCCCCCGCTTCAGCTTCAGTGATTTGTTTCACAAGACTTTTCCATGGCTTGAGTATTCGTTTAACATCTTGCCCATCATTTATATTCCGTAACGAAACATACGAACGTTTGAATTCAAAAAAATACTGGATCCCGTCCTTACACGCCCAAAGATCTATCCTTCCCGTTGCCTCCTGTTCTTTTTTTCTGTTAATTGGATTTCGTCTGTCCCGTTTTCTGATTATCGAATTCTCCGATTCATGAATTGGCGTAATTTGGTCCATTGCGGCGCTCAAAAGGGAATAAAGGGTCCTTTCCCTACCAAATAAGTTATAATATGAGTAGCCAAATTCTCTACTGAAACCACGATGATATTTCTTCGTACATTTCATTATGGATATAACATATTCCTCAATAAATGGATTTACGGTCTTAGAGGCATTCCCGCGATAGCGTTTCATTATCTCTACGGACATTGATCTCTCCCTTTTTCCCAGCATATATCATAGGCGGTTACACAGTTAGCCGCACCTGACGGTGCTGACCATTTGATATAGAGGTCGTTTTTCTCTCCCACATTCTGCAACTGGAGGACGGATTGCACAACCATCGGTTCCCCCGGCTGCAACCCAAACCGGGAGAGACCTGCCCAGAACCAACCTCACCGACGCCCGAAGCTCAGCGCTGAAACCCCGCAAGACCACCTACGACGTCCGCGACGGCAGGCTGAAGGGCTTCGGCGTTGCGGCGCCGGACGATGTGGGCCGAGATGCTGTCGCCGACGCGCCGCGCGGCCGCGGTCTCGGCGTCGCGCATGAGGTGGGCGTAGCGCGCCGTCGTCCCCGCCCGGGCGTGGCCGAGCAGCCGCCCAATTGCGGCGAGCCCCTCGCCCAGCGCGAGCGCGTGCGAGGCGTATGAATGGCGCAGATCGTGAAGACGGACGTCGCCCAGCCCCGCCCTCGGCCCGCGCCGTCGGTCATGGTGGGCGTGGCGCTTTCGTTGCTCAGGCGGAAATGCGCTGGGAAACGAATTTCTACCCGATGTCAACGACTTACGCCATGTTCGCCACTACGCCCTCACGCTACGATGAATAAAGCGGGCTAGCCTTTCGGCGCACGAAATCGCAATCACTCTTGGCGGCCCGACCACGTGGCGTCAGAAGCGGCCGCTGACCATGCCATGGGCGGCCGGAGGCGACCACTCATCCGCCGGGCGCGATCCCCGCGCCGCCCTGCTGCGCAGCCCGTCCGCCATCGTGCCCCCAGTTGCCATGTCTGCTCCCATTTGATCACCTGTGGTTCAGCGCAGGTCATGATCGTGGTAGCATACCGCGAAGATGTCCTTGTCAGGGGCCCAACGTTGATCTTGACTCGACACAACCCAATCACGGGCCTTCGCTGCCCAGCAACCTGCAGATCCTCGGAATGGCACAACGCTATAGCCAGCGGTCGCCCCATGTGCCCAAAACTCACCAACCGACAATGGAGTCACGGTGAAACCGAATTTGCACCACCTGCGAACTCCGTTTGGTTCCATGTTTAGTTTCTAGTACAGGAGTCTATTGAAAGCATGCTTCCACCGCAAAGTGTAGGACCATGAATGCCGAATGCTTAAGGAATACTTGGCGAGGCGTTCAAATTCCTTGGGCGTTCGTAGCAACTACCGCGTCCACTACCGATCTCATCGGAAGGCAGGTATGTGATGTACATTGACTCGATCACTTTGAAGGACTTTCGGACGTTCAGGCGATCATCCATCGACTTCGTGCATCCATACATCAACACAGCCGAACCTCCACGCTTGCCAAATATAAACCTTGTTATTGGCGGAAATGGCTCCGGAAAGACTACCCTTCTTAAAGGAGTGGCGCTTGCAGCGTTGGGTCCAGCGGTCGCAGAGTCCGGAATATTTCCGTATCACCTCATCCGACGAATACACGGTTATCCAGTAGAAACTGGCGCCCAAATCAGCGCGATCTTTACGCCCAACACTCAAGATCGAACAGAAAATTTCCCAGCCCATATTTCACGAGTTGAATCTCAGGTCTGTATTGAACAAGTTGGTGACTTGGAAAGACTTAAATGGACCCATATGGATGAAAAGCCATGGCACCCGATCTATAGCGAGAGTTCGGATGCCTTCTTCTTCGTAGGATACGGCGCAAACCGCCGAGTCGAAAACACACGCAACGTCGACTCGGCCGGACGCCGTACCACTTCATTCATCCGCGCTCGTCGAGTCATGAACCTCTTTGAAGAAACATACTCCCTGCTTCCGCTAAGCCATTGGCTCCCTCAATATCAGGTTGAATTTCCCGAACGCTTCGAGGAGGTAAAAGGGCTTATAAATCGACTTCTCGGACGAGGTAGATATCGCTTAACCGAATCCAGAGATAGAGACGAATACATCTTCCAGCACGGGCGTTCTTTCGTACCTTTCCCAGCTCTATCTGATGGTTATCGCGCTTTTCTCGGCTGGATTGGAGATCTGCTCTACCATGTCTGCAGGACTTGCCCAATAGATAGGCCTCTAGATCGCAACTCCGGCATCGTCATGGTTGATGAGGTTGACTTGCATATTCATCCCGGCTGGCAAAGAGATTTGCTTCCCAAGCTCGCTCGATGCCTGCCAACGGTGCAGTTTATTGTCACTTCTCACAGTCCGCTCCTCGTCGGATCTTTGCAATGGCATAATGTGATTATTGCCCGGCGAAATAGGAGCGGTAGCGTGCTGAACCGTGTAGAGGTTGATATATCGAAACTGGACGCTGATCAAATCCTTCTTACAGAACTCTTCGGCTTAAGTTCAACACGCTCTTCTAACCAAACTAGGCGAATACGTAAACTTCTTCGAAGTACCCGCACCGGTGATACTGTATCTGCGCGAGACTTGATGGCTGAACTTTCAGGTCTCGACACGTGATACGCTACGACATCACTCCGACCGAGTTGCAGACTCTGATTGATGCCCGCGTACCAGGCTGGCGGGCACGCACAAAAACGCGCACCGACTCGTTCCGCGATCTGGGAAAATACCAAGAAGATAGTTCAATTTGGAGTGAAGTGAAGCCCGTGTTTATGGAGATACAAGGGAGATCTAAGTGTTGCTTTTGCGAAAAAAAGTACGAAGATTCTAAACTGGGACGGTACGAACTCGACATTGAGCATTTTCGGCCGAAAGGAAATGTTAGGCACTGGACTCTCGCTTCGAACCTGGCTAAAGAAGGAGTCATGCTGACTGCGCCAGACCCCGGACGCCGTGGCTACTACCTGTTGACCTATCATCTCTGGAACTATGCTGTCGCATGCAAATCCTGCAATTCTGCGCTTAAAAAGGATTATTTTCCGATATCAGCTCGATACGACCTCGACGGCACCAATCCGTGGAATATGAAAGGGGAAAAACCATGGCTCATTTACCCGATTGGTCAATTGGACAATGATCCGGAGGATGTGATTGACTTCTATGGGTATCTAGCTCGAAGTAAAGCGACAGATCACCATTTGAAACTTCGTGGCGTTGTTACTATTACGTTCTTTAGTCTCAATGATGCAATTCTTCGCAAAGAACTGCTGAAAGACCGTGCCTTAGTCATTATAGTTCTATATCGCCTGCTCCTGAAAGCCAAGAATGGAGATCAGGATAGCACGACATCAGTTAGTGAGATGCTAAAGCCTACGTCACGCCACACCAACTGCGCACGGAGCTTTAAGAGGCTCTTCGAATTTGACGAGGTAGAAGCGGCCGAAATCGCCGAGCTATCCGAGCAATTCTATTTGTCCGGCTCTCCGTGATATTTGGTGTTGACCACATCGTATTTCGTACCAATTCTTCGCTGAAGGGACGGCGGAAAATTTAACGATGTTTGAATTTTCCTGTTTGCACAAGGGAAAACGCTGTTCATCCTTCAGGAACGCTGACACGTTGCGAGCACTGCGAGGATCGAACCGCACCTGGTTCATGGAAGAAAGCCAACCGTCGTCCGTGTCGTGCCCCACCGAGTCTCCGGGGATGGGACGCGGGGCCATCTATGGATCACCGAGCGCGAACGCGCCCAGGTTCCGGTGGCTCATTTCGGAGCTTGAGAGATATACTTCAACGGCCTGTCGGATGAGATTGTCGAGCGCCACCATGAGAATACACTCAGGTTGGTGCTCGTGGACACCCCAGCCGAGTCGGTCGCTGGTGCTTCGATTTTACCATCGGCGTGGAGGAGATCGCGACCCTCGAAGCGCAGCCAAGTCTCCGCGTGGGGGATGCGGGTCTACCCGTCAGCCGTTCCGTCCCGGCGCATCGTCAGCACCCACTCCAGCAGGTCGGCGCGCGCATACCGGAAAGCCGCCCCGAAGTGGAGGTAGCGCGGTCCTCCGCCTTTCACCCGATATCGGTGAAGCGTGCTGGGCGAGAGCGTGAGCAGGGCCGCCGCCTCGCGGGTCGTCAGGATCACCTGAGGACCGTCCTTCGTGTAGACCGTTGTCCCGCGTGGGCGTACCGCGTCGGACGGAGAGGGCTCCCCCAGGCGCCGCGTCGCGCTTGATTTGCTTCAAGACAGAGGACCTTGCCGGCGGGGCCAAGGTTCGCCATTAATGGTTGGAAGAGGGGAATCGTCATGGAAATATTGGTTTGTCGCGTCGCCTGGATGGCGGCCTACCGGTCAAACAGGGAGCGAGCGGTGGGAGGCGGCCGATTTGTGGACGAGGGTAACGTGCCGCACGAGAGCCTGAACTTTCTGCCGGTTGGTGGCACTTACTACGGGTACGTCAAGTACAGAGGTCAGCAACTTCGAATTGAGCATCTAGGGGTAGCGCGTGGAGACGATACCGTAAACGACGTTCTGGTCGTCTTCTGCGCGGAGCATCCGACAAGCGGCGATTTCCTGGTGGTGGGTTGGTACAACGATGCAACAGTGTCGCGTCACAGAATCCGGAGACCCAACTCTCGCCGGTGGGTGAGTTTCACTGCTGACGATGCGACACTGGTGACCGAAGCTGAGCGGTGTTTTCGGATTCCTCGGGCGCGGGACAATCCGCCGAGCGGCTTCGGTGGGATCGGTAATCAAAACATCTGGTACGGGCTGAGCAATGAGGCGGCACAGAACGTACCGGGGGTCCAAGCATTCCGCGAACGGCTGATGGCCTACGTCGGTGCGCATGGCATGGCCCAACCGCCGGAAGAAGTATCAGCGGTGGAGTGGAGACAACGGCGCCTGTCGGAACGGTTGGAGCGGCGGGGCAACAACCGACGTTTTATTGACTGCAAAGGATACCAGTGCGAGGCGTGCAACTGGTCGATCGACGAAGACGAACGTGAGGTTTGGGGATCGAGCTTCGAACTTCATCACCTTACGCCGGTTCACGAGCTTCGCGAGAACGAAACACGCGAGGTTCACGCCGACGATTTCGCGGTGCTTTGCGCATCGTGTCATCGTGCGATCCATAGGACGGAATTTGTGTCCGACGTTGCTGGCTTTACCGAGGCGTACTTGCGTGTGTGACGCTGGCTGCGGGCACGCGACGGCCGAGGTTGTCGCCTCCGACGCGCGGGGTGTCGGGGTCATCGGGACGCCTTGCTTCGGCGCAGAGGTGGAGGCCATTCGATGATCTCGCCGTTCAACACCTCGCCTCGGCTTCAGCCGCGCTGCTTTCGGTCGCAGAAAAGGCCTAGGGCCACCGAACCCCAGGCTTGGCGGCCGCCGCGGGTGCGAAGGCCGGTGCAGATGATGATTTCCGTGCGGTCGGGACGCATCGCTTCGACCTCCTTGCGCGAGACGACCTTGTGTTTCGCCTTTCGCCGTCCCTTCGCCGCGAGTGCCTCAGCGGGAGCGGGAACGATGTCGCCGTCCGCGCGGGCCCGGAACGGCTCGACCACATAGCGGTCATCGGCCAGGCCGGTGCCGAAGAAATGAACCAGAAACGTCTCCGCCGTGTTGCCGGGCAACGCCATGGCTGCCGTCATGGTGCCGTCTCCTTCGTGCCGATGAGGGGAATCGACGGCCTGACGCCCTCCCCCGGACACCCAACCGTCGCCCCGCTCACGGCCAAGCCTCTCCTCTCGGCGCGGAAGGGCGCGGACGCGGCGCCAGGGCAGAAGGCGCGGCAGAGATGAACCGGCGATTGACCGGACGGACAGGTACGATTACGGATCTGGCGTCGGTTCGATCCGCAATGCGGGCAATCCGATCACGGTGGGACTGAGCGACTACGGCTCGCAGGCCATGTCGGCATCGTTTCTGTGGGCGAGAGCTCGGACTCAGTTGGTCAGAAGGGGCAAGAAAAGAGCAGCTATGCCCAGCACCCAGTATATCGGGAAAGCCGGCCAGCTCGCTGTAATGGGTGAATTGGCACTTCGCGGCTACAACGTGGCCATGCCGGAAATCGACAAGGGAGACGACATCTTTGTCGTACAAAACGATTCGGGAGTGATGTGGCGCCTTCAGGTGAAGACTTCACGGGGGACAAGGCAGAAAAGGTCAAAGCGCTTTCAGTTTCGAATCCGGGAAGATTCGATCCAAGCCCCTCAAAACCCTGAGTTGCACTTTGTCTTTGCCATGAGACGCAGACGTCGATGGCAGTTTCTGATCATGGATCGGTCGGTGCTGCGAAATTACGCAAACAATAGCAATCTGGGCTCCCTGAACAGAGACTACCGCCAGGTTGCAATCACTCTATCCGACAGCGACAAGGTAACTTGCAGCGGGCAAGACTTAACGAATCTCTTGGGTGACTGGAGCACTTGGCCTGTAATTTGACGCTATACTGCCTGAGGTGGACAAGGCGCGCCGAGAAGGAAAGAAAGAAGCAAAGTGTCGGAAAACAGGACGCGGCAGCTGGTCGAGGACGCTTTGCAAGCGCTTTGGCGACCTTATGGCGAGAACGTCACGGATGAGGTTCTCGAAGTCATCGAGAACACCCCGAAACTGCTGGCCGAGTACCACGACATCGCCAGCGGGTTCGATGGAGGGATCGACGGTCTCAACCAGAACATCGGCGAGTTCGTGAAGAAAATCACGGAGCGAAGGGTTTTGTCACAGGGAAACCCTTGCAAACGGAACAGCCTAGCCAAGACATACTCGAAGCTCGTTGAGAATTCTGGATAATTGAACGCATTGGCGGACAGGCCTTCCGGCTTCGCACTCAAACCGGGCTACTCGAACTAGATCGAGGCAATATCGTGCACGATCGCCCTCAGGGAGGCGGTAAGCGCACCCCGACCGCATCGTAGAGCGCCGCGTAAAAGGGGTACAGAATCTCGGCGGCCGGACGGTCCGGGTCCTCGATGGGAATTTCACGCAAGATGGATGACTCATAAATCTGACGGCTGATCTGTGTCTGCGACAAAGTCAACCGGTGGTTCTCCAAATTGACGACACCGGCGATAGCGACCAACGGCGGAGACAACCCAAGACGTTCACGAGCGACCTTGAGGTAGCGGGCAAGTCCATCCTCAAAGATTTGGCGGAGAAGCGTATCGGGAATGACCGGATAATCTTGATCGATCCATTGACGCGAAGCGGCATGGGTAAGTAGGTGTGTCTCGATTCCCCAAATTTCCCGCGTCAGAATGATTTGAGAAATGGCTCCGATAAGGCTGTCGTCGTCAGGATGACGGGCAACATAACCGCCGCCATGCCGATTGGTGCCCATTCCCCAGCCCCCGTATCTCAGATGGCCGAGCGGCCAGAGTTCGCTGCCCGCAAGCACCTCCAAGATGGCGGCGCGTTCGATCGGCGGTACTGCGTCGCGCGGCATCAGACGCAGGAACATTTTTGGACCAACCGGAAAGCGTCGCTGCGTGTCCCCCTGACTGTCGACCCACATGGGGAAGTGCTCATTGGCCTCGACGAAAGTCGCACCGCCGTCGAATGTCGGGCTTCGCTCGAAGACCGGCTGTTCCGCCGCCGGGCGGGGATGCGCGTCGAGGACCGCAACGATTGCACTTTGGATATCGGTGGCTAGCCGTTCCCGGGTGTTTCTTCGCGTTTCGCTATCCGCGTCTGGGGCCAGGTCGTAGGTAAGCGGAAAGCGGCGGTGGCGCATATCGAAGGGCAACTCGTTCGGCTTCCCGAAATGAGTGTTCATGACCGCCACGATCCTCTCTGGGCCTGGAGTCTTCAGTGCATAGCCATACTCGATCATCACGTTTGGGTTAGGGGTGTATCGCTCGCCGCAGGTCGGCATAAAGGTCACATCCGGGACGAAGACATCGCACGCGGCAATTTTGGCGAGGATAGTATCTACAATTGCCGGCGAACCGGCCACGTCCTGCGTATCCTGATCCAGCCGGACTACATCCTCGACTTCAGCACCCTCGCTGCGATTGAGATTTTCCGCTGCATCTTCAAGGGCCCGCCGAATGAATTTTCGGTTGACTGGATTGGGAGCATCGCTCTGCCACGAATAGAAAATGGTAGCCACGTCACCCTCTCACTGGCTTTCGCATTTCGGTGCAGCTGCCGGACCACGCTAGTCCCCTACGTTACCAGCAGGCTTGTTACACCCGCGCTGACTATCGAATCGGGGGCCGCCTCCAAAGTGAGCCTAGCCCGCCGTCGGCTGTTTGTTTGTATGGTCTACATGCTCGCCGGTCCTCAGCGGCACCCTGCGGATCAGTGCATTGAACGGCCGGCGGCGTCCGTTTGCGGATCGGCAGCTGCCGTCCAGTCGAGGAGCCGGCGCAGAACGGCGAGATCGGCGTGTTGCAGGAACACTGCCGCGCGCGGCGACGCCCGGTCCTCGTCCGAGACCCGACGCGCCTCGGCGAAGGTGATCTTCGCGCCGCCCGGCATGGGCGAGATATAGACCTTGTTCGCGAAGAGCGCCGGTGTCTCGGCGATCCGGGCTTCCTCCTCCGGCGACGCCGACTGCGGCACGTCCGGGTCGTTCATGGCTTCCTCCCCTTCGGCTGCACTGGGCTCGGCCGGCCCGCTTACAACGGCTCGATGTTCGTAGCCTGAAGCCCGCGAGGCACGCTTTCGGCGCGCACGAAGACGCGCTGCCCCGGAGCCAGGTCGGTCATGCCGGAGCGGAACAGCACGCTGGAATGGACGTACACCTCACGGTCGCCATCGTCCGGCACGACGAAGCCGAACCCCCTTGCCGGGTCGAAGAACTTGACCGTCCCCGGCAACTCCGTAACCGAAGACACCGGCGCCGCGGCTTGCGGGCTCGGGTACCGGGCGTAGAAAGGCTGGCCGCGGTCCGTCGGGACGGTCCCGGTTGCCGGTTCGACCGACAGGATCCGCGAAACCTGCGGCCCCCGGTCGCCCTGCACGATCTCGCAGCTCACCGCCGCGCCCTGGGGCAGCGTGTCGTAGCCCGACGCCTGCGCGGCGGTCAGGTGGCAGAACACATCGGCGGAGCCGTCCTCGGGCTCCAGGAAGCCATAGCCCTTGACCGGGTGAAACCACTTGACGATGGCCCGGATCGTGCGGCCGGACGCGGCGGGGCTGACTTCGACCGTGCCGGGACTAGTGGCCATGCGTCCGTTACCCTGCGCATTGGCGAAGGACGCTTGGCGGGGCGCTGCGGCGGAAAAGTCGACCGAAATAATCCGTGAAACCTCGGGACCGCGCAGGCCTTGCGCCGTCTCGCAGGCGACCACCGCCCCGGCGAGCAGAGTTTCGAGGCCGACCGCGGCCAAGGCCGGAGCCCGGCAGTAGATGTCGGGAGAGCTGTCGTCGGGAACGAGGAAACCGTAACCCTTCGCCGGATCGTACCATTTGACCGTCGTGGATGTATGCGTGCCGTTGTCCAATCCTGAAACCGGGTATGTCATCCTGGATAACCTTTTCCCCGTGACCGAAATACGTTTCGAATGGCCTTTCTACCTTCCGCCCTTGGGGCGGTGAAGGTCTTGGAGCCGGCGGGAAGTACGATCCGTCCGGCGGTCCTGTGATGATTGCAGCCATTTTCGGGTATGGAGGGGTTGTCATTCGAGATTTCGCAGGCGTGTGCACCCCCTGTTGACACACTTGCTCCGGTCTCATAGGGTGTGCACCATCGGCTAAAGCACATGGGGAACAGATCGTGGTGGGCAGTCAAACCTTGGGCGTACGAATTCCAGAACATGTGCTCGCGGGCGTAGACAGGTTCGCCCGGGAACAGGACTTGACGCGCTCCATGGCCATTGCGGTGCTTGTGGAGCAGGCGCTCTCGGATAGCGGTATGGCGCCGGGCGAATTGCCACTGTCGGCGAAAGCGGATTCATCCGGGAAACAGGACACGGCGTCGGGACAGCGGGCCCAGAAGTGGGGCATCCGGACCGCACGGAAGATCGCGGCGGTACTCGAAGCCGAAAAGGCTGCCGACCAGCCGATGGCCAATGAATTCATGCTCGATGGCAAACGTGTCGCGATCAAGTGCGCGAAACCGGCGACCTCTCAATGCGGCCTCACGAACACGATGCGCGATCGCGTGGACTACATCATCTGCGCATCGCAGGCAGTCGGGGGCACGTTCAACCTGTACAAGGTCACTCCACGACAGTGGGAGCAGCACGCGAAGGAGCCGCCGAAGCACAATCGCAACTACGGTAGCTTGACCCACCTGTCCCGATCCGTCTATCGGCGGATCGGAGAAGATCTTGGTGAGGTAGAGATTGAAGACTGACCGGGGACGGCCAACCGTGCGGACACGGATTCCCGGCAAGCGGGCGGGTGACACGATGATCTGCACATTTTTTTTGATCATACCCCAGGCCGCGCCTGTCCCCACTTGCGCCCCATGCGCTACGCAAGGGACTGATTCCATGCAGGAAATCCCCTACCGGCAGCGTTTGACATGGCCGAATCGCGGGTCCAAATCGACTCCCGGGAGCGTAGTGTTGCGGGAGGCGCGAGAGGATGGCGGAGAGCGAGGATCGCGGGATTATTGCCATGCGCGGCGTGGCGGCGAACGACAACCCCGGCTCGGGGTCCGGGGCAGGCGGCGGGGCGGAGACGCGGATCGATACCGCCGTGATGACGCTGGCCCGGATCATCGGCCGGCGCATCGCGCGCGAGGAGCTGGACAGGCTCGACGCCGCCAACGACAACGCGCCGGCGAAGGATGCCGGCGAGAAATAGGAGACCGGAAGACATGACCCTGCGCGCCGCGCTCTACGCCCGCTACTCCTCCGACCAGCAGCGGGCGGCCTCGATCGAGGACCAGTTCCGGGTCTGCCGCGAGCGCGCTGCGCGCGAGGGCTGGAAGGTGGTGGGCGCGTACAAGGATTCGGCGATCTCCGGCGACAGCATGATCCTGCGTCCGGGCATCCAGGCGCTGCTGGAGGACGCGCGCCGGGGGATGTTCGAGATCCTGGTCGCCGAGGCGCTCGACCGGGTGAGCCGCGACCAGGCCGACGTGGCGACGCTATACAAGCACCTGCGTTTCGCCGGAGTAATGATCGTTACCCTGTCGGAAGGCGAAATCGACGAGCTCCATGTCGGGCTCAAGGGGACGATGAACGCGCTGTTCCTGAAGGACCTCGCGGCGAAGACCCACCGGGGGCTTCGGGGCAGGGTCGAACAGGGCCGCTCCGGCGGCGGTCTCTGCTACGGCTACGACGTGGTGAAGTCGATCGACGGGACCGGCGATCCGGTGCGGGGCGAACGCACGATCAACGAGACGGAAGCGGAGATCGTGCGCCGGGTGTTCCAGGACTTCGCCGACGGCGCGAGCCCGCGCGCGATCGCGCGGCGCCTGAATGGAGAAGGCATCCCCGGCCCCTCGGGCAAACTCTGGATGGATACCACCATCCGGGGTCACGCGAAGCGCGGCACCGGCCTGATCAACAACGAGCTCTACATCGGCCGGCTGGTCTGGAACCGCCTTCGCTACGTCAAGAACCCGGAGACGGGCAAGCGGGTGTCGCGGATCAACCCGCCGGAGGAGTGGATCGTCGCGGAAGTCCCCGAACTGCGCATCGTCGACGACGAACTGTGGAAGGCGGTGAAGGACCGTCAGGGCGAGATTACGGAGCAATACGCCACCGTCATCGAGGCCACGCAAGCCGCGCGCGCCAACCGGCTGAACGGCGCCCACCGGCCCCGCCACCTGCTCTCGGGCCTGCTCCAATGTGGCGTCTGCGGCGGCCCCTACTCCATGCGCGGCCAGGACCGCTACGGCTGCTCGAACCACATCATGACCGGCACCTGCTCAAACGGCAGGGGCATCCGCCGCTCGGTCATCGAGGAGCGGGTGCTGTCCGGTCTGAAGGACCGGCTGATGGCGCCGGAAGCGGCCGCGGAGGCGATGCGCGCCTATGCCGAGGAGACCAACCGGATCAACCGCGAGCGCCGCGCCTCAGGCGCGAGCGACCGGAAGGAGCTCGCCGACGTCGAGAAGAAGATCGCATCGATGATCGCGGTCATCGAGGA
Source organism: Alphaproteobacteria bacterium (assembly GCA_022825235.1). Classification (GTDB taxonomy): domain Bacteria; phylum Pseudomonadota; class Alphaproteobacteria; order TMED109; family TMED109; genus VXPW01. Next base: position 13,513 of record JAJDYI010000071.1, on the reverse strand, counting down.
CGGCGGCTATGTCCGTGGGATGGTGGACCGGCTGCGCGAGCTCGAAGCGCGCCAGGACGAGCTCAACGAGCGGCTGTCAGCGGTGCCCGCCGACCTCCCGGACATCCACCCCAACATCGCGGACATCTACCGGCGTAGGGTAGCGCGGCTTGCGGACGCGCTGGACCATCCGGAGGACCGCGACGCGGCGGCGACCGCCATCCGGGGTCTGATCGAGCGCATCGTGCTCACCCCCAGCGAGAAATGGGCCGAGATGGACGCCGTGCTGCACGGCGATCTCGGAACCATCCTCGAATGGACGGGAAACGGGGCCGAAAAGAAAAAGACCGACATCCCCGTGTCGGAGATGTCGGTCTCGGTGGTTGCGGGGGTAGGATTTGAACCTACGACCTTCAGGTTATGAGTGTGACCACAAACTGCGCCTCAGATGCGCTGACGACGACTGAGTGTTGACAAACTGCTGATATATTGAAGTTTTTCAATTTCTTGCGGACGCATGCGCCGCCTCCCCTGCGCTGCGAAACCATCCAAAGTGTTTGCCAATAGTTTGCCAGCTTGCTAGACTGCCCTTCCGTCGTCAAGAATTCTGTCCCATGCCAAACCGCATTCCCAAGCTCACCCGGCGCGCCGTCGAGGCCATCAAGCCGAACGGCGCCGATACTATCTACTGGGACGGCGAGCTGACCGGATTCGCCCTCCGCATCCGGAAGTCGGGCAGGAAGAACTATGTCCTCCAGACCCGCGTGCGCGGCAAGCTGCGCTGGTTCACCATCGGCCAGCACGGCCGCATCACCGCCGACGAGGCGAGGGCCGCGGCGCTGGAGATCCTGGCCCAGGCGAAGAAGGGCATCGACCCGCGCGACGCCGATGCGAAGCGGGAGGCGGAGCCGGTCATGGCCGATCTCGGCCGGCGCTTCCTCGAGGAGTATGTCCCCGTCCATTGCAAGTCCAGCACCCAGGGGGAATACCGGCGGTCGGTGGAGTTGTTCATCGACCCTGCGATCGGCGGGATGCGGATCGCCAGCGTGGAACGCAAGGATATCGCCAAGCTGCACTTCGATCTGCGCGACAAGCCCTACCAGGCGAACCGGACGCTGGGCGTGCTCTCAAAGATGTTCTCGCTCGCCGAAATCTGGGGCCTGCGGCCGGACGGGTCCAATCCCTGCCGGCACGTCAAGCGCTACAAGGAGAGCAAGCGCGAGCGGTTCCTGTCGCCCGAGGAGACCGAGCGGCTGGGCGAGGTTCTGGCGGAGGCCGAGAGCGAGATGCCGTCAGCGGTCGCCGCCTTCCGCCTGTTGCTGCTGACCGGCTGCCGGCTGTCGGAGATCCAGTTCCTGCGCTGGGAATACGTCAGGGACGATTGCATCGAATTACCCGACGCGAAGACCGGGGGGCGGATCGTGCCGCTCGGGCCCGAGGCCCGCGCCGTACTGGCGGCCCTGCCCCGCGAGGAGGACAACCCCTGGGTCATCCGCGGCCGGCTGCCGGGCTCCCACATCACCGATCTGCAGCGCCCCTGGCGGCGCATCCGCGAGCGCGCCGGGCTGGAGGACGTGCGAATTCATGACCTCAGACATTCGTATGCATCGCGGGCGCTGGCCTTGGGCGAGAGCCTCACGATGATCGGCAAGCTGCTGGGTCACACGCAGGTGCAAACCACCGCGCGGTACGCTCACCTGGCTCGGGATTCCATTCAGAACGCCGCAGCGCGCATCACCGGGAGCATCGGAGGGAATCTGTCGTCTAATCAAGGCCTCGAAGAAACCGCTAAGCAATGAGCGCACACAATTAACGCTGCACACGACCAGCCACGCGGTCTTGGACAATCCGGCAGTTCTTCCACGCTACGTCGTGCTGCCGCCGCTCACCCATACACGACTCGTGGAGCGACCCCGTGGGCGTCGAAATCCCAACGCGCGGCAGCGCCTAGACGGGACCCCGCTATCTGATCGTGCCATTTGGGCTATAGCTGGCGACACAGCGGGCAATCAAGTAACAAGTCGGTAGAGAGCCGGTCGCACCAGCGACTTGTCATGGTTTACCAGGCACACAGAAGGACCTTCAACCTTGGATGAGCAGGCGCTTGAGGCACTCGCCGAGTTCATTTGTGGGGACGACGAAGACACGGCCCCCGTCTATCGGTCGAGCAGCATGCTCACGCGGTTCTTCCAAACCGCTGGTCTCCCCCGATTTGTTCACGACGGGTCAACGCGCAAGTGGTGGACCTTGAGCGCTTTGCAACAATGCACACCAGACGAACTTAGGAAAGTCATATTGCGCCTAGCTTCACCCCGCGAGTATCGAAGTGATGCCCCCTCAACAAGAAAAGCGATTGACACTCTCAACCATATTTTTCAGCTTGAAGGCCTACGCATCGACTTCAAGAATGGACAGCCACTCATCGTGCCCGTTCCAATTGACTTTGACTTAGGTGCGGGTGATGGAGAAGAAGAACTAGTCCCACAGCCCCCACCCGATTTCCTCGCCTTGGGTCTCGATGTAGGCGTTGGTGGCTTGCTGGACTTACGCTGGCGTGAAGCCCAACTATGCGTAGACAACGAGGCATATCTTTCAGCCACAATCGCCATGGGCAGCCTGCTAGAAGGACTATTGTTGGGCGTTCTTATGCACCGTCCTGAGGTAGCAAATCGTTCAAAATCTGCACCCAAAGACACTACCGGAAAAGTGAAAGAGTTTCCAGATTGGACATTATCTCAAATGATAGATGTTGCTCATTCTGTGGGTTGGATAGATCTGGATGTCAAACGCTTTTCTCACGCTCTGAGAGAGTTTCGGAACCTCATTCACCCATACCAGCAATTGGCATTGCGGGCCAATCCTGATGCGGACACATGTGGAATAAGCTGGCTTGTCGTACAAGCTGCTGCAAATGATCTCGCTCGTGTGTTGACTTCGAAGAAATGATGAATCAAAGACGCTGTCCGCAACTATTGAAGGGGTGTCAACAAATTTTCTGCTCTGCTTCGACGTCGATCAACGGGGCAACGTGTTGATTTTCTTCTGTCCTTCAGATTTGAACGGCGACGCCGAACAACATCTACTCAAGTCCACGACAAACGAGACACGGTATGCCCATTGACGACGACGCGCGAGTAGCGATCACGCTGCGCCTGCAAACCGCCTTCACGGAGACTCTCGAAAACCACACACGCAAACCAGCGTACATCGAGCTTCTCGGAGACGTAGCCCTAGCCCAACAGTGGCTCACAGTCGGGGCTACCTACTCCGGCATCGAACAGACGCTCAAGTACCTCATCGCGCTCCAGAAGGATCTCACCGTCGACGAACTGCTCGTCAAGAAAGGCATCGTGGAGGATCCTCAGGAGGAATCCGACCAACGTACGAAATACCGCATACACCAACTCGGCACCCTCTTCTCGCGGCTGGATCCCCAGACGAAGGAGGCCGTCGAACACGACTACGCGGTGTGGCAGTCGCTTTACGACTACTTCACGTTCCCGACATGCGGGGAGTTCCTCGACCGCATTCAGGGAGATGGCAACGACGGACATCTGGACTGGCGCTACTGCCTCATTCAGGAACATCTCCCGCCGCCCAATAGCGCGGACGCGATGCTCGCGATCTGGGCTTCGCTCATCCGTCTCTGCGAGAAGCGCGAGGAAATACCTCACCGCGCCGGCGCTCGCAGGGCCGACGAGGAAGTCAGGTTTGGCCTCAGCGACTGTCTGGAGCGCGCCTGCATGGACTACGAGCTGCGCGCGGCGGAGAACGGCGACCCGATTTCGCCTATCAGAGAAGAATTGAGACGGTGGGCACCGTCGGGCTCGCGCATGGTGAATAACACGGCTGCCCTCCTCGGCCATCAAGAGAAGTATCTCGAAGTGCCCGAACGCGAGGGAAGCGAGGCGATGCGAAGGACACTCACCGCGTGTCTGAGACAGTTGTCGCACGACGCGAGACAAGGGATGCGCGGTGCGTTACCCACCTTCGCGAGACGCGCGCTCGGATACTTCCCCACCGGCGAGAGCGTGCGGTGGAACCCGGAGACTGTGCGCTTTGAGAATGTGGCCTGGCCTCTACAGAGCGAATCGAGGAATGATGCCCCGCCAGGTGCAACGCGAGTTGCGCCCGAGGACAACGCCGACGGAAGGCTCCGCGACATTTGGCACCATGCCAGCGTTGCCGGCTACGAAGTCAAGGAAACTCGCGAGTTCGCGGCGAATCGCGACCGATCGGTTCAATGGCATCTCAGAATGCGGGTTTACGACCAACACGAGGGCGCAGGGGAGGCGCGCATCAGCGTTTGGCAGGAGCGCGACCTCAAAGGCACAATCGCCGTTGAGCACCACGCACCGGAGGCGCCGCTGCAACCGCATATGGATCTGTGGCTTCGCCGCTGCAAGTACCCGGTACGCACAAAATGGCTCGCCCACGACGAACCACTATAGGACGGCCGGCGTAGTACTGTCAGTGCAGCAAGTTGGACCCACGTCGATCGGTATGACACTGGGGCCGGGGCAATCAGACCGTAATCAATCGAGCCCCGACGCGGCATGTCGAGTCGAGCGGGACCCGTTAGCCAAAATCACCGCTACCGGATTGCAGGCCGGCGAGAAAACAGGAGCCATTCGACGGATGCGGTTTTCAAGTCCACTTTTCCCAAATACTTTGGAATTCTGACCATCGGAATGAATTTCGCATGACCGCCGTTCTCACAAAGCCGGCCGATCGGATCGATTCGGGAGACATTCAGGCGTTAGTAGCCGAGAATGTGCCGGAAAGCGCTCAGATCGAATTCAAGGAAAGCCTGCCGGCGGGCAAGGGCAGGACCGATGCGTGGCTTACCGGCGGAAGCAGGATTGGCGATTACGCAAGAAACCGGATTTTGGAAGAGGTCGTGGCGTTTGCCAATGCCTATGGCGGCGCCCTTGTCCTCGGCATTGCTGAGAATCGCGCCAAACCGCCCGTTGCTGCGTCGGTAATGCCGCTGCCGAGTTGCACCGACCTGGCGGGGCGTTTCAGGCTGATGTTTCGCGATTGCGTCGAACCGCAACTCCCGACGCTGGATATCGTCCCCGTTCCGACGGACGGAGATAAGGGGGTCATCGTGTTCCGAGCGGGCCGGTCACGTCTCGGTCCCCATCGCATTGCGTCCACGCTGGTGTGCCCGGTCCGGCGTGCCGACCGTTGCGAGGCCCTGAGTATGCGGGAAATCCGGGACATGACCCTCAATCTTGCACACGGCACGGAACGGCTGGAACGCCAGCTGCGGGAGCGTTCCAGGAAGTTCGAAGAGGAATTCAAGCGTCTTGAGACCCCTGACGACGCTTTCGGGTTTCGCATGACGGCCGTCCCCGTCGGCGATGAGGTTCGCTTCGGGTCTGTCTTTACCGGAGGCAACCTGATTGAAGAATTACGTCCACCCCACGTCGAGATCGGACGCGGGTCAAACAACAGGGACTCCCGACTGCGCACCATTCGAAGCTTGCACGCTATGCACTTTCACGACTGGCGACCCATGCTCCGGGCAGCGCGCGTGGAGGAAAGTCACGACTGGAATAGGAGAGTGACAAGATACGCTTACGCTGAAGTCCACGCCGACGGTCTATTGGAGTGGGGTTTTGTCTCGAATCGTCTTGTAGGCGTGTTTCCTGAAGATCCGGTCGAAACAAACTTCGACTCCGAAACGCCGGTCTCGACGCTGGCTGGGCTTCTCGTTTGGGCGGACCGCGTGCGGCATCAGGCATCGGCCCCGGGAGCGGAGTATGCAGTTCAACCGCAATTCAGAGTCACGGCGGACAGCATCAATGTCGGAGGCAACGACGACAGAATCGTTGTCGGGACGATCGAACGGAACGACACCGATTTTCCTTTGTATCCCTTGGAGGCGTCCGGCGAAGTCAGCAAGACCGTTTCCCGCTTCGAGAGGGATTTCTGGAACTACTTCCGCCAAGATCCCGGTTGGAGGAGTCGCGAGCCATTGGTCATCGCTCAGGCATGACCGGCTTGGTTGCCCCGACCGCCGAATGCGCCCGGAGCCATCAAGACGGGAAGCCGCTTCCGATCTAGATGCGCCTCAGCCGAGACTCGAAGTACCGGAGGACCGCGTTCTCCAGCCAAGCACCCGGTTCCTTCCAGCAAGCGCTCAGCCGTCCCACCAAGCCGCGCTCGCCGGTAGTGCGCTGGACAGATGGCGCAGTCGCATGTCTGCGGCCACGAGCTTCTTCATTGCGTAACGGGCGCCACCGGCCCGTTGGCTTGCGAGCGGGGCGGGACCCTCCGCCACATAAAGGCTCGCGGCCTTCTCCGGCGTGAAGCTGAACGCTTGCCGCACACTGACGTTTTTGCCATACGCATTCTTGCATGGTTTATCACCATGCAAATGTTACTTTCATAAAGCATTGGCTTGCGTGTATTTTGAACTATCAGTATTTTGATGGCTATGAACCGCCAAAGAGCGCAACGCCTGAAACCGCTCCTGGATACCGTCCCTCCCGGCTTCATGGTGGACACACCTTGGCTGAGGGCCCAGGGGATCGACCCGAAGTCCATCCACGACTATGTCGCCCGCGGGTGGCTCGAACGCGTTGTCCGCGGCGTGTACCGCCGGCCGCGACCCGAAGGCGCGCAGGCCGGCTACGAGGAGTCCTGGGCGATCCCGCTCCTTTCCCTGCAACGGCTCATGAAGTACGCCGTCCATCTCGGCGGAGAGAGCGCCCTCGACATGGCCGGCTACGCCCACTACCTGAAACTCGGCGGGAGATCGCGCGTTCACTTCTATGGCGAGGTGCCGTCCTGGCTGAAGCGGCTGCCCATGCAGACCGAGATCGTCGTGCGCCGGCGCTCGCTATTCGGCGACGACCCCCTCGGTATCGATGATGCCAATCTTGACGCTGCGGGAACCCGGCCGACGGTGGAGGTGTGGCGCTGGCCCCTCAGGGCATCATCGCCGGAGCGCGCCATCCTCGAGGCCCTCGACGAGCTGCCGCGGAATGCCACCTTCGACAACCTCGACAAGGTCTTCGAGGGGCTGGTGTCGCTCCGACCCAGGCGGCTCACGGCACTCCTGGCGGCGTGCCGCAGCGTGAAGGTGCGACGGCTGTTCTTCGTGTTTGCCGACAAGCACCAACACGCATGGCGCAAGCACCTGGACGCCTCAGGAATCGACTTCGGGTCCGGGCCACGGGCCCTGGTAGAGGGCGGCAGATTTCATCCGACCTACCGCATCTACGTGCCCGAAGCGTTCCTGCCCGCGACACCGCAGGCGGCAGACGGCGATGCTTGACCGATACGTGGCGCAGGTTCGCCTGCTCCTGAGCACGCTGCAGGATATCGCCAACGAGACCGTGTTCGCGCTCAAGGGCGGCACCGCCATCAATCTGTTCTACAGGGACATGCCGAGGCTGTCCGTCGACATCGATCTCACCTACCTGCCGGTGGCGGACCGCCATTCGTCGCTCACGGATATCGACGATGCCCTCGACCGCATCGTCGCAGCCATCGTCCACCGCAACCCGCGCTTGGAGGCGCGCCGCGCCGCGGGTGGCGGAAACGCCGATACGCGCATCATGGTGAGCGACGGCCAGTCGCAGATAAAGATCGAGACCTCCCCGATAGGGCGAGGGTCGGTGTATCCGGCGAGGACGGTGACCGCATCGGAGGCCGTGACGGAGTTCTTCGGATTCGTCGAAACTACCGTACTCGCGTTCGAGGATATATACGGCGGGAAGCTTGCTGCCGCACTCGATCGCCAGCATCCGCGCGACCTCTACGATGTGAAGCTTCTGTATGAGAACGAAGGCCTGACGGCAGACCTCTTCCGAACGTTCATGGTCTACGTCGCGAGCTCAGGCCGCCCGATGCACGAGCTGCTGGCGCCGTCGGCGCCTCTCAGGGAGGAGCTGTATGGCGAAGAATTCGTAGGGATGACTCGCCAGCCGGTATCCTGGGAAGCCCTGATCGAAACGCGTCGCCGCCTGCATACCGACATCCGCTCGCGGTTGACCGGCGACGTCGCGGATTTCCTGCTCTCCCTGCACGATGCCGAGCCGGATTTCCACCTGATCGGTGTGCCCGAAGCAGCCGACCTGCCCGCCGTTCGCTGGAAGCTGCTGAACCTGAAGAGGCTCAAGAAAGCGGATCCCCGGAAGCACCAAACCCAGCGGGACGCGCTCGTGCGGCTCTTCCGATGACGCTCTACAGCCCCTCAAACGAAAGCCGGCTGACCGAGGTTACGCCTTCAGATCGCGACGAATCCCGAAATATCAGCGACGATATGCGGGACGAAGGGTAGGTAGAGAACTCAGCAATGGAGTGGCTTCGCGAATTCCTCATCGCAATCGTGATCACAGGCGTCATCACGACATGGTTGACGGGATTTCTCAATCAACTCGTCCCATCACCAGCGCGAGCACGGCTGGCCCTCAAAAATTGCTGGGGCAAGCGTCCGCAGCGCGCGGAAGACGGTTTTCGCATCGTCTTGTGCTGGCTTGAAAAAGACAACAGCGGACATGACACGGAAACCGTAGCGCAGGCCTTCGTCGGTATTGACGGCATCTCGCTGGTCCGTTCTGCCCGCATTATCTCGGCTACCGGTGCGGCGGACGAATGGCGTCGGGCGATGAAGGACAGCGCCCGCGAGATACTGGACAAGTGGAACGCCGATTTGGCGATCGTCGGTCTGGTCAAGCAATCGGACGCGGTATTGAGCCTATGGTTCGTGCCCCGGTGTTCTGACGACACGCTCCATCGTGGAGATCAACCCTACACGTTGGAAAACGTGACGCTTGGCGCAGACTTTCATCATGATCTACGCGCTCAGCTTACAGCCATGGCGTTGACCAGTTTAGCTCCTCTGGCAGACGGTCAGGTGCGCGGGCAGGTGATTGATAAAGGACTGCACGATGCCACGGAAAAGCTTATCAGCCTGCTGGAAGGCCGCACCATCGCAGCGGGTGGACGCAAAGCGGCTCTCCAACTGGTACTTGGCATCGCCCTCTGTACTCTCGGGGAGCGAGAACGCAGTACAAAGCGACTTGACCAGAGCGTGGATGCATTGCGGGCGGCGCTCAAAGAGTTCACCCGGCACCGCGCTCCCGTCCTTTGGGCAACAACACTCAACAATCTTGCAATGGCCCTTCGCGCACTTGGCGAAAGAGAAAGCGGCACAGAACGTCTTGAGGAGGCTGCAGCCGCATATCGCGTCGTACTGGAGGAACGCGCCCGAGCGCGTGTCCCCGATGCATGGGCCACGACGCAGAACAATCTAGGCAACACCCTTGCGGCCCTGGGTGAACGACAAGGCAGAACGAAGCACCTCGAGGAGGCCGTGGATGCATTTCAGGGTGCACTTGAGGAACACACCCGCGACCGCGATCCTCTCAAGTGGGCGACGACACAAAATAATCTCGGGACTGCCCTTGCGGTTCTCGGCGAAAGGGAAGGCAGTACCGAGCGCCTCCGGCAAGCCCTAGAGGCCTTCCGGACATCCCTGGAGGAACACTCCCGTGAGCGCGTTCCTCTCCTGTGGGCTATGACGCAGCACAACATCGGCAACGTTCTTCGGGCCCTCGGGGAACGCGAGAGTGAAATCGTACATCTCAATGGGGCTGTGGAAGCCTATCGCGCAGCGCTAACGGAATACACGCGTGAGCGGGTGCCGCTGCAATGGGCCATGACGAAGAACAACCTTGCTGTCGCCCTTCTTGCGCTTGGTGAACGAGAGCAGGAAACGGCACATATCGAAGAGGCTGTAGCCGCCTTGCTCTCGGCGCTTACCGAACGCACCCGTGAACGGATGCCGAGCACCTGGGCCGCAACGCAAGACAGACTAGGCAGTGCTCTTCGCATACTGGGTGAGCGGAAGGGCAGTACGAGTTGTCTCAAGCAAGCAGTCGATGCCTATCGAGCCGCCCTCAAGGAACGCACCCCTGAACGTGCATGGTCGGCGTGGGCTGCAACTCAGAACAATCTGGCCATGACCGTCGCAACGCTAGGAGAGCGGGAGGACAACACGAAGTTCCTCGCCGAGGCAGCGGCGGCCCTTCGCGAAACGCTTGAAAGTGAATCACGCCAGCGCACTCCGCTCCAGTGGGCTGTCACTCAGAACAACCTCGGCAACACTCTGGCAGCCATTGGACAGCGCGAGAGCGGTACAAGACACCTCGAAGAGGCGGTGGATGCTTACCTCGCAGCGCTTAGCGAGCAATCCCGCGAGACCGTTCCCTATGCCTGGGCCATAACGCAAAACAATCTCGGCACTGCGCTTCAAGTACTGGGAGAACGGCGGAGTGAACCGGCGCGACTCCAGGAAGCGGCTGCCGCATACCGTGCGGCTCTCGAGGAGTTTACGGCAGAAGGACACTCGCAGTATTGCGATCTGGTAAGGAATAACTTGGATCGCATCCAATGCAAGCTACAGGAATAGCGAAGCCAGCCAATTTTCGGATGGATTATCCTTAGCTTGGGGTGAACGGCTTGGCCGCAGGAGTCGGCTATTGCCGGCGGCGCCCATCCCAGTCCCTAGTGCTCCCCATCAGGGATACGCTGCTGACCGGATGATCTCCAGCTATGCAAGCCTGCACAGAAGATCACCGATGGGATCGAAGCCTCGATGAGCCCTGCCACATCCGCTGGCGCTCATCTGAAGCCATGCGGCCTCAATTTTCCGCCGCCTCTGCCGTGAACCGGTGTTTTCCTTCGTCCATTCACGCGTCGAGATCGACGACATCGTAGATCACCCTGTTGCTTCTCTTGATGTAGACACTTCCCGAAATTAACAAGTGGCACCACTCCGCTTTCCGCCCCAAATCCCTATCCCCACCCCTTCGCCCTTGCCCGCTCCAACACTGGCTGAATGCCCTTAACCACCCGACGGCGGCATACATCCTCTGCTATGGCTACCAACGTGGATGGGTATTTCTCCGCTCCCTCTATGATCTTCATTGCAATATCTTCTGCCAGCCCATTAGCAATCTTTTCTCTACGACCAGGTGCCAGCCACCTGTAAGGCGCAATCCCGCGCTTTCTACCTTCTTCCACAAGCCTTAGTGTCGTTGTCCAATCGCCACTATCCCTTCCCGTAAAGACTTCGAGTGCCGCAGCTAGTAACACTGATCCTACCACTCTGCCATTGTCAAAAATACTACCTTCATTCTCCCGAACAATTTCCTCGCAGACGCTCTCCGATGCCCTCAAGCAAACAATTGCCGCTGCTGCACCCTTCCACCGCTTACTCTCCAAACCATGATGGGACTTGATTACCCGCTCCCTGCCAAATCCGGTGTCCGCCAGTAGTTCTCGGGCAGCGAAAACAAGCGCTTGCCGCGTTCCCGAATCCAAACTGTCGATCAACTTGGTTATATCCTCTTGGCACTTCACCATGACTGTGGGCCCTGCCCACACAATCATACAAAGAGCGACAAAATAGGCCTGATCATCTCCATTGACGCCTAGCAACTGCCGTCGCCACCAACTCGCATTTCCCGCTCTGTATCGTGCTCCAAGCGCCCTATTCACCAACGATGCAGAATCATTCGTCAATTCTTGCACATCTCTACTTCTGCTACCTCGCAACCTTGCACCTGCCAAGAATACCGCCAACTTACTCAGCGATCGGCGATGACCAAATTGCTCCACGCCAACATCTATCAATGCGCTAAAGCCGTTTTGGTTCGCGATCGCCTCAGACGAGCCTCGCGCAAATACCTCCCTTCCCGCGTCAACAAACCTCACCAACTTCTTGCCAACTTCTCCAAGCGCTTCAGCTTCTGACTCAACTTTGTCCGCCCCTCCATTCATGGTGTCGATCAATGCATGCCTCACACTGTCTGCGCCCCAGTTTCTAACACCAATTAAACCCATATAGCATTGCACCGACGTCAACATCCAGGCCAACTCGAAAAGATGACCGCGGTTCCTGATCGGAGATACGCTCGCTCCGTCAAACACGACATTCACCGAAGATTCGATCAAGTCAGGCTTCCTCACGATATAGTCAAACTTTCGACCCCTCAAAAGAGTTCTACACTGCCACTCGGACTTCTTCGACGCCTCGCATATCCTATCCAGCTCTTCATTTGAAAAGTAAGGAAGAACCTCCAGTTGAAACGCTATTTCAAGATATCGCTCTGGGTTCAATTCTTTGGAAAAATTGATCCCTTTCCAAGCATCTGCCAAATCGTCCGTTGTCCCATTCTTCACAATCAATCTAATCAGAGAGTTTGCCTGATCGACAGTCTTTGCCTCAACCAATAAATCCAATGCCCTCTTCAACAACTCTGCACCACCGCAGCGTTTTGGCAATGCGATGGGTTCCGATCGTATTCTGCCCAATGCTGTCTCATTCAGCATGTGCCGCAGACCCATTGGCGTGAGCACCAACTCAACGACTTTGCTTTGAGAACGCGGTAGTTGTGCAAACACCCAATCCGACAATAGAGTTGCGGCCAAAACATGTGGATGATTGGTGTACCGGTACTCCTTGTCTTCAACCAATTCTTCCAAGCCCTCTACCAGCGACGGCAATTCACCCCTGTTGTAACATCCAGCATAAAATCTAGCCACGTTGGTCCAATAGAAATTTCTGGCTATTGCGTCGAACCTTTCAGGACGAGTACCCGCCGTCTCGTCCCCCACCGGTGTGTAGGGCGCCGTGTCGTAGAGGTGCCTGGCCGCAAAATATTCTCTAAGGGGTTGAACTTCAAACTCAAAAGTTCCCTCTACTCGAGAAACCAAGGCAACCACTCGTTCAATTACGCCGGTAAACAGATCATCTATGAGAGACGTGTCATGCCCCTGTGCATAGAGAAAATCATGCACAACCTGCTTAAGGCGTTCTTCTGTAATTGAGCCTCGACCACCAGCGCGTTCCGCCTCTCCGTGCAATACCCAAGCCAAATAGCAGTGAATGTCTCTAAGAAGCTCCCTGTGTTCGCGCACGATGGCGCTCTTTTCCGACTCTCGACTGAAGAATAGATCTACATAGTTGTCGTATAATGCGGTTCTCTTGTCCGGCAATGAAACGCCTCGCGTATTTATAAGACTCAGTACTATAGCCAATTGCATGGGGTTACGCGCTAGCTCTTTCAGATGCGGCTCGGCAATTTTTTGCTTCAATGTTTGTCGAACGTCTCGCGCCTCTCTCCCATGCAGTCGTTTCGCCTTCAACCACCTCTCCCCGTAATCCGTGAGATCGCTATCCCGAAGAGGGCCCAGCTCCAGATAGTGGAACTTCCTAGACGATAAGCCTGGCGAATTCAAAAATGCGCTGGGTCGACTGGTAGCAATTACCTGCAAATTGGCGCAGTTTTCTGACAATCTGCTAACGCCACGGGTGATTTCCTGAACTATAGTTTGTCGTTTCGATATCTCTGCTACCTCGTCTAGCCCATCTAGCCTGATCTATTCATGGGAGGTCGATTAAATCGGTCAGTTTCGAGCGTGCAGGAGCGGACGTTCGGCGCCTTGACGGTGCCGGGATTTGGCGTTTTCGGACTCGGTGTTGGGGGTTGAACAGGCTCGGGTTGGCGGG
>JAJDYI010000017.1 GCA_022825235.1 Alphaproteobacteria bacterium | reverse complement strand
GGAGTTCGTCGCCCTTGTCGACGCCGAGCCGCTTGTAGGGGCGGTGGAAGGCCACCACGTCGCCCGGCGCGTAGTTGGCGGCGAGCGTCTTCTCGGCGTTGGTATAGCCATAGCTGACCAGGCGCTCAGCATTCATGGCCGGCCCGCGCACCGCGCCGTCGCGAGCCAGGCGCTCGCGCACGAGTTCGTTGATGCGCTCGCGCAGCCCGTGGCTCGGGGCCATCAGCCCGGTCCTCGCGCGTTCGTCCGGCGACAGCGCGAGCCAGCGCGCGGCGACGGCGACGGCGATATTGTCGGGCTTCACCTCGGCGACATTGTCCCCGAGCTTGTCGAAGGTGCGCTGGATGTCGCCCGCGAGGCTCGCCTCGACGGCCCGTTTCAGGGCCAGATCGCGCTGGCGCATGATCTCGTCCTTCACCGCGGTCTGCATGCCGGCGGCCTGGAGCTGGGCGAAGGGCTTGCCGGCGTCCACCGCATCGAGCTGCTTCGCATCGCCCACCAGCACCACGCGGGGGATACGCAACTCGTTGGCGATGCGCAGCAGGTCCCTGGCCTGGACGGTGGAGGCGAGCGAGCCCTCGTCGACCACCAGGATGGTCTTCGCGAAGGCGGCGCGCATCTCCTTCGCACCTTTCTTCGTGAGCCTGCCTTCTGCGACGCCGGCATTGCGGGCGAGGAAGCGCTGCAGCGTCTCGCTCCCGATCCCGGCCTCGGAGGCCAGCGTCTGCACCGCCGAAGCCGAGGGCGCCAGGCCCGCCATGCGCCAGCCCTTCTTCTCCGCCAGCGTCCGCGCCCGGTTCAGCATGGTGGTCTTGCCGGTGCCGGCATAGCCCTGGACGCCCACCGTGCGGTCCTTCGCGCCGAGGATGAGCTTCACCGCGTCCTTCTGGCCTTCCGTGAGCGGCCCCCTGTTGAGATGCGCCTGCACCTGCCAGCCGCGCATCGGCGCGCGGCCGCGCTCCTGGCCGGCCTGCATCAGGGCTACCGCCTCGCGCTCCTCGCCGGCGGTCTTCTCCGTCGCGAGGGAATCCTCCGCGCCGGGCATGTCGACGGCGTGCAGCGCGCCCGCCTTCTCCAGCGCAGCGACTTCCCGCTCGACATCGCCGACCATGACCGCGCCCGGCGCGTGGACGAGCGCGGCGGTCAGCAGGTCGGTCCGCCGGAACACCGCCGCGCGCTCGGAGAGATGCGCCAGCGCCCAGGCCACCGCCTCCGCGGCGGGCGAGGGCGGCGCGGCTTCGGCGGTTTCGCGTTCCGGTCCGCGTCCATCGTCTTGCACGGGCGAACGATCCTCCCCCGATGTATGCAAGGCGGTAACGCCCCCGCCGCGCGCCTCGCCGATATCCGGCAGCCCGGGCGCCTCCGGCTCCGGCCTCCTGCCCGATCCGGTTGCCGGTTCCACCGTCGCGTCCCGTTCCGGCGCGGCGGATCGTTCCATGGCCTCCGCGACCGGAGTCCTGGCGTCGAAGCCGAGATCGGCGGCCTGGCGCTGCCACACGCCTCGGAGCTCGCCCCGGTCGATATCGCGCTTCCTGGCCCGCGTCATCAGCGCGGCGCGTTCGGCGATGCGCGGATTGTCGGCGGAGACGCCGAGCCCGCGCTCTTCCATCGCCGCCTCGATCTCGGCGCGGCGGCTGGAGAACGCCGCGATGGCCTCCCGGGGAACCCCCGCGATCTCGAAGCGCCCGTCGGCATGGGCCTTCTCGATGCCGTAACCGAGGTCCCCGAGCCCCCGGGCGAGCTCCGCCCGGTAAAGCGCCCCCAGCAGCATCTTCGAGCCGTAGATCTTTTCGTTGGCCATCGAGCGCCACTTGCCGTCCTCGCCCTGCACCATGTTGGCCAGCACCGCGTGGGTATGGAGCTGCGGGTCGAAGTTGCGCGAGGTGTCGTGGCGGAAGGTGGCGGCGACGATCTTCTGGTTGCCGGCGCGTATCATGCGCCCGGTGTCGGGGTCCTTCATGCGGGTCTCGGCGGCGTTCTTCTCGATCCAGGCGAGCGACGCCGCGACGGCGCGGTCGTGGACCTTCACGATGCGGTCGTCGCCGCCGACCAGGGCGGCGATGGAGACGGACTTGGGGGCCGAGAAGGTGAGGTCGCGGCCGGGGCGGTGGAGGCGTTCCCCGTCCCTGCCGCGCCGGCCGATCTCGGCGCCGGAGCCGTCCGGCACCCTGCCTTCGAGCACGGCGCGGAAGGTGCAGGGGTCGACCGGCCCCTTCAGCCCGAGCTCTTCCGCCCCCCTGCCGGCCCAGGCGCTCGCCTCGCGGTGCTCCGGATCGTCCTTCGCGTAATAGCCGTCGCGCTCGTAGTAGCTGGCGCCCTGCGATGCCGAGGCGAGCGCCCCGATCGAGAGCATGGCTCAGTACCACTCGGGCGTAGCCGGATCCTTCTGCCCCGCATCGCGGGCTCGAGGCGAAGACAATCCATCGCCTGCTCGAGGTCGACCCCCGAGCCGGCGGGTTGAAGCGCCACCGCGAGCGCCTGCTCAACTGCGGCCTGCCAGTGGTCGACGAAACGTCGATGGTGTAGGTGTAGCTGATGCGATCGCTGCTGGCAGCGGCGCCCGACGGCGCGGCGCTACTCGTCGTAGGCGATGTCGACCAGCTGCCCTTGGGCGGGCATGGCCAGTTGCTGGTAGACATCATCGCGTCGGGCGCAGTGTCAGTGGCTTGGCCTACCGAGGTGTTCCGCCAGGAGCCGGATCGTCACCGTGGTCCACGGCATCAACTGGGGTGCGATCCCGGATCTCTCTCCGCCCGGGGAGATTGCCGCTTCTACTTCGTGTCGGCCGGGAATCCGGAAATGGTGGCGGCCAGAATCCTCAAGCTGGTGAACACCCGTATCCCGCGGCGCTTCGGCCTCGATGCCGGCCGCGAAATCCAGGTACTGTGCACGATGAACCGGGGCGGATGCGGCGCCCGCGCGCTCAACGTCGAGTTTCAGGCTACCCTCAACGGTCCCGTTACGGAATGCCGAATTGCAACGTCAGCATGAAGGAGTACCGATCCGTGTCGCCGGTCCGGGTCCAGGTGGAAACGGGCTCGCTGCCGTCCAGACGCAAATTCGGTGGATGGCTGCGGAGTACGCCGCCCCCGTAGGCCCCGGAATCGAACGAGTCGAAACGTTTCCACTGGAGCTTGAACGCTACGTCGATAGTGTCCGTAAATTGATGCGAGACGCCGGCAAGCACGAGGAACCCGGCCATCGTGTCCTTGAGCGCTGCCCGGCCTGTGCTGACCGTCCCAGCGAGATTGCCGAGAATCTCTTGCGCGTTGGGCTGGTCGCGCCCGGTCAGGATGTCTTCGGGGTCGGCGCTGCGGGCCCAGACCCACGAGAAGTCCTTGCGTACCTGCGCCACGCCCACTCCCACGCCCACGAAAGGCGTCCACCGGCTGCGGTTGGGCCAGTCGCGATAGGTAACCGCAAACAGTTCGTGGGAACTGGCGGTCCCCAGCGACTCCTCGCCCGTGGACAGTTCGTTACCGATCTTGTCGAAGTCCACGCCCGAGGCGTCCGTCGACGATACCGTCTGATCGAATTCCGTCGCGTCGTAGCCATAGACAACCGCAGCCCTGAAGCGCGGCGAGAAGCGATACCCGAGTTCCGCTTCCGCGGAGAAACCCCGGCCACCATCGAATGGCGCGGCCCATCCGTCACCCACGCCACGGTCGAGCGTCGTGCAGCGGGCTACGGACAGGGCTCGCGGGTTGATGTACTCGTCGCAAATGCTCGCGCGATCATTGCTCCGACTGCGCATGGTGACATCGCCCGAGACATTGCGGCCAAACGAAACGCTCGCATACAGCGGGTCGGCCCACCCATGGGCACACACCAGCAGCGTTGAGCCGACAAGTCCAAGCAGCACAGCAACCTGCGTACGTCGGGGCCAGCGGTTGCCGATGAGCCGGAGCGCAAATGTTTTTGGCCGGAAGGTAGCGTGCTTCACGACTCGTTGCTGGGCGTCAAGGCTGTCGTGGTCTTGAGGGCCACGGCGTTCACTCGCCAATCCCGCGCCGAAATGCGAGCATCAGCGTCCAGTGGCGTGCACCGCTGAATGCGTTGGTGTTCGTGAAGGCCGGGTTGATTCCGTGCATCGGGTGCGTCTCGTAGCCGCTCACGGCCTTGATGTCGCCGGTTTCCGACCAGGTAAGCCTCAGCCCGACCGCCGACTTGCGGCTCAGCGCATAATCGGCGCCGGCGTGCAATCGCCAGACGAGAGCCGTGTCGTCAAGGTCGGCGTCCTGCACGCTGTTATAGAAGGAGAGGGGCGGGTCGTAGGCCTCGACCGCAGCCATGGTGTTGCGGTAGTCGCTGGAGAACCTCACCCCCGAGAATTCCACGAACGCCTGTCCGAGCCCGACGCCGACGGACGGTGAAATCGTGCCCCATGCGTCCGGAAAATCATAGTAGGCATCCAGCGAAACGGAACGCACGAGACGCTGATCGATCGTTCCGTGTCCATTGGAGCCGACCGTGCCGCCAATTCGCGGCCGGATGGCCACGCCATCCTGATAGGCGATACCCGTGAACATCTGGCGGGTGTCGTTCGCCTGCTGCGCGAGCGTCAGCTCCAGCCGGGTTCGACCGAAGAAGCGACCGAAGGAAAGTTCGAATGCCGCGCCGCGGTCCATTGCAATGTCGTAATGCCAGCGGTATCCGGGGATGTTGGGAAGCGGTACTTCGTCGAAACAGGCGGCATCCGGATAGCAGAACGTGTCCTGGTTCCAACCTTCCTGTCTCAGGTCCGAGACCTGTCCGACGCCGAGGCTGGCGCCCAGATACCAGCCCGATCGAGCCGGCCTGTCGTTCGCCGCACTGGTCGCAGCACCACTCGCCACAAGCACGGCGATAACTGCAATCGTCGGCATCCTGCTCATTGGTGGTGCTTCCCGGCTACCACTCACCCGAAACCAGTCCGGCATCGTAACATCGCCCCTAAGCCCAAGTTGCGGTGACAGTGTTCATGTCTGCTCCGGACATGCTCGACCACCCCATCTTTGGAGGCGGGCCAAGTCGGGCCAATGAGCTTGCCGTGCACTCGCGGCGCAGACGGGGCGCTCCCCGAGAAAAGCGAGAACTTCGTTGGGTTGGGCCCTCAGCATCCTTTACGGAAGGGATGGCGTGTTCTTAGCGGCGACGATCGTCACCGCCGTCGGCGGTCCGTTGGCTGGAGGAATATGGCTCGGAGGCTACGCGGCAGAAATTCGGACAAGCGTTTTTCTGGTGGCCGCGAACACCGCAGCAACCGCGACGGAAGAATTTTGGTCGTGTGGCTGAAGCCCGATTGTAAGACAAGCTTACCTCGGTGTGCTGCCGGGGCATCGACGGCGATTTGCACATCGGGAGGAAGGGCTTCCAACAGGCCAACCCTGGCTCACGGGGTCTGCAGCGCGCGCCTGACCGCCTCTGGCTCCTTCTGGATCACCCGCAGTAGCGTCGCCGCCGGGCCGCTGACTCGCCGGACTCCCTGCTCCCACTTGCGGTAGCCAGACAGGCTCATGCCCATCAGGGGGGCCATCTGCGCCTGGGTGAGCTTCGCCTGCTCGCGGACCTCGCGCGGGGTCACGGGCGTGTGAACGACGGCGGGGCCTTCGCCCTTGGCATGGGCCAGCGCCTCATTGAGGGACTGGATCAGGTCTTCTCCGAACGTGCTCATGGCCTCTCCTTTCGGGTTTCCTTGATCGCCGCGACGATCCCGGCCACCGCGCGCCGCTCTGCCGGGTTCAGGTCCGTTCTGGCGGACTTGGCATAGGCGAGGAGCGCATAGATGGGGATGTCCTCCCCACCGGAGAAGTAGACGACCCGCGCGCCGCCCCGCTTGCCCCGGCCCAGCGCCGCGAACCGCAGCTTTCGGACGCCGCCGGTTCCGGGAATCTCGTCGCCCGCCAGCGGACTCTCGGCCAGATGGTCGATCAGTGCGCGCCGCTCCTCCTCGGTGAACAACTTGTCCGCCTGGCGGATGAAGGTCGGAGTCTCGGCGACCGTTTGCATCCGGCGATCTATAACCCAATGGGGCATTCAAGGCAAGCCGATAGGATTGGTCCGCATCTGCGCGTTGTCGGACTTCTCCGGCGATGTTTCGGCCTCGAACCCCATCGCCTTCGCGATTCTGCCCGCCGCCTTTTCGGCGGCGGCCTGCAAGGCGCTGTCGTCAAGGTGCGCGTAGATCGCGGTCGTGGCAAGCCGCCTGTGTCCAAGCAACCTGCCGACGGTGGGGAGGCCCACGCCGTTCCTGACGCCCTGCGAGGCCCATGTATGCCGGCAATCGTGGATACGCAGGCCGGGCAATCCGGCTTCCTCGCGGACGACGCACCAGAACATGTAGAGGCGATGCGACGTGAGGTCTTCGGGAAAGACGCGCTCCGCGCCGTCCGTGCGCGGCAACGCCGAGACCAGCTTCGCCGCTTCCGGCCCGAACCATAGGGTGCGTGGCCCGGTCTTGGAGTCGTCGATGCGTGCGCTCGCGCCGTCCTCGGACAGCACGCCGATCTCGTCCCATCGCAGGTTGAGCACTTCCGACAGCCGCGCGCCCGTGAGGGTCAGCAGGCGAAGCGCCGCCACCCGCCAAGGGTGCTCGTCGGCACGACTGTCAAGCACCGCGCCGAGCCGCGCAAGCTCGTCCTCGTCGAGATAGCGGGCGACGACCTTCTTCGGGTTCCTGACGATGTTGGCGCAGGCGTCGGGGACGTGCTCGCCGAGCTCGCCCCACTTCCGCGCTGTCTTGAGCATGGCACTCAGGATGTCGAAGGCGCGATTGGCCGAGCCCGGCCTGTCCACGCTCGCCGCATCGAACCACGCCGAGACACGCGCATGGTTGATGCTGTCGAGCTTGAGCCGCCCGAACGCGGGCAGGAGCCGCCCGCGCATGTAGATGTCGAACGTCTTGAGCGAGGACGGCTTCCAGACGCCCTTGCGGTTCTCCCGATAGCGCGCGGCGAAATCGCGGAACACCGGGGCCTTGGGTCTCTGCGGCGGGGCCGGGTCCTCGCCTGCCCAGATACGGGCGAGGACGGCGGCGGCCTCCTTCCGAGCGTCCATGATGCCCATGTCGGGGAACCGCCCCAACGTGAACTTGCGCATCCGCCCCCGGACGCGGGTTTGGACGACGAAGGACTTCGCTCCCGACGGATGAACCCGCAGCCCGAAGCTCGACAATACGCCGTCCCAAAGCATGTATTCGCGTGCCTTCGGCCTCGCGGCGGCGACGGCAGCGGCGCTCAGCCGGGGCCTTTTCGCCTTACTCGCCATGATCCGCCTCCCGCTTCCGGCCAGCCGTCAACGCACCGCCGACAATCCCGGATATGCGCCCCGCCGCCTCCCGGACATGCTCGTCTGCAAGGTGGGCATAGCGTGCGGTCGAACCGGTATCGGCATGACCGAGCAACCGGCCGACGGTGTAGAGGTCGAGGCCGCTCATCACGGCATGGGAGGCGTATGTATGCCGGCAGTCGTGAATGCGCACATCCTCAAGCCCTGCGAGCTTGCGCAGTGCAAGCCAGCGTTGGCCGAGGTCGGTCATCGGGCCGTCGCCCTTTCGGTTCGGGAAGACGAACTCGCCGTCGCGCGGCAGGGTCGCGAGCACGGCCCTTGCAGGGGCGGGAAGCTGGATCGTCTTGGGGCCGGTCTTCGAGTCCGGCAGCACCGCGCGGCTCCCCTGTATCCAGTCCCAACGCAGTCCGGCAACCTCCGACGACCGCGCCCCGGTGAACAGCAGCAGCCGGATTGCGGCGGCGGCCTGCCGGTCCTCGGCGTGGTCGAGCACGAAGCCGAGGCGCTTCAACTCGTCGCCCGACAGGAACCGCTCGCGCGGTTTCATCCTGTAGCGGCGCATGTTGCGGCAGGGATTGGAGCCTTGGGGCCGCAGGTCCCAAAGCTCGGCGGCGGTCATCATCACCGACAGCACCGGCAGGGCGCGGTTGGCGACGCCGGGCGTGCCGCTCAGGGAGTCGAACCACCGCTGCACGTCGGCGCGGTTGACCTCCGCGACCCGCAACCCGCCGAGACAGGGAAGGATGGTGCGACGGAGAAGATGCAGGTTGCTCTTTCGGGTGGACGGCTTCCAGCGATGGGTGCGGCGGTGGATGAACTCGTCGGCAAAATCGCGCATCAGCGGCCCGGTCTTGCGTTCGGACTGAGCCGGCCCGATCTCGGCGACGGCCTTCCCCCGCGCCTCGTCGGCGGTCAGTTCCGTGGTCTTGCCGAGGACGATGTTGGGCGCCCCGAGCTTGCGGACGACGCGGACGAAATACGTCCGCGTCTCGTCGGCAGCAATGTTGAAGCCGAAAGCGGGCAGCGTATGGTCCAGCGCGGTCAGCGGGCGCTTGCGGTGCTTCTGTTCCCTGAAACTTCGGCGGGCGGTTCGGTCGTTGACGGTGGCGTAGATGCGCATGGCGCGGTCTCCCGGTCTGTTCCCTCGGATGCCGCTCCGCTCTGGGGGAACGGGGACGGCGGTTTGGGGAAGACAACGGGGTCCGCGCGCGGGATCGCGGGTCAGGCGCAAGCGCCTCTAACAGTCTGAACCGACTATGGAAATCGATCTCTCGGGAAAGCGGGGGGAGTCTCGCTCAAGGCAGTGGTCTGCGGCAGGTGGGCAACGGCCTCCATTTAATCGGAGGTCGATGACTTTCGAAACACTGATGGCGTCGATTCGCGGTGAACTGGCGCGATCGAGCAAGCCGGCTGACGTGCGTGCGTTCCTTACTGCATACTCTCCCCGCGACGTTGAAGCTGGGCAACTTCTGATCCAAGCCTTCGATGCCAGACTGTTGCGCGGTCGACTCTGTACGAACTTGGCTGACTTCGACGGTCATATGATCGCTCAAGGAATTGGGTGAGGGCTCCCAATGATCAAAGCAACCGTTCTCGCTAGCGTGACGTTGGTGCTAATTGCGTCCTTCTCACTGTCCGGTTGCAACGACGCGCAAATGGCGATTCTCGATACTCAGATGTCCGATAGCCCGGTGTCAGAAGCAGAGGCCGTCGGTTTATTCGTGGACCTCTTGATGTCCGCTGAAGAAGGGCACGCAGCAGCAGCATCTCAGCAAACCTATGCGCCACCGGTCCCGTGGACAATCACGAACGGCCCCAACGCATGGGCAAGGGATATTTGGCGGGGTCTAGAGCGGAGCCCGACCGGTGTGCCGCACGTCTGGAGATACCAAGACGGAGTGGCCTGGTTAGGAGGGGGCCGCATCACCCCTCTGGAAACCCGAATGGGGATGGTCCCTTGCAGACAGTTCACATTGGTTCTCGACTTTCCCGGCACCGGCGAGCTGACGTCGCTGGCCTCAAGGGAGATCTTTGAAGGTGACGCGTGCAGGACTAGCCAGGGGGGCTGGGTTGTGCAGGAGGGATATCCCAAGTTGCGCACCCGGTTGGCCGAGCTTGGAGCCATCAGGACGCAATAGCCGAGTTACGGTCGCGCTGGGAAACCAGCCACTTGGGCGGCAAGCCATTGCCAGCATAGGGAATTACTCACATGCGACCCATTTTCCTGATGTCACTTGGCCTAGTCTTCATCGTTGCCGGTATCTGTATCGGTGTTGTTGAATTGATGAGTGAAACCGCTCAATACGCGATCGATTTGGCACCCATCGAGCCCCTTGCGCAACTCGAGATACCTCCGGAGCCCGATTCTGGATTGCCGTGGAACGAGTAGCTTAAACTCGGATTGATGGCCGTTGGCGTGGGTATTGGTGGAGCTGACCTGGTCCTCCAGTTCAAGACTTTTCGTCGTTCGAATTAGTCTCCCTTCCAACGTTTCGGCACATTCATACATAATCCCCTGAAATAAGGGGCCGCAGAGGTTGCATACGATCCGGAGGTTGCGGCGGCGACGTGACGTCGTCCCGTCCGGGTCGCGAAGGCATGACCTTGTTGGGTGGTCGGATGCGAAGTTCCAAGGGCACGTTGCTTGCGGCCTGCATTCTACTGCTCACGGCGACCCAGTACGCGGGCGCGCAGGAAGGGCCGTACGTTGGAGTGGCGGCCGGGTTGAGCCAGGCAAGCGCCGACTATACCAAGGGAATCGGTCTCGACGTGCCTCCCGCGAGCCACGAGACGGCGACCAGTGACGCGCAGGATGAGGTTGGCAGGGTGCGGACATCGCTCGGCTACCGAACCTTCGTCGCCCGCCGCCTGTACCTCGCGGGTGAGTTCGAGGCGGCGCTCCACGGAGGCGGCCGCAAGGCGGGTTACCTGCGGGAAGGAACCGGCGTTGGAGACCGGGACGTGTGGCCCGGCCCGTGGAGCGTGAAGAAGAAAGGCGGAGTCGGCATGAACGTCCGGCTGGGACACATGCCGGGCGGGCGGCTGGGCGAGGGCGGATCCGTCTATGTTGTCACCGGCGTGCATTGGGAGCATGCAATCGTGCGGCGCGGTTCCGACGTGGACGGTGTATCAACCCGGATCGTGGCTGATCACACGTTGCGGCCGTGGGCGGTCGGCGTGGGCGTGGAGTGGGGAAACCTGGTGAACCGGTTCGGTCTGGAAGTCCGGTATTCGGCGGCGGAGCTGGAATTCCGTACCGGAGGGGATGGGTCGGCGCTCGGGATGCCGCGCGTCGACCACCGGTTCGACGTGCGCGAGGTCGGGGTTCAGGTTGGCTACATCCGCTCGTTCTGATCTGCTTGATCGGACAATGCTGACGTGTCGTCCCCGGTTGCCGGGTCACGGCGTTGTGAGCATGACCATGCGTCCCGCCCATGTCGGGGACCGGGAGATCGAGCCTATCCGCCGAGCGGGTCGGGCAAGCCCTCGGCGTTAGCACGGGCATGCAGCCGAAGGCCCTGCCCGAAGCAGGCAACGGGGAGGAGGCTCGCGCCCCCGGCATCGGCACCACCGCATGTTGACCTCAAGCCCGACACCGTGCACCGGGGAAGCGGCGTCGCTATTCCCGCGCGTCGACTGACATCGAACGACAGGCGGGGCGCGGGCGCGGCTTTCGACTTACCCCCTGCCGTCTTTCCGGGACCGGTCCGAAGGGGGCCGGTCTGCCGTCCCGATGCGATTGCAAACGGAGACAGTGCATGCAGGGCCGGCGCGGACCACGGTCACCTTCTCATAACTCTTCCTGGGGGCCCCTTCATTCAGCGGGAAGGGACGCCCACGAAAATCACCGTTCCGGCATCTGCCCTTTCGCTTGTCCTGCCCTCCGGAGCCACCGTCGTCATGCTGGCTGCGCCGGGACCTCCGGCCGTCGCGCAGGCCAATACGAACTCGCCGCAGGTCAGCTTCAGCCGATCCGCGTATTTCACGGGCGAAGGCGAGAGCGCGGCGGTGAAGGTAGTCAGGAACGGCGACGGCGACGGCATCGTCAACTACACCCCCGCCGATGCCAGCACCTCCTCGGGTAAAGCGACCGCAAACGCGGACTACACCCCTGCCTCCGGACAGCTGGCGTTCGACTCGTACGAGACCGAAAAGAGCTTCACCGTGTCCGCCCTTCAGGACACCGAACTGGAGAACGCTGAATCTCACATTGTCGAACTGCCCCTGCCCTCCCCGGGCGGAGACGGCCAAAGCGTGCCGGACGTCGAGCTGGTGATACAGTCATCGGCAGCGGTGATCATCCCGAATGTGGCGCCGTGATGTACCGTTCCGGAACTGACGGGCCAGTTCGTCGATACCGGCCCGGCGGTTCCGGAGGCCGTCCTTGAATGCCGCCCATGCCGCACTGCCCCGCCGTAGAACGGCTCTCGATTGTCAGACCGACGCCTCCGACATCGCTCCGCCCGAACCGCGGCGTCCGCTTCGGACGTTTTCGCGGCAACGGCGAAGGCCTGCCGTTCCTGCGTGACGGTTGCAGGGTGCTCTCGGGCCCTTGAACTTTTCCGAGCGGAACTGCGACTGCTGGAACGGCACCCTGTTGTTCCGGGGCAGGGGGATCGGGTTATCGGCCGAGGACGATGTCGATGCCAGTGAGCAGCAGGCCGATCTGCGCTGGCGGGATCCGGCCCACTCGTTCCTCGAGCAGCGTCCGGTCGAGAGCGACGACCTGTGACACGTTCGCGACAGAGTCCTTCGACAGGCCCGTCATACCCCCGGTCAACAGCACGTTCCCAGGGGCGTCGGCCCACCGCAGATTGCTTGTGAGCAGCGCGCATACCGTGGCGGCCAGCCGGCTTCGATTCAGGGCATCACCCTGGACGACGACAACCGGGCGCCTGAATCCCGGTCCCGAACCTGTAGGCTCGGGCAATTCTGCCCAGCACACGTCGCCCTGGGAGATCACCATTCGACGCGATCGAGCACCTGCCGGCCTGCGACGTCGAGGAAGGCGTCACCGCTCTCGCCCACCTTGTCGCATACACGGTTCATCCTGTCGGTGACTTCGTCGCGCACATGGCGCGCAAGATATTCGTCTATTGCCGTTGCATAGACTTCGCTTCGGGTCCGCCGCTCCCGGGAAGCCAGGCGCTCCGCGCGTGCGAAAATGTCGTCGGGAATCGATACGGCTGTCTTCATACCAACAGTATAACCGTATCGTGCGCCCGACAGTCTATTGCCTTGACCTCGGGTCTCCATGTCGTCTTCGCTCGCCTCTCGCACGACGGCAGAGCGAGACCGATACCGCGAACCTCCCACCCCGGCCCGGCGTCGTGTAGCCGGACC
The DNA here is from genome assembly GCA_022825235.1 of Alphaproteobacteria bacterium. Lineage (GTDB taxonomy): Bacteria > Pseudomonadota > Alphaproteobacteria > TMED109 > TMED109 > VXPW01. The sequence continues at coordinate 208,879 of JAJDYI010000017.1, read as the reverse complement.
GACGCGGCAGCGCTGTCCGATCAAGTGCTCAATTCTACACATCAGTGTTCTCTCCGAAACTTCTCCAACCGATCCGAAGGATCGATACACCAACAACTTCTCGACATTTCGCGGCACGGTCCCGAACGGTGTTTCCCGCGGGAAACCACACGTGTAACCTTCTGCCACCACAGCCCATCGTTGACGCTCTGGGGAGCGTGGCTGGCTGTATCGGGCTGGAAGACGCACCTCTTCCTTCTTGCCATGCCAACGTCGGATCACCTCCCAGCTTGCCGCTGAGGTGAATCGGCCAGGGACGCCCCCGCCATCTTTGTCGGAACCGAGCGCACAGCGGCACTTCGGCAGGTGGGGGCGTCCCGTAGGAATCGATAGAACGACTCGCCAAGGCATCTCCAGCGGAAAAGCCTGAGCAGGCAAGCTCTTCACCCACGCACGGAGGAGGGACGATCACACCGGCCCGACCCGCCAGTGCCAAGCCCGGATTTCGCCGAGGTCAGGCGCAATTTCATTTCCGGATGCCCCGCGAAGGAGTGATCAGGCCCGAAACCTCGGGCAAGAAGCCAAAGGTCGCCAAAAGGGTGGTCGGGGGTCCCGCGCCCAGATGGCAGACAGGAAAGTTCCACCGCCTCCGCGAGCTCGACATTACCAGCAGCCCGATCGCCAGAATCACTGAAGTATCCGGCACACATACCGTCGCTTCATCGATACGGAGCTCCGGACCGTCCCTGTAAAGGAGCGTGAGTGACTGGCGTCTATGACCCGGGAAGCGCTCCGGCACGCCGCACGCTGCAAAAGGAAGCAACCCATGACCATCTCCGACATTGTCCAGCGGAGCGACACGACACCGGGACGCATCTTCGATGCGACGGTAATCGCGCTCATCCTCATCTCGACCGTTACCGCGTCCATCGACACGCTGCCGAACCTGCCGCCCGGCTTGCAAACCGTCCTCTCATGGTCCGAAGTCATCATCGTGGGCCTCTTCACGATCGAGTACGGGTTCCGGATCGGAACAGCTCCGGGGAAACTCCGGTACGTCCTCAGCTTTCACGGGATCCTGGATCTTGCAGCCATCCTCCCCTTCTACCTCACGCTGGGCAGCGTCGACTTGCGGACGCTGCGGGTCCTGCAACTGTTTCGCATCGTGCGGATCCTCAAGCTCAGCCGACATAGCGAGGCGATCGCCCGGTTCGGGCAGGCCATGGCGCTCGCCAGGGAGGAAATCGTGCTGTTCGCCGGTCTTGCCCTCGTGCTCCTCTACCTGTCGGCGGCGGGCATCTGGTACTTCGAGCACGAGGCGCAGCCGGAGGCCTTCGCGAGCATCCTGCACAGCCTATGGTGGGCAACCGCCACCCTCACGACGGTCGGCTACGGCGATGTGTACCCAGTCACCGCCGGAGGCAAGCTCTTCACCTCCGTCATCCTGATGTGCGGGCTTGGAGTGGTCGCAATGCCTGCCGGGCTCGTCGCCGCGGCGCTGTCGCAGGTCCGCCGGGAACAGATCCGGGATGAAGCCCGACGAGAGCCCGGCGGTGTGACTGCCGCATCAAACGCAACACCGCGCGAGCCCTGACGGACAAGTCGGCGGTGGCGGATGTGGTGCAGAGCCTGCTGTTTGCCGTTCTCCGGCGCGCGCTCGGGAGGGCAATGTTTGCGCAAGCCCAATGAGCGTGGCCGGCTTCCCTGTGTCTTTCCGTTGCCGCTACGGCTGGAAACGGCGTTGCCGAATGGGCGGCTTTGCCGATCATTGCCCTGTTCGTCTGAAACTCTCTCCTGAACGGGGGTGACCGTTCGAGAGGTACCCGTGAATGCACGATCACCCAGGTCGGACGGGGGCAGGGGCCCTGGATCTCGGCCGATCACGCCTGCTCATTCCTCTGGGGGTCGCCGGTGTCGTGGCAATCGAAGGTGAAGCCCGGGGTCGAGTCTCGGCGAATGCCACCGCAGGCGGCACCCTCTGCGATGGGGAAGCCGTCACACGCCTCGGCGCCCCAGTCCTGACCGAGCAGAACGTCGAGCGTGCCATCGACAACGAGATACCTGAAAACTGGCGCCAATCGCCCTCGCGAGCGGGACTCCCATCGTCAAACTCACCGCCGCCGACAACCTCTTGCCCTGATTGTGCAAGCCCGTCATACAAGTCCGAGATCTGCTGGATATTCGCTCGGGGTGAGCCGAGGCGGCAGGGGCGTCGGCGGCACCGACGTGCTTGCGATATTCGGCATCGAGATCGTCGCGGACAGCAGCCATCTGGCGTCGCTCGAAGTCGGTGATCCAGATGGCGCGCTAGCGTTCGCTGGCGCGGGTCATGGCGGCGAACATGAAGCTTGAGAACGGGTCGCTCGCCGAACGCATGGGGGAGCACCTTGAGACGTCGGCGCTCCTCCAGGAACAGGCGCTCAAGCAGGTTCGTGGTCCGGATCGCGCGGCGGTGGTTGATCGGCATCCGGAGGTGCGCGATGCACGCCTCGAAGTCGTCCTCGAAGCACCGGACCGCGCTCGGGAGCTCCTTCGCGTAGTCGCGCACCACACCCTCGGCGAGCTCGCGGGCGATCGCCCGCGACGGCGCCTGGTAGGCGGCCGTGACGCGGCCCTTGAACTCGGGCCAGACGTCGTCCGGCACCTTGGCCACCAGGTTCCGCATGCGGTGCGCGAGGCAGCGTTGCCGCGCCGAGTGCGGGAAGCACGTCTCGATCGCCTTGACGATCCCAGGGGCGCCGTCGGAGACCACCAGCAGGGGATCGCCGAGGCCGCGGTGGCGCATGTCCTGGAAGAACGCACCGACCGTCCCGGCATCCTCCTTCGAGCCCGCCATCAGGTGCAGCAGAACCTTGCTCCCGCTCGCGGTGAAGCCCCACGCCGCCAGCACCGGCTCGCGCCTGCTGCCCGGGCGGATCCGCTCCGCCACCCCGTCGATGAACAGGTAGGCGACGTCATACTCGCCCAGATCCCGACTGGCGAACTCTTGGTAGTCCGCCCACAGGCGCTCGCGGATCTCTGAGCGGAACGGCTCCTCCCGGCCCGTGATCTGCGGCGCCGCATACTCCATGAACCCCTCCGCTGTCTTCAGCCGGCCCTTCCGCACCCCGTTCCGCCAGCCGCGGCCCGGCCGCGCCGTGCGCGTAATACTCCCGGCCCAGTGCGTCTCGGCTCTCTGCTTCCGGCACCTCCTCCAGGATCAGCCGCGTCGCCGGGATCGCTTATCGCGTGTTCGGCGGGCCCGGGCAGGCGGCAACGGCCTGATCAGATCAGGCGAGCGGCCGCCCGATGGATTCGAAGTACTCGCGGGTCACCTTGAACACCATCGGCGCCAGCAGCAGCAACCCGATCAGGTTCGGTATCGCCATCAGCCCGTTCAGGGTGTCGGCCAGGTTCCAGACCAGGTCGACCTTCACGTTGGCGAAGGTGAGCGCCGCCAGCACCCAGAGCGCGCGGTAGACCAGCAGGCTCCGTTCGCTGAACAGGTATTGCCAGCACCGCTCCCCGTAGTACGACCACCCGAGAATGGTGGTGAAGGCGAACACCGCCAGGGCGATGGTGACGATGTACTGGCCGCCGGCGATCGAGTTCTGGAAGCCCGCCGAGGTCAGCACCGCGCCTGTCAGCCCGCCGCCGTCCGCCCCGGTCATGGTCCACGCTCCCGAGGTGAGGATCACCAGGGCGGTCAGCGTGCACACGACGAGGGTGTCGATGAAGGTCCCGAGCATGGCGATGACGCCCTGGCGGACCGGACTGTTCGTCCGGGCCGCCGCGTGGGCGATCGCGGCCGAACCCAACCCCGATTCATTGGAGAACACCCCGCGCGCGACCCCGAAGCGGATGGCCGCGGCGACTGCCGCGCCGGCAAAGCCGCCGGTCGCCGCCGCCGGCGTGAAGGCGTGGGTGAAGATCAGTCCGATCGCCGCCGGCACCGCCGCGATATTGATCAGGATGATCAGCAGCGCCGCGCCGAGGTAGAGCACGATCATCGCCGGCACGAGCCGTCCTGCGACCTCAGCGATTCGCCGGATGCCGCCGATGACGACCACGCCCACCAGCGCCGCGACGATCACGCCCGTGAGCCAGGGCGGCACCCCGAAGCTCGCCACCAGCGCGGCCGCCATCGAATTGACCTGGACGGCGTTGCCGATCCCGAACGCCGCGATCGCACCGAAAATGGCGAAGGCCAGCCCCAGCCACTTGCCGAGTTCGGGCGCAAAGGCGCCGACGCCATTCCGCAGGTAGTACATCGGGCCACCGACGTAGTTGCCCGACCCGTCGACCTCGCGGTAGGTGACGGCGCACACCGCCTCCGCGTACTTCGTCGCCATGCCGAACAGGGCAATGAGCCACATGTAGAAGATGGCGCCCGGCCCGCCGAGCGCGATGGCGGTGGCGACGCCGGCGATGTTGCCGGTGCCGACCGTCGCCGACAGCGCCGTCATCAGGGCGTTGAAGGGTTTGACCTCGCCTTCGCCTTCGGGGGCGCTGCGGTCGAACAGCAGCTGGAAGCCGTACCCCACCCGGCGCCAGGGCATGAAGACGAGCCCGAGGGTCAGCAGGACCCCCGTGACCCCGAGGATGCCCAGCATGGGTGGCCCCCACGCGAAGGCGTTGATCGAATTGATGACCGTGTTCAGCCGTTCCATGGTGCCGCTCCCCCGCTGGTACTCCGCAGTAGAAGAGTCTAGCGCGAACCGGTCCACCATCGCAGCAACGGATGTGCCGCGGTGCACCCATGCCAGTACCGGCGGAGGCGGACAGCGCTGCGGTGGCGGCCTGACGGCCGGGGACGTCGTTCGACCAACTCGTCACGAAGGCCCGCCTTCAGGCAGCGCTCGTCATGCGCCCCACCGCTGCGACCAATCCGGCGGCTGACACCTTCTGATTCTGGGCCGCTGCGGAACTGACCGGCACAGGCCGGGATTGCGGGGGAATGCGGTCATCCCGATCCCAACGCCTGTGTGCGACGGTGCTAGTGCGTCGAGGTAACCAGGGCGGCAACGGATGCTCAGGTGCTGCGTGACCCGGTGTCTCCTCAATTGCCGCTTGGGCTCCGATCCATTGCGTTGGCGACCCACCAAACGGAAACGGCCTGGCCGTGGACCTGGAGCCGGTGCCTGCTGAACTCCTCCTTGAAGTGCTGTAGAGAAAGTCTGACGTACGTGACTCACCGGCCCGACATCGTGTGTGAGGCGTGTACGAGCAGGCCCCGAATGAGTCGAACGGTGCTCAGCCCGCACATCTGCGAAGCGCTGAAGCTCCAGTCGTCGCTACGGTTTGCAACCTGCCCGGCGATTAGGGGCAACACTTCCGACCCTTCCGGTCATCGAACCCTCCTCCGTTATCCGGCGTTTCCTGGGTGGTCCCCGAGACGGTGAGGTACCCGCGTTGCGCCCGTCGCCACTCCGACGCAGGGGAGCGATTGGAACAGGGCGACCGGCATGTTCTCCAACAGCAACGCGTCTGGATCCCACGCATCGGCGTGCAAACCGGCACCTGCCCGGCCGCTGCACGCTGCGCGCTTGCCCTCTGGTCAGCGCCTCAGAACTGCGTGTTGAGGGTTGCGAAGTAGGTGCGTCCCCAGCCGGCCGCGCGCGGCCCATCGGTCGCGGAGGGATGCGCCGTGTTCGTGGAGAGCTTCGCGTCCGTGACGTTGTACACGCCCGCAGTGAGGCGCATATTTTCGAGTCCCAACGGCGCTCTCCAATCGAGAGTCAAGTCGTGGCCGGTCCAGGAGCTGAACTGTCCGTCGTCCCACCGGTTCTCGATCGCGTCGCGGTAGTTCAGGGCCCAGAACGCGGTGAGGTCGCCGCGCCCGGCCGAAGTCACGATGCGCACGGCGTTGCGCGGGAGCGGATACGGTTGCTCCTCGCCCGCGATGCGCTCATCGCTGCTGGTGACGTAGCGCCAGAACCCGCGCATTGCGACGAAGCCCCAGCCGGTCTCCATGCGCGCTCCGAACCGGGTGTTGACCCCGGAGAGCTCGGTTTCGACGATGTTCGCAAAGCTCTCGTGGATCGTGATGTCTCCGGCCGCGCGCTCGATGCAGCTGCTGCCACCGCCAGGCGGGCACTCGGGGTGGTTCAGCATCGCCCAGGTGGGGTCGTGAAGCCCCGGCAGATCGGAGGTCGTGAGCCGGTACCAGTCGACGACGAGGTAGAACGTTCCCTTGCGGGCCTCGGCGCCGATGGAGTGCCTCTCCGATCCCGCCGGCTCGAGTTCGGGGTTGCCGCTCGTGCGCCGGGTCACCTGCCGGTAGTTCGCCGTGTCGCACGTGCGCGGCGGCGGCCCGCTCTCCGGGACGCAACGAACGTAGGGATGGCCCTGTGCCGCGGTGCTGTACAGGTGGTGCATGGAGGGTGCCCCGTCGCCCGAGCTCCAAGAGCCGCGCAGGGTCACGATGTTGGTGAGCCGGTACTCGGCCCCGAGGCGCCACGCGCGCAGCCCGCCGACGTCATCAAGCTCGTCGGCCCGTGCTGCGGCCCTCACGTCCACGGCGTCGGCGAGGGGCAGGGACACCTCGGCGAAGGCTCCCACTGCATCGCGCTCGCCGGCGTAGCTGGTGCCGCCCGAGCCAAGCACCCCGTTGACGTCGCGGGTTCGGCCGTCGCCTGCCCGGAACGCCAGCAGCCGGTGCGCCTCCACATCGGCGAGTTCGACCCCGGCGGTCCATGCCGTGGCGCGACCGCCGATGGCCGGCCCGGCGGCCGCGAGCGCGAGACGCGCTTCCAGATATCTTCCGCCGAAGTCCTCCTCCTCGCGGAGACTGCTCCTCTCGATCGCTCGCAGGTGGTCCGGGTCCGTCGACAGCGGGTCGGCCAAGTCGTACCGTCCGGCCTGGATCTCGTCGCGAATGATTTCGGCGTCCACGAAGGTATCGCCCGATACGGAGCCGTCGAGGCGCCAGGCGCTGACGCGGGCCTCGTAGCCGAGGCCTTCGGTGAGCCGGCCCCGGATTCGTGCCGAGGCGTCGTACTCCTCGGTGCTCGTCCACCAGTCCCGGTTGCCATGGCCGATGAAGCGATGCCCGACCGAGAAGACATCCTCGTTCGTTGCCTGGAACGCCGGGCTTGCTTCGCGCGCCGACTCGTTGATCGCGTCGAGCAGGCGCTCGCTCGGGGCGACGGAGAAGACACTGATCGACGGGGCATAGCGGAACGCCGAGCGTCCCTGCGTGAGGTTTGCGTCCACGTGGATCTCGGCGCGCTCTCCCATCGGGTGGTCAAGGCTGAGGATCACGTTCCTCTGGTCGTAGCTCGCGCTGTCCCACCAGAAGCTGCCGTAGGCGAACCCGCAACCCTTGTCGCCTGAATCGATCCCCGGCGGGTTGCTGAGCGGACCGGTGTAGCCCAGCGCCTGGTCGCACGCGCCGAGCGGCACCGCCCGCAACGCGTCTGCGCTCGTGTCAAAGACGTAGACGGTGTTGCCGCCGACGCTCACGTTCCGCGCCGCGGCGAAGCTCCCGCCCTCCGTCCACTCCGAGCGGCTGTGCTCGCGGGTGCTGCCGGCGATCTCCTCGCGGTCGAGGATGTCGACGCCGACGGTCAAGTGTCCGCCGGCTCCGATTGCGCCGCCCCATACGACGCTGCCCTGGCGCGCGTCGCCGCCGTCGCGGCCCGGCATCCGGGCGACGCTCCGCACGTCGAAGCCGTCCAGATCCTTCCTCAGCACGAGGTTGAATGCGCCGCGGACTGCCGCGTGGCCGTCCAGCGTCCCCAGGCTCTCGGCCCGCAGCACCTCGATGCGCTCGACCGCAGAGAGCGGGAGGGTGTCGAGATCGCCCGCAGTCGTGGCGTAGGGGCGCCCGTTGACCATGATGAGCAGGTCGCGCCCCCCGGTGAAGAAATAGCGGATGATGCCCGTGTCGAGCATCTCGCCAAACGTCTGGGCGCCGGAGCGCTCGATGAAGTCGCGGTCGTACTCGGCGATGATCTGCGGGGCCGGCCCCGGCGTGTCGCGCGCGTCAGCGCGGGCCTGACCCGCCGCAAAGATGGCGGTGGCGGCGAGCGCTGCGAGGATGGTTCGCATCATCGTTTCCCCTGTTCGTTCGTGAACGGGCAGAGTGTCCTACAACCCGCGCCGGAGAGGCGATTCCGCTACCTCTTCGTTGCGCGTTCAGTCTCCAGAAGCTAGGCGCGCCGCAGAACCTAAGTCCAATACCGATTTCGTATCTGGAAGATAAGGAAGCCAAATACGCATCCGGCCACCGCACCCGGGCCGAAAAGCGGTTCCATACTGCGCGGATCAGCCCTCCCCGTGCCTGTGGCCCGCCGGAGACCCAACCGCAGCCCGAAACGATATTGATGGTGCCTGCCCGCACTCTCCTCGTTGCTGGCCGGGATGCGGAGGGTTGGCGTAGACCGGCAAAACTGGATCATTTGTCTCTTCAGCTGTTCTCTCGCGTCCAGGGAAAGTGCTCCTGACACGCCTGCACACTCGGACGGAGAATGAAGAACCCTCCAATTACATGGAAATCTGCCAGGATCCAGCAGGGTGCCACCCGTACGTGCGACGGGTGTCAATGTCAGCCGAAAACCGCACGCTTCGGAGGTACAGGCGCCGGGTCGGGCGGCGTCAGGAAATCCCGGTCGCACCACGCGCTTGCGAAGCGCTGCAGGCCCGGTCATGGCAACGGCTTGCAGCCCGTGCTGTATCCGAGCGAAGCAGTTTCGATCCTTGGGAACTCCGAGCCCGGCACCATTACCCATCGCGACTTGGGTATTTCCCGATGACTGGGCATCTGAGCCGTGCCGGCCTCGGTCCAAACAAACGGGAATGAACCGGAACGTGGAGAACGGAACCACGGTCACCGGCGCGCACGTTCGTGTCTGCGGACGGGCGTGAGACCGTGCTGCGGGCAGCATGCGGTTTCTGTTTGGCAATTACATACGTAAGCAACGGCGATGCGCGCCGACATGAATGCGATCCGGTGCATCTCCGACGACCGAGAAGAGCTCTTCAGCCTGCAGATGAAGGCGGCGAACCTGTACGCCAGATACGAGAACGCCAACGTCGACGTTTTCCGCCTCGAACTGCGCCCCGACGCAAATCGCGGTCAGATTGCGAAGCGAGAGGGGGAGCGTGAGGACTTGTGGAGCCAACGGGAGTCATCAACGAACAGGTCAGCACGCTTACTGATAAGATCAAGGCTGAGGACTTCCCCGAACTCCGACCGAGAGAAGTCGAGTCATGACCAGCGCCACCGTTGGAGCAGTATTCCTCGTGCCGTTCGCGCTGATTGCACCGACGCTCGCAAACGCAGATCCCGAATACACCGTGCTGAAGTATGACCGATAGGCCACTGCTCATCGCTTGCGGAGTCCCGAAGTTCATTTCAACGCCCGGCGGCTGCCGAGCTGCTAACCGACGCCGCCGGGCAGGCCCCTCTCGTCGCAACCCGGTCGAGAGGGGCCACCGCCGCGCTCGAACACCAGAGGCGCATGGACCTTGAGAGCGCATAGACACCGGGCGGGCGCTGCGCACTACATCCCGCCCGGCTAGCCCCCTCCGCGCGGGTTTCTAAGTGGGGAGGGGGCGCAATCGCCGAGTGCTAACCGGCAGCGCAGTTCCCACTCGGCCGGCAACGGACCCGTCCCGCTCCAGTGCATTGAGCTCCCGCGCAATCGACTGTGCACGGGAGACGGCTTCGGCCCCGACGAAGAGAATCATGCGACCGTCCCTGTTCGACGGCTTCCCCGCTAAGGCGAATGTCTCGCGGCCGCTTTCCGCCCCCGGCACGATGGATACGGCACCATGAGCGCCGCAACCGCAATGCCCGGCAACACGGCAGCGACCTCCTTCACCCATTTCTTCAGGCCCGGCCTGACCGACGACCGCTATGTGATCGAGAAGGCACAGCTTGACCAACACGCCTCGTCGGGCCGCATCGTTCTCCTGGCATTGGGTCGGCGGTACGGTCCGTTTCCATTTCGCGCATCAGCATCGGCGCTGTTGTGGCAACACCGGTCGCATGCGCGTCGTGCCTCGCTCGGCACGCTCCGGCTGCACCGATCGCAGTCCGGGGCAACTTCACGACCATCGTGACCGGCGTCCCCGGCGCCGGTGCGCACATGTGCGTGGGTGCAGGCGCGCCGTTCTCCTATTCCCTACTCTGGGGGTCTACCAAACCATGCCCTGAGAGGGGAATCGCGAAAATGACGGAAGAGCAGATTGGCGAAATGCGGGCCGACCTGGCCGCAGCTGTGAGCGTTCTGGAGACGGAGATCCGGCAAGTAGCACGTGCCGATCTGCAAATCGTCTTCGTCCTGATCCACTGCCTGCACAGGAACGGCACGCTGGACCGCAACGATATCGACCTCATGGCCCGGCTGCTCGAAAACCGCGCCAGCCAGGTAGAGGCGCCCGAGACGGCTCCGGATCCGACCGTGCTGCGCGAGTTCGCGAGGATGCTGCTTCGCGATCTTCCTCGTCGAGAAAGTCCAGCCACTGATCGCAATGGTGTCTGAGGCACTGTCCAATCGTTATGGGCCCGGGGCGTCACGATTCCGCCCCAGGCACGGGCCTGAGCATCCGGTAGAGGAAGATCCGGCTGCCGCCCAAGCTCCGGGTCTGGCGGCAGTCGATCGAGGCGCCATTGGCGCGGAACTCGGCCACGGCCGAAGCGCGCAACGTTCCCGATGGCGATCACCACCATGGTCACCGGCGTCCGTAGCTCTGGGTCGCAGTCCGGGACAGGCCTTGCGAAGCATCCTGCCGAACGAACAGGCGGGGGATTGAGCGGAACGATCTTCGGGCTCGCACATCTGCCCACATCCTCCCCCGGCGCCCGCGACGCTCCTTCGTCGGCCCCTGGATGGCCCCCCGACTGCAGCGGGATTCTCCCTACGGCTGTAAGGCAACCGCTAGGGGTCCGGTTGGCCGAGGGGGAAAACGACGGGTGCCGGACCGTCTCGCGGCTTGTTGAACGCGCTTTCCCTGATCTAAAGTCGGTCATGGGGAATTCCGACGCAGGACGCAGGAATGTGCCGTGTCCTGCGGCGCATCCCGAATCGTCCCGGTGTGATGATTGGCGCCGAACGGAATGAGGCAGACCGAAACGGCATGAACGGCGCCCACACGAAACGGCTTGCGCAACTTTCGGAACGCTTGGCCTCGGCCAGACAGGCCGACATGGAGCGTTACAGGCGTTTCTTCATGGTGCTGGGCGAGCGGATGGCGAGCGCACGGGCCGAGGAACGCGAACAGGCTCGCCTGCACGCCAAGCGCTTCAATGCATTCGACTATCTGCGCCCGGACGAGCTAGGGCTGTCGCGAATCATCGCGGACCTGCTCAACCCGAACGGTCCACACGGTCAGGGGGCAAGCTTCCTTGAGCGATTCCGGAACCTGGTCGGATCGGACCGATGGCCGGCGGATGGAGACGTCAGGGCCGGCGACCTCGGCGCCAAGGTCGAGCCGGAACGCATGACGCATGGCGGTCGCTTCCTGGACATTTCCGTCGAACTGCCGTCATCGGGGCGGGGGCCGGCCTGCATCGCTATCGAGAACAAGCCTTATGCGGCGGACGGCGAGCGCCAGATCGAGCATTATCTCGAGTTCCTGAAACGTGAATATGGCGGCCGGTTCCTGCTCATCTACCTGTCCGGACATGGCGGCATGCTTTCCGAATGGAGCCTCCCCCGGCATGCCTGCAAGGACGGGCTGGCGATCATGTCGTTCTGCCCGGGCGCGCTGGCCGACGATGACGAGGATGCCTGTCCGTTGCGCCTGCCCTTCGCATTGACGGACTGGCTACAGGAATGTCGGCGGCTATGCGACGTGGAGCGCCTGCGCTGGTTCCTGCACGAGTTCGAGACGTTCTGCCACAAGACCTTTGGAGGAATCGTGACGACAGCGAGCGAACAAAAGGAAGTGAGAGACTTCATTCTGGCCAGCGATGACAACGTCAAGACGGCTCTTGCGGTTATCGAGACCTGGCCATGCACGAGGAAGAATGTCGCGGGGCGGTTTCTTGAGGTTTTGCGCAAGCGGCTCGGCGACAAACTGCATGTCTGCGACGACCTTCAGATCCATTCCGGGTTCCCCGACAGCGCCACATCCAAACCGAAGAACGGCGTCTGGGCATTCAGGCAAGCATGGAGGACGGGGTTTGGCGGCGCTCTTCCGCTGGTCTGTCTCAACCATTCATCCAAGGCCAAGTACTGGTTCGTGGGCGTCTGTGTGGATCCCGATACCGGAGATGCCGATGCCAAGGAAAGACTGAAGGAATGCCTGCGCGAGCGCCTGCAAAAGAACGAAGCCGATCTGAAGGGAAGTTTCGAATCTACGGACTGGCCCTGGTACCGCTACCTGGAAGAGCACAGGGACTGGGAGCCGCTGCTGGCGAACCTGCACAGGGAGACGCAGGAGCCGAACGAACTGACGGACTATTTCTGCGGCCAGTTCGTTGAACCGGCGAAGCTGATAATTCCGATCATCGACGAGGTCCTGTAAATCGCCGAATGAAACTGGTTTCAGAAGGAACCACCTCACCCGTTCACCGAGAAGCGCTCCTGCGACAGAAAGCGCGACGCCACATCGCCCGCCCGAAGACGCTCACGGTTCTTCGTGACCACCTTCGACGAGTGCAATCCGCTACTCCTGCGGGCCTCGCGTACCGCTGTCGCCCTTACGTATGGCAAAGTCCCGACGGTCGCGATAGAGTAGCGCGCGGTTCAGCACGTAGTCGTCGGTGCTGAGATCGATGTCCGGGCAATCGGTCATGGTCCAGTACTTGTAGCCGCCCAGGAAGAGATACCGGCGTGTCTGGTGGAAGAAGTGGCATTCGACGCCCTCGCCACGGCAGATGCGCTCACAGAAGGCGGCGAGAAGCTCCTGCTGGCCGTCCCGCTTGATGACTACGTATTCATGCGGCCAGGTTTCCCTGTAGGTCACCGCTTCCCGCCACGGTGCGCGGTCTATCAATTCCATGATGTTCGACCGACGGCTCATTATGCCCTCCTCCATTTCCGACAAGGCGGGCTCAGAAATACGGCAATGGGCCGTGCCGGCCAACCGCCGGCCACCACATCCCCGACGATGACCTTCCTCCGGGTGCGCATTCGTGGCCGCTCCGTTCGAAGCAGCATCGCTGTGGGCCCTCTCTATCTCTACCCAACACACGGCCGCGTAGCCTCGTAGTTCGTCAGGGAAGGTCGGGAGCCCCAATGCTCAGGCCATGGGGCCCTGAGCCCTGGTCACCGCTTACGGCGTCGCCTGCCCTTGGTCGCTACGAGCGGCGCGCGCATCTTCTCATAGAGCATGAACAAGTGCTCGACGCGCTGTCGCTCCGAGGCGAACCCCACGCGCCGGTAGAGCCGGTCCACCTCCCGGTCAAGATTCCGATGGGCCGTACGCAAGGCCGGAGGCATGGCATCCGAATCGTGGAGCACGTCGAGCGGCGAGCCCGGAAACATGGCGCGTGCATCGAGAACCGCTTGCGACAATCCTTCTATCCGACTGCGTTGCGTGTCGCTCATCTCGGGCCACGGGAACGAGTTGTAGACCGCTGATGCGTATCTGTAGCGGCTCTCCAGCCGCCCTGTGACCGTCCGCATCCAGGACATGTGCATCGCTGAAGTGAGGATTCCGAAATAATGGAGCGGCGCACCGGGAATAATGAGAAGTTGATCAGATGCGATCACGGTGGGCGGAAGTAATTCAATGGGGATGTACTCCCGCGTTTCCGACGAAACTTTAGGAATGGCGAGATAGTCCGTGTCAGGCTGGCGTTCCTGCGTAAAGAGCGTGGGGTAGTTGGCGAATTCCCGCACACTTGCTGTCGGGCTTTGAAGGCGGCCAGTGCGCACACGCTCTAATCGTTCGACAATCGGCTTCGACGCCTTCAGTTCGGAAGGGTCGGCGTCCTTCAGCCACAGGCACCAGCGCCATTTTCCCGAGATCATTTCTTCGCCGCCGACATATGGCCTCAACCATTTCTCGCAATTGGGATCGGCGGCCAGAAGCGCCTCGCGGCCCTCAGAGTCCAGAATCAGGTTGCTGAATTTGAGATAGCCGCCCCCCGGTTTCTTGAGGCGGGCGCCATCGGTCGGCTGACTGCCCTTGTGCATCTTCAATCGGCCCTGCGGCGGCGCGGAACGGGCAGGTACGGCGTACTGCGGGCCGTCGATCAGGTAGCCATTGATGCGAGTGACTTCCGAGGCATGCGGTTCACCTCGTACATCCTCATATTCATAAATGCAGCGCTTCGGTCCCCCAGCAAAGGTCAAACCGACGATGACGCAATGCACTGCCGCGGTGCCCCGCGCTTCGCTATTCCACTGGAACGTCCGGTGCGCGTAGCGGATGGAGAGATTCCGAGCCAACAGGGTAGGCCACAGAATGCCGCATTGTTCGCCCTGCGTTATCGAGTTGGTAGCGACGAAGGCAATCTCTATAGACCGGTTCACCGCACCGTACAACGCCGCCTTGTGAAACCAACATGTCACGTAGTCGAGTCGGTTGACTTGCCCTTCCTTACCCCAAATTCTCGCCATGTCCTCCTGTTGCGGCTTTGTCCGCCATTGATGGCCAACAAAGAGAGGATTGCCGAGCACGTAGGAGCCCCTCTGGGCAGGAAGAACTGCCTGCCAATCCATATCAAGCGCGTTGCCGGCCTCGATATGCGGTGACTTCTCCAGCGGGATGCGAACGAAGGTCTGGCCGAACTCGAGGCTCAGCCGGTTGTTCATGATGTGGTCCTTTATCCACAGCGCGGTCTCCGCGATGCGGGCCGGGAACTCGCCAAGCTCGATCCCGTAGAACTGGTCCACATCCACCACCGACAGGTCCGACGCCAAGGCGTCCATCTGCCTTCCCTCACACGACTTCGGGTAGATCTCCCGCAACACCTCGATCTTAAGCTGCCGCAACTCCCGGTAGGCGATAATGAGGAAGTTGCCGCACCCGCACGCTGGGTCGAAGAACGTCAGGCCGCCCAGCTTCGACTGGAACCGCCGGAGCGCGGCGATGCGGCCCCGGCCCCGCCGCGCACGAAGACGCTCGAACTCCGCGCGCAGATTGTCCACGAACAGCGGCTCGATTACCTTGAGGATGCTCTTCTCGGTCGTGTAGTGCGCCCCCTGCGAGCGGCGTTCCGCCGGGTCCATCACCGACTGGAACAGCGCGCCGAAGATCGCGGGCGAGATATTCGACCAGTCGAAGCGGCAGGCATCCAGCAACGCCCCGCGCATCCCGGTGTCGAACGAGAACGTCCGCAGGTGTCCCTTGAAAAGATCGCCGTTGACGTATGGGAACCGCGCCAGGTCCTCGTCGAGCGTCGCCGCGCGCTCGTCCTCCGGCGTGTCGAGCACCTCGAAGAGTTGGGCGAGCCACGGCCCAAGATCGGCCCCGTCCTCGCCCGTGCGCGTCTCGATGAAGTCGAGGAAGATGTCACGCGGCTCGAACACCCCGGTGTCGTCGGCGAACATGCAGAACACGACCCGCACGAGGAAGCGTTCCAGATCGTGTCCCCGGTGGCCGGCATCGGCGATCGCATCGTGCAGCCGACCGACCAATTCAGCGGCCTTGATGTTCGCCGGATCCTGGTCACGGAAGGTTCGGCGCTGCACTCCGCGGATGAAGCCAAACGCATCGACATGCGCGGACAGGTCCGCGAGTGGGAAGTCGATGACTACCCGCTCGTGCAGATCGCAAAGCTCGAAGTTCTGGAAGTCGCTCACCAGGATGAAGCGCGGGCGCTCGTCTTCCGGCAGCGCGTCGAAACACTCCCCGGCCTGTTCGAGTGCTGCCGTCAGGTCGCGCCCGGCGCTCTTCTGTTCGACGATCAGCACGCCGGGCCAAAACAGATCGATGAAGCCCGAACGGTTGTTGAGCCTGGAGACGTGTTGCTCGTAGCGGGCAACCTCGCGACGGCGCTTGCCGAAGACCTCGAAGAACTCGCTGTAGAAACTCTGCGTCTCGCCCTTCTCGTAGGCCGCGTCCTTCCAGTCTTCGGCGAAGGCGGCGGCGCGGGCGCGAACCTCGTTCCACGAGAGACGCACGGTCTACGGCGCGTCCTGATCGAAGTAGTCTTCGTCGATCCGCTTGACCTCGTAATGTGGAAGGCGCGTTCGCACTCCGATTCCGTGCAAGACCATGAGCCGCGCCAGCTCTTCACCGTCGATCAGGACGATCCGCTTGGGGCTCCGCGCCACATAGTCCTTGGCGGCACGTGTGAAGCCGGACGTGGTGACGAACACGCCCTTGGTCGTGCCCGCAGCGTCGATCGCGCCTGCGAAGTTGCGCAAGTCGCCTTCGCCCACGGCATTGCCTGCCGCATACTTCTTCGCCTGCACGTACACCTCGTCCAAGCCGAGCGCATCCTCCCGGATCGTGCCGTCGATTCCGCCATCGCCGGAACGTCCGGTCACACGGCCCATCGCAGCATCGCCGCCGCCATAGCCCATAGCGATCAACAAATCGACGACCACCCGTTCGAGAAACGCCGGTGCTGCATCGCGGACCCGATGCAGCACGTCGGCCTCCAAGGCACTGCTCAACTGTCGCGCAGCGCGGTCCAGTGCCTCCTCCGGCGTATAGGAGATTTCCTCGTTCGGTTTGGGTGTCGCAGCCCTGCCGGGGAGCGAAGCGTTCGCCCGCTGCTTCCATTCGGCGAAATCGGGATACTCGCCAAGGAGGTTCATGTCGATGTGCGGGGGCGCGCGGGACAACAGGCGTTGGTCCTCTTCCGTGAGCCGATAGACACCGCGACGGACCCGCTCCAGCAACCCAGCCCGCACCATGTAGATCACGGCCCAACTCACGCGGTTCACAAAGATTGTCTGCCGGCCGCTCGGGAGCATTTCCTCGACATCTTCCGCCGAGAGTCCTGCGGCCCTGGCGATCCGTTCGCGGACTTCCGAAAGCGGCGGCTCCCCACCACCGGCAAACGCCTTGAGGGCAGGGAGCATCAGCGACTGGAAATCAGGGACGGGCATCGGTCACCGCGCCTGCTGCCGTCGACTGTCGGGGCGTCACGCGCTTTGCGATCTCGCGGCCCGCCGCGATCTCCGCCCGGCGAAGCTCCCAGGTCTTTTGCAGGTTCAGCCAGAGTTGCGGCGTCGTCCCGAAATACCGTGCGAGCCGCAGCGCCGTGTCCGCGCTCACCCCACGCTGGCCGTTCAGGATCATCGTCACCCGGTTCACCGGGACGCCCAGCTCCTTCGACAGCGCGTTGGCCGACAGGCCAAGCTCGTCGAGTTCGCCGCGCAGGATTTCGCCGGGATGCACCGGCTTCATGCCGTTCCTTGCATTCATGTCAGACTTCCCTCAGTGATAATCGACGATCTCCACGTCGCATGGCCCGTCGTCCGTCCACCGGAAGCAGACGCGCCACTGCACGTTGATCCGAATGCTGTGACGACCGGCGCGGTCGCCCCGCAGCGCTTCGAGCCGGTTGCTCGGCAATGCGGCAAGGTCTCCGAGCGTTTCTGCGCTGTCCAGCAGGAGCAGCCGGCGCACAGCCTGATTGGCGAAGCCATGAAACGCCGCGACGCGTTGCCCCTCGAAGAAGCGGCGCGTCTCCCGATCCCTGAAGCCCCGTATCATGCGTCCCGACCGTAACTCACGTTACGCTTTCCGTAAAGGAAGTTGACCGACCAACTCATGCCCGCGTTCATTACGGTGGGGCGTCCGTGGCCCTCCGAGGGCGCAGACCGAGCGAATGACGCTGCCAGTGCGTGAGCGTGCATCTTTCTGCATTGTGTTGTTACCTCCCGCTTCCTACACTCCCGCCCGGAAGCCGCGCGGCGGATCGGGAACCGTTTCCGGAGGTGCGTCGCGGACGCGGTCGCTCAAGCGCCGCTCAGGCTAACTGCCGGTTACAAATTGGTTTGCTTCGCCTGATCGTTTGAGCAGCTAGGAAGCGGGATGGAGACGCCCTTCGGCGTTTCGGGACCACACCTGCCGCATCGCCGCTGTCGCCCCGGCGTGCGACTCCCGACCATCCTCCCCGTCCTCGGACATGCCTACGTCACGGCTAACGCAATCTACACCGCAGCCGTCACCCTTCAGACCCGCGATCTTCTCGCGCGCATGTGAGAAACGCGGTTATCAACGCAAGAGATCAGGCTCCGGCCCGAGTTCTTTCTCGGTGAGGATATGCACATATCTCTCCTTGTAATCTCCGAGGCGTTTTCCCTTTTCACCTAGTGGAATTTCAATTGACTTTCCGAACTGTGCCCCAGTCATAAATGTCATGCGAACCCGCGTAAATTCGGTACCCGGAGGCGCCACTCCTGGAACGTAGATCGTTACCTCCGCGCCATATAAATCTCGCCAAGATAATATCCGCCTATCATCGATAAGGCGAAGACCTGTGGCCTTGATTTGGCTGTCGACCTCCTTGTCATCGAAGCGCACGGTCATCGAAGCGCACGTAGATGTTCGAAACTTGTGGTGTGCCGGTTCGAAAAAGTAGCTCATCATGAAACGCCTTGGCAGTTGAGCGGTTGATGCCAATTTCGAACTCCGGCTCAACCAAGAGCTCGAATACGGCCCGCTCGCCATTAACATCACCGCGTGGTCTCAACACATTGTTTGGTTCGTTGAGCAAAATGTAACGTTTTGACGATGCCAGCGAGTCATTTACACGTTTCAGCCAATCATCACCGATGCTTTCAGGGTCCATCGACATTGGATAGGTGGCGTTGATTTGCACACGAAGTTCTCCGAGTGGATGTACCAAATCGTAAAGTGCCTCATATTCCTGCAGTCGATATATCCGATCTGCTCTTTGTTGTTCATTTGAAATAGATATCTCTATCGTCTGAGTCACTGCTGCAATAGTTGCGGAAATAACCATAAAGAAAACGAGCACTACTCCGCCTCGTGTAATTTGATCGGTTGTACGGTCCCGCGTCCGGCTTAGGGCCGCTACGATGCCTGAAGCCGTGGCAATGCCGATGGCCAGAAATTTGAGAAATGCTAAGGTAATGCTTGTCATTGCCTACTCTTTTCGATCGTCCTTATACGGCGAGGTCATGCAGATTGGCATCCGCCGCTGCCGTGATCGAGCGCAACGCCGCCGCGCGGTCGCCGCTTTGCGCCTGCGCCTCCGCGATCGAGCAAAACGCGGATGCGCGGACCCGGCCGTCCGCGATCCCCCTGGCAACGCCGAGCGCGACCGCGACGGTCCGCAGCGCCGCCGCCCGCTCCCCGCGCGCCCCCTGGTTGCGGGCGGTATAGGCGAACACACAGACCCGATCGTCCACGTCCCCGATCGCCCCGGCCAGCGCCAGCGCATCCTCCATCGTCCGCGCGACCCCCGCGGTGAACCCGGCCGCGAACTGGACATTCCAGATTTCGACCAGCATCTTGACCCGGTCCGCCTCGTTCGCGACGCCCCGGACGCTCGCTAGGGCGTCGGCGAGCGAGCGGGCTGCCCCCACCGCGTCGCGGGCGGCGACCTGCGCCCTGGCGAGCGACCAGAAGCATGGCGTCCGCAGATCGCAGTCCCCGATCGCGCGGCATGCGCTCAGGGCTTCGCGGAACCTGCCGCCCGCCGCCGCAATGAAGGCGATCGAGTCGTGCGCGCCGTCGCGCTCGCGGCCCTTGCCGATGGCCTGCGCCGTCGCCAGGCCGCCCGCGACATCCCCGGCTGCGGCCTGCGCCCCCGCGATCGCACCCAGCGCCCGCGCGGCTTCGTCCCCGGCAGCCGGCAAGGCCGCCACGACCTCCGCGATGGTTGCCTGCGCCCCCTCGCGCTCGTCGGTTTCCGCCTGCGCGATGCCGCCAAGCGCCGCGGCCCGCGCCACGGACCGCGGGAGTTCCCGCGCTCTCTCCAGATGCTATGAGGCACGTTGGGTGGCCGGCGCTACGGTGCCGTCTTTTCCCATTTGTTGACGAGGAGATTGACGATGTCCGCAAGGATCGCACTCGCGGCGCCGGCCGGTGCCGAGGCTAGCACGCTGTACGTCGCCGTCGAGGTCAGCCGGAAGGGCTGGGTCGTCGGGCTCAAGAGCCCGCTGGGCGAGAAGATAGGGCTGCACACGCTGGGTGCGGCGGATGTCGCGGGCCTCAAGGGCCTGCTCGAGAAGCACCGCTCCCGGGCCGAGCGCGCGCTGGGCCGGGGGGTAGAGGTGCGCGTCTGCTACGAGGCCGGCTACGAGGGGTTCTGGCTGGCGCGCTGGCTGCAGCAGGAGATAGGTCTGGAGGCGGTGGTGCTGGACCCGGCGAGCCTGCTGGTCAACCGGAAGGCGAAGCAGCGCAAGACCGACCGGATCGACACGAAGAAGATGGTCCGCGCGCTGCTGGCGTATGACCGGGGCGACGCGGCGGTGCTGAGCCGGGTGCGGGTGCCGAGCGTCGAGGAGGAAGATCGCAAGCGTCTGCTGCGGGAGCGCCAGCGGCTGGTCCGGGAGCGGACCTCGCTGACAAACGCGATCAAGGGGCTCCTGACACTGCACGGGGTGTTCGGCCTGGAGCCGCGTGCCCGCGACTTCGATGCGGCGTTTGCGGCCGTGACCACGGCCTGTGGCGAGCCGCTCCCGCCACGGGCGCGCCGGGAGATCGAGCGGCTCGCCGAACGGCTGGGGCTGGTCATGCGGCAGGTCGAGGCGGTCGAGGCCGAGCGCGATGAGGCCGTGTGCACGGGGGCGGCGGTCCGCCGCGCGGAGGAGCCCGCGGGCAACGCGGCCCGGGCCGACGCGACGATCGCGACGCTGACCGGCCTGAAAGGGATCGGCGCGAACGACGCGACCCTGCTCACGCATGAGGTCTTCTACCGCGAGTTCCGCAACCGCCGCGAGCTCGCGGGCTGGGCCGGCCTGGCGCCGACCCCGTGGGCCAGCGGCGACGTCGAGCGCGACCAGGGGATCGGCCGCGACGGGCCCGGCTGGATCCGCGCCCAGCTCGTGCAGATGGCGTGGCGCTGGGTCCGCTTCCAGCCCGACAGTGCGCTGAGCCAATGGTTCCAGGCCCGTACCGCTGGCGCCCGGGGCCGGATCCGACGGGTCATGATCGTGGCGCTGGCCCGCAAGCTTCTGGTCGCCCTGTGGCGGTATGCCGACACCGGTCTCGTGCCCACCGGCGCACGCGTCGCCTGAGCCCGAGACCCCGAGTTCCCGGACCGGCCGGACGCGGCCGGCGCTGGGCCGGGTGGCGTGTGACCGAGCTGGCGCTGGGCTGCAAGACGCCGATTCTCCAGATGGGTCCCGCCTCCGGAACGTGGCGCCCGCAAGCAAGCGGGATCGAGGGACGGACCGGCGATGCCGCCGCCACCGCCCGGATACAAGTTGGGTGCGCGCCCCAGGGCGCGACCGGTGCCAACGCGTTCCGACCCGGCAACACCAGACGCCGAACCGATCCTCCGGAGGAGGCCTGACGATGCTGTAAATCGCACCGCGGCTGCCGCTTGACAACGGGGCCCTCATACAAGCGCCAGCGCCATCATCCTCGCGGCTCCCGGCCCGTCGCCGGCTCTGTGGTGCAATCCCGCGATCGCCGCGCGCACGGCGACCCGGCCGGAAGGATCTTCCATAGCGTCCGCAGCCCGTGCGGCTTGCGCCAGAGTCGCCCGCGCGGCCGGCACAGATGGAACCCCGGGCAACGCGCCGCGGCTCGGGTCCGTCTTGTGCGTCTCGCTCACGTGTGTCTCCCCGCCCGGATGCCGGCCTGCGGCGTGGACGGCCTCGCCCGCGTCGCGACTCTCTCGGTGCTGGCCTCCAACCTCCACCACCTCGGGCTGCTGCCGAGGTGCCGCTCGACCCGGCGCGCAACGGCCTCAGGCCGCGCATCCGGCGAGGCCGCCCGAACCCGGCCGTCACCATCCGAGCCTTGCGATCCCCTCGATCGTCCAGAACACCGGCATCTCCCTTGCGATTTTCCCGTCTATCCGTTCGACATGCCCGCTGCCGACGGCGAAAAAATGCGTTTCCTTGTGGATGCACCCGGACGGACAGTCGCCCCACGCCTTGCGCATGACGACATGCCAGGTTCCGTTGGCCCTGCGCACGGCGATATCGGATCCGTCGATGCGGCGCTGTTCGAACCGCGCCTCGGCAACGCCGGCGATCGCCGCATACGCCTCGACGGCGGCGCGCGGGTTCACCTGGTCCGGGAAACGCAGGTAGACGGCGGCGGAGGCCGGCCAGAACTCGACAGTCCGCAATCCCAGCCTGGAATTGAGCGCTTCGAATACCGCATGCCCGGTCGCGGGCACGGCGCCGGCGCTCACTCCGGCCCAGCGCCCGGCAATGTCGTCGAGCAACGCACCTTCGATCTCGAGACGCAACACTGCGGGCAGTTGCCGCGCGGCGATCTCTGCCATCGCCGGGTAGCGCGTCCGGACCAGCCCCAAGACCGACCCGATCTCGCGTGCGAGCAGATCGAGACGTTGCTCGTCCACGAACAGTTCCCGGCCCTGCCGCTGGAGGATCCGCCTAGCGAGCACGGCGGCATCCCGCGAGACCGCGGCTTCCCCGGCGGCGGAAGCCTGAACCCCAGGTGGCGCGGACGCTGCCGCAACAACCGGGACCGGCAGGTTCCAGAGCCAGCCGGCGCCCAGCGCGCAGCAGGCGGAGAGCGCCAGGGTCAGCAACGGGCGCGATACCGGGCGGCCGCGCCACTCATCCTTCATGGACCACACCCCCCTGGTTCCGGGCGACATGGGCGAGCGCAAAGACCCGATCGTCCGTGTCCTCGATCGTCCCGGCCCGCGCCTCGTCCATCATCCGTCCGGCCCCTGCTACGTCCCCGACCGCGACCTGGACCTTCCGGATTTCGACCAGCATCAGGACACGGTACGCCTCGCCCAAGATGCTCCGACAACGCCGGAAGCGACAGCCTCGGGCGTTCGCGCACCTCCCACCACGCCGCTTCCGGCAACGTTATCCACAACGGCAGGTGATACCGCCAACCAGCAGCATCGATGACCACCACCATCGGCTCCCCGCGATGTGAGCGGCTTTCCAGCGTCCGTACCCGCGGTCCCGCGAGCGGATGAAAACAGTAGTGAACCGTGTCCGTCTCGCTCAACTTGTGGGGGTTATGGGCGGGTCAACACGACCGAGCGCTACGCCCATCTCGCGGACGAGCATGTCCGCGACGCGGCGGGGCGCATCTCCGGGATCGTCGGCGACGCCATGACGGGCGGCCGGAACCGGGGGGAGGTGCGGCATGGCGCGTAGCCCCGTGAAGAAGCCCCTCACCCGGAAGGCCATCGCCGCCGCACGGCCCGGGGCGGCCGAGTACACGCTCTGGGACGGTGCGCTCGCCCACTTCGGGGTCAGGGTGCATCCCTCGGGCGTGCGCGCGTTCATCGTCCAGACCCGCGTGCAGGGCCGGATGCGGAAGCTCACCCTCGGGCGCTTCCCGGAGACGAGTCTCGCGGATGCACGGAAGGAGGCGGCCACCCTGCTTGCCCGCGTCTGGACGGGCGAGGTGGTTCCGGATCGCAGGGTCAAGGCGCCGCTGTTCCGCGACTTCGCCGCCACCTACCGCGAGCGGCGCCGCAGCCGGTGGAAACCGTCCTCGCTCGAGACCTACGACATCTACCTGCGCCACCGGCTGCTGCCGGCGTTCGGGCGCCTGCGCCTCGACGCCATCAACCATGCGCGGGTCTCCGCGTGGTTCGACGCCGCGAGCGCTGACAGGCCCGGCGCCGCCAACCGCGCCTTCGAGATCCTCCGCACCATGCTCGCCACCGCACGCCAGTGGGGGGAGCTTGGCGGGCACGTCCCCGACGCCTGCGCCAACATCGTCATGAACCCGCGGAGGCCCGTCGCGCGCTTCCTCGGCCGCGACGAACTGCGACGGCTGGGCGCGGTGCTCGACCGGCACGCGGCCGATCACCCGTGGCCGGTCGCCGCGATCCGGCTGCTGACGCTGACCGGCGCCCGGCTGTCCGAAGTGCTCCACCTGCGATGGAAGGAGATCGGGGAGCTGTCGGAGGATGGTGCAAGCGCGCGCCTCGGCGACTCCAAGACCGGCCCGCGCACGCTCTGGCTCGGGCCGGAAGCCGTCACGGTGCTCGCGGCGCTGCCCAGGGAGGAAGGCGCGGCGCGGGTGTTTCCCGAGGACCTCACCACGTCGCGCCGCTACACGTTCTGGGTCGGCGTCCGGGAGGAGGCCGGGCTGCACGGCGTGCGCCTCCACGATGCTCGCCATACGTATGCCTCGCAGGGCGTCATGAACGGGGTCGGGCTGACCGCCGTGGGCAAGCTGCTTGGGCACCGCAAGCGAACCACGACCGCGATCTATGCGCACCTGGACGATGCGGCGCTGCGCGATGGGCTACCGGGCCGCACCGCCGACGGCGCCGGGCAAGACGAATGACTGGACGGCACCGGCCATGCGCTCATGATCCCGTTGCCAGAGTGAGCTGCGCGTCCGACGTACGCTCCTTTGGCCCAGAAGCGGCCACGGGCCCCCGACGAGACGCCGCCGAAGCGCGAGTCACGGCAACCTCCCGGAACCAAACTCCGCCGAACGGCGGCGCAGGCAAAATACACGGCACCATCGCTTGTATGCGCCGGCGGCGGTTCCTGCTCGAACCCGCCGCCGATGCCCGGGGTGCACGCCGCAACCTGGGAATGCGCACAGTCCTGTGTGCGCGTATTGCGATTCTATCCGGCCCATTGCCCGGGAGCTATACACACGGCTTGATCGAATGATGCAATGCCAACTACACCCGTCTGCCCAGTGATGCTCAAGGATGTCAGCAGCTAACCCGACGGGAGCGTGCGCCAGCCCCGCGTCGGCGGTAAGGTGACGGAAGACTTGGCGCCCGGAGGCGGTTTTGGGCACATCCGCGCCTGCAGTCTTTCCGGCGAAAGGAATCCAGTACATGAGTGAGAACAACACTGTCCACAAAGGCGGAGAATTGGATGAACAATCCTTCTGGGCAAAAATGGCAGATGCCATTGGTCAAGCTGGACGCGAGGTACTGGAAACCGCGCTTAGGCTCTACTACGCATTGATCGATGATGACACCCCGGATTGGGCGCGTGGAGTTATCATCGGCGCGTTGATCTATTTCGTGTCTCCGGTCGACGCAGTTCCCGACGTTATCCCCGTCGTCGGTTATTCAGACGATCTGGCAGTCATGGTTGCTGCCGTTGCCGTGGTGGCTACACATATCAAGGATGAGCACAGACAGAAGGCGCATGATTGGGTGGAACGCAATTTAGCTTAACGTCGCTACCAATAAGTCGCCCGGTGCCATTCGACACCGGGCGGGCATTCTCATTTTTTTGACGTGAGAATGCGGACGATTTCTTTCAGGTTTTTGATTTCCCGAAGGAGCGCCATCACTTGGGGGGAATGTCCCGCCATATTTGGCTCCTGTTTGTGGATTTCTTGCGTGCGCTACGATCTTAAAACCTCCCGCCCCCGTGTGGCGGGACCGGGTTAATTGTTGCATGCGGGGGCGCAACGGGCAAGGAGGCCACCAAGGAAAGTCCGAGCAACAGGAATCCAAAGTTCATCATGTGCCTGCTGCCAAATTCGATCTCAGCAGAGATGCCAGCGCATCGTCTTCGGATATCCCCGCACTCCACCCGTACGCCTTCGCCACGGCGGCATCAAGTTCCGCATGCACTGAGCGTGCGCCATCGCGGACGGGCGTTGTAGAGCTTGGTCAGCGTTCGCCCATTGAGTCCTTCCACCGCCGCGTCGTGGCGAGCGACTGGACGTTTCGGATAGCCCGGCACCGCCTCGTCCGCCCATTCCAACCACTCGGGCGGGTTCAGCCAACGGTCGCGCAACTCAACCAGCCGCCGAGCGGCGTGAGCGATGGCGGCGGCGCGCGGGGCGCCCGCATAGTCGGCGGCAGGAATATCGGGCGAGAGCCCGTCCGGGAAGGGGAAGGTCTTGAAGGTCGTGGTGCGCGGCGGCGCTTGTCTCCGTACCGAATGGGTCTGCGGTAACATGTGTGATGGCTCACCCTGAGATGCGGTAACACCGGCGCCGTACCGGTCGTGTCGGGTTTGCTGGCGCGCAGTGTGTGAAATCCGACCTCGCCGGTTTGCGCGCCGCCCCCCGTTTTGTTACCTCTGCCGCCGGAAGGCGATGCGGAACGCGCTCAGGTGTCGCGGCCCGGTCGTCTCGCTCAGGCGCCGCGAGGGCTCCAACCCCTTGCAGCAGCGGCGGTTTCGGCCGACAACGGTGTGTGGTGCACACTTGTCCATCTGACTCCTTGCGGAGTTGATTTTGGCCACACCACACGCAGCGAACTGCAGGCGCGCGCATGCGTGCGATGGGGTGCCCTGACGTGTCCTTGTGGCGCCATACGCCGCCAAACGTGTGTTGGAACGAGTGTATGCTCGCGCATACACGGGCGCGCGCACTGCAAGTCACTGTTTCACCAGTTCTTTTCGTCGCGTCTTCCTGAGAGCATACGCGAGCATACGTGCTTGTATGCTCGAGCATACGCCCCCGGCGCGTGCGGTATGCGGGCACGACCGGAACGATTCCCGTCGATTTCGCCGTCCATCCGGCCTGCGCCGCCCCCCGGTTTGCTGCCGGCCGCGAGGTTCTCCGGCGCGCCGCCCTCGCGCGGACCACCGTCCTAACCCTCCGGATCGCAGCCCAGGAAGGTCCGCGCGCGACTGATTGCCGCGTCCAGAACGGAGAACGAGCCGGCCGCCGGGTCGATGACATAGTCGCCTTCGTGGCTCACGGCGGCCATGAGCTCGCCCTGGAGGTCGACGGGTTTCGCGTGGGGATGGCCGCGTTTCCCCGCCGCCGGCTCCCGAACGACGTCGGCGGGCGTGTGGGCCCTCCACACGCCCTTCGCCCGGCGCGGCCGTTTCTGGAGCACCAGGCAGTATTCGGCGCGGCGCCGGGTGCGGTATCCCATCCCGAAGATGCCCTTGTCCCACGTGACAAGGACGACGATTTCGAGCTTCGTGCCCTCCAGCCAGTCCCGGACGCCCTGGCACAGGTGGAACTTGTCGACCCAGAGGAACACGTGGCCGGACGGAATCAGGACCCGGTCCAGCCCCGCCAGGAACGTCCGGATGACCCCGTCGGTCATCTGCCGGAGGGCGAACCGGCGCCTGCCGTGGGTCTTTCCCTCGTTGCCGTAGCCGAGTTTGTCGAGGACGCCCCGGTACTGGGGGTCGAAAAACGCCACGAGGATGGCGTCGTCGGGGAGCAGCGAGAGAAACGCGACGCCGTCCATTTGCAGCCGGGTGTTCGGAACCAGGGCGGTCGGGAGCTCGAATGGCCGGGCCTCGAGCTTATGGGACCCGGAAAAGACCGGGGCACTGCGCGCGGACGGGGCTGTGGACGAGGCCGGGGGCGGCGTCAGGATCAGCGGTGGCGGCTTGGTCGGCATGGCGTTCACCCCGGGACACTCTCGATTTCGTTGGCCGGCAACCGCGGCGGGCGGCGCCTGCGTCGGTCCGGACCGGCGCCTACCGCCCGGTTCCCGACCCCTTGTTGAGCTCGCCTTGCAGCTCGCGGGCCGAGCGGACCAGCGCCTCCAACTGCTCGCCGCGCCCGTTTTCGCGCATCTCGTCCCGCAACGCCGTCGCGAGGATGTGCGTGTAGCGGAAGATCAGCTCGATCTGCGGGACCAGCCGGCTGCGGGTATTGGGCGGCGGGGTTTCCGCGCCGATCGCGGTCAGCACCGTGGCGCGGATCAGTTCCGACGTGGTGATGCCCCGCATGACCGCGAAGGTCTCGATCAGGTCCCAGTCCCGGTCATGGAACCGGATCGTGCGCGGCGTCTGTTTCTCCGGCGTCTGGTCGCCATCGGCTGCTGTTGGTGCCGGGTTCGGTCGTGGTGCCGGGTTCATGGTGCGCCTCCCAGGCTTGCTGCTGCACGTGTGCGGCCGCTTCGCTGCCGCGCGTCTTCAGACATTCCGGGCTCCGGTTCCTGGCCGCTACAGGTCCAGCCCGGCGTCCCGGCTGCGCTCCGGACGGCCCGATGCGCGTTCCGGAGCTCCCGGTGCCGGGCCTGCCCGGTCCCCGGCGGCATCCCTGCCGGCGCCATGTGCCGACGGTTGCCCGCGTGAGCGGCCGGCTTCGGCCGCGCGGCCGGACGACTCCCGGGGCATTTCCTCGATGCCCTCGAGGGCGGCGATGTGCTCGCCGGTGACCGCCTGGAGCTGCGCGCGGAGGTCGGAAGCATCGTCGGTGACCAGCTCGGCCCGGTCGCGGGCGCGGCTGATCTCGACGTAGAAGCTCTTCTGCGTGGTGAGATGCGGGTGCCTGGCCTCCATCGCGGCGATCACGTTGTCCACGGTCCGCCCCTGGAACGCGTGCACGGTGGACGCCCAGGCGTGGTCGAGATGGCGGAGCTGCGGGTCGCCGGGGCGCAGGTCCAGCCGCCGGCCGTCCTCCAGGCGGAACGCCACGCGCCCGTTGGCGACGCCCAGCACCTCGGCGGTGCGGCTGTTGACCAGGCCGAGCCCGGCGTCGTTGCGTGTCCAGCGGATGCGGTCACCGGCGCGGAGCTCGATCCCTTCCGGCCGGTAGACCTCGGTGCCGCCCTTCAGGCCACCGATCCGGGCGGGTTTCCAAGCGACGGAACCGCCCTTGCCGTCGTCGAGCAGCACGGCACCGCGCCTGCCGTCGACGCCGACGACGCGGCGCTCCTCCCCCTTGGCGACGCCGATCCGCCGGTAGGCGCGCTGGAAGGCGACCACGTCGCCCTTCGCGTAGTTGCCGGCGAGGGCCCTCTCCGCCCGCGTGTACCCCCTGGAGACCAGCCGCTCGACCTCCGCGGCCGGCCCCTGCAGGCGGCCTTCGCGCGCGAGTTCTTCGCGGATGTGCCCGTTGATGCGGAGGCGGAGCGCGTGACTCGGCGCCATGACCCCGGTCTTCTCCCGGGCATCGGGCGGGAGTGCGAGCCAGCGGCCGGCAACGGTGTCCGCGAGGTCGCGCGCCGCAGCCTCGGTGACGTTGCTCCCGAGCTTCTCGAAGGCACGGTGGATCTCGCCCTTGAGGCTCGCCTCGACCGCCTCCTTCAGCGCCGGGTCCCGCTGGCGCAGGATCTCGTCCATCGGCGCGGTCGGCATCCCGGCGGCCTGGAGTTGCGCGAACGGCTTGCCGGCGTCCACCGCGTCCAGCTGCTTCGCGTCGCCGACCAGCGCGACCCGGGGGATCCGGAGTTCGTTCGCGATCCTCAAGAGGTCGCGCGCCTGCACGGTCGAGGCCAGCGAACCCTCGTCGACCACCAGGACGGTCTTCGCGAACGCCGCGCGCATCTCGCGCGCGCCGCGCTTCGTGAGGCGCCCCGCGGCGACGCCGGCGTTCCGGGCGAGGAACCCCTGCAGGGTCTGCGACTCGATGTTGGCCTCCGCGGCGAGCGTCTTCACCGCCGACGCCGAGGGCGCGAGCCCGAGCATCCGCCAGCCCTTCCTCTCCGCCAGCGTGCGCGCGCGGTCGAGCATGGTCGTCTTCCCGGTCCCGGCATAGCCCTGGACCCCCACCACCCGGTCCTTCGCCGCGAGGATCAGCGCCACCGCGTCCTTCTGGCCGGCCGTGAGCGGCCCCTTGTGGAGGTGTTGCCGGACGGCTCGGCGGCGCATCGGCGCCTGCCCGCGGGCCTGGCCCGCGCGCATCAGGGCGATGGTCTCGCGCTCCTCCCCGACGGTGCGGTCGGTCGCGAGCGAATCCCGGGACCCCGGCAGGCTCACGGCGTGGAGTGCGCCCGCCTTCTGGAGCCCCGCCACCTCGCGCTCGACGGCCCCGACGCTGAACGCGCCCGGCGCGTAACTGAGGGCCGCGGCCAGCAGATCGGCACGGGCAAACACGGCCTCGCGCTCCGACAGGTGCGCCATGGCCCACGCCACCGCCCGGTTCGCCGTGCCACGATCATGCAGGGACTCGCCCGGCCCCGCCGGTGCGGCTGCCCCGGCCGGTACGCGCCCCGGTCGTCCGACTGCGTTCGGCAGACCGGGCGGCGGGCGCGCGTCCCGCCCATCGCTCGCGACCGCCGCCTCCCGCCCCTCATACCGCCTGTCTATTTCCGCCGCCGTCGTCAGGCTGACGACGGAGTTCACCGCCGGCGCCGCTTCCTGCACGCGGCTCCCCGATCCCCTCTCCTGCACGATGCGGCGGGCAAGCGCACCGGCGACGAACCCGCCAACGTCGAGTCCCAGGTCGGCCGCCTGCCGCTGCCACACATGGCGTAGCTCGTCGCGGTCGATCTCCCGCTTGGTCGCGCGCGTCATCAATGCCGCGCGTTGAGCGTGCCGGGGGTTGTCCGCCGATGTGCCGGGCCCGCCCGCCGCCATGGCCGCCTCGATCTCCGCACGGCGGGTCGAGAACGCCCGGGTTGCCTCGCGGGACACCCCGGCGATCTCGAAACGACCGTCCGCATGGGTCTTCTCGATCGCGTACCCGAGCCTCGTGAGCCCGGCCGCAAGCTCGTTCCGGTAGATCGCGCCGATCAGCTTCTGACGCTCGTAGAGCGCCTCGTTGGCCATCGAGCGCCACTTGCCGTCCTCGCCCTGGGCCATGTTGGCGAGCACCGCGTGCGTGTGGAGTTGCGGGTCGAGGTTCCGCGACGTGTCATGGCGAAAGGTCGCGACCACGCACTTCTGGTCGCCGGAGCGAACCATGCGGCCGATCCCGGGGTCCTGCATCCGGGTCTGGACCGCGTTCTTCTCGACCCAGGCGAGCGTTGCCTGCACCGCCCGGTCGTGCGCCCCGACGATGCGCCCGTCGCCGCCCACGAGGGCGGCGATCGAGACGGACTTCGGCGCCGAGAACGTGAGGTCGCGGCCCGGCCGGTGCGTGATCTCGCCGTCCCTGCCACGTTTGCCGAGCTCGGTCCCGGACCCGTCGGGCACCTTGCCCTCGAGGACCGCCCGGAAGGTGTCCGCGTCGACGGAACCCTTCAGCCCCAGCGCCGCGGCGCCCTTCCCGAACCAGGCGCTCGCCTCCCTGTGCTCCGCATCGTCCTTCGCGTAGTACCCGTCCTTCTCGTAGTAGCTCGCACCCTGGGCGGCCGAGGCAATGGCGCCGATCGACAGCACGTCAGGCCCAGTTGCTCCCGTCGGGCGACGACGCAGGATCGGCGGGCCTGGAGTCGACCTCACCGGACGTCGCCGGGGCCACGGGCGGCGCGGTCTCCTCCGGCCACCCCTCCGCCGCCGGCACTACGGGCGCTCGCGCCGAGCCGCTATCCTCGGCCACGGACGCGGGCGCGGGGTGCGCCTTGACCACGGGCTCCGCAGGGCTGCGTTCGCACCAACCCGGATCCGGATCACCCTTCCAGGGCGCCTCGGCGTCCGCCGACGGCGCCGGGGCGGGGGCAGTGTCCGCTTCCGGCGCGGGCTCCGGGTCCTCACGCGGCACGAACCGGGGCGCCACGACCGGCCGGTCGACGGGCCTGAGCTTGATCGACGCCACCGGGTACGGCCCCGGGAACTTGAGGAAGCCGTGGAGGTTGGGGAGCCGCATGATGTCGGAGGGGAGCGCCAGCGCGCGGAGCTCGCGCCTGGGCGTCAGCGACACCCCGTCGCGGATCGTGTTGGCGCCGTAGCTGACGTTCTCGGCGACCTCCTCGACCTCGCTCCGGCCCAGGCTGTCGGCCGACCACTGCGCGGTGTCGCGGTCGGGCGCGGCGAGCACGACGCGCGTGCCGCAGAGCCCCGAGATGGTCTCGGCACCGTTCCTGCCATAGAGGTCGCGAAGCGCGGACGCGACCTGCACGCCGAGCACGAAGCAGCCGCCGAACTGCCGGCTCTCGGCGAGGCCCGGCTGGAGCGACGGCACCTGGTGCAGCGTCGGCAACTCGTCGAGGATCACCCAGATGCGCCGGTCTTCGACCTGATCGAGCGAGAGCATCGCGTTGACCGCGATCTCGAGCCAGGTCGAGATGAGACCGCGCAGGCTCGCATGCTGGTCGCCGCGCGAGGTCAGGAACAGGAACCCGTCCCGGTCCTCACCGGATACCCACTCCCGGATCGAGAAGGGCGTGCCGGCGTCGGGCAGGAACTCGAGCGCACTCACGTTCGCGGTCAGCATGGCGCGCACACTGAGCGCCGTCCGCGGGTTGTCGGGGTCGACGATCGACTGCGCGACCGTGCCCTCCATCGCCTGCGCGAGCGCCGTGAGGTCCGCCTTCAGGAGATGGTCGACGAGGACCTTGTTCGCGGTGACGCCCTTCTGCGCGAGAACCGCGGCGCCGTTGGCGAACAGCTGGCGGGCGGCCGTCACCCAGAAGGGATCGGCGCTGTCGCGCTGCTGCGGGATCAGCGCCGCCGCCATCATGTCGAAGTCGCGGGCGTTCCGGGCCTCGAGGAACGGCGACCAGCGCGGCGCCCGGGCGTCCAGCGGGTTGAGGAGCACGTCCCGCGCAGGATCGAAGAAGGACCGGGTGTAGGAGCCCATCTTGTCGTAGATGACGCAGCGCTCGCCCTTCGCCCGGATCTGCGAGACGAGATCGGAGATCAGCACCGTCTTGCCGGAGCCCGTGGTGCCGGAGACGATCGTGTGCTGAGTCTCGCTTCGCGTCGGAAACGGGATGCTGGCCAGCCGGTAGGCGCGGTCCCGCTTCGTGCCCGGCAGGCTCTCCAGAGCGCGCCGGTGGAGCGGCCGGATGCGGCGGCGGAGTTGCGCCGCGGTCACGAGTTCTGCGCCCCGGACACGGTGCTTGCGCCCGAGCTGCACGCCGCGGTACCAAAACCAGGCGAGGAAGAGCGCGATCACGCCGGCCCCCGCCTGGCCGCCGCGCCACGCGCTCCGGATGATCTCGTCGAGGATCCGCTCGCGGATGCGCTCGGCCGGCACCGAGGAGGCGATGGTGCGGATCGTGAGCACCCGCCGGGTGCCGCCCGCGTCGCGGACGACCTGACCCGAATCCGGCTGGTAGCCGATCGCGAGCTTGGCTTCGGCCAGCGTCAGCAGGCCGGTCGCGTACCAGTCGGCGCCCGTGGTCGTGTGCCAGAGGTTCCAAGCCGGCACGGCCACGACCACGAGGGCGCCCAGCATCATCCCGGCCTGCAGCAACTGCCCCCACATGCGGATGCCGTGGAAGACCGTCTGGCCACCACGCAAGGTGCTCCCACCGATGCCGCGCATCGTGCGTGCTCAGAACCGTGGCGGGGGCATGCCCGGCGGCGCGGTCAGGCCCAGTCGCCGCCGGCGGCGCCCGGGCGCGCGGCCGCTGTCCCCGCCGCTGACTCTTCCGGCGTGCGCGCGGCTCCCGGCGCCAGCACGTTCACCATGCCCTGCGGGCCTGCGACGATGATCTCGGTCGCCCGCCTGGGCTGGTCCTCCCGGTCGGTGTACTCGCGGACCGTCAGGCGGCCCACGACGAGGACCGCCGTCCCCTTGCGGACCAGCCGCTCCACCACCCCGACCGCGCCGCCGAACACGATGACGCGGTGCCACTCGGTCCGCTCCTGGGCCTCCCCGTTCCGGCTCTTCCAGCGCTCCGTGGTCGCCAGGCTGAACCGGGCGGCGCGGTCGCCGTTCGCATGGCTGTGGAATTCGGGATCGCGCCCGACATGGCCGAGCAGGGTCACGCGGTTGACGTTCAGCATGGGAGGCCTCCTTCGAGGTGCGGGGTTGGAACGTCCGGGGCGGGCGGCGGCAGGGTGTCTGGAGTCGCGAAGTGTTCCCTTTTCATACTGCATGCGTATAGTGCGACGTCATGCACACAGTACCGACAGAGAGGGATTCTTCCGGCAATCCTGTCACCTGGCGTGAACGCCTGCTCGTGCTCGGCGGCTTCGGGGTCGCGGCGGCGGCAACGGCCGTATCGGTGGCGACCGGAAGCGGCATTGATGCGGCAGGCGCGGTCTGGTGGCTTGCGGCCGGCTGGGCCGTCCTGGCCAGCTTCGCGTTGGCTCTCCGGCGCGGCCTGCGGCACCGCGACTGGTCCGCCTTCCGCGGCTACGAGTTCCCCGACAACGCCGACCTGGTCGACTGGTCCTCCCGCACCGGACGCTACGCCTGGCTCCGCGAGTGGGAAGACCGGCGCCGGTTCGACGACGACCACCTCCGCTAGTCCGCTCACCGGGCCGACTCCCCCCGGTCGGGCGCAGCGTTCCTGGCCGTGCCGTAGAGCTTCCCGGCCAGCCACTCGCCGCCGAACGGCACGCCCGCCGTGGCATGCTCCGCGAACGGTCGCTCGACTTCACCCGCGGTCGCATGTCGGCCGTCGCGGACCATGTCCTCCGCCAGTTCCGTCCGCGTGGCGCGGACCTTCCCGCGCTGCGCGAGGTCGCCTTCCGCGGCGGCCCGGTGAGTCCCGGCCTTCGCCCCGACCTCGCCCGCTTCGGGCGCACCCGCCGCCGCGGCCCGGTCATGGATGTCCGCAGTCCAGCCAGCGTGCGCCGCCGCGGGCGCCGGCCCGCGGGCTTCACCGAACCCTGCACGTTCGACTTCGTACTCCGCCCGTCCGGCGACGGACGCCGGGTCGGGCCCGGCCGGCGCCGGGAACCGCTCGCCGATGAATGCCGCCGCGTGCTCGCGGAGCGCCTCGGCGTCCTCCGGGGTCTGCGGGGAGGCGAGGCGCATGGCCCCGGCGACGCCGATGGGCCTCCCGGCCGTGCCCTCGCGCTCCGCGAGCCAGGCGAAGAAGGGCTGCCCGAGGTCGCGCTCGATCGCCTGCGCGTCGGCGCGCACCTGGGCAGCCTGCTCCGACCACTGCTCCGATTCGCCGTAGCTCAGCGCGGCCCGATCCTCGAAGCGCTGCATCCGGGTGAGGTTGGCGCCGAAGCTCTCCTCCAGGCTCGCAAGCTCACTGTCGCCCGTCGAGGTCGAGTAGCGCCGCGACGCCTCGGCGACACGGGACCAGAGGTCCGTGACCTGTTGACTCTCGGCATAGTCGCGCATGCGCTCCCAGGTTTCGCGCTCGAAGGTCTGGCCGCGCCACATCGCGGAGCCGTCGGCACCGAACCGCGCGATCATGTTGAACCCCCCGCCGAGCTTGGCCTCGCCGGTCAGGCTTGCCGCCTGCTCCCTAGTGATCCCGCCGGCGTCCGCCAGCTTCTCGATATGGCTCGCGAGTTCCTGGGCCTGCGCACTCTCGCTCTCTGTCACGCCCCGCGCGTGCGCCGTGCCGACGCTCACGTCGTGCGAGTACCGCTCCACCATCTGCGTGGCATCCGTGGCCGCGGCCGTCCGCGCCGTCGCCGCCTGCACGTCCCAGTTGCGCCCCAGCGAGTGCGCCTCGGCGGCGCGCTCCTCGTGCGAGACCGCGAGCGATTCCGACAGGCGCACCCCCGCCGCCGGCACCCGGCTGGTCGCACTCCCCATGTCCGCAACCGCCGTGCCGTCCGGCGTCACCGTGAAGCCGGCGCCCGCCGGCGCGTAGCCCGTGTACCTGTCCGTGTCGACGTGCATCGAGGTGCGGAGCTGGCGGCCCTCCTGGCTCGCGAACCGGTGCGTGTCCCACTGCGTGTTGGCGAGCGCCAGGTTCCCGGTCGTGCCCTCGTGCGCCGCCGAGGTCGCGGCGTCTTGCCCGACGGCGAGCACGGAGGTTGCGAGCACCGTCGCCTTCGAGAGCCCGTAGGCCAGAGCCGCCGCCAGGAACGGGATCGACATCGAGAGGTACCCCGACATCACCGCGACGTCGGCCGCGACGGCGCGGATGCCGGCCTGGGCCACCAGCGAGATGCCGACGTCGCCGTTCGGCATGACGGCGGCCGCCTGCATCCGCTCCGCTGCCTCCCCCATCGAGATGCGGTGGAGCACGGCGTAGAGCGGCCCCCACGACTGCAGCCAGATCAGCCCCGTCACGTACGACTTGAAGATCGGCAACCCGGCGGGCGTCAGCATCAGGAGTACCGCCAGCGGGAAGGCGCCGACGTAGAGACACTCGAAGACGATGCGCAAAAGCGGCACCCAGGTCTCCGCCTGCCGCCCGATCGCCCGGTACGCCGCGGCGGTCTGGGCCTCGGCGCGGGCCTCGGTGTAGGTCTGGAGGGCGGCGGCGTTGCCGGCTTCGGCCGCCCACTGCTCGCCGGCGTCGTGCACGGCATTCAGCACCATCTGCTGACGGAGGATCTCGGCGGCCGAGCGCGAAGCGCCGATCAGGAAGTCGTGGGCGGCGGGGAGCGCCGCCAGCAGCTCGGCGCGCGCCAGCGCCTCGGTCCTCGCGTCCGGGAAGATGCGCCGCCCGAACAGCGTGCCGGCGCGCGCGATCTCGGCGGCCCATGCGGTGTTCAGCCGGGCGGCACCGTCGCGGCAGGTAACGATCTCCCTATCGACGGGCGTCGCACCGGTGGCGCCCGCGGGCTGGCGCGTCGCGAACTCGAACATGCGCGCGGGCGAGGCCCCCGCCGACGGCGTGCCCCCGGCCGTGACCAGGCCCCAGACGTCGGTGCTCTCGCGGAGGTCGTCGGCCGAGATGTGGCCCAAGAGCAGCGCGTGGAAGACGCACTGGCGGGTGAAGTTCCGAAGGTTCCGGGCGAAGACCGCGTCCGTCACCTCGAGCCGGGTCGCCGTGGCGGCGAGCCTCGCCCCGAAGATCAACCCGTGCCGGCGGTACTGGAGGTTGTTCGGGAGGGTGAACGCCTGCTCGGTGAGGCGTGTGAGGCCGTCCCCGACCTGCGAGGTGATCGAGGCGAAGAGCGCCAAGCCCACGGGGACATTGGCGACCACGGCGGAGGCGAGTGCCGGGTCCAGCCGGTCGACTACCCTGACCGTTGCCTTCGGCACGATCATCACGCCCCAGACCGTGACGAAGAGGAGGATCCACTTCCCGTTGTCGCGCCAGCTCCCGCCGAAAGCCGTGCGGAACACGATCCACGCGACGCCGCCCGCGCCCGCGAGCTGGGCCAGCGTCACGTACGCGCCCCCCGACGTGATCGCGGCGACCGCGTTCAGGAGGTCGACCAGGTACGGGCCGCCGCCGAGGGTGAAGAGCTCGTACATCTATGGGTGCTGGCTCAGCGCGACCCGGCCCCGGCGCCGCCGCGGGCGAACGCCAGCGCCGCGCGGAGGTCGGCCGAGAGCGCGCCCGCAAGCTCGGTCTCGATGAGCCTGAGCTTCTCCACGACGGCGAGCGCCGTGTTGAAGCGCTCGAGGCCCTCGTGGCGGTGGCGGGCAAGTGCGGTGCGGTTGGCGCGGAGCCCCTCGCGCCAACGCGCGAGCTGCTCGCCGTCGGCAATGTCGAGCGTGCCGGCCCTCTCCTCGACCGTGCGGTGGAGGTCGGCGATCCAGACCTGGAGGAGGTCGAGGGCGACCGCCTCGGCGAGCGCGTCGATCTCCTGATCGACGACGGCGCCGCGGTAGGCCGCCGCCGTGTTGGCGACCCGGTAGACGGGAAGCGTCGTCAAGTTGACCAGGCCCAGCGCGGCAGCGGGCGGCGCGGTGTCGTTGCGCACGGCCGCGACCAGCTCGCGGAGCAGCGCCGCCACGCGCGCGCGGAACCCCTGGTCGGCCGGCACCGTGACGCTCCCCAGCGTCGGGTTGAGGCAGCGGGCCGTCGTGTCGCACGTGTACACCGGGAGCGCGCCGCCGCCCTCCATCAGAACCTCCGTCACCCGGCGGTCGAGCGCGAGCGGCTCCAGGACCCGGACGCGCGGGCCCGACGTGTCGGCATCCGCCGTGGGCGCCGTCACGATCACCGTGCCCGAGACCGACATGGCGAACTCGGCGAGCCGCGTGTCGGCCGACAGGAACGACGACGCCAGCACCGCCTTCCACGCGTAGTTGACGTTGACGGGGACCTGTTCGGCCATCTCGCCCGAGGCGGCGGCCAGGGTGGAGTGACGCTGGCCGTCGGCGCCGCACCCGTGCCGCGCGGCGGCATAGTCGGTGAAGATCCCCTGCGACGTGCCGATGGCGGCGCAGATCGCGGCCGACGCCCGGTCGTTCCTCGACCAGACGGCGCCCACGAGCGCCTGCGCAGTCTCGCAGGAATTGACGTTCCGGTTGTTCGCCCACTGGGCAAGGGCGCGAAGCTTCGACATCGTCTCGGCGATGACGGGCGAGATGGTCTCGAGCGCCAGCTCGAAGGCGAACCCCGCAGCGTTCTGGGCAATGGCGCGCGCGAAGGCGACCAGCTGGTCCGAATCGATGAAGGAGAACGCGCCCGCGAACGCGTCGATGCCGCCGCACCCCGCCCGGAAGGACGGCAGGTTGACCGTCGCGATCTGCTCCGAGCGCACCGGCGAGCGGAGGTAGAGGTTGCCGAGCGTCCAGTGGCCCGACGCCTGCCCTTCGAAGGCCGTCGGGCCCGTGGTGTTGACCGCGGCCCCCTGCCAGAAGCGGTTCATCTCCGAGAGCACGTCGGCATGCGCGGGCGCGGCCAACAGCAACCCGGCGGCCGCCAGCGCCGGCAACCGGCGCGTCCTTCGCCGGGCCGAATCAGTAGTCACGACCGACCTCCAGTGCGGTCAGTGCGAAGATCCGCTCGGCGAGCTGGTCCTCGGCGAGGACGCCGAACCCCACGGGCAATACCTGCTGCGTGGCCGCGTCGAACAGCACGATCGCCGGCAGGGGCGAGCCTGCGAGGCCGAGGCTCGCGGCCCGGCCATCATCTGGCACTGCCTCCGGCCAGCCTTCGAGCGCTTCGCCGGTCATCGAAACCGCGAGTACGTCGAGGCCGTGGCGGAGTGCAAACGCGCGGAGCAGCGGGCCGAACACCCGGCAGCCGGCGCAGGCGGGATCGCCCAGGTAGATGAGCCCGTAGTGCTCGCCCAACGCGGCAAGCGCCGCGTCCCGGGCGGCACGGCGTTCGTCAGACCAGAGCTGCTTGGCGAGCGCCCCGACCGGGCGCCGCAGCGTGTAGTCGAGGGCTGGCGTCGCCCAGACCGTGCGGCGGAAGCTGTCCGAGAAGGCCGCCGACCTCTGCAGCGCTTCCTGCTGGAGGCGGAGATACGCGCTAACGTGCGCCGGCGACGGCTCGAGGATCGCCGTGGCGCGCGCCTCCTCGAGCTCGCGGCGCATCTCCAGGATGCGTGCGTGCGCGGACGGCGGCGTCACCTCCGGCGGGACTTGGGAAGGAGGCTCGTCCGGGGCGTCGTCCCGGTCGCAGTAGAAGTGCCAGCCGAGCGACGGGCCCGTGGCAGCGTCGCCGCACCAGGGCCGCCACTCCCCCGCTCCGGCCGACGACGCGAAGGCCAGCACCAGGATCACCGGTACGCCCGGCGCCATGCCGGCCCGTCGCGCGCCCGCCGGCATCTCAGTCACCCCGGCCGTAGAACGCGCGGACGCGGTCCCGCATGAGGGTCTGTGTGCCGCCCGCGTCCGAGAGCGAGACGGACGGCTCCTTGCCGCCGTCGAGCAGGTCGGCGGTGAACTCGCCGAGGTCCAGCGCGTCGAAGTCGATGCCCTCGATTTCGGCGACGGTGAGGCCGCGGCAGCTCCCCCAGCCGATGCCGAGCTGGGCCCGCCCCTGGTCCTGCAGGATGCGCCCGAGCTTCGAGCCGAACACGCACCAGCGCCGCTCGCGCGTGACGCAAATCCCGAGGATGCGCCGCGCGCA
This sequence comes from Alphaproteobacteria bacterium, assembly GCA_022825235.1. GTDB lineage: Bacteria > Pseudomonadota > Alphaproteobacteria > TMED109 > TMED109 > VXPW01. Next base: position 169,557 of record JAJDYI010000017.1, on the reverse strand, counting down.
GAACTCGCCGAGGTAGCGGGTGTTGCCGTCGTGGCGCTCCTGCGCGAGCTCGCGCTCCGCGGTGCTGCAGTTGCCCAGTCCCACCAGCAACCCGGAGTTCGTGCAGCAGTTGGCGAGGCCGGCAAGCCTGATCTTGCACGCCTTGCGCTGGCCCTTGAAGAACCGGAGGTCGCTCCGGTCGAACTCGTCGCCGCCGAGCTCCATCACCATGTTGAGCTTCGCCGCGGCGTCGACGAAGCCGTCGTTCGCCTGCGGGCGCACGCTCTCGCAGTCCGCGCCGACGCAGTACCGGACGGACCCGCAGGCGCCGCCCGATTGCGCGTCCTGCAGGCCGGCGCCGCAATCCTGAACACTGCCCGATGCCAGCCCGCCGGCGCCGTGCGCCGCGGCCTGCGGCGTGACCGCGACCCCCTCGGCGCGGACGACGGCGGGATCGGAGGCCGGCACCTCGGCAGCCGGGCGCCGGGTCGCGCCCTCGATCACCGCGCGCCCGGCCTCGCCGCCGGGATCGGCCGGATCGGCGAGCCGAGCATTGGCTGCGGACGGCATGCCGTCCGCCGTGAGCCGGCGTTCGGGGAGGTCTGTTCCCGCGTAGCCCGGCACCTCGTCGGCGCTCGCGGCGTTGCGCGCCACCTCGCCCGCGGCCTGCAGCCCCGCCTGCCCGATGGCGCGGGCCGCCGCCTTCGGGTCCTGGGCCAGCGCCGTCCCTGTCGTGCCCGCTGCCATTGCCAGCACGGCCACGCCCGCGCCGATCCACCGTTTCGTCATCGTCCACTCCCCCTGAGTGTTGCCAGGTGCCGTCGCGCGACCGCGCGTCCCTCGCTGCCTTCCGCTGCGACGGCCTCGAGCGCCGCGGCCAGCGAGAGGTTTCCGGCGACGACATCAAAGGGGGGCGGCGCGTCGTCCGCGCAGCCGCGGCTCCGGCAGGGCGGCACGCCGCCCGGCACGACGACGACGGCGGGCACCCGCGCGATCCCGAACAGGCGGAACAATCTGGGATCAATCGCGACGCCAACCTTCGCGTCCCCGAGGCGGATCCTGATCCGCCGCGCCGTCGCCGGGAGGCTCCCCGCGGCCACGCCGCCGAGCACCAGCGGCGCCCCGATCCGGGCCGCAGCCCGCGCCGCCGCGCGCCAGCTCGCAGCCGGCACGGCGAGGCTCGTGAAGAGGAGCACCTCGGCGGTTGGCGCATGGTTCGCTACGTCCGTTCCTAACTGGCCTCGGAACACCGGCGCGGGCGTGACGGCGTCGTCTGATGCGGGCCCGGCTTCCCTGGCCGCGCGCTCCAGCGCCCGTTCGATTACCGCACGCGACCAAGCATCAAGAGGTCCGGCCTCAGCGCTGGCGGAGAGTTCCTCGGCGAGCTGTCGCGCCAGGTCCGCGTGGCCGGATTGCGCTTCCTCCGCAACGGCCGGGGCAGGGGATGCCAGGGCGCCGGCGAGGAGCGCCATCCCGACGCGGAGCGAGGCGTTCATGGCGGGCATGCGGAGCGCGGAGATCACAGGAGGCAGCAGTTGCGCTTCCGCCAAAGCAGATAGCCGAAGTTCTCGCCGGCCACGGGAAGCTCCCGAAGCGTCTCCCAGAGCACCGAGGACCTGCCGGTCGGGTTGCACGCCGTGAGCGGGGACGTGGCCGGCACCGGCTGGGTCATCTGCCAGCGGTACTGCGACTTCCGCATCACCGGCATCGGGTACCGGCCGCAGAGCGCGCCCGAGCCGACAGTCCCCCAGGCGAGACCGGCGCGGTGCAGCCGGTAGAGGAGGCGCTGGCCGGCGAGCAGCGACGCCTGCACCCCGCCGACATGCGCCGCGACGTTCCCGGTCAGCGGGTACATCCCGCCTTGGCACCCCGCGCACCAGAAGAGCGGGTCGAGCGGCAGCCCGGCCGAGGCGGCCGTGCAGTCGGCCGCGCAGGCGGCCTGCGCGGGAAGGTTGGCGAAGAGCGCCGCCTCGGGGTTCAGCAGGAACGAGAGTTCGTCGTCGAGCCAAGCGGGGTCGAGTTCCGACGTCCACGCGATGTCGATCCCGCCGGCCTCGAGACATCCGAGGTCGAGGAGCGCCCCGATCCACGAGAGGAGCGGGTACATGTAGAGGTGCGCGTGCCAGACGGAGCCCGCCGCGCCGTCGCCGCCCGAGGAGCCGGTGCGTCCGCGCGCGGCGTGGAAGCCGGGATTTATCGAGAGGCCGCCCAGGTTCGGGAAGCACCAGGGGGTGCGTGTCACGTCGACGAGCCGGGCGGGCTCCCAGACGCCGACGGAGAGCCCGATGCGCGGGATCGGCGAGCCACAGAGGCAGATCGGGGACGAGGGATTGGACGTGTCGGGGGCGCCGGAGGCATTCCCCATGCTGATCGGGCCGATCGAGATCGGAAACAGGCACTCCCAGCAGACGTCCGCGATCGGGTTCACGAAGCGGCCGGTGCAGGTCTGGGCGGTGACGTCGCCAACCGAAACGGCAAGTGCCAGAACCAGGCCCGCGAGGCCGACCGCGCAACGCCTCATGGCCGGCTCCCCCGATCCCGCACCGGGACCTCGGTAATTCGCAACTGTTGCCCGTCCTGCTCGATAAGGACCGGCGTCGCGGCGAGGCCGAAGCGGGCGGAGAGACGACCGCCTTGGTCGAAGAAGAACGGACGGCCGTGGCGGCGCGTGAGGTCGAGCGGACGGCCAGCGAGCAGGACGATCTTCGACGGTACGGCGTGGGCCAAGGCCCAGCCAACCTCCACGTCCCGCCGGCCGTCGATGAACAGCAGATCGCGGCTGAGCGGTGCGTGCGCCAGCGGATTGAGACGCGTGCCGCCGGCAGCCAGCAATGTTCCGTCCGTGAGCCGGATATCGCGGTCGATCTCGATGGAAGGGTCGAACACGCGCGTGTGGTACTCGGTGGCCGGCGCGATCCCCGCCACCGGTTCAGGCATCTCGATCCGGGAGCGAGCCCGAACGCGGGCCCCGTTCTCAAGTTTCGCCAGGCTGCCCGATTGCTCCAGTTCCAGCAGTCGGGCCTCGATCACGTCCAGCAGGTCGGGCTCGGCGATCGTCCAGGTCTCACCGCGCACGCCCAGATCCTTCGCGGTCGCAGGCACCTGCAGAAAGACGGACAGGCCGATGGCGAGTACCGCCACGGCGACGCGCGTCGTCCCGGGGTTCACGGGTGAACCCCCTCCGGCCCCACCAACGGCCCCTCCAGCCCGAGCCAGGGTATGTCCGGCAGGGGCACGGCCCGCGCCCGGATGCGATCGCGGGAAACGAATCCGATCTCGGCGTAGCGGCTGTCGTGACTGTCCCGGTGCGGCCCGTGGAGGAAATAGTGGCCCCCGGGCACCGTGCCGGCGGCGATTGCTTCGAGCGGCCGGTCGTCACGGGCGCGGGCCTTCGCGGTTCCGAGCACCCGGCCGTCGACCACGATGGTCCGTGCCGGGCCCACGTTGACACGCGCGCCCGGCACACCGCGCACTGTCTTGAGATACGGCACCTCCGCGCCGATACCCTCCGGCGGGTCGAACAGCACCACGTCACCCGGGCCGAGATCGCCGAAGAGCGGCAGCGCGAGATATCCCCAGGCCCCGTCCGACCAGCTCGCGTTGACATGCACGCGCGAGGCGGCGAGCAGCCACAACCCGGCGAACAACGCCATCCCGACGAGAACCCGGTTACGGGCGCGCGCCGTCACGGCCGCGCCCCTGCCGGTGCCATCGCGTCCCCCGCCGCGGGCGCCTCCAGCGTCCGGGCGAGCGCCGCCTCGACCTCGGGCGTCAGGTCCACCGCGCCTGCCGCGATGGCCCGGGCTGGCAGCAGCACCACGCGGTGACGCTCCGCAACGTTGCGAAGTGCATCCTGCAACGCCGACGCCCAGCGCCGGGCCTCGCTCGCCGCCGCTTCTTCGGAGCCGTCATGGCCGGCCACGTCGAGCGCGAACCGGGCGGTCAGCTCGCCGAGCCGCACGCTCGCGATCCGGGGCGGGTCCGGCTGCGTCAGGCGGACCATGGCCACCGCGACCGCCGCCGCAACGGCGGCCGCGAGCAGCAGCGTGGCGAGGAGCGCCGGCAGATCGATGGCCGGCGGGTCCGCCGGCAGCCGTGCGCGATCAGGCCGGCGTGGCATTGGTACCGGTGACGGCACCCGCGGTGCCGTCCGTCGTGCGAAGCTCCTGCAACCGGCCAAGCCACGCCCGTGCCGCCCGCTCCGGCGCCAGGGGGCGGACGCGGCGCCGGCATGGCGGAAACGCCAGCGCGCCGTCGGATGCCTCGGTGCCGTCGAGCAGATCGCGGCTTTCCGCCGAGGCTGCCATCCGGTCGACGAACCTGAGCAGCTCCGCATGTTCCTCGCCGAGCACCGGGTCGAGGCCCGCCGCCTCGCGGAGCGCGCGCTCGACGGTGGCGGCGAGCTTCCCAGTGCGGTCGGCGCCCCGTGCGGCGCCGGCCGGCAGGTCCCGGAGCCAGGCCGAGGCCGCGCCTGCGATCAGTGCGTGCAGCGACAGGGTGCGCCGGTCCGCAACCGGCAGTCCCTGGAGGGCCTCGATCTCCTCGCTCACGACGACCGCATGGGCGGCGAGCGAGTGGTAGTGGCGCATCCGCCCGCCGCGACGGCACGTGTTGGCGAGCACGTGCGCCACCGCCTCAAAGTCGATGTCGGCGGCGCTGACCGCGTCGGGATCGCCCGGCCAGGCGAGCGGCCGGTCTTCCCCCGCCCCGGGCAATGGTTTCGATGTCATGGAAGGTCTCCCTGTTCCTGCGGTTCCGGTTGTTGCTGCTGATCCCCCCGGGTGGCCGGGCCGGTCGCGGTTCCGCCACCGGCGATGCGGTCGATGGCCTCGGTCGTCGTGAGCCCTTCCGCCTTCAGGTTCTCGACCGCCGCGAAGGCGGGGCCGCGCGACGAGAACAGCGCGACCGACCACGGATCGAGCACGAGGCGCGCCACCCGCCAGCCGTCGGGGCCGTGCAGCACCAGCTCGGCGTAGCGGCCGTCGGCGGTGGCCAGGCTCTTGAGCGCGCGCTCCATGCCGGGATCGCAGTGGATGCGCTTCTCCTGCTTCAGGAGCTCGACCGATTCGTCCTTCTGGGCGAGGAAGATCACCCAGTCCGAGTTCTCCCACGCGGCCCTTGCCGCCGGGTTGGCGTAGTAGTCATTGACCGACTGCGTGCCGGTGACGAGTGCGCCCCGGTACTTCCGTGCCCGTCTTGCCGCCCCTTCGAGGAACGCCTTGCTGTCCTCGCCCGAGAGCAGGTCCCACGCCTCGTCGATCACGATGGCCTTGGCGCGCGTGCGGGGCCCGTGGTACATGCGCTGCGTGGCGAGGAAGACGACGAGCATGAGGACGACGCCCTGGATGTCGCCCCGGCCCTTGAGTTCGGCCAGCTCGAACACTGTCATGGCGTTCTCCAGATCCGGCACGTTCAACCCCGCGAACAGCCGCCCCATGGCCCCGCCCGGACACTAGGGGCCGAGCGCCGTCGCCATGTCCCTGGCGCGGCGGTCGTTCCGGCCCTCGAGGTTCCTGCAGACCGTGCCGAGATCGGCCTCGTTGCCCAATTCGTCCCAGGCTGCCGCGATGGCCTCGGCAATCAGCGCCGCCTCGATGTCGTCGATCGAGCCCCGACGCCGCGCCATGCGGCCGATGACGCCGGCCAGCATCGCGAAGCACTCCTCGCGGTAGTCGCCGTCGTGGTTCGCCGTCCCGGCGTCGATCATGGCGAAGGGGTTGAGTGTCGCGGCGTCCTTGCCGAACGCGATGAAGGCACCGCCGAGCGCCTCCGCCGTGTGCTGGAACGAGCGGCCGTCGTCGATCACCACGGCCTCGCCGCCAGCACCCACGATGCCCGTCACCAGCTCCTGCATGAGGACCGATTTGCCGGAGCCCGACTTCCCCGTGACCGCGACGTTGTAGTTCCCGGCGTCGTTCGCGAACGGCGACCAGCACGCGGGCTGGCCGTGCCGGCCGATCAGGAAGAGTGCCGGCGGGTTGTCCGGACTGGCCGGCTGGCCTCGCCACTCGCCGTGCACGGGGGCGAGGTTGACCGCCGACGAGGTGAGGAGCGTCTTCATGCGCCCCAGCCGCTCGAAGTCGGCGTCGAGCCCGCCCGCGGCCGCCATCGGCAGGCACGCGAGCCACGAGGGGAGCTGCACGTAGCGCTCGGCCGCGACCCGCCAGCCCTGCCCGTGGTAGATCGCACGGACCGCCTGCTCGGCCTCGTCGAGCACGTCGAGCGGCGCGTACACCGCCACCATGTACGCGGCTCGCACCAGCTTCTCGCCGTCCTTGACGCGCTCCGTAACCGCCTGCCAGTCGCGCGCCTTCTCGGGGAGGCCCGGGAGATACCGTGCGAGTCCGGTCCCGGCCTGCTGGGTGGCGCGGGCCGACTTGAGGAACGCCTTCTCGCCCGCTGCCTCGTCGCCGGTGGTGAGGACGAGCGCCGTCAGCACGGGGCAACCAGGCTGCAGGAAGTCGCGGTGAAAGTCGCCGATCAGCGCATTACCCCGCCACCCCGGCCAGACCTCGGGATAGGTGATCGCGGAAAGCACCCTGACGGCCACATCCTCGCCGTCAGGGTGGTGGAAGGTGAGCCCCGTGGGAGCGACGGTGAGCGCCCGCCCCGGCGCGATGCACTGCTCGTGCAGCGGATCGCGCGGCGACCAGCGCCGGGGCGGCGGGCGAATGCCGCCGTCGTCCGTGCCCCGGACGTCGGGCGCCACGAGCTCGGCGGCGAGGGCAAGCAGCGCGTCGGGCTCAAGCCGCCGCGCCCACGCACCCGCCGACGCGAGCGTGCCTTCAAGCGCGCGGCGGAAGGCGCCGAGCCCGGTCTCCGCGGCCGGTCCCGGCGGCCCCGCAAGGCAGGCGGTGACGAAGACCCGGTAGTCGGAGAGCGTGTTTGGCGGGCCGCCGACATGAAGCCTCCGCCAGCCGGCCGGGCGCAGCAGCGCGCCGCGGCGCTCACCGATCCGCGCCTGGACCCCGCCCGCACCCGCACGGGGCGCTGCCCAGTCGTCGTAGGCGGCCCCGAAGCGGGGGCTCGCCCAGTGCAGCACCTGGAGGGTGCAGTGCTCCGGCGCGGCGTCGGCGAAGGTTCCCGCAAGCGCGCCCGCCACCTCCTCGTCGATCCCGATGAAGGGTGGGATCTCCAGAACGAACCCCGTGCTCGACGCATTGGCGTAGAGTTCGCTCCGCTCGTCCCAGGCGCGCCAAGGGAGGATCTGGTGGAGTGTCGCCGGCAACGCAGGCGGGACCCAGGGAGCCGGCGCCTCCGGCCCCTCGAAGAGTTCCAGCAGGCGGCCGATCACGGGAGCTTCCAGCCGGCCGGTTCCAGCACCACCCACACCCAGTGGGCCTCGCGGTAGATGCCGTCCGCATCGACGAAGGGCGCGATCCAGATGCGGCCCAGCACCTCCGGCACGCGGAGGGACGCTTCAGTAGCGGACGCGGGCGGGGCTGACGGTGCCGCGCCATCCTGCCCGATGGAATGATGGGTAACTGAGGCCGTTTCGGGCGTTTTCTGTGCCGGGTGGGACGAATCGATGTCGGAACCGACCCCGAACAACCCCCTGAGCCAGCCGAACGGTTCGCAGCCGTCATCGCAGGCAGCATTACCGTCCAGCGGGCGGCGAGCTTCCCGCAGCGGCTCCCCGAACATGACGGCCGGCTGGGCGACACGGGCAGGCACGGCGGGATCAGCCTCGACGATGGTCGTGCACGAGGTGCCCTGGGCCAATGGGCACTGCCAGGATTCGCCGACATGGGTGGCGGAGCACCCCGCCAGCAGCGCACCCGCGGCGACAATCCCGCCCGCTCCAAGTGACCGCATCACGTTCGTCTTCATTGGCTTTCCCCCCTGTTGCCGTGGTCGCCGAGCAGCCCGCCGTCGAGGCGGGCGCCTTCCAGGAACACGACGCTCACACGCGTGCCCGAACGCAACTGGATGACCGGCTGGTACTGCTCGGCACGGCGGATCAGGTAGTCCGCGACCTTGCCGCCGGCGGACGCAGCGCCCGCGCCCAGCCCTGCCCGGCCGATGTCCGCAAGACCGGTGTTGGCGACCGCTGCCGTGCCGCCGCCGGTGGCGACGGCCTGCGGTTGGAATGCCTGCGCAGCCCCCTGTCCGGCGCCCGAGACGAGCCCCGCGAGGAACGCCTTCTGGACGAGTGCGCCCTCGCGGCTCACGACGGGACCGCGCACCCCGGTCTTGCCGGAGCCCGCGATGAACCCCGCGACCTCCGTCTCGATCACGCTCCCGGGCTCGGGACCTGCGCAGGTCAGGGTCCGGAGCCGCGCGTAGACCTTCTCCGACGAGAGATCGCCGTGCGCAGCGCCGGTCACGGTGCAACCCGCGATGTCCACGCGTTGGGCAATGCCGTCCGTGGCGGCGGTCCAGGCGGGGCCAGTGAGCCGCAGAAGGACCGGCCGCGGGTCGCCCTGGGAGGAGATGCCGGCCGAAGCGTCGACGCCGGCGAGCACGACCGCCTCGGCGTGGCTCCCCGCGGGGAGCCACGTGGAGAGCGGCTTCCAAACTTCGATTACAGCGGCACCGGAGGACGAGCCGTCCAATTCGAAGGTCTCGATCAGCGGCGGCGGGGCCTCAGGGATCGGGAGTCCATCGTCGACATCGTGCCCCGGCCCGACGGGCGCACCCGGAAACACCGACGCCTGCCCGGGATCCACGACCGCGGGCAGTCGCTCCGTCACGCGCCGCTCCAGGTCGTCGATCATCGCGGCCTGTCGGTCGATCACCGCACGTGCATCCGCCGCGTCCGCAGCGAGCCGCTCCCTCAGCCGCTCGTTCTCCGCGCCGAGGCGCCGGGCGTCTGTCTGCATCTCGCGGAGGCGAGCCTCGATCGTCCCGATCCGCGCCTCCGATCGCCGCGTCCACGCCTCCTCCGCAGTATCCGGTCCCGCCAGCTCGGCATCGATACCGGTTGCAGCAGGCGGCGCGCCGCCGCTGCCCATCCCAAGCCACAGGGCGAGCGCCACCAGCAGCACGGCGGCCAGGCCTGAGAAGACCAGCAGCTGGCGACGGCGTACACCACCGGCATCGGCATCGACCGCCTGCGCGCGGGCCCCGGTTGCAGCCGCACTCATCGCCGGGCCCCCACCCGGCCCGGTTCCGTCACAACGACCGCTATCCGTTCCCGGGTCACGCCGGGCTGCGGGGCGGCGATCCAGACCGCGGCGACCCCGGTCCCGAAGCGTTCGGCCAGCACACCTGTGTCAGCGGCGGAATCGACTGCCATGACATGCGCAGTGAACTGCGCCCCGCGCCAGGTCTCGATAGCCCGGTGGCCCGGCCCCGCCCGGCCCGCCTCGACGGCGTAGCCATGCAGGCCCTCGCGGCGCGCGGCGGCCTGCACCAGCCGGGCCAACTCCGCAACCCTGGTGTCGCGCATCGCGGTGGGCGACGCCTGCAGATTTGATTCAGGAGCGGCGGCGGCATTGCGGATCAGCACCTGGGCCGAGGGCCGGACGTCCGGAATCAGCGAGAGGCGGTAAGTGAATCCCCGCTCGGTGCCGAGGAACAGTGTGATCGGCAACGGGGCGCCAACCATCCCGTCCGACGCCGGATCCAATGCTTCCACGGGACGGAGATACAGATCACCCGAGATGGCATCGTGCTCGACATCGAACCCGCCCGGGCTCCGGATGACCCGCCGGATCCGGTCGTCGGCCAGGGCCACGCGACTCACGCCCGTGGCGGAGACTGCCGCCTCCAGCTCGGCATGGTCCGTCGCCTCCAGCGTCTGGATCGCCGCGGCCGGTCCGGGCAGGGCACCAAACGCGACGCACGCCACCAGCAGCACGGATACGCGATGGCCGGCGCGGCTACCAGTGGCAGGCTGTCTGCATGTCGGGTTCCGGTACATGTTCATTCCTCCATCTCCTCGAAGCGCACCAGGCCCAGCCGTCCGGCGTCGAGCCGGAACGAGAGGCGGTAGCGCCTGTCCTCGCGGGCGGCTTCCTCCCGCCCGATCCAAGTGGCGAGCTCGCCCTCGACGTTGACGGCAAGCGTCCCCGGATTCGCCTTGATGCGTTTGGGGTAGAACGCCGAGGCCAGGTCGCGACCGGCCATGCGCCGGGCCTCCGACGCCACCCAGGCACTGATCGCGCCCCGCGCCGAGGGGTGGCTCAGGCGGGCCGCCGCCTCGCGCACGTGCCCGGCGTTCTCCGGCGTGAGCGAGAGCAGCGTCACCGCCACGGTCCGCGCCATGTCCTCGAGGTAGCGTTGGCCGGCGCGCCCTCCGCCGACCTCCCAGGCCGGCCCGGTCACCGCGGGCACGAGCACGGTGACCGCCTCGCGCCCGGCGAGGCCGACGGCGAGGACGAGGTTGGCGGTCATCGAGAGCACCAGGAGGCCTGCCAGCGCCACGCGGGCGTCGCGGGCGCGGCGAAGCCCGGTCTCCATGATTTCGCGCTGCATGCCCGCCCTACCCGACGAACCGCCGGAGGTGACTCGGCGGCGTCGCCTTCAGGCGCAGCACGAAGTCCGGCAGGAACCAGTAGAGGGCGTAGCGCGCGATGTTGGCGCCGCCGCCGCGCTTGACGCGGCGGAGCAGCAGCCAGCCGCCGACGCCCGCGACCAGGCCCGGCACGAACTGGTTGGCGGCGAGGCCGAGGAGCGCCGGGCCCATCAGCACCGCGGCCTCGTCCACCGTCCAGAACAACCAGCGCTCGGGGTCGTCGAGCCGGCGCGGGATGACGTGACGCTGGGTATCGCTCACGATCGCCTCAGACGATCGCCGTGCCGACGAGGCCGGTCACGATGCCCGTGCCGGCGCCCGCCGCGACCCCCACGCCGACCGCGCCCATCAGCTGCATGGCGTTGAAACGGAGTACCGAACCCACCAGCGCCGCGCCCACTGCGAGCGCCGCCGCGAGCTGCCCGCCGGTGCCCGAGACCATGTCGGTCACGGTGTCGAGCGGGGCGTCGAATGTCGTGTCGGTGGTGGCGAACGCCAGGTCGATCCCGAGGAACACGAGGAAGAGCGACACGATCGCGAGCGTTGCCATCCTGACCAGGCGATCCCGGCGGCTCCCCGGCGCCGACGGGACGCGGAGACCCATCAAGCCACCCTCCGGGGCTCAATGTCCCCCTCGGGCGTCGACCTCACCCTGCGCTCAGTGGCCCAGCGCTCAAGATCGGTCTTGCGGTACAGGACCCGGCCGCCAAAGCGGTGAAAGTCGGGTCCGCCGCCACTCACCCGGTAGCGATCCAGCGTGCGAGGCGACAGCCCCAGGTAGGCTGCCGCCCGGCGCGTGCTGAGATAAGTTCCCTCTTGGTTCATCATGCTGGTCTCTCCTGGTTGTGTGAATGCGGGTCCGGCCGGAGCATCGGTATCGGCGTGCGGCGCGAGCAGCGGGTTCCCCGCCACAGCCTCGTGCATCGCCCTGAGGCATGACTCGTCGGCCCGTGCGCACATCCAGGCCCGCACCCGGTCCACGGTCTCGAGCCGGAAGGATTCGCCCTTGCGCAGCCGCTTGACGAAGGAGAAGTCCCCCGTCGTCTCTTGGCCGAGCACGTACGCCTTCGCACCACGGTGACAAAGGAAGGCCTCGACCTCGCGCCGGAAGGCAGGACCAATGGTTGGCTCACCCATGAAGGCAAGCACTCGATCGGCGGTCCGCAGGCCGATCCGCCGGCCTCGATCAAGCGACGCGACAAAGCCGGGGTCGCCAAGGACTTTCCGTCCAAAGTGTCGCCCGCTGATCCCACGCTGAGTCAGGTATGCGCGTAGTGCGGTACGGAACTGATCTTCCAGGCGTCTCATAGCTTGAGAACATAAATAGAACAAATATCGTCTACAACAGGCTTTAGTTAGGTGATTTCCTGCACGGACCGCCTTCTGCGCGAAGGAGGGTGTTTTCGCCCGACGTAGCGGGTGGAGTTCCTGCGTGCGTCGCACCGGCATCGCGACGCCATCCCCGGACAGATCCTGCGGGCCTTCCTAGCCGTCCGGCTTTGGCGGGTTGCCTATCCGCGCTTGCATCCGTTCACTTCATGCCGACCGGGACCCCTTGGCTGAACCAGAACAGCCGCTGCTGCGCACTCTCGACCGAGATAGAACTCGGGCGTGGAGTTCATCATTCGACTCAGGAACTTGAACAAACCATCCGCTGCTACGACAACCCTTCCAATGGATCAAGTCTGCCGCCGACCTTCTCGCCACAATCAAACGCTTCTAACTGCTCACCCTTGATGGTGCAGCACAACAGAAGAAAATCGCCGGGGCTTCAGAAGCGGCACACCACGGATGAAGTGGATGCCTCGGCCGAAAGTGGCATCCTGTCGATCTCTAAGCTCAACTGCATCCTGCTTTCCGTTACTCACTTACTGAGGTGCAACTATTGTCCAATCAGCCCCATATTTTCGGTTCCCGTTCGGTGCCGGATGCCATCGGCGTGGATGTGCTTCTGCGTTAGGCAATAATCGTTTGGGGTTGGTAGTGGGGCCGTGGAAGCCCTTCGGGTGTCACTGCCGGCACTGGTTGACCAAAGTCGTCCGAAGCTCAAAAGGAAAGACTTCAGCGCGGCTTGAGCTAGTCGTCCCCTCCCCTTCTGCAGGGAGCCGGAGTTCTTGGAGTGTCTATCTGCGCAATAGCCCTTTGAGTCGCTGCACGATTGGCCTCCGGCACGCATCACAGAAATCGCGAAAACCACGGAGGTCTTCCGGCAGGGCGAGCCAATCTCCCAGCTCCTGCTCTCGCGCGTAGCCGTCTCGGTGGCGATCATCCGTGGAGGCGTCCACCTCCATCCATTGACGCAGAGACATCGTCGATTTTTCTCGTTTTCCCGGCCGGGGAGCAGCTGCAGATTGGACAGCCAGTTTATGCCATCTGAGATGTACTTGCGGTCGGGGTCGCCCAAACAGGCCCGGACCATCTTCGCCGCCGTCACCTGCGCGCGCGGGAAGACATGGTCGCTGTGAAAAACATGGTTCGTGGTATCAACATGAAACAGTAGCGACAACAGCGAATATGCCGACCGGTCGCCATAGGACGTGCCGGTGAGATCCTCTACCCCGTCTTCAGTGAAGGACGTGCTTCTGGTGGTGCGGGCACGGCCCAGCAAAGCGTTGGTGCTCCCCCCAGAGGCCGCGCTTGACCTGCACTGTCATCAGCCATCTGCGGACGGCCCCACGGTCTTCGCAGCTGTCCGGCGCTTCGAGGAATCGATTGCGGTCGGGGCGGCTGCTGAGATAGTAGGCGATGATCATCACCGCGTTCGGTTTGCCGAAGCTCATGCCCGAGAAGCCGAACGACGAGATTAGCCGAACTGCTGTCGTCAGCGACTCCGTTGTCAAGTCCCAGTTCCTCTCGACGGTCTTGATGTTTGCATAAAGGGTGCGGGGCTCGGGAACGATCGGCGTAACCACGTCATGGTGGGCAGACATCTGAAGGTCCCCTGATGCGGATTAGCAGGCGCAGGACCGTAACGCCCAACCCCTGCCCGGGCCTCGTAGGATCTATAGTGCCGCTGGGAAGCCGCGCGGCGGGCGCAGCCGGTCAGGCGCCGCTCAGGCGAACCACCAGCCAGATAACGGTTTGCATGGCCCGGACGCTTGAGAAGGTCGGAAGCGGGTGACGTCCACTTTGCGAATCTGCACCGGCTTCGGACCAAGGGCTAGAAGCGCGTCGCCATCCGTGGCGGCAATGGGCGGGAAGGCGGCTACGTCCGCCTCTACACCGGGCGCGAATACCGCATCGTTGAGGCGCCACTCGAGGTGCTCACGATGGCCATGCAGATGACGTTCCACCCAGTCTGGCGGACTGCGCATTTGCGCGCCCTGGTGCGCAAGGATCCCCAGATGCCGGATTTGGCGCTGGGCACGATGTTCCACTACGATTCCTGAATGGCCGTGCACACCATCATGATTCCCGACTGGCTCAGGGGCGGCGAGATTCGCTCGATTGTCTGGGACGACAAGGCCGGGACGGTCGCGGGCACGCACAGCGAGGTGGCGGATATCCAGCGCGTTTTCGACGCGCCGAAGCCGGTCACGATCGGTGACCCCGGCGGCACGTGGGATCTTCTCGATCCGGCGCACGACGCGCGGGAGTTCCTGACGATGCTGGGTGACTTCTACTGGCCGGCCTTGCGGGAGCCGTTGCGCTCGACGCTGCCCGCGGTGTTCGACGGCCTAAAGCCCCTTGAGGCCGACCCAGGCGAGATCCTCTACAACGCGGACGGCTCGATCCTAGTCTAGGACACCAGCTGCAACGCCCGCCACAGGGCTGCTACGACGAGCACGATCAGAACAGCCAGAACGGCCAGGCAGACCGGAACAATTCCGTTTGCCAGCCATTTTGAGGCCTTGCGTCTGCGCAAATCGGCCACGCCGAGTTTCCTGTTCGAGGCGCTCCATCCAGCGGCGGCGCGGTGACTGCAGCAGCCATTCGTCTCTTCGGCGATTCAGGGGGCCGAATTGCCGACAAATGTCCCGGCATTCATGCTCGTTGCAACACCGAGAAAATGATGTTGACAGGCCGTTTTCGTCGAAAACGTGCGATTGCCGCTTTTTTGATCCACGCTGCGGGCGGCCATCACGCCGCAAAGCAGCCTATTTCAACGGTTTCGTCCGGAATTATCCGGTGTCTTCCGAAGTGCAAAGACTTATGTCGCCCCCGCAGCGGGATAGGAGACGCCTTGCGGCGGTTGATGGAAACCCCTACCGCAAACCTCTCGGTCCACTGCTGGTGACCAGAGACGATGACCGAAACCAGATGCCGATCCGTGGCGATCGGCTATGAGGTCTAGCAACTCATCATGCATGAATAGCGCGGCTTCGACTGGCCCACAACGAAGCCCTCAGCTCGGCTACACCGCCGGACAAGTCCATAGTTGTGGGCCTGCGTCAGTTAAGCAGCTGCCTTCAGACCAGTAGCAAGCGGGCGCGCCGCAAGCCAGGCCTCCAACTCGCTCTCGCGCCAGCGAACGGCGCGCTGTCCAACTCGCTGCGGCAACGGAAAGTCGCCTTCGCGCATCAATCGATAAATTGTGGAACGACTCATGCCGGTTCGCTGTTCGACTTCTTCTCGGCGCAGCATCCGGTCGACTGTCTGCACGGGACAACTCCTCACGATTTCATCTGGCGCAAGGACAATACTGTGTGTGTTTACCATATGTCAAACAACATGTTAGGTGATTTCCACGCTTCCAGTGTTGAGCGCATTAGGTAGCAGACAATCGTACCACTCAGCGCGCGCTAGCCGTGCTGTTCCACAACGCCGGACCGGACCGAGAGAATTTGATTCTGTCCAGTCAGTGCCGCGTCAGTGCGCGGAGGCCCGTACCACGGTCCGCGCATCGAGCCGTTCCGGCAGCAATTC
This sequence comes from Alphaproteobacteria bacterium, assembly GCA_022825235.1. Lineage (GTDB taxonomy): Bacteria > Pseudomonadota > Alphaproteobacteria > TMED109 > TMED109 > VXPW01. The sequence goes on along the minus strand of JAJDYI010000017.1, from coordinate 154,253 downwards.
CATGACAATGTCGAAGTGTGCTCGGGAAGACCAAGTCCGATAAAGGGCCCTCGTGGGCATCGGATTCGGCCAGAGCGGGAGAGGAGGGCAGCCCTGGCCCGGCCCGGCAAGGCTGGGATGTGGGAGAAAACGAGGGACGAGTGTGAGAACGGAGCAACGGCGTTAGTGACGTCAGCATCTTTGAAACGTAGTTCAGTATCTGCCGGGCGCGCTGGACTGCATCGCTTGCCACAATGCCCGGGGGGCTTTTCTTGCAGTTCACCGGAACGCCAACACCTTTGCAGGACTGCCGGTCACGTAATCTCCCCATCGCTGCATCAGGATCCGCCGTCGGTTCCGATAGTCACTCCGCGAATAAGCTCGTTCAGTGGAATCGGGGACTCGATGAGCGAGCGCAGCCTCCATGATTGCGTGCGGAGTTGACGTGCGCTCGCTTGCCCACGTCCTGAACGTGGCCCGGAACCCGTGCACGGTTGCTCGGTCAGCCAAACCTACCGTCCTGAGAACCTTGGTCAGGGTGGCGTCGCTAAGGGCCCGGCCCGGTTTGGAAGGAGACGGAAACACCAAGTCTGAACTGGTTTCACGCAGATTCTCGGCTTCTCTCAAAACAGACATCGCTGCATTCGACAACGGGACAACGTGATCTACGGCCGATTTCATGCGTTCGGCCGGGATGCGCCATTCACACGCCTCATGATCGATTTCGGCCCACCTAGCACCTCGAGCTTCGCCACTCCGCGTCGCAGTGAGAACCACCCATCGAAGACACAGCTTGGCCGACAGGCCCGCCCCCGAACTTTCGACGGTTTCCAGCGCCATACCAACTTCCTGGTACGGCAACGCTCGAAAATGAGCCTGGACCGACTTTTGTGTTGGCAATGCCCCGCTAATGGCATCCCCTGCCAGATTATGCTCGACATAGCCATGGGCCTGTGCCCATGACAGGACCGCCCGGATCCGCTGTCGAACCTTCCGGCCTGTTTCCGGCTTGTTGGTCCAAATCGGCGTCAGAATCCGCAGAAGGTGTTCACGGTTGATTTGGTCGACGCGAATGCTTCCGACTGACTGAAAGGCATAACGCTCCAACGACTGCATCCAGTTCGCGGTCGCCTTGGCATTGCGCCATCGGGTCTTGTTCGCCTCGAACGTACGTTCAGCAGCCTCCCGAAATGTCGGGGTCGCCGCCTTCCGCTTATCCGCTAGCGGGTCACCCCCTTCGGCGATCAACGTGCGGTTGGCTGCCGCCAATCGTCTCGCCTTGGCAAGGCTGATCGTTGGGTACGCACCCAGTCCGATGTCACATCGACGACCCGCGATCATGACCCTTTGCACCCAACTTTTGGTGCCACCCGGGGTGATAAACAGGTAAAGGGTCGCCCCGTCACCATGCCTGCCGGGAGCAGTCAAGGCATTGATTCGTGCAACGGTAAGCTTCGACACGAATTATTCCCACAAATATTCCCACACTCTGAGTGGGAAGATACAAGAATGTGAGGGAATGTGCAAGCCGCTTATGAGAGCATATTCCTATATAAACAAGGTGGTTATGGGTCCTCAAGAGAATGTTCTGGAACAGGCGGTGGTGCCCAGGGGAGGAATTGAACCACCGACACCGCGATTTTCAGTCGCGTGCTCTACCAACTGAGCTACCTGGGCGCCGCCCCCGTATACGGGATCGGGACGGGTCCTGTCTAGGCCAACGTTCTCGTCACTCTTCGTCGCCCGGGTCCTCCGCACCAGGGATCGCGTAGCTGCCGCTCAGCCACCGGTGCAGGTCGACATCGCGGCAACGGCGACTACAAAACGGGGCTGGTCCCGAAACGGCCGGGCGTCCGCAGACCGGGCACGCAAGGAGCCGTTGGGCCGGGGGGCGTGCCGCTTGTCCGCTGCCATCTCCAGGCCGGCCATCGCGCTCTTCCCGATTGGTCACGGACCGACCGGTGCCCGCGGCATTCCAAGCCCACGGAGCAGCAGTTCGGTTTCGGCAAGCGGCAGTCCGACGACGTTCTCGAACGAACCGTTGATGCCACGGACAAAGGTGGCGCCTCGGCCCTGGATGGCATAGCTCCCGGCCCGGTTCCGCCATTCCCCGGTCATGAGATAGTCCTCGATCTCCACCGCACTCAGTGCGCGGAACCGTACCCGGGTGCAAACCAGGCGGCCGGCCTCGTTTTCCTCCGGTCCCCTAACACAGACTGCGCTCCAGACCCGATGGGCCCGACCCGAGAGCATCTGGAGGTGCCGCCGCGCGGTCTCAACCTGCTCCGTCGCCGCCAGGATCCGGCGCCCGCACGCGACCACCGTGTCGGCCACGACGATCCAGGTGTCAGGATGACGCTGCCCCGCCGCGCACATCTTCTCTCGTGCCACGCGTTCGGCGTATTGGCGCGGCAACTCACCCGGCCGAACCGTCTCGTCGATGTCCTGTGGCGCAATGACGTCCGGGCTCCGGCCGATCTGCTCAAGCAGGGCCGCCCGCGCCGGCGAGCGGGAGGCAAGGATCAGCTGTGGCGGCCGCTGGCTGGGCATGGCGCCGACCGGCGCACCGTGCAGGCCTACTTGTGGCGGTACGTGATCCTGCCCTTGGTGAGGTCGTAGGGAGTCATTTCCACAGTCACCTTGTCACCGGCCAGCACGCGGATCCGGTTCTTCCGCATTCGCCCGGACGTGTGAGCCAGCACCTTGTGTTCATTGTCGAGGGTGACGCGGAACATCGCATTGGGGAGAATTTCGGTAACCGTACCGAAAAACTCCATGAATTCTTCCTTTTCCATTGTGCCTCCTCGGGTGGCAGGGACCCGTACCATGCGAATAGCAGGCATGGCGGTCAAGGAAAATCGCGCCTACCCGCGGGATCTACCGGCCGACGGCGCCGCCTCGGAACTGGCCGGGTGCGCCGTCGGCTTCTAGCGCGCGCCCGGCCTCGGGGCCAGCCGGATCGGCACGAACCGCATGTCCGCCGTCAGGTACAGGACCGACAGCAGCGTAAACAGGCGGCGCGCGGTGTCGAAGTCCGTCGCGATTCTGCCCTTCAGACATTCCGCAAGCAGTCCCGCGCCTTCGTCGTGCAGCGCCCTGCGTCCCATGTCGATGGCCTCGATCTTGCCCACCGACGCCCGCTGCAGCGCGTCGTAGTAGCTCTGGCAAATCGCGTGGTAGTCGCGGACCAGCCCGGTCAGGTCGGCGACCGGCACCGCCACGCGGGTGGGTTCAGAATCGCTGTCGACCGGTGTGATCAGGAACAGCATCCGTTCGCCCTGCAGCGAGATTTCCGCCGCATACGGTCCCGGCGGGCCGTTCTCGGGTACGAACCGGTTGCACTCCACGAGATCCTGCACCGCCAGCTGCCGTTCGCGGGCGAGCTCGGTCGCTCCGTGTGCGGAACCCGCGTTCCCGAGGACCACCCGCACCAGTTGATCGGCGCGCGGCCGTTCAACGCCCGAGGCGGACATCAACGGAAAGCCGGTGGGCATCCAGCCCTTCGGCGTCTGCCAGGACGGACGCCGTCGGCCCGATCGCCGCCAGGCCGTCCTCGCTGCATCCGACCACGGACGTGCGCCGGAGAAAATCCCGCACGGAGAGGCCCGACGAGAACCGCGCGCTCCGGGAGGTCGGCAGCACATGGCTGGGTCCGGCCACGTAGTCGCCGATTGCTTCCGGCGTGTGCCGCCCCAGGAACACGGCGCCCGCCGTGCGGATCTCGCGCATCATGGCCGCCGGATCGGCAACGGCGAGCTCGACGTGTTCGGGCGCCAGCCGGTTGACGACCGCGGGTGCGTCCGCCAGATCCGCGACCACGATCACGGCCCCGAAATCCCGCCAGCTCGCCCCGGCAATCTCCTGCCGGGGCAGCGTCGCGAGGCAGCGCTCCACCGCATTCTCGACGGCATCCGCGAACGCGGCGGCGTCGGTCACCAGGACCGCCTGCGCCGCGGGATCGTGTTCCGCCTGCGACAGGAGATCGAGGGCGATCCACTCGGGATCGCTGGCCGCATCGGATACCACGAGGATCTCGCTGGGGCCGGCGATGAGGTCGATGCCGACGGTACCGAAAACCTGGCGCTTGGCCTCCGCCACGTAGGCGTTGCCCGGTCCCACCACCTTGTCGACCGGGGCAATCGTGTCCGTGCCGTAGCTGAGGGCTGCGACCGCCTGGGCGCCGCCCACGCGGTAGATCTCCTCGATGCCCGCCAACTCGGCGGCAGCCAGCACCAGCGGCAGAACCTCGCCGTCGGGATGCGGCACCGCGGCCACCAGCCGCGGCACGCCCGCCACCTTGGCCGGAATGGCATTCATCAGGACCGAGCTCGGATAGCTTGCGGTTCCGCCCGGGACATAGAGTCCCACGGCGTCAACCGGCGTCCAGTACTCGCCGAGCGTCACACCCTGCTCGTCCTGGTACGACGTGTCCGCCGGCACGTGCCGGGCGTGATACGACCGAATCCGTTCCGCCGCGTGCGCCAGTGCATCCAGCGCTTCGTCGCCGCATGCGGCGCGGGCCTCGGCCAACGCCGCGGCGCCCACGCGAATCGACGTCTGGTCGATCGGGCACCGGTCGAACTTCCGGGTCAACTCGATCAGGGCCTCGTCCCCATGCTCGCGCACGGAAGCGAGTATGTCGCGGACGGTCTCCCCGACCGACTGCTCCACGGCCACGCGGGCGGCCAACAGCGGCGCCAGGGCAATCTCGAGGTCCGCGCGCCCGGCCTCAATCCGAAGCGCCATCGATCGCCTCCCGGAAGCGGTCCACCAGTGCGTTGAGAAGGCGCGGGCGAAGCTTCATCGCCGTGCGGTTGACGACCAGCCGCGAGGAAATGTCCGCGATCTTCTCCACCTCGACCAGACCGTTCGCCCGCAGGGTCGAACCAGTATCGACCAGATCGACGATCCGCCGGCAGAGACCAAGCTGCGGCGCGAGCTCGAGCGACCCGTTCAGCTTCACGCACTCGGCCTGCACGCCTCGCGCCGCAAAGTGCCGCCGGGTCGTCGCCGGGTACTTGGTCGCGATCCGGACGTGGCTCCAGCGCCGCGGATCGTCGCTTGATGCGACGGCCGCGGGCTCGGCCACCGCCAGCCGGCAGCGGCCGATGCCGAGGTCGAGGGGCAGGTACAGATCGTCGTAGTCGAACTCGAGGAGAACGTCGTACCCAACCACGCCAAGGTCAGCACCGCCGAACGCCACAAAGGTCGCCGCGTCGAAACTCCGCACGCGGATCAACGAGAGGCCGTCCACACTGGTCCGGAACGACAGCCGCCTCGAATCGGGGTCCCTGAACGCAGGTTCGGGTTCGATGCCGACGTCCGAAAGGAGTGGAACGACCTCGCGTGCGATGCGGCCGCGCGGCACCGCCAGCACGACATCGTCGGTGCGGTCGCGATTCACGCGAGCCCCCGCCGGTGCCCCGGCACCACGGGCGGCAGCCGTCCCGGGCGGGTATCTTCCAGTCGGCATTCGACTCCCTCAACGTCGATCCGGACCGCGGCGCCCTCGTCGAACACAACCAGCAAGGTGCCCGCTTCGAACGTGAACGACGACAGGCTCAGGATCCTGCCCCGCGCGCGCGGCCCCAGCCCGGTTTGCGCCACCCGCACGACGTGCTCGACGGTCAGCACGCAGGGCACCTGCTGCAAACGCGCATCGTCCCCGGCCGCGGCCTCCCAAGTGAAACGCTCCAAGGCCATGACGAACCGACCGGCTTCCTTGTCGAAGCGCATGCCCGCCGCCATCACGACCGCTTCGAACAGGCACTCGGACAGGACCTCGACCGACTGCTCGTCAGCGGCGCGCAGACGCAGCGGGTCCACCGGTTCGATCGGATGCGCCGTCACGTCTCCCCGTCCTCGGCCGCGCGCCTGATGGTGGCCCCCACCGCCTGCAACTTGGCTTCCAGCCGGCTGTAACCGCGATCCAGATGATAGACCCGCCGGATCACGGATTCGCCCTCTGCGGCGAGCGCTGCCAGCACCAGCGACAGGGACGCGCGAAGGTCCGTCGCCATCACCGGCGCCGCCAACAACTTCCGGACGCCGTCGATCTCGGCAGCTCTGCCCCTCACCCTGATGCGGGCGCCCATGCGGACCAGTTCGGAGACGTGCATGAAGCGATTCTCGAAGATGTTCTCGACGATCCGCGAACGCCCTCCCGCCAGGCACAGAACCGCCATCAACTGGGCCTGCATGTCGGTCGGGAACGCGGGATAGACCCCCGTCTCAACCTCCGTTGCCGTCAGCGCGCCCGACCTGCCGACGACCACGGCATCGGGCGAGAGCTCGATCCGGGCTCCCACCGACCGGAGGACGTCGAGCGTTGCGGTCATCGCGTCGGCGGGAGCGCCGGCGAGCTCGATCCGTCCACCGGTGATCAGGGCCCCGGCGGCGTAGCTGCCGGCCTCGATCCGGTCTCCGAGTATCCGGTGCGACGCAGGCCGGAACGCCGTGTCGCCCTGGACCTGGAGGGTGCTGGTGCCGATCCCCTCGATGCCGGCCCCCATCGCCGTCAGACACTGCGCCAGATCGGCGACCTCGGGCTCCCTGGCCGCGTTCTCGATACGGGTCTCGCCCCGCGCCAGCACTGCCGCCATCAGCGCATTTTCAGTGGCGCCCACCGACACCTGTGCGAAGCGGATGCGGGCGCCGCGCAGACCCTGGCGGGGCGCCCGCGCGCGTACATAGCCGCCTTCCAGGTCAATGACGGCTCCGAGGTCGGCGAGGGCCCGGAGATGCAGGTCGATCGGGCGGGTGCCGATGGCGCAGCCACCGGGCAACGAGATCTCGGCTTGACCCGACCGGACGAGGAGCGGCCCCAGCACGAGTACGGACGCGCGCATGCGACGGACGAGGTCGTAGTCGGCCGTGGTCGAGGCAACCCTCCTGGTGACCAGGGCCAGCGAGCGGGAGCAGGGCCCAGCGGGCGTCACTTCGACGCCGAGGCGCCGCAGCAGGGCCAACATCGAGCGCGTGTCCCCGAGCTCGGGATAGCGCGCGAGCGTGACCGGCTGATCGGTCAGGAGGGAAGCCGCCATCAATGGCAAAGCAGCGTTCTTGGCCCCGTCGATCTCGACCCTGCCCCGGAGCGGCTGGCCACCCCGGATGCGGATGCAATCCATGGGCTCAGATCCTCGGGAGTGTGACCTGCCGCTGGCCCATGTACTTCCCCTTGCGGTCGGCGTAACTGACCTTCGGAGGCATGGCCCCCTTGAAGAAGACGAACTGGCAAGCACCCTCGTTCGCGTAGATGCGGGCCGGCAGCGGCGTCGTGTTCGAGAACTCGAGGGTCACGTGCCCCTCCCACTCCGGTTCGAGCGGCGTCACGTTGACGATGATCCCGCAGCGTGCGTAGGTGGACTTGCCCAGGCAGATGACCAGCACGTCGCGGGGAATCCGGAAGTACTCGACCGTTCGTGCCAACGCAAAGCTGTTGGGCGGTACGATGCAGGTGTCAGCCGACCGGGCGACGAAGCTCTGTTCGGAAAAGTCCTTCGGGTCGATCAGCGCGTTGTCCACGTTCGTGAACACCCGGAACTCGTCCGCCACGCGAGCGTCGTAACCGTAGGAACTAAGGCCGTACGAAATCACGCCGTCGGCCCGTTGTGCCTCCACGAACGGGTCGATCATTCCCTCTTCCTGGGCCATCGTGCGGATCCAGGTGTCCGGCATCACCGTCATCGCGACCGCTCCCCGCCTGACGGCTGACGCGACAGCCTTCCCGGCGTCTTCTCAGCCATCGGACTTCTGTTCCGTGTTCCTTGCCGATCGTTCGCCAACGGTCGTGGATGCCTGGCGACGCGCCTGCTCCTTGCGCCGTCGCAGGTTCGCGCGGAGCGCGCGGGCCTCGCGCTCGAAGCGTTCGCTCCGCTTATCGTCCCGGGGACCTCGGGATTCACGCCGCGCCAAGAGAGGGCTCCCCCGACCCTACCTCCTGGAGCTCGACAAGCCGTCGGTACGGTGCCGAATGCGCCATCAGCGCCGCGTGGGTGCCCTGTTCCACGATCGTGCCTGCCTCCATCAACAGGATCCGGTCAGCACGCACCACCGTCGAGAGCCGGTGGGCGATGGTAATCGTTGTTCGTCCAGCCGTCAGGCGGCCGAGCGCCGCCTGAATGCGATGCTCGGATTCGGCGTCGAGAGCGCTGGTGGGCTCGTCCAGGACCAGGACGGCGGGATCGCGCAGGATCGCCCGGGCGAGCGCCACCCGCTGCCGCTCGCCCCCCGACAGCCGATCCCCCCCATCGCCCACCACGGTGTCGAGACCGTCGGGTAGGGCATCCACAAAATCGGCCGCGGCCGCCACCAGGGCCTCCCGAATGGCTGCATCGTCCGCCCCCCCCGGCCGGCCCATCGCCACGTTGTCGCGGAGCGTGCCGTGAAACAACGTGGCTTCCTGAGCCACGAGTCCGAAATGGCTCCGCAGCGATTCGAGGGTGAACTCCCGGATGTCGGTTCCGTCGAGCAGGATGCGCCCCTCGCTGGGGTCGAACATGCGCAGCGCAAGGTTGATCAGCGTGGTCTTGCCGGCCCCGCTCGGGCCCACCAGCGCGACCCGCTCGCCGGGCCGGATCGCGAGATCGACGTCATGCAGGACGGGCCCGCCCTCCGCGTAGCGAAAGCCCACCTGCTCGAAGCGGATCTCTCCTTCGGGCCGGGGACACGGTCGGGCCTCCGGACGGTCCACGAGACCGGGCGGCTGTTCCAGCTTCTCAAACACGCGCTCGGCGGCAGAAGCGGCCTGCTGAAACGTCACGCTGAAGTTCGCCAGCGCCCGCGCCGGGCGCAGCGCCAGCAGCACCGCGCTCACGAACCCGGAGAATGCTCCAATCGTGCTCGCGCCCTCCAAAATGCGCCAGCCCGCGACGACGATGATGATGGCCACCACCACCCCGCCGCCGATCTCGAGGACCGGTGACAGCTGCGCCCGTCGCCGCTCGATCGCGTACTGCAGCGCGTACAGCCGCTCGATCAGGGACTTCCCCTGTTCGCTCCGCGCGGCAGCGAGATTGAAGGCCCGCACCATGCGCATGCCCTGGAAGGTCTCGGCAAGAAACGACGACAGCGCGCCGTAGTGGGCCTGCACGTCGGTGGTGGTACTGCGGGTGCGGCGGCCAATCGACAGGACTGGGCGCACGTTGATGCTGTAGACAGCGATGACGATCAATGACAGCACCCAATCCAGGTACACGACCGACCCCAGCAGGGCCGCGCAGGTCACGGCGTCCCGAATGACCCGGCCGGCCATCTGGGTGAGGGCGACATTCAGGAGATTCGTGTCGTGGAGAACCCGGGCCTGGAGGCTCACGGCGCGGTCGTCGGCCAGCACGCCCAGGTCGAACCGCAGAATCGCCAGGTAGAGATCGGTCCGGATGTCCGCGATCATCCTCTGCGAGATGCGGCTGACCAGTACGGTCTGGACGTAAAGCGCCGCGCCCTTCGCGAAGGTCAGCAGCAGTACCGCGATCGGCACCGTGACCAGCACAAGGCGGTCGCGGGCCTGCAGCGCATCCACCAGGTAATCGATCAGCAGCGGGTACCCGGCGGTGGCGCCGGCGATCACGATGACCAGCAGGTTGGCGACGACGAAGATGCGAGCGTGCGGCGGGCCCCAGCGTCGGATCAGGCGGCGGATCGGATGCCGTGCGGGCATCGGCCCGGTGGGCGGGCTGGTCACCACGTGAATCGTGCCTCCACGGTCACCGCCGTCGCAGTCCAGGGAATGAACGCGCCAAGTCTCGCAAAAGGATACAGCCACTACCGGGTTGGGCCCGGCACACGGGCGGGATGCGGGCGATCAGGAAGCCCCCGGTGTGACGGCGGGCGGTTGCCGGGCCTTCCCCGCCGATCCGCGCCGCCGCGCGCGCTCAAGTCTCCGCCATCCCTCCGACATCGATGGCAGCGGCTACAATCCATTGCGCCGAGTGGGGCGCGTCCACCCCACCCGCCGGCCCTGTCCCGACCTTGGCGCGAGGTGCTCCCGACAACCGTGACCGGTGACGAGGACCAGTGCGTGGCGGCACTCCGCGTGTCGGATCTCTACAAGCGGTTCGGGGCGCTTGACGTCCTGAGGGGAATATCGCTTTCGGCGCAAGAACGCGACGTGATTGCGATCATGGGGGCCAGCGGTTCCGGCAAGAGCACCCTGCTCCGGTGCATCAACCTCCTTGACATCCCCGATGCCGGCGAGGTCCAGGTGGCCGGAGAGCTGATCCACATGACCTTCGACCGGCGCGGGCAACGCGGGCCGGCCGACCGGCGCCAGGTCGACCGCATCCGCACCCGCCTCGGCATGGTGTTCCAGCGTTTCAACCTCTGGTCCCACCTGACCGTCCTGCAGAACATCATCGAGGCGCCCATCCACGTCCTGGGCGTCCCGCGCCGTCAGGCGATCGCGCACGCCGAGCATCTCCTGCACAAGGTCGGTCTCGACGACAAGCGCGACACCTACCCGGCCCATCTCTCCGGAGGCCAGGAGCAGCGGGCGGCCATCGCGCGGGCACTGGCAATGGAACCCGAGGTCATGCTGTTCGACGAGCCGACCTCCGCCCTCGACCCCGAACTGGTCGGCGAAGTCCTCAAGGTCATCGATGCCCTCGCCGAGGAGGGGCGCACGATGTTGATCGTGACACACGAGATCGGCTTTGCACGGGCCGTATCCTCCCGCACCGTATTTCTGCACGAAGGTACGATTGTGGAGGAAGGGCCGTCGCGGCAGGTCCTTGATCACCCCCGCTCCGACCGGCTCAAGCGGTTCCTGTCCAACAGTCCCGGCGGAGGTCGGGCAACATCCCACCTGCTTGGAGGAGACGACCTACGATGAAGAAGCTCGTAACCGCCGCCGTCTGTGCGATCGCAACCATGGCCTTCGAGGCAGCCGCAGACGAGCACCCGACCGTCAGGCTGGGCACGGAGGGCGCCTATCCGCCGTTCAACTGGATCGACGAGAACGGGGACCTGCAGGGATTTGACATCGAGATCGGCAACGCCCTCTGCGCAACGGCCCGCCTCGACTGCTCATGGGTGGTTCAGGATTGGGACGGCATCATCCCGGGCCTGCTGGCCAAGAAGTACGACGCCATCGTCGCCTCGATGTCGATCACCGAGGAACGCCGGCAAAAAGTGGACTTCACGGCCAAGTACTACAACACGCCGGCCAAGTTCGTCCGCAAGAAGGGCTCCGGCATCGAAATCTCGGAGGCCGGGCTGGCCGGCAAGACGGTCGGAGTGCAGAGGGCGACCGTCCACGACAGATTCCTGCGTGACAACTACGGAGACATCGTCTCGATCAAGACCTACCCAACCCAGCCCGACGCCAATCTTGATTTCATGGCGGGACGGGTGGACCTGCTGCTGGCCGACTCGCTGGTCCTCCTGGACGGCTTCCTGGGCACCCCGGAGGGCGAAAGTGCGGAATTCGTCGGTCCCGATTTCACGGATCCCCGGTGGTTCGGGGACGGTGTCGGCATTGCCGTGCGCAAGGGCGACGCAGACCTCCTGGCCGCGCTGAACCAGGCGATCGCAGACATCCGGGCGGACGGCACCTACCAGCGCATCAACGCCGCCTATTTCTCCTTCGACGTGTACGGCGACTGATCAGCCGCGTCGCCTCAGCTGGCACAGGCCGATCGCCGTGGCTCGGGTTGCCGTTCCGGGCAGAAGATGATGAGCCTCGACCTGCAGGGCTACGGCTGGATGCTCTGGCAAGGTCTGGAACGCACGATCATGGTTGGGCTCGCGGCCATGGGCCTCGCGGTGGCCTTCGGCCTGCTGGGGGCGTGGGGCAAGTTCTCGCCCTACCGGGCGGCACGCTGGTTCGCAGGCCTGTACACGACCGTCGTCCGTGGCGTGCCGGAACTAATCCTGATCCTGCTCGTCTACTACGGCGTGCCCACCCTCCTCCAAGACCTTGCCGCCGGCACCGGCCACGATCTGCGCATCGACCTCAATCCGTTCATGGCCGGCGTGATCACGATCGGCCTGATTTACGGCGCGTTCGCCACCGAGGTCTTCCGGGGTGCCTTTCTCGCCATCCCGCGCGGCCAGATCGAAGCCGCCCGGGCGTTCGGAATGGGGCACGTGCTCGTGGTGCGCCGCGTCGTCCTGCCACAGATGTGGCGCTTCGCGCTGCCCGGCCTCGGCAACGTCTGGATGGTCCTGATCAAGGCAACCGCCCTGATCTCGCTGATTCAGCTCGACGAGCTGATGCGCAGTGCCGACATCGCCGCCCGGGCCACGCGGCTGCCGTTCACCTTCTTCTTCGCAGCCTCGCTGCTGTACCTCGGCATCTCGGTCGTCTCCATGCTGGTCCAGGGGCAAATCGAAGCGTGGGCCGACCGCGGCTCCCGGCGGGGCTGAGATGGACCTCGCGATCGTCTGGGAAAGCCTCCCCCGCCTCCTCGAGGGCACGGTCCTCACGCTCGAAATCACGGGCCTGAGCCTCCTGGCCGGCTTCTGCCTTGCCGTCCCCGTGGCGATGGCTCGCCTTTCGCCCCGACGAATGCTCCGGGTGCCCGCCTACGGCTACATGCTGTACTTCCGCGGCACACCGCTCCTGGTTCAGCTGTTTCTCGTCTACTACGGCTCGGGCCAGTTCCAGCCGTTTCTCGACCAGGTGGGTGTCTGGTTCCTGTTCCGGGAAGCCTATTTCTGCGCGGTCTTGACGCTCACGCTGAACACTGCGGCGTACACGGCCGAAATCCTGCGTGGTGCCATGCTCGCGGTGCCGCGCGGCGAAGTGGAGGCGGCGCGTTCCCTCGGCATGTCCGGCCTGCTGCTCTACCGCCGGATCATCCTGCCGAAAGCCTTCCGCCTGTCGCTGCCCGCCTATACCAATGAGGCTGTGTTCCTGCTGCAGGCAACATCCCTCGTCTCGATCATCACCCTTCTCGACCTCACCGGCGTGGCTAGGATCATCGTGGCCCAGAGCTTCGAGCCCTACAAGCTCTACGTCACGGCAGGCCTGATTTACCTCGTGATCACCTACACGTTCGTTCTGGTGTCACGTCGTCTGGAACGCCGCCTTTCTGCCCACCTTCGTGGACAGCCGGCGGGAGGCATCGGCAATGTAGTCGGGCGCTGAACCGAGGCCCGACGGACCGACTGCAAGGAGCCCGCCGCCACTTGCGCGTTGACCAGGCTCGCTTGATCTGAACGCTGTAACAAACTTAGCCTTATGCATACATGGAGGATGGCTGATTTGATCCGGGCCACCATCTCCCAAGTGAAGAATGGGCTCAGCGCTTATCTCCGGTGGGTCCGGTCGGGGGAATCGGTGCTGGTTCTCGACCGCGGAATCCCGGTCGCGCGCATTGTCCCGGTCGTACGGGGCCCGGAAAACACGCCCGAAACCGACGATACCGACGAAAGCGCGAGGATCGCTCGGTTGGAGCGCGCCGGAACCCTGTCGCGGCGCCGTCCCGGGAGCCCTTTGAATGCACTGGGTGAGCCGTTCGCCACGGGCGCTCGAATCCTGGACGCCCTGCTCGAAGAACGTTCTGAAGAACGACAAGACGGTCGCCGGTGAATTTCTGGGACACGTCGGCGCCCATCGCTCTCAAGATCGACGAACTTCACCGAGAACTTGCCGCCCCAAGATCGGAGCGGGATGACCGAATGGCGGTCTGGTGGGGCGCCACGGTCGAATATGCCGAGGCACTTGCCCGGCGGGAACGTGAGGGAAGCCTCACGCTGACCGAAGTCTCAAGCATCCTCGAGCGTCTCCGGGCACTGCCGCAAACCTGGTACGAAGTCCAGCCTGACCAGCGGATCAAAGGCGTCGCCACTCGACTGCTTCGAGTGCACACGCGTCATGCCGCAGACACCCTGCAGCTGGCCGCCGCGCTGGCAGCAGCTGACGACGATCCAGCGAGCATCGGCTTCATCAGCTTTGACACGCGGCTGAACGAGGCCGCCTCCCGCGAAGGGTTTGCGATCCTCGGTGGCTGAAACTCGGCTGCCGCGTCCTGCCGACAACACCCCGAACGTCGACAGCAAGCGGCGCATCGGCTGACAGGCAGCGGGGTACCGAAACAGGCACCTACCGGCGGGGCCTCCGGAAGCCTGCCCAGTTCACGATTCCGGTCGCGACCAGCACGAGCAGGAAGATCGCCGCCGCATCCATCACGGCTGCCCCAGCGGATCCGAACAACCGACCCGAATGCAGGTCAAGCAGCACACGGCTGAGCGGCAATCCCTGTCCCCGGTAGGCCGCCAGCTGCACGTTCAGCACCGCTTCGGTCGGAGTGCCGGTCTGGGACCAGATAACTTCGTCCTCGAACGGGCTCCACGTCAACAGGTCCGAATCGCTGGCGAACTGGCCTTCCTGTGTGCGAATGACGATCCGGTCCTGGGATCCCGCCGTCCCGACGCGCGCGATGGCGCCAGGCAGAAAGGACGTACCCAGGCGTTCGACCAGCTCCCCGTCACCGGTGAAGATCACGAGGGCCTCCGATGTCGCCATTGCGACCAGCGAGTCGAGCGCGACGGCGCCCCGGGCCGTTCCTCTGGCATCGCCAACCCTCCTCCCGTTCGCGTAAACCGCCCCGTCGATCCAGCTCACCCAATGTTCGCCCGCACGGAAGTGGACGGGGTCGTCGACCGGTGTCAGTCCGTACCAGTCGACCACCCAGCCCGTCACGACCCTGATCCGGTCCAGGCCCAGACGGTCACCGTGGTTCAGCAGCAGCCCGGTGATCGCCAACACCGCCACGAGTGCCGCGATCACCAGTCCAATTCGGCGATGCCAGCTTCGTGCCGTCGCCGCCCACCGGCGCCAGCGCTTCCTCGATTTTGCCCTGGCTCCGTCAGCCTCCGGCATCGGCGGCAACTCGCGCGTCGAGAAACAGGGCGAGAGCGGCCAGCCGGGTGATCGACGAAACCGACAGCGTGGCGCCGGAAATCCCGTCGATCGGTCCGGTCAAGCGCCGGTTCTCTTTCAGCTCAAGGCCGCGAAACTGATCGGTAAAGAACGGATACCGAACTTCCCAGCCATGGGATTCACGATAGATGAGGATTCGGATTTCGGCGAGCCTGCCCTGGTCCACGATGAACCCCGCGGTGATCGGCTCGTACTTCCCGATCTCCTCCAGGATCCAGGCGGTGCGGCTTCCGTGCCGCCAGTACTTGATGCGCAACCCGCCATACCGATGGCCAAGGATGGTCGTGATGTCGTCCTGAATGCCGCCCCTCAGCCAGAGATTCTTGCTTGAGGGCGGCTTGCCGCCGAACGCCAGTGCCACGAAGTCGGCCGGCGGGAGATAAATGTCATCGGCCAGGGCGCGTTCAGGGACAACCGACAGGAGTCCGGCGGCAAGCGAAAAGGCGATCCGGAACCGGGACGACGGCCCGCAGGCCATGCTGCGAGCCGTGGTACCCATTTGACTAGAACTGGTAACCGACGCCCAGGCTCAGCATGCGTGCGTCCTCCGAGCCGGGTTTCTCGAGCGTCGCGTAGTCGGCCTTCAGCACGGCGTTGGGGTGCAGCCAGTAATTGATTCCCACGACCCACTGGTTCTCCTCGGTGTCGGCGCTGTTGCCGGCCCTGGTGTCCCACGTCTCGTAGCGGGCAAAGACGCCCACCGATTCATCGCCGCCCAGGGCCATCCGGACCGACGGCTCGAGGTACCACCCGTTCTGGGAGTCGGCGCCGAGCGCTGCCGCCTCATCGCCGTCGATCTCCCATCCCGCGTAGAGCGCCCGCAGCCCCAACGACATCGAATCGGAGATCGGCCGGGTCACGTCCGCGTTGCCCACGATCAGGGTGCCACTCGCGTCGCTGCCTTGCGTGAGGTCCGCCTGATGCTGAACGGCGGCGGCCAGCTCGACCCCGGGCATTCCCGTGTAGCGGATCCGCCCGGTCAGAGCCCCCTCTTCGAAGTCGTGGTTCGCGACCTTGCCACGACCACTCCGGATCTTGAAGCTGTCCGTCGGCACCTTGAGGCCGCTGTGGAGCATCACATCGACCTGGACGCCGGCCTCTGTCGTCATCGTGCCGGAGACGCCGGCTTCCCACCAGGTGGTCGGGACGATGACGTTCTCGATCTTGTTGCGCTCAACGCCGTAGAAGGTCGGCGGCTCGTGGACCTCGTTGAGAAGACCCACGGGCATCAGCATGATCCCGGCCCGGCCGGTAACGGAGTCGCTGAAGTTGCGCTCGATGTACGCCTGCTCGAGCTCGACCTCGCCCGGCTTGCCCTCGCCGGCCAGCGAGTGCTCAAGCTCGAACTCGGAAAACATCCGCGTCGTAGCATTGAAGTTGTGGCCGAAGAACAGGACGTAGCGGTGAAAATCGACCCTGTCCAATGAGTCCTCTTTGATGTTGTAGTGCAGTTCACCGTAGCCACCGATCTGGGTACGGTCCCACCAACCGGCGCCCGCTGTTCCCGCATCCATGGATTCGACCACTGCTTCGATCGCCTGCGTCGTCTCCTCCACCTGCGCCTCGCCAGCACCGATCCGCTCCTTCAATGCCTCGATCTCCTGCTGTTGCTGCTGGATGATCCGCCACATTTCCTCTGGCGACGGCATCTCCTGAGCAATGGCACCGCCCGACCTGAGCGCCATGATTACGGCACAGGCCGCGCAGACCGCAGCACCGTGGCGCATCGCGGACAAGATCCGATTCGTATTCATGGTGGACTCCAGAAATGCGAGTAGGAATGACTCGCATTCGCAAAATTAATAACTTAGTCGAAGTGCGAATGCAACGCATTCTTATTCGCATTATTGCTACTTGCTTTTTGATCACGTTGGGGCCGCATTCGGGTGACCGCCCCATCGCCACCACCAAGCACAACAGAGAATCAGACCCCAAGCTCGGGTTGGCCCTTCACCTCCAACGAAAGCGAACGGGATCCTCTCGGGCTATGAGGTCAGGCAACCACGTGTTCTCGCTGCTGCGTCTGTCCGAGGGAACGTTGTCACGGGCGCTTGGCTTTTCCGCATCTGCCACTCGTCTCCGCGTGGCAATTCAACCTGCACGAGACAATAAGGGGGTCACAGATCTTGCAGGTGCGCTTGATCACGACCGCATGACGCCGGTGCCCTTGCCATGTTAGGCTTCGATATGGCTGCGGGTCATGGTGCCCGCCGTCATTGCCGCCGTAGCTCAGTGGTAGAGCACACCCTTGGTAGGAATTGCCTGCCCGGCGAGTAATTGCCGGGGCTGAACCGCTCAAATTCGGGGAACGCTGCGGGCCAAGAGGCCCATGCCAATCCCGAGCCAAGCTCGCGCTAGCGCGAGAAGGTGTAGAGGCCAGACGGGCGGGGCCCCTCGCGGGTCAAGGGATGGTCCGGACCACCAAACGCCGGATGCGCCGCAACGGGTGCAGACGGCGGTCGCGAAAGCGGCAGTGGTGCGAAGGGTGGGGTCGAGTGTTCAATTCACTCCGGCGGCACCACCACTCGGTTGCACCGGGATCAAGTCATCCGAAATCGAACCGGCAGAGCGTTTGGCTTCGGTCGCAATCAAGGCCACATCGTCGCTTTCGCTTGCTCAGGAGAACCGACCGAGATCCCCGCTTTGGCTCAGCGAAACGTGACGACAGCCCCGGAGTCACCGCCCGGGAGCCCCGTATAACGCACGGTGATGGTGCGCCCCGCTTCCGTCAGGTGGAAGGTTCCCATGGCACCCAGGCTGAGGACATCGCCGGCCTGCAACCGCTGCCCCTGGGCGCCGACGTGCTCGACGAGCCACAATAAAACGTTCAAGGGGTGTCCCATAATCGCGGCGCCCTTGGCGCGCTGGATTTCCCTGCCCGTGTCATCGAGTGTGACGGACTCCATTTTCCTGAGCGCCTCGATGAACGCCGGCGTCGGCTCAACGGGAACGCCCTCGCCCACTACGCCGTAACGCGACACCACGTTGTAGCCGACGATCGTCGCCAGGTTCTGCGGCTCGCCTTCGGCGATGACCAGGTCAAGCAGCTCCACGAATGGGGTGACTTCTCCCAGATAACGGACGGCTTCCTCCAAAGTACGCGCCTCGTTGATCCGTTCGTCGGCGGCCGTGAGGATGAGGTCGGCCTCGTAAACCGACCGGACGCCAAAGTCCGCCTCGATCTCGGATCCCGATGGCAGCAACATCGACTTGAACAGCACGCCGCCGACCGGTTCGATAGCGCCGAATCGCTCTTGCAGTGCCTGATTGGTCAGCCCGGCCTTGTACCCCGTTCGTTCACCCAGTTCCTCCGCAAGCGATGCCAGGTACTTGTCTTGAGCGCAGTAGCCGTCCTCCAGAGATGTGCCGTCGGGGAACCCCGGTCCAGGAGTCTTCGTACGGAAGGCCTCGGCGGTCGCAGCGACGATTTGGTCGTCGGGACAGGCCGTCGCGTCAAGAGTAGGGAGCAGCACTACCGCGGCCACCAGAAGCGGGATAAAGGTGATCCGATTGGCCATGATGACAATCCCTACTTTGGCTGGAGATCAGGAGCGCTAGATTAGGGCCGCTCGGCCAGTAATCTGGTGCTGTCGGAAGGCGAGAACCTTGAGCGAAACCACCGTCAAAGCAATCCGAATTCACCAGACCGGCGGGCCCAACGTAATGCGCTGGGAAGACGTGTCCGTCGGCGACCCGGGCACGGGTGAAGTGCGTCTTCGGCATACCGCGGTCGGGCTGAACTATATCGACGTTCAACAGCGGTCCGGCGGCTATCCCATGAAGGATTTCCCGGTCGTTCTGGGCATGGAAGGCGCCGGCGTCATCGAGGAGGTCGGGCCCGACGTGATCGATCTCGCCGTCGGCGACCGCGTGTCCTATTGCATGCACCGCGGCAGCTACGCCGAGCAGCGGCTGATCAATGCCAGTCACCTGATCAAGCTGGATGACAGGACGACTGACGAGACCGCGGCGGCCTCCACGCTTCAGGGACTGACCGCGCACTACCTGGTGCGCGATCTGTACAAGGTGAAGCCCGGCGACACGGCGCTGGTGCACGCCGCTGCCGGCGGCGTCGGGCTGCTGGTCTGCCAATGGGCGAAGCACCTCGGCGCCACCGTGATTGGCACGGTCGGCACCGGAGAAAAAGCAGCCCTCGCCCAAGCTCACGGATGTGACCACCCGATCCTTTATCGCGAGGTCGATTTCGGTAAAGCGGTGCGCGACCTCACCGACGGAAAAGGCGTGAACGTCGTCTACGACTCCGTCGGCAAGGACACCTTTGACAAGGGCATCGACGCCCTGGCCGATCGCGGCTGGATGGTGTCGTTTGGCCAGTCGTCTGGCCCGGCCCCGGCCCTGAATACCGCCCGCCTGGCGATGAAGGCGCAAAATGTCACCCGCGGCGGCCTGTACTATTTCGTCAAGGACCCAGAGGCGCGCGCACGCAATGCTGCGGAACTGTTCGGCCTGATCGCCGACGGCATCCTGAAAGTTGAAATCAACCAGCGTTACCGACTGAGTGATGCGGCTCAGGCCCACACCGACCTCGAGGCTCGCAAGACGACCGGTTCAACCGTCCTGATGCCCTAGCCTAGCGGTTGCGCGGCCCGGTCCCGGCGCCCCTGCCGCGACGTTCATCAGTGCCATGCCGCGGGGCGGCGACACCCTTCCATAACGAGACCAGACATGCTGCCAGACGCCTTTGATGTGACAGACAAAGTGGTGTTGATCACCGGTGCCGGACGCGGCATCGGCAAGGGCATTGCCCAGGTGCTGGCCGAAGCCGGCGCCGATGTGGCAATCAATTCCCTGACTCCGCGTTACGTCGAAGGCGTCGCGGCCGAGATCGCTGAGACCAGTGGTCGTCAGGTGGTCCCGGTGGTCGCGGATGTCACCGGGAACGCCGGAGTGCAACTGGCAATCGATACGGTCATGGAGACCTTTGGCCGGATTGACGTCCTGGTCAACAATCTGGGAGACGCCATTCGGAAACCGCTGGTGGCCTTGCCCGGGGAGGCAACCCCAGCTCTGACCGACGAGGAACTCAGCCTGGTCATCGACGTCAATCTGACCGAGGCAATACTGTGCACCCGAGCCGTCGGGCCGCACATGCTGGAGCGGCGTTCCGGCAAGGTGATCAACATTTCGTCCTGGACCGCCCGGCAAGGCGGCGGCGACATGGTCGTCTACTCGATTGCCAAGACCGGCCTGGCCGGCTTCACCCGGGCGCAGGCGCTTGAATGGGCGCCGTACGGGGTGCACGTGAACAGCATCGCGCCGGGCATTTTTCCGGACCCGGTAACGGTCGGCGACGACGGGATGCAGCGGACCAGGGACATGGCCGCCCGCAGCGTTCCCTTGCTGCGCCACGGCGAGTTGTGCGAAGTGGGTTATCTCGCGCTCTATCTGGCCTCCGCCGCGTCGGATTACATGACGGGGCAGACCCTCTTTCTCGATGGCGGCATGAGTCTGTAGTTCGCGGCGGTAACAGACCCTCGAACCGGCTGACGTAACGGTAGTTCGTGCATGGCCGCTCCCGCAGTGCTCGCTCCGCCACATTTCCGAATCGTTATGGCAACTAGCTGGAGCGTTCCGACCGCCAATCGGCGCACGGCCAGCACCGCCCCCCGGTGACGGCAACCCCTCGTCACGAGAAGGGGGCCCGAGAACGCGCCAGCGCCGTGCACCCGGCAAGCGCATCCTGCGCAACCGCCGGGTCCAAACTTCCTGGTTCCATCAGCGAAGTTGTCGGCGACCCGGCCAGACCAGCTGGCCGAGCTTCCTCCAACGACGTGAACGCTCTGCTTCACCGCTGCCAGCCACCAGATTGGCGGCAAATTATCAACAGGCAAATCGATGGCAGACCGGTTCGCGGCCTCTCCGTGCCGCGGGGCCGCGACCTTACGCGAAAGCTGGCGACCGGGGGCAGGGAGACCTGTCATCGAACGCCTTGTCGGCGAACGCCCAATCGCAAATCCAAGCGACACGGGAGCGACGAACCCTCCCTCCTCTAGCCCAAATCATGACAAATTTTGGTGCTATAAGGGCCGTTCACATGGTTCGGTGCGCCCTGGTATCGACGGCCTTAGGGTGCGTGCCGGTGACCGCCACCCGGTGGTGTTCCGTCTCAGGGAGCATGCGGCATGCCAGCACCTGATGTCCCGTTCGAAGCCCAGATCAACAAGCTCTGGGGACACATCCGCGGCCTCCATGTCCTCCATCTCATCCGCACGGGCGCAGACCTCGGCTGGTTCCGTGTCCTTGCGGAGGCCGGCGAACGCGGCTTGGCGCCGGAAGACCTCGCTGCTCCGCAGGGCCTCCACCTGCCCTTCGTCCGGATCTGGTGGAAAACCGCCATCGCCTGGGAAATCCTGGATCCGGTAGACGACGGCCGGGCACGCCTCGCACCGCACTTTGACGCCATCCTGGCGAAGCCAGGCGATCCGCGTTTCCTCCTCCCCTACGTCGTCGCCACGCTCGACCACTTTCAGCCGGATTTGGCGACTCACACGGAAGCCATGGCCGACGGTGCCATCCGTACCTTCCAGGAGCATGGTCACGCCTTCGCCGCGGCCATCGGCGATACCACTGCCGGGCTCCACGCGCTGATGGCCCACCGCCTCCTCCCGGGAATCGACGAGGTCCGTGTCGCCCTCGAGGGCGGCGGCACGTTCCTGGATTACGGCTGCGGCGTTGCGGGCTTCGTCATCCAGGTGGCCAAAGCCTTTCCGGAGTCGCGGTGCGCCGGTACGGACATCCATCAGGACGGCCTCGAGCAGGCTCGCAGGGCAGTGGCGGCCAGCGGTCTCAACGAGCGGGTCGCGATTCACGACGGGAACGCGTGGCAAGGGGAACCCGCGAGCGTCGACGTCATCACGATGGTCGAAGTGCTGCACGAGATTCCCGTGGACGCCAGGGCCCATGTCCTCGACCACTGCCGACGCCTGCTGCGCGACAGCGGCCGACTCGTGATCCTGGACGAAACCTATCCCGAGGATGCTGATCTCCGGAATCCCGATGCCGCGCTCGCCGTCCAGACCCAGTTCAACGAAATGACCTGGGGCAACGTGGTACCGACCGCCAGGCAACAGGAGGCCCTTCTCGCGCATGCCGGTCTAGAGATTATCGATCGCAGTACCATCGGCGGGATCTTCACCCAGTTGATTGCGGCTCCCCGGGGAAAATGAGCATGGACGTCAAGGACAAGGTGGTCGCCGTCACCGGCGGGGGCAACGGGATCGGGCGCGCACTGGCGATGGAAGCGCACCGCCGAGGCGCGCGGGCCGTCGCGGTGGCAGATCTCGATGGCGCTGCCGCTGAAGCTTGCGCGGATGCATGCGGAGGACGTGCCTGGGCGATCGACGTGGGCGACGATCAGGCGGTCGGCAGATTCATCGAGAATGCCCAGGCATTCGCCGGACCCATTGACCTTTTTTGCTCCAACGCCGGGATTCACCGCGCGGGCGGCATTAACACGAGTGCGGCTGACTGGCAGGCCTGCTGGGACGTCAACGTCATGAGTCACGCCTACGCCACGCGTCGCCTGGCCGCCCCAATGGCAGAACGGGGCGGGTACTTCCTGATCACCGTATCCGCGGCCGGCCTGCTGTCGCAGATCGGCTCGGCGACGTACGCCGTGACCAAGCACGCCGCGCTCGCCTACGCCGAGTGGCTGTCCATCACCTGGGGGGATCGCGGCCTCGGTGTGTCGGCCCTGTGTCCGCAAGCGGTCCGCACCGACATGATCGCCAACCTCGAGGACGGTGGCGTGGCCGGCCTCGATGGCGTCCTCGAGCCCGAAGACGTCGCGCGGACGGCGTTCGACGGCATCGAGGCCGGCACGTTTCTCATCCTGCCGCACCCCAATGTCGCGGAGTACGTCCGCCGCAAGGCCGTTGACCACGATCGGTGGATCCGCGGCATGCGGCGCCTGCAGGAGCGCTTTGGAGAAGGGGTCGGGTGATGCGCCGTCCGCGCAGCCCGCGATTGAGCCGGCGCGTTCTGCTGGGCGGTGCGGCCGCCGGCAGCCTGGCGCCCGGCGCGGCGCTGGCCGCGCGGGCGGGCGATGCCGCGCCCGACTGGATGCAGGTTCCGGGGCGCCCGTTCCGGGAGTACGGGGCGCCGGCCCCCCAGGAAGCGGATGTCGGACGGGAGATCCTGCAGCCGTACGAGGACGTCTCGCCCGGGGCTGGCGTGGCCATGACGCCGCTCGAGGACCTCGAGGGCACCGTCACGCCGAACGGCCTGCATTTCGAGCGCAGCCACAACGGCGTACCCGCCATCGACCCGCTGCGTCACGAACTGCTGATTCACGGCGAAGTCGAACGGAAACTCCTGTTCACGCCGGGCGACCTGCTGCGTTACCCGATGGTCACGCGGATCCTGTTCATCGAGTGCGCCGGCAACAGCTTCTTCAATTCCAACGCGTTTCCGCTGGCCGTCGACGAAGCGTGCGGCATGATCCATGGGCTGGTGTCCACGGCCGAGTGGACCGGGGTTCCGCTGTCGCTGCTGCTCGGCGACGCGCGCCCCCGCCGGGGCGCCCGCTGGCTGATCGCGGAGGGCGCGGACGCCAACGCGATGAGCCGCAGCCTCCCGCTGGAGAAGGCATTGGATGACGTCCTGGTCGCGCTGTACCAGAATGGCGAGCGGATTCGGCCCGAACAGGGCTATCCGATGCGGCTGGTGGTCCCCGGCTGGGAGGGCAACCTCAACGTCAAGTGGCTGCGCCGCCTCAAAGTCGTCGAGGAGCCGGTCTACGCCCGCGATGAGACCTCCAAGTACAGCGATCTGCGCCCGGACGGCAAGGCGCTCCAGTTCACCTTCCCCATGGACGTGAAATCGGTGATCACCCGGCCGAGCGGCGGGCAGAAGATCGCCCCGGGCTTCCTGCACGTCTCCGGGCTCGCATGGTCAGGGCACGGAGCCGTGCGCCGGGTCGAAGTCTCGACCGACGGGGGAAACTCCTGGCAGACGGCCGCACTCGATGGCCGGCCCCCCTTGTTTGCGCCCGTCCGGTTCCGGATGAACTGGACCTGGGACGGCGCGCCTGCAACCCTACTGTCCCGCGCGACCGACCAGGCCGGGCATCGCCAGGAGAGCCGGGCCGAATGGTCCGCCCGCTATGCGCACGGCCACCTGTACCACTGCAACGCCATCCAGAGCTGGCGGATCGAAGCCGATGGCAGCGTCACCAACGTCTACCTCTAGTCCCCGCAACTCCCGCTACCCGTGATCCGACCCGTCGCGTTCTTCCGGCTCCTGCTGCTGGTCCTGGCGTGCGCCTCGCCGGGGCGGGCCGCCGAAGCGCCCGCATCGCCCGATCTCGGACGGGAGGCCCCGGACGAAATCGTTCGGCAGATGGACATCTCCGTCGGTCCCGACGGCGCCACCCTGCCGGCCGGTTCCGGCACCGTCGAGGCCGGGGAGACGGTCTACCAGGCGCAGTGCCTGGTTTGCCATGGTGCGCAGGGAGACGGGGCGGACGCCGACATGCTGACCGGGGGCGTCGGCACGCTCGGGACGGCCCAGCCCGTGAAGACGGTGGGCTCGTACTGGCCCTACGCCACCACCCTCTTCGACTACATCCGCCGCGCGATGCCGCACAACGCGCCGCTCACGCTGACCGACGATGAAACCTATGCGGTGACCGCCTACTTGCTCTGGACCAACCGGATCATCGACCGCGACCTGGTCCTCGATGCGGCCACGCTGCCCGCCGTGCAAATGCCGAACCGCCAGGGCTTCGTCGACGCTTGGGGGCCACCCTGGAAACGCGTCTGGCACACGTCCGGCCTCAGCGTCCTCGCAGTGATCCTGCTGATCGGGGCCGTGACCGCGACGATTGTCCTGGCGGACCCGCTGACCCGGCGCCCGCGCCTGTACCGGGTGGTGCGTGGCGGGCTGCTCGCCGCCACGCTGATCGGGCTGGGCGGCTGGTTCGGCGTCCAACCTGGCCTGCAGGAGATCGCTGACGCCGCCCGGAGCGCGACCGCCGCCGGCGACTGGCGCCCGCTGCTCGGCATCCCGGCGCTGGTACTGGTGGCCGTTTTCACCCTGGTGGCACTGCTCCTCTGGGGACGCGGTGCCTTTTGCGGATGGCTGTGCCCGTTCGGCGCCCTGCAGGACTTCATTCATCGGGCGGCGCGCCTGCTCGGGGTACCGCGGTACGAACCGTCAGCGCGTCTGCACGGCGGCCTTCGGTATCTCAAGTACGTGGTGCTAGCCGGCATCGTGGCGGTGGCCGTCTTCGTCCCGGCCATGCTGGACACCGCGCTGGCCGCCGAACCGTTCGGGACCGCGATCGGCGATGCGTTCCTGCGGCCGTGGCCCTACGTAGTCTGGGCCCTGGCCTGCCTCGGCATCGCGGTCTTTACCGAACGGGCGTTCTGCCGGTACCTCTGCCCCTTCGGCGCCGCGCTGGGACTCGGCGGGCGGCTGCGGATGCTCGACTGGCTACGCCGACGGCGGGCCTGCGGCACCAGCTGCTCGAAGTGCGAGCCGGTTTGCCCGACGCGCGCTATCCGGGCCGACGGCACGATCGATCACTCGGAGTGCATTCAGTGCCTGCGCTGCCAAGAAGCGTACTTCGACCCCGCCTTCTGCCCGGAGGTGAAACCGGCGCGCCGGCCCGGGCGCGCGGCCGCCCGGGCCGGCGGGGCTGCCGCGGCCGTTCTGGCCGGGTGGCTGGCGACAGCGGACCGCGCCCACGCCGACATGTACGACCCGCTCTCGACCCGCCTCACGCCCGGCGTGGTGGCAAAGACGTTCCCCGGAGCGGGCGACGTGCAGTCGCCTGCGGGATCACCGCCGGTGGCGACCGTGCGGGACGGCGACTCGGTGCAAGGGTGGCTGTTCTCGACCTTCGAGACGGTCAACCCCCGCGGCTACTCGGGCGAACCGTTCGACATCATCGTGGGCCTCGATCACGCCGGCCGCATCACCGGTTCGGCGGTCCTCGAGTTGCACGAGCCGATGGTGGGGCCGAGCCTGATTCCGCAGACCAAGCTCGAGGACCTGTTCGAAGGGCTCAGGAACCTCGATGTCCGCCGCCCCGTCCGGTTCACCGGGCGCGGCGTGGACGGGGTCCGGGGCGCCACGATCAGCGCCACCCTGACTTACAACGCCATCGTCTTGTCGGCGCGCAAGATGGCCCGCATCCAAGGCCTGCTGGGCGAGGAAGAGGACACCGGCCCGTTCCAGCTCGACGTGGACCGGTATGAGCCGAGAAGCTGGCAGGACTTGCTGGATTGGGGTGGAGTCGTGGGCGGAGAGTTCACGGCCGGGGACCTGGGCATCACGGACGACGCCGACCGCCCCGACGAGTCCGTGTTGTCGTTCTATGCCGCGCTCGCGACACCCGCCGAAGTCGGCCGCAACCTGTTCGGCGGCCAGTGGTTCAACCACCACATTTCGCAGATCGGGTACGGCGATCAGCTCCTCGCCGTGCTCGGGAGCGGCCGCATCTCCTGGCGGGGGAATGCCTTCCGGAGAACCGGGCAGTATGACCGGATCCGCCTGATCCAAGGCGAGCGATCCTTCGACTTCACGAAATCGGAATCGCTGACCGCCACCGCCGTCCGCGCGGAGGGACGACCCCTCTTCGCCGAGACCGGCCTGTTCCGAATCCCGCGCGACTGGAAATTCGACCCGCTCGAACCCTGGACCGTCGAATTGCGCGTCCCGCCGGAGGCGGGCGGCGGCGGCGTCGACCTGGCGTACACGTTGCCGCAGGATCTCATCGGCGGCGATCCCATCGCCCTGGAGGACGCCGGTCTCCGACCAGTCCAGACCGCCTACCTCGGGTTCGTCAGGACCAGTGCCCTCGATGGCTGGCAGCGGGTCTGGGCCGAGCACGACCAAGCGATCATGGGGTTGGTGATGCTACTCGCCGTGCTCTCGGTGCTCCTGGCCTGGCCCGACGCAATCTCGCGAAATCGCCGGGTCCACCAGTGGGCCCGCTTCGTCTTTCTCGCGGTCGTGATCGGCTGGCTCGGCTGGGTCGCCAACGCCCAGCTCACAATCGTGAACGTGCTGACCTATGCCCAGGCCGTCGTCACCGGCGGCTGGACCAGTTTTCTCTACGAGCCGCTGATCGTCATCATCGCCGGCTACACACTGGTGTCGCTGGTGCTGCTCGGGCGCGGCGTCTTCTGCGGATGGCTGTGCCCGTTCGGCGCCCTGCAGGAGCTGCTGGCGCGGTTGGCGCGCGCCGTACGGCTGCCCACCCTCCCAATCGCCGAAACGGCAAACGAGCGGCTGTGGGCCCTCAAGTACGTGGTGCTTGCCGTCCTGGTCGGCAGCACCCTGACCCAGGGGATGGGCACCACCCAGGCCCTCGCCGAAGTGGAGCCCTTCAAGACGGCCATCACGCTCCGGTTCGACCGCAGCCTTCCGTACGTTCTGTACGCCGGGGTGCTGCTGGCGCTGGGTCTCTTTGTCGAGCGCTTCTACTGTCGCTTCCTGTGCCCCCTCGGGGCGGCGGTCGCCGTCCTCGGCAAGGTCCGGATCTTCGGCAACCTGGCCCGCCGCTCCGAATGCGGAAACCCCTGCCGGCTGTGCGAACGGGCGTGCCCGGTCCAGGCCATCCACGCGAGCGGCACCATCAACATGAACGAGTGCTTCCAGTGCCTCGACTGCCAGGTCGAGTACCACGACCACCGGCGGTGCCCGCCGCTGGTTCGGCTGCGGCGATCGCTCACTCCCGGCAGTGTGCCAAGCGGCTGAAGGCCCGTTTGGCGCCGGGCGGTGGCACACTGTTCCGTAAACGCCTATAGTCCGCCGCACTAAAGGAAGGGCCTTTCAGGCTCCGCCGCCATGGCGGCGTGGCACGAACTACCGGAACCGGTGGCGCGCAGGCGCGACCGGGCTATCGGAGCGCGGCCCCTGCCTAGAGAAAAGATGCTGAACGGGAGGAATTACCTAATGCATCTCCTAACCAAACTGACGATCGGCGTGCTCGTGAGCCTTGGGTTCGCGACGTCCGCGTTCGCTCAGGGTATTGACATCCTTGCGGCACCGAAGCAGCAGCCGAACTACGTGTCGGACGACATGCTTCTGAACGCCGACAAGGACCCAATGAACTGGCTCCATTACGGCCGCGACTACGAGAGCACCCGGTACGCCCTACAGACGGCGATCAACCAGGACAACGCTGCGGACCTCGAGGCTGAGTGGTACCTGTCGTTCGGAACCCTCGAAGGGCAGGACAGCCAGGCCGTTGCCGTCGGTGGCACCCTCTACGTGACGACGTCGTTCAACCGCGTGATCGCGGCCGATGGTCAGACTGGTCTGATCAAGTGGAAGTACGAACGCGAGCTGCCGGCCGACGTGTACCCGCAGCTGTGCTGTGACGTCGTGAACCGTGGTGTCGCCCCGTACAAGGACAACGTCTACCTCGCAACGCTCGACGCACACTTGGTCGCTCTCGACAACGCGACCGGTGAAGTCGTCTTCGACAAGACCGTCGGTGACTACACCTACGCCGAGACCTTTACCGTCATGCCGCTGGCGCTTGACGGCAAGATCATCATCGGCACCGCCGGTGCCGAGTACGGCGTCCGCGGCTGGGTCCGCGCCCTCGACCACGAGAACGGCGACACGATCTGGAACACCTACACCATTCCGGCTGAAGGCGAGCCCAACAACGACACGTGGGCCGGCGAATCCTGGAAGTACGGCGGCGGTTCGACGTGGATCACCGCTTCGTACGACCAGGACCTGCACCTGCTCTACGTGCCGGTCGGCAACCCGGGCCCGGACTTCGACCGTCACGTCCGTCTTGGCGACAACCTGTACTCAAACTCCACCATCGTGCTTGACCCTGACACGGGCGAGCTCAAGTTCTGGTTCCAGTACACCCCGAACGACCCGTATGACTACGACGGCGTGAACGAGGTGATCCTGGCCGACATCGACGGCAAGAAAGTCTGGCTGCACGGCGACCGGAACGGCCACCTCTACTCCATCGACCGTACCAACGGGAAGTGCAACTGGGTGGTGCCGCTTGGCCGGATCAACTGGACCCCTGGCTTCAAGGACAACTGCCGTCCGATCATGGCCTGGGAAGAGGGTGGCGACCCGGCGATGGACGTGGTCTACGACCGTCGCACCAACGACATTGCCCCCTCGCTTGACGGCGGAAAAGAGTGGCACCCGATGGCCTACTCCCCGCGCGTGAACATGGTCTACGTCCCGACCTACAACTTCTCGATGGACCTCCAGGCGAAGAAGATGGAATGGCGTCGTGGCGAGTGGTACCTGGGCGCGAAGGTCCTGACCTTCAACAAGGGTAACGGCGCGGTGAAGGCGTACGACGCCTCGACCGGTGAGCTGACCTGGATCCGTCCGCACAGCACGCCCGCGACAGGCGGCATGATGGCGACGGCCGGCGGCCTCGTCTTCTACGGCGACGCGGAAGGCTTCTTCCACGCAGTCCGCGACGACACCGGCGAAGAACTCTGGTCCTTCAACGTCGGCACCGGCGTGCACGGCAACCCGACCTCCTTCACCGCTGGCGGCAAGCAGTACATCACGATCGTCGTCGGCGCGGGTGGTGGCGGCATCTGGCCGCTCACCTTCGGCGAGTGGCTCCAGAACCACACCAAGGGCGGCGGCCTGTTCGCCTTTGGCATCGACTAAGAAGTTCGCATCCGCGAATCTTCCGGGGGAGGGCAGCCCGCTGCCTTCCCCCTTTTCTTCTACCTATATATCTGCACCGGACTGATCCCCCCTTAATCCGGAGTCGACCCCGTGAAACTGATTTCCACCTGCGCCGCCGTGTGCGTGCTGGCGTTAACCATGAGTCTGAACGCCCAGGCCGAAGACGCACTCGACAAGATTCAGGCGCGTGGCGTCCTCACCATCTGCGCCGACCCCTACAACTGGCCGCACAGTTCGTCGACCGACTATCCACGCGGCTTCGATGTCGAGATTTTCTCGCAGATCGCTGCCAACAACGGCTGGCAGACGGAACTTTACTGGTCCAACACCGGTACCAGGGGCGGCCTGGGGAGGGCGTTGCGCAATTCGATCGCCAAGGGGCGCTGCCAGATCTTCGCGGGCATTGCGGTGCATCCGGACAATGTCGACGAGATCGGCGAAAAGGGCCTGGTCTTCTCTGCACCGTACCTCGGTCTCGCCTACATCCCCGTGGTCGACCCCGAACTCGCGAACGTTGCCACACTCGAGGAGATCGCCCAGCACACCGACATCGGCGTGGCCATGTCGACTGCCATGGACGGCTACCTGATTGACAACGGCATCGAGCGCGAGCTCTATCTCGGCAACCGACGGGTCCTGGACGGCCTGCGCAACCGCGAGACCAAGGCCGCCATGGTGTGGGCACCTGCCCTTGCCATCGAACGCCGGCGGCACAAGGACGCCAACTATTCGCTGGTCGACGCATTCGAGCCCATCTCGGGCCTTCGCTGGAATATCGGCGCCGCCATCCCGAACAGCGAAACCCGCTTGATCGATCTGATCAATTCCGAACTGGCGGCCATGCTGGCCGACGGCACCATCGAGTCGATCGTCACCGGTTACCAGATTCCCTACTTCGCACCGTTCCCTGGCTGACGCCGGCTTGGCCTGGATGATTTCCATGGATTCACTCTTCCTACGCCGCACCCCCCTGTTTCTCGTCTGCGCGGTTGCCGCTTGCCTGCTGCTGGCGCAGAACACGATCGCCGCCGAAGACCTCGGCTACGGCGGCGAAGACGACATCGAGAACCCGCTGGAAGGCGACGCAGAAGCGATCGAGCACGGCAAGGAGCGCTACAGCGCCCGTTGTGGGTTCTGCCACGGCAGCCGCGGCATCGGCGCGAAGGGCCCCTGTCTCAGCTGCAACAAGTTCAAGAAGGGTGGCGGCAGGAATCTCGACATTTATTCCGTGATCGCTGGCGGCCTCACGATCAACGGTCGACCGACGCAGATGGGCGGGTTCTCGCGCACCCTTTCAGACGACGACATTTGGTCGATCATCGCCTACCTGCGGAACGAGTACAAGGACCGGGTAGCCAGGGGCGAGTTCGAGGAAGGCTACAATCC
Organism: Alphaproteobacteria bacterium; assembly: GCA_022825235.1. Lineage (GTDB taxonomy): Bacteria > Pseudomonadota > Alphaproteobacteria > TMED109 > TMED109 > VXPW01. The sequence continues at coordinate 123,343 of JAJDYI010000017.1, read as the reverse complement.
GGTCGTGGAGGAAGCGCAGCGGTAACGTTCGGGCCGTACGGCGCGCTCGCAGTGCTCCCCTAACCCTAAACCCTAACAACCGCGACCGGGCCCCTCCCTCCCTGCGCCAGGCACCTCGTGGTGACGGGCTCAGAAGGTCTCGTAGCGTACCGATGACGCGGTCGCCCGCCGGGCCGGCCGGTCCTGGATGGCAACGGGCAGGCCGATCTCGCGCAGCAGCTTCTGCTGAATCGCTGCCGCGAAGTCCCGATAGTCGTCCGCCACCATCAGAAATGCACCGGCACCGCCGATGACGCTGTGCTCGAAGTAGTCATCGAGAAACGGCTCTTCATTCAGGATTGCGAGGCCATTGACCGTGACGCCCTGTTCGATCGCCTGATCGCGGAGCGACATCGGATGTACGCCGTTGTTGGCTCGCCCGTCACCGGAGACATCGATCACCCGGCGGTTGCCCTCGAACCCGTTCGTCGCCAATTCCCCCATGGCGAATTCGATCGCGCCGGCGATGGAAGTCTGACCGCCCGGTATCGCCCGGGGTGCCGCACGCAACTCGCGCGAGAATGCGACGGCGTCCGCGGGACTCCGGATGACGCGCCACTCGGTCACCGGCGCCTGCTCACGGTTGTCCGACCACTGCATCACGAGCACCGCCAACCCCCCCGGCCCGACAGAGCGGATCGCGTCGAGCACTGACGGATTTCGGAACGCTGCGGCGATTCCCCCCATTTGCAGGCGGTATTCCTGCTCGTCCACGCTCGACGAGACATCGATCGCGATGATCAGCTCCATGTCCACCCGTTCCGCCGCAGCCACGCACTCGGCGGCCGCCAGGACGGCAACGGCCAACAGGCCCCACCAGCGCTTCATCGCGCTACCGGCGCATCCGTGCCGAGCGCCGCCAGTGCCCACGCCGCCGCCAGGCGGACCTCTTCGGCCTGGTCGTCCAGCGCCGTATACAGCGCATCGGCCGCCTGGGTGGCGCCGACGCTCCCCAGCGCTTCGGCCGTCAGCGCTCGGACCTCCGATTCGTCGGCCGCGAGGTACGGCAACAGGTACACGGCGGTGTCCGCTGCAACCGGGCCAAGTTCGATCACAGTAGCCAGCACGCCGGGCAGCAGGAGCCGATCGCCGTATTCCAGGACAACGGCGAGTTCCGTCAGTGCGCCGGGTCCCACGTTACGCAGCGCCTGGATGACCGCCCAGCGAACATTTTCGTCAGGATCTGCCAGCGCCGAAACCAGCTCGGGGACCAGATCGGCAACCGCTTCGGATCCCATTCCTCCCAGTGCATCCGCCGCCGCGCGCCGGATGCGCGAGTCCGGGTCCCGCAGCAGCGGGGCCACCAACTGCGCCCCTGACCGCCCATCCTCACCAAGATCCGCGAAACCCTTGACCGCTTCGTAACGCACGCCTGGGTCGGGATCGGACACCAGCTCACCGAATACCTGCAGGGAAGCTTCCACGATCGCGCGCCGTAGCGACGGATATCCCCGCAGGCGTTCCGCCGATGTCATCGCCTTGGGCCAGATTTGCGCCTGCGGATCGGTGAGCCAACCGGACTCGCCGGGCCAGTTCCGATCGCCGGCAATGCGACGCAGGCACAGGAGCGCCAGCGCACGCATCTCCGGATCGGGATCCCGGGTGATTGGCGCGACGCGCGGAACCGCGACCCCGGCGCGGGCACCGTGCGCAGCGAGGCCCTTCAGCGCGTTCAGCCTCTTTACGCGGTCGGGGTCGTCCAGCACCTGCATCAGAGCCGCCACCGCGACCGGCCCCATCTTGCCGAGGGTCGACGCTGCGGAGGCTCGAACCGCAGCGTCGGGATCGTCCAGCAAGTCGACCAGCGCCGGTGTGGCCACTACCGCCTTGAGGCCGAAGCTCTCCATGGCGCCCGCTGCGGCCCATCGTATTTCCGGGTGCGGATCGTCAAGCAGTTCGATCAGGGCAGTGATCGTCACGTTTGCCTGACCGCTGATGCGTTCAAGCGCACGAATGGCCCGCACGCGAACAATGTGGTCCGACTCGTGCAGCGCCGATGCGATCAACGCGCCGATTGCGGTATTGGCGTTGGATCCGAGTTCACCAAGCCGCACTGCCGCTCTGGCGCGGTCGTGGGCAGTGCTGGCCTGCAACTCGGACACGAGGGCCGAGATCTCGTCGAGCGTGGCGGCCCGCGAAGGCGACGTCGAAACAAGGATTACGGCAAGGGGCAGCAGGGCCCGGAAGACTCGAGGCACGGCAGGGCAACAGACATGGAGAACGTCGACGCATCATTCCAAGCCCGAGCGGCCCCGTCAAACCTCGCTTGCGCTTTCCGGACCAGGCCTCAGTTCGATGCGGAGCACCCCCGACCCGATCCGGTTCGCGGCACCGGCCGCCTGCATGGCCACGGCCATAGGATCGCAGTCGGCTCGACCATCTGCACCGCCCTGAGGGCGAATGCCCCGGCAACTGTGCGATCTCTCGCCTCTTTCGAGCGCCGGTGATCGTACTCGGCAGACGCCCTGCGCAATGGCTTCGGTGGGAGATGAGCTTGCGCGGAACGCCGAGGCAGCGGTCTACAGAAAGCGGCGATGCACCGGCTTCGAGTCGGTAACCGGGCCAACCTGCGATCCCCCTGGCGCCAAACGTACGATCGGAGTCTCTGCGCGTAGGATACGGCACCACACCGGCCCCGTGACCCGCTCAGGACACCGACCCATGGACAATCAGACGCCGACGAATCCTCCTGCCGTCACCAACTGCACGCTCGAGATTCAGGGCCGCACCGCCCTTCTCGCATTCGACCGGCACGATGTGCGCAATGCGCTCACGGGTACGAAGATCCTAGAAGACCTGCTGGCCGTGACGGCCTGGATCAACCGGTCACGGGCCGTTTCCGTTCTGGTCTTAACCGGCAACGGGAGCGCGTTCTCGGCCGGAGGCAACGTGAAGGACATGCGCGACCGGTCCGGCGACTTCGAAGGTCCCGTGCAGGACATCGAACATGCGTACCGGCACGGCATCCAGCGCATGCCGCGCGCGATCTCTGACCTCGACGTGCCCGTGATTGCCGCCGTCAACGGTCCGGCGATCGGCGCCGGCTGCGATCTCGCCTGTATGTGCGACATCCGGATCGGCGGCGATTCCGCGCGATTTGCCGAGAGCTTCGTGAACCTGGGCATCATCCCCGGCGACGGGGGCGCGTGGTTCCTGCCGCGGGTCGTCGGCATGCAGCGGGCGGCCGAGATGACGTATACCGGACGCACGGTGGGGGCTGACGAAGCTCTCGCCGTCGGTCTGCTGCTCGAAGTGGTACCGGATGATGCACTCCGGCATCGGGCGCTCGAGCTGGCGGACACGATCGCCGCCAAGCCACCCGTTACGCTCCGGTACGCCAAGCGGCTCATGCGGATGGCACAATCCATGCCGCTCGACCAATTCCTGGACACCTGCGCCGTGTACCAGGGCGTGGCCCACCAGACCGGTGACCACCACGAAGCTCTCGCAGCGTTCTTCGAGAAACGTCCGGGCGTCTACCACGGACGCTGACACACACGTGGTGGGCCCGGCAGGACTCGAACCTGCAACCTAACCGTTATGAGCGGTCAGCTCTGACCAATTGAGCTACGGGCCCCGCAGGAATCGTTTAACGGTCGTCAAGGAAGCCTTCGAGCTTCTGTCGCCGGGAAGGGTGCCGCAACTTCCGGAGGGCCTTGGCCTCGATCTGGCGGATCCGCTCACGCGTGACGTTGAACTGCTTGCCAACCTCTTCCAGCGTGTGGTCGGTTTGAGTGCCGATGCCGAATCGCATCCGGATGACACGGTCCTCGCGCGGCGTGAGCGATGACAGCGCCCAGGAAACCTGCTCGCCAAGCTTGGCGCGGACAACGGCCTCGTCAGGCATCATCGCGTTCTCGTCGGCGATGAACTCCCCGTAGTTGGTGTCCTCATCCTCGCCGACCTGCTTGTCGAGACTGATCGGTTCCTTCGAGATCTTCATCACCCGGCTCACCTTCTCCAGCGGCATGCCGAGCTTTTCGGCGATTTCCTCAGGCGAGGCTTCGTGGCCGCTCTCATGCAGGATCTGACGCTGGGTCCGGATGATCTTGTTGATCGTCTCGATCATGTGCACGGGTATGCGGATCGTTCGCGCCTGATCAGCAATCGATCGCGTGATCGCCTGGCGAATCCACCAAGTCGCATAGGTTGAGAACTTGTACCCCAGCCGGTACTCGAACTTCTCCACCGCCTTCATCAGGCCGATGTTGCCTTCCTGCATGAGATCCGGGAACTGCAGGCCGCGGTTGGTGTACTTCTTGGCGATCGACACGACGAGCCGCAGGTTGGCGGCTATCATCTCGCCTTTTGCCTGCTCGGATTCGTGCTCCGCCCGGTGTACGCGCCCGACGATGGCCCGGAACTCCTTCGGGACCAGCTTGCTTTCTTCAGCCACGGCCCGAATGGCCGCGGAGGAGGCCCGCAGCCGTTCGGTCGCCCGCTCGCGTGCCTCCCGGTCCTTTACCCGGATCAGCTTCGCCAGCTGGGCAACATCCAGCTCGTTGGCCGAGTACTGCCGCAGGAACTCCGACAGGGTGGTGCCGCTCTGCTCGACGAGGGCGCGCAGCTTCCCTTCAGCGCGCGTAAGTTCGCGGTTCCACTCGTACAGCTCATCGGCGAGCTCCCGCGTCTTGGCCGGCATGAGGAAGAACTCGCTCAGCAGCGCCACGGAACGGGTACGCGCACGGCGGCAGCGTAGCTCGGTGGTCTTTGGAAGCGGCTTCCCTTCAGCCGCATACCGGATCCGGCGCGCATGCACCTTGTCCAGCCCAATCTTGAGCTCCTCGAGTTCCGCCAGAATGGTCATGACGGCCGGCCGGACCGTCTTTTCCATCGACGCCACCGACTGCTTGGCGCCGCCGGTAGTCGGCGTTGGTTTGCCGTCCTTGGTCGAGGGGGCGGCAGGCGAAGCCCGATTGGACATGAGCGCGTGGGTCGCCTCGAGATCGATCACCTCACGGAACGGGACTTCCTTGGCCTCGATCTGCCGTCGCCACTCGATCACGCAGTCGAGGGTCCGCGGGCTTTCGACCAAGGCCTCAACCGCCTTCCTGCGACCGATCTCCATCCGCTTGGCGATCGCGATCTCGCCCTCGCGCGTGAGCAGGTCGATTCCATTCATGTCACGGAGGTACATCCGCACGGGATCGTCGGTCCGTCCCGTGATCTCGTTCGGTTGCGCCGGGGTACGCGCCGGCGAGTCGATCACGCCACCCGGCAGGGGCGCACTCTTCTCGCTGGGGACCTCGTTCGGCTTCAGCACCCGAATCGAACTCGCAGTGAAGTAACCGTGAATCTTGTCGAGATTCTCGACCATGTCGGCCGGTACGGCCTCCGCGATCTCTTCCGTGCTGACCCAACCGCGTGCCATGGATTTCTGAATCAGGGCGCGCACCGCCTCCATCCCTGCTTCCCGGGTCGCCGCGGCACTGGTGTCGGCTTTACTCATGGCTGTGGGCTCCACGGGATCTCTTCGTCGGGCCCCGGCGCGACCGCCTGGTCCGTCGTCGCCGACGGAGGGGGATCATGGCGGTGCACCCAGGCGAGCTGGATTTCGACGGCGGCCTCCCAACCCGCTAGCGCAGCGCTGAGGCCGCCGTCGGGGAGCACAAACGGTTCCACGACACGGCGGCTATCCCAACGGTCGGACGAGGCTCCTTCGTCGAGAAGCCCGGCAAGACCGCGGCCTTCCAGCCACGGCCGGACGCTCGACGGGTCAACGGGGTCGCTGTGTGCATGTCTATTTAGGAGTTCCATGCGCACTGCGTCAAGGTCCGGAACAGCGCGGAACGGCACTTCGGCGAATTTTTCCTCGACGTGGTCGAGGAGTTCGGGCACGTTGATGACGGCCTGCACGATGGACCGTTCGCGGCGGGCGGCTCCCAGATTCAACTGCGCGTCGCGATGGCGCTCCGTCACCAGTCCGTCTGGGCCGCGCTTCGCGAAGCGTTCGCGGAAACGTACGGCATGGCCCGTTGCCCGGCGTGCGGTTCCGCCGGCCGGCGTTCGGACCTCCAGCGTTCCCTGGCAGGTCTCCTGATAGCGGCGCGCGAACTCCTCGTGGTACGCGTCGCGGACCGCGCGGTCTTCGATCGCCTGGACCAGGCGATTCAGCCGCTCCTGAAAATGGACCTTGCGTTCCGGCGTATCGAGCCCTTCCCGGGCGTATTCGGTTTCCCAGGCCAGGTCGACCAGGGGCCGCGCGTCCGTGACGATCTCCCGGAACGCGTCAGCGCCCCGGCTGCGCACCAGCGAATCGGGATCCTCGCCCGAGGGCAGGAACGCGAAGCGCAGGGAACGGCCCGCCGCAAGCGACGGCAGGACGGTCTCCATGGCCCGAACGGCAGCCGCCCGGCCGGCGGCGTCGCCATCCATGCAGAGCACGGGCTCATCGTGCAACTGCCACGCGACGCGGATCTGGTCACTCGTGAGGGCGGTCCCCAGAGGGGCGACCGTGGCCTGGAATCCGTGCGTCGAGAGGGCAATCACATCCATGTAGCCTTCCACCACGTAGAGTGCTCCCGCCGCCCGCACGGCCTGTCGGGCCTGATGCATGTTGTACAGCGTGCGGCCCTTCTCGAAAACGACTGTCTCTCTTGAATTCAGGTACTTGGCCGGATTCTTGGGATCAAGCGCGCGGCCGCCGAACGCCACGACCTCGCCAAGACGGTCGGCAATCGGGAACATCACGCGGTCACGAAAAAAGGGGTAGGTCCGTCCGCTATCGTCGCGACCGAGGAGGCCTGCATCAAGCTGGGCTTCTTGCGAGATTCCTGCCGCCTGCATGCGCTCGGAAAGGTCGCCGCCGTGCCGCGGCGCGTAGCCAAGCCGGAATGCTCTCGCTTCCGCCCCCTGAATTCCCCGGGCCTTGAGATACTTCCGAGCCGCGCTTCCACCGGGCGTCCGGAGTTCGGTCTCGAAGTATGCCCGGGCCGCGTCAAGTGCCTCGCGCGCTCGTCGCCACCGGCGCCCACGCTCCGGATCGACTCGGCCGCCGGTGCGCGGTACCTCCATGCCCGCGTGTGCCGCCACCTTCCGCACCGCATCCATGAAGGTGAGGTTCTCGGTCGCCATCACGAAATTGACGGCGGTCCCCGACGCCTTGCAGCCGAAACAGTGATAGAAGCCCTTGGCTTCGTCGACATGGAAGGACGGGGTCTTCTCGTCGTGGAACGGGCACAGGCCCTTGTGCCGCCCCGCACCCGCGGCCCGGAGCCGGACCGTCTGACCCACGATCGCGGCGATGGGGGCGCGGGACTTCAGTTCCTCGAGAAAGCTGTCGGGCAGTCTCGCCACAACCGGCCCGGCTCAGGCCCCGAGCCGGCGACGGGCCTCGCGCCGCGCACGCGCCAGGTCCTCGGCATTGGTGCAGACCTTGCGCAGCTCCGCCATCGTGCGGCCCAGGTCTCGGATCGAACGTGCCTGCGCCGCCCCGAGCGCCTGCTCGACCGCCTGCACCATCTCGGTTTCGTTCATCGGCTCGGGGAGATACTCCGCCAGCACGGCCCGCTCCGCGCGCCGCAGTTCGCGGACCTGGGGATCGCCGTCCACGCCGCCCGCGGCCCCGGCCGCCTCCTCGCAATGACAGTGGAGACGCCGGATCAGATCCTGGACGGCAGTGTCATCGAGGCCGGCCTCACCCTCCGGCAGATCGGCTTCCGCGTCATCGATCGCGGCGAGCACGAGCCGAAGCGTCGCAGCCCGCGCGCTATCCTGCGCACGTACCGCGGCCTTGAGATCGGCGCGCAGGCGTCCGCGAACATTCGTTTGTTGCATGGTGAGGCGGCCCACAACGTCCAGCGCCCGCAGGCGACGGCCTGAAGCTTGCATTATACAGTCAGGCCCGCTCGATTGCCCGGCCCGCGCTTTCTCCGCGTACCGCCTTGCATTTTTCGGGGCCGAACGTAGTTTCTTGGCAATCCCGGATGATCCGGGGCACCCAGGAAATCGATGACCCAGCCCGGATCTCCCCCCCGAGTTCCCGGATGCGCGGACTCGGGGATGCTGGTGCTCGCCGACGGTACCGTATTCCGGGGCCGCGGGTGGGGCAAAACCGGCCGCGCCGTTGGCGAGGTGTGCTTCAACACCTCGATGTCCGGCTACCAGGAAGTGATGACCGACCCGAGCTACGCGGGCCAGATCATCACGTTCACGTTCCCGCACATCGGGATCGTCGGTTGCAATGCGACCGACCACGAAGCCGCGTTGCCGGCCGCGCGGGGCGCCATCTTCCGGGCCGATCCGACGCCGCCCTCGAACTGGCGCAGTGAACAGCCGCTCGACGCGTGGTTGCGCGAAGCGGGCATTGTCGGCCTCTCCGGCATCGACACGCGCGCGCTGACCCTCCGGATCCGCGCGGGCGGCGCCCCTGCAGGAGTCATCGCGCACGAACCCGACGGCGCATTTGATATCGAGGGCCTGGTGAGCGAGGCGGCCGCGTGGCCAGGGCTGGCAGGCATGGATCTGGCCCGCGAGGTCACCTGCCGCGAGCCGTACACCTGGACGACGGGTCTGTGGTCCGGGCTCGCTCGCACGCCGGTTCCGGCGGCCGACGCAGCCCCCATCGTGGCCGTCGACTACGGGGTAAAGCGCAATATTCTCCGCCTGCTTGTCGACCGGGGGCTCACCCCGACCGTGGTGCCGGCCACGGAGTCCGCCGAGGCGATACTCGCCCGTCGCCCGGCCGGTATTTTTCTGTCAAACGGCCCGGGCGACCCCGCGGCAACCGCCGAGTACGCGGTACCGGTGATCCGCAGGCTGGTCGATTCGGGCCTTCCGCTGTTCGGAATCTGCCTGGGTCACCAGCTCCTCGCCCACTCGCTCGGCGCACGCACCGAGAAGATGCACCAGGGGCACCGGGGCGCAAACCAGCCGGTCCTCGACCGCGCCACCGGCAAGGTCGAGATCACCAGTCAGAACCACGGGTTTGTCGTGTGCCGGGAAGGGCTTCCGGAAACCCTGGAAGAAACCCATACGTCGCTGTTCGACGGCTCCATCGAGGGCATTCGCCTGCGCGGCCGCCCGGTTTCAGGCGTCCAGTACCACCCGGAGGCGTCGCCAGGACCGCGCGACTCCGCCTACCTGTTCGACCGGTTCCGATCGCAGATCGTCGAGGCCGCCCACTGATGCCGCGGCGCTCCGACATCAAATCGATCCTGGTGGTCGGTGCCGGGCCCATTGTGATCGGTCAGGCGTGCGAGTTCGACTATTCGGGCTCGCAAGCCTGCAAGGTGCTCCGGGACGAGGGGTACCGCGTGATCCTCGTCAATTCCAACCCGGCGACGATCATGACCGATCCGGAACTTGCCCACGTGACTTACGTCGAGCCGACCGTGCCCGACACCGTGCGCCAGATCATCGACCGGGAACGGCCGGATGCGCTGCTTCCCACCATGGGCGGCCAGACCGCTCTCAACATCGCGCTGGCCCTGTCCGAGGACGGCACCCTGGAACGCTACGGGGTCGAGCTCATCGGCGCATCGATCGACGCGATCCACCGGGCGGAGGACCGCGAACGGTTCCGCGAGACGATGCGCTCGATCGGCCTCGCCACTCCGGAAAGCGCCACGGCCGGAACGCTGGCCGAGGCAGAGGCGATCGCCAGGCGAGTCGGCCTCCCCGCCGTGGTCCGCCCGTCGTTCACCCTGGGCGGTGCCGGCGGAGGCATCGCCCGCACGCTCGAGGAGTTCCGCTCCATCGTCCAGGGCGGGCTCGACCTCTCACCGGTCACGCAGGTCCTCGTCGAGGAATCCGTGATCGGCTGGAAAGAGTTCGAAATGGAGGTGATCCGCGACCGCGCGGACAACGCGATCATCGTCTGCTCCATCGAGAACGTCGATCCGATGGGGGTCCACACCGGCGACAGCATCACCGTCGCTCCGGCCCTCACGCTGACGGACAAGGAATACCAGTCACTGCGGGACGCTTCGATCGCGATCCTGCGGGCCATCGGGGTGGAGACCGGCGGGTCCAACGTGCAGTTCGCCATCAACCCGGCCGACGGCCGGATCGTCGTGATCGAGATGAACCCGCGCGTCTCGCGTTCCAGCGCGCTGGCTTCCAAGGCCACCGGGTTTCCGATCGCCAAGGTGGCCGCGCGGCTGGCAGTCGGATACACCCTCGATGAGATCATGAACGACGTGACCGGCACGACGCCGGCCTCGTTCGAACCGGTGATCGACTACATCGTCACCAAGGTGCCCCGGTTTACCTTCGAGAAATTCCCGGGCACCGATCCGGCGCTCACGACGTCGATGAAATCGGTCGGGGAGGCGATGGCGATCGGACGCAACTTCGGGGAATCGCTGCAAAAGGCGCTGCGGTCGCTCGAGCTCGGCCTGACCGGCTTCGACGCCGTGGAGGTGCCGCGCGGACCCGAGGGCGTGGACCGGGCGGCACTCCTCAAGCTACTCGCGCAGCCGACACCGCGGCGGGTCCTCCTGCTCGCCCAGGCGTTTCGCGAGGGGCTGTCGCTTGCGGAAGTGCATACGGCCACGGCCATCGATCCGTGGTTTCTTGCGCGCATCGAAGAAATCGTCCTGGCGGAAGCGGAACTCGCGGACCAGGGTCTCCCCGCCGATGCGGACGCCTTCCGCCGGATCAAGTCGCTGGGATTCGCCGACGTGCGGCTCGCCCTCCTCACCAACCGCAATGAGTCCGCGGTCGCCGCCGCCCGCCGCGCCCTCGGCGTGCGCCCGGCGTTTCGCCGGGTCGACACCTGCGCCGGGGAGTTCGCGGCCAGCACGCCGTACTTCTACGCAAGCTACGAGGAAGCCGCCTCCGACAGCGGCGAAACCGCGCCCGGCAACCACCGCAAGGTTGTGATTCTCGGCGGCGGTCCCAACCGGATCGGGCAGGGCATCGAGTTCGACTACTGCTGCGTGCATGCGGCGCTGGCCCTCAGCGGCGCCGGGATCGAAACGATCATGATCAACTGCAACCCGGAGACGGTCTCGACGGACTACGACACTTCGGACCGGCTCTACTTCGAGCCGCTCACGGGCGAGGACGTGGTCGAGATCATCGAGGCCGAGCGCGTATCCGGGGAGTTCATCGGCTGCATCGTGCAGTTCGGCGGACAAACCCCGTTGCGGTTGGCGCAAGCGCTGGTGGCCGCCGATATCCCGGTCATCGGGACGCCGCCGGACGCGATCGACTTGGCCGAGGACCGGGACCGGTTCAGCGGGCTGCTGGCCGAGCTGGGCATCCGTCAGCCTGAAAACGGGAGTTGCCGAACCCCCGACGAAGCGGTCCGCATCGCCGAGCGGATCGGTTACCCCGTGATGGTCCGGCCGTCGTACGTGCTGGGCGGCAGCGCGATGGAAGTGGTGCACGACAAGGCCTCGCTCGTCGACTATGTCTCGCGTGCGGTCCGGCGGCACGGGAGCGACGATCCCATCCTGATCGACGCATTCCTGTCATCGGCCATCGAGGTCGACGTGGACGCCCTGTCGGACGGGACGACGGTCGTCATCGGCGGCGTGATGGAGCACGTCGAGGAGGCCGGCATCCATTCGGGCGATTCCGCCTGTTCGCTCCCCCCCCATTCCCTGCCGGACGAAGTGATCGATACGATCAAGCGGCAGACCGAAACCCTGGCGCTGGCACTGGGGGTCATCGGTCTCATGAACGTGCAGTTCGCGGTCACCCGCGAGACGCCGGACCGGCCACGCGAGGTGTACGTACTCGAGGCCAACCCGCGCGCGAGCCGGACCGTGCCATTCGTGTCCAAGACAACCGGGAACCCGCTGGCCCACATGGCCTCCCTCGTGATGGGGGCCGCCCAGAGGATTGCCGACCTCGACGTCCGCCCTTGGCGGAACGGGCACATCGCCGTCAAGGAGGCCGTGTTTCCGTTTCGGCGCTTCCCCGGGGCCGACACGCTGCTCGGGCCGGAGATGAAGTCAACGGGAGAGGTGATGGGGATCGACCGTTCGTTCGCCAACGCGTTCGCCAAGGCACAGGTCGGAGCGGGCACTGCACTCCCCACCAGCGGCACCCTGTTCCTGTCCGTGCGGGACGCCGACAAGGAAGATTTCGTCCCCGTCTGCAAGGCCTTCGCCCACTACGGTTTCCGGCTCCTCGGGACGACCGGCACGGCGCGCTTTATGCGCGGGCACGGGCTCGGGGTGGAGCCCGTGAAGAAGGTCTACGAAGGAAGCCCGCACGTCGTGGATGCCATCCGCAACGGCGAGGTCGACATGCTCTTCAACACCACGGAAGGGGCGCAGTCCATCGCCGACAGCCTCTCGATGCGGCGCGAGGCGCTGAATGCGGGCATCCCCTGCTTCACCACGCTGGCCGGCAGCCTAGCCGTGGTCGAGGCGATCGAAGCGATGCGTTCCGCCAGTCTTGACGTAGCCTCGCTGCAGTCGTACTTGGGCTAAAGACGCGGTGACCGGAACCGTCTGCACGCTGGACCTGAAGCAGGATTTCACAGATGCCGAAAGTGCCCATAACCGAGGAAGGCTATCGCGCGCTCCGACAGGAACTCGACCTTCTGAAGAACGAGCAGCGTCCGGCCATCATTGCTGCCCTGGCCGAGGCGCGCGCCCACGGCGATCTCTCGGAGAACGCGGAATACCATGCCGCCAAGGAGAAGCAGGGACGCATCGAGGCGCGGATCGCGATACTGTCCCGGCGGCTGGGCATGGCCGAGGTGATCCGTTCGGAAGAGTTGTCGGGAGACGAGGTACGGTTCGGCGCATGGGTCACGATTCGCAACGCCACCAACGGGGTCGAAGACACCTACCAGATCGTGGGCAGCGACGAGGCCGATCTCGACCTCGACCAGATTTCCCTCGAATCGCCGATCGCGAAGGCCCTACTGGGCAAACGCAAGGGCATGTCCGTCGAGGTGGAAACTCCGGGGGGGACATGCAGCTACACCGTCACCGAGGTTTCCTATCGACGCTGATCTTCCGGCCATGAACGACACTCGCGACTGCCCCATTCTCATCGTCGGTTCCGGACCGGCGGGATGGACCGCCGCGATCTACGCCGCCCGGGCCGCGCTGGCACCAATCGTGATCCGCGGCCTGCAGCCGGGAGGACAGCTCACGATCACGACGGATGTCGAGAATTACCCGGGCTTTGCCGAAGTCGTGCAGGGGCCGTGGCTGATGGAGCAGATGGAGGCCCAGGCGCGGGCCGTGGGGGTGGACATCGTCGACGACATCGTGACGTCGATCGACCTGGGTCGTCAGCCGTTCGTCTGCACCGGTGAAGGCGGCGCCCGCTACCGGGGCCAGACGGTCGTGCTCGCCACCGGCGCCAGCGCCCGCTGGCTGGGACTCGAATCGGAGCAGAAGTACCGCGGGCACGGGGTTTCCGCCTGTGCGACCTGCGACGGGTTCTTCTTTCGAGGCAAGGAGGTCGCCGTGGTGGGCGGCGGCAACACGGCGGTCGAAGAGGCCTTGTTCCTCACCAAGTTTGCATCCAAGGTCACGTTGATTCACCGACGGGATTCGCTTCGGGCCGAACGGATCCTGCAGAACCGGCTCATGGCCAACGACCGCATCGAGATCGCGTGGGATAGCGTGGTCGACGAGATCCTGGGCGATACCGACCGGCAGACCGTAGCCGGCGTGCGGCTTCGCTCCACCAACGGCGGCGAAGCCCGGGACCTGGCCGTCGAGGGCGTGTTTATCGCAATCGGCCACGACCCCAACACAGCACTGGTGCGCGATCAGGTGGAAACTGACGCCGACGGCTACATCAAAGCGCGGCCAGGCAGCACGGCCACCAGCGTCCCCGGTTTCTTCGCTGCCGGCGACGTCCAGGACAAGGTATTTCGTCAGGCCGTGACGGCGGCCGGCCAGGGCTGCATGGCGGCACTGGAGGCCGAGCGTTTCCTGGTCCAGGCGGCCCAGGACAAGGAGACGCCGTGACAGAACCACCGCACCTCGACTGGGACCGGCTCCGGGTATTCCGCGTGGTGGCGGACGCGGGCTCGTTCACGCGCGCCGGTGAAACGCTCCGCCTGTCGCAGGGCGCGATCAGCCGCCAGATCCGCTCACTGGAGGACAGCCTCGGCGTCACGCTGTTCCAGCGCCACGCCCGCGGCCTCGTGCTGACCGAGCAGGGCAAGATTCTCCGGCGCACCGCCCGGGACGTGTTCGACCGGATTTCCCGCATGGAGGCGCAGCTTGATCACAATCGCGAACGGCCCCGCGGTCCCCTTCGCGTCACCACGACCGTGGGGTTCGGCTCCGTATGGCTGCCCTCGCAGATCAACGAGTTCCTCGACCGGTATCCCGAGATCAACCTGTCGCTGCTGATTGACGATTCGGAAGTGGACGTCCACCTGCTCAAGGCTGATGTCGCGATCCGGATGGCGCCGCCCCGCCACCCGAACCTGATCCAGCGCCATCTGTTCACCGGCCACATCGCGATTTACGCGGCGCCGTCGTACCTGCGTCGGTTCGGCACGCCGCAGACGCTCGAAGACCTCCTCGATCACCGCATCGTCACCTATGGGGAGCAGGCCTCGCTGCCGTTTCCCGGGGTGAACTGGCTGGGGGATGCCCTGCGCGAACTGGACCCCCACTTCGAACCCACGTTCACGCTGAACAATCTGGTCGGCATTGTCCGCTCGGTGGAATGGGGCGCCGGCATTGCCGCCCTGCCCACCCTGCTCGTCCACCAGATGGGGAGCTGCGAACACATCATGCGCGAGATCGAGGGGCCGCTGATCGAAGCCTACTTCGTCTATCCCGAAGTCCTCCGCAACACGCTCCGCGTGAACGTGTTCCGGGACTTTCTGCTGGAAAAGATCCGCGAGGTCAGGCTCTAGCCCAGCCTCCCGGCGTCAGGCCGGGCCTACCGGTACAGAGTCGAGTCGGTGTTGCCGGCATACAGCGACGCCACCCACTCCCCGTACCCGTTGAAGATCTGAGTCGGGATCCGTTCCCCGGTCCCAATGTCCTTCTCGGTCGCCTGGCTCCAGCGCGGGTGCGGGACATCTGGGTTGACGTTCGCCCAGAAGCCGTATTCGCGCGCGTTCATCTCCTCCCAGAAGCTGAGCGGACGCTCGGCTGTGAAGGTGAACCGGACGATCGACTTGATCGACTTGAAACCGTACTTCCACGGTACCGCGAGACGCAGGGGCGAGCCGTTCTGCCGCGGCAGCGGCTTGCCGTAGAGACCGGTCACCAAGAATGCCAACTCGTGATTCGCCTCTGCCATCGTGAGGCCTTCCACGTACGGCCACGGATACCAGTCTTGGCGCTGGCCCTTGGCGGTATCCGGGTCCAGGAACGTCTCCATCGCCACGTACCGCGCGTTGGCGGTGGGATTCGCGAAGCGCACGAATTCACTGAAGGCGAAACCCGTCCACGGGACGACCATTGACCAGGCCTCCACGCAGCGGTGTCGGTACACCCGCTCCTCCAGCGGCATCTGGCTCAGCAACTCGTCAATCGCAATCGTGCGCGGCGTTTCGACCTCGCCGTCGATCCGCACTTCCCAAGGCCGAATCTTCAGAGCCTGGGCGGCCTTCCAAATCTTCTTGCTGGTGCCGAATTCATAGAAGTTGTTGTATCGCGTGGCCTTACGTTCCGACGTCAGTTCCCGCCCCTCCCCGGCCGGAAAGCGTTCGTTGCGCACCACCGGGTACAGTCCGGCGCTCGGATCATCCGAAGCCCTTGCCGCCAGCGCGAGCCCCGGGACCGCCGCCATAATGCTCCCCGCGGCCAAGCCCCGAACGATTTGGCGCCGATTCAGGAAGATGTGCTCGGGCGTGACGGCACGCTCGGGAAGTTCCCAGCCTTTCGGAACATGAACTGCCATGCCGTTCTCCTGTCTGGACCGTGCTGCTCAGCCCGCGCGCAGCCAGACGGCCGTGTCATGGTATGCCGGCCCGCCGTTGGGCGGTCCAGCATCCGACCCTACCAGAGTGTTGATGCCCCGCCCTTCGATGAAGGCACTGCCCGGCCAGATGCCCTCCACAACCACAACGCCGGGCTGCAGGCCGGCGAACGGGAGGGCGTGCACGAGCACGTCGCCCCGGCGGTTCCCGAGACGCACTGGATCGCCGTCCTTGATCCCGAGGGTCGCCAGGTCGTCTGGATGGATCCGTACGGTGGGACGGGCCTCCTGCTTTTGGGACGTCGGAGTCTCCGTGAAGGAGGTATTCAGGAAATTGTGGGCCGGGGCCGTGACCAGGCGGAAGGGGTGGTCGGCGTCACAGTCCTCGATGTTGGCCAGGTGGTCGGGAAGCAGCGGCATCCCCGCGTGGTCCGGGCCGAGCGAACTCCAGTCGGGCGAGAACCGGAACTTGCCGTCCGGAAATCCGAATCCCGATTGGAAATGCGCCTCGTTGAAGTCCGGCTGCACGTCGAGCCAGCGCCCGGCCTCGAGTCTTGCCAGCGAACCGTGACCCGAGGCCCGTAGCGTAGCGTCGATGATCTCTCGCTCGGTCATCGCGAAGCCGGGATGCTCCGCACCCAATCGCTTGGCCAGGTCGCACACCACGCGATGGTTGGCGCGCGCCTCGCCCCGGGGCTCGATCAGCTTCGGCCCGAACAGCACATGCTGGTGCCCGCCCCCCTGATAGACGTCGTCATGCTCGAGGAAGGTCGTCGCCGGCAGGACCACGTCCGCATAGCGCACGGTCTCGGTAGGAAACTGCTCGTGCACGCAGAGAAAGAGGTCGTCCCTGGCCAAGCCCCGATGTACCAGCCCGAGTTCGGGCGCGACATCGGCCGGGTTGGTGTTCTGCACGAGCATGGCGGTCACCGGCGGTCCGTCGCCAAGGTCCGTCGGGTCGTTCGTCAGAACCGGCCCGATCCTCGACATGTCCAGTGTCCGGACAGCGGGGTCACGCAGATCAAGACCCTCGATCAGGGTCTTGTCCCAGTGGTAGATGTCGCGGTTCGAATAGAACGCGCCACCGCCAATGTACTTCCATTTGCCAGCGACCGTCGCAATCGACGTCACCGCGTGTACGTTGGCCGCGCCATTGCGCGAGCGGGTAAATCCGTAGCCAATCCGGATATAAGTACGTTCGGTCTGGCCGATCAGGCGCGCGAACGATTCGATGTCGTTTTCTCCGAGGCCTGTGATACGGGCCGCCCAAGCCGGCGTACGGCTCGCGAGGTGCGCTTCGAGTTGCCCCGGACAGTCACTGAAGCGCTCCATGTACGTCCGGTCGGCGTAACCGTCCCGGTACAGCACGTGCATGATGGCGCAGGCGAGCGCCCCGTCCGTACCAGGGCGAAGACAGAGATGGAGGTCGGCCACCTGCGCGGTGCGGGTACGGTACGGGTCGACAACGGCCAGCTTGGCGCCGCGGAGCTTGCGGGCGCGCTGGACGTGCGTCATGACGTTTACCTGGGTCGAAGCCGGATTGCCGCCCCAGGAGATGATCAGGTCCGACTCGGCCATTTCGCGTGGGTCGGGCCCACGGAACGTTCCCGTTCCGGCCAGCCACCCGGCGTCGCACAGGCCGGTGCAAATGGTGTACTTCTGGTCGGAATAGCCCATGGCGTGACGGAGCCGGTTGAGGCCGTCCCGCTGCACCAGCCCCATGGTGCCAGCGTAGTAGTACGGCCACACCGTCTCCGCTCCAAGCCGAGCTGCCTGCCGTTCAAAGCGCTCGGCGACGCGGTCAAGGGCCTCATCCCAACCGATCTCTCGAAACTGATGGGTCCCCTTAGGACCGGTGCGAAGCAGCGGACGCAGGATCCGGTCAGGATGATGTACGCGTTCGGCGTACCTGGCGACCTTCGCGCAGACCACCCCAGATGTGTACGTATTGTCGCGTGATCCGTGAATCCGGCCGACGTCGCCGTCGGGGAGCAGCTCCACTTCAAGCGCGCAGGTGCTGGGGCAGTCATGCGGGCAAGCCGAATAACCTGTGCCTGATACGTAACCGTCCACGGCGCCCCCTTCCGCCAACATTGCGCACCCACCTCTCGGTATAGTTCCCTTTCAATCTGCCGTCTACAACCCAAACACCCACTACCAGAGGCTGGCAACCTGCGGCAGGCCGGCAGGCGGAATCGCATCGGCACTGTGGGAGGCGCGCTACATTCCTTGGCCGCCAGCCATCGTTCGTCTGCCAATCGCCTGCGTGCTCAGCCGGCCCCGTCCGCCGCCTATTTCATGCAACTCCGCCCGCCCGCTCCGGCGACCACGCCACAGACCCGTGTCATCCTGGTTGACGGGACCAACGTGTACGCCAGCCGGCCGGACGGCTGGTGGCGCAACCGGCCCCGCGCTGCCCGCAAGCTAGCCGCTGAACTTGATCATCTCTGCCGGGTTGCCGGTCTGACCTGCACGCTCGTCCTCGACCGGATGCCCCGGCATGGAGAGCCGCCCGCATCCACCTCCCGCGTTACGGTCATCACGGCTACCCGCGGGGGACGGGACGCCGCCGATGACACCATCGTCGCCCGTGTCGGCGCGCTGCCCGACCCGACCCGCGCCTTCGTCTACACTTCGGACCGTAGACTCGCTGCGCGCCTCGCGGCACTCGGCGTACGCACAGCTGGGGCACGCGTCCTGCTGTCGCGCATTGATCGCGTTTGCCGCTCGGGCGCCGGTTAACGCATGCACAGAGGATTCCGGATGGCCCAACCCACCCGCCGAAGCGCGGTACATCGAGAACTTTCCAAGCGACGCTATCGTCAACGCACCATTTCGGCCAGGCACCGCGACCCGCACCACGACCGACGCGTCCAGAAGCGGAAGCTCCAGACCAACCCCGAACCTGATGATGCGGCAGCTGACAGCGCAACGACCTCGCAACCCGCAACGCCAGACACATCGGACAGCGACTGATCCCCGGCCGGACGCCGGCGACGGAGCCCGAAAATCCTGGACCGACCAGAACACCGGCGTCTTGCGGGCACGTGGCCAGCCGCACCTGCGAGAAGGTGCCGTCGATCACTGCACCCAGATGTGGTCACGGCCGCACCATCCACTGCTGGCCTCAGCCTCGCAGGCCGGCCGACGCGAACGCACTGCGGCAGCTTCTGGCATGACATGAGCCAGCGCCGACGACGCGGGGCGTCCGGCACTCGGCGGCTGCACAGAGGGCCGGCGGTCGAGGTCGGTCGTGACATGGTCACGAGAATCTGATGGCCGGCCCCACCCTTGAGAATTCGCGCATCGGCGATCGCGCGCTGGAAGCGCGCCTTCGAAGCGCGCTCGACGGCGAAGTGCTGTTCGACGCCTTCGCCCGGGGCCGCTACGCCACCGACGCCTCAATCTACCAGATCGAGCCGTGCGGGGTGGTCGTACCCCGGCATGCCGACGACATCGGCGCTGTGCTGGAAATTGCGCGCGAGGAGGGAATCCCGGTCCTTCCGCGCGGGGGCGGAACATCCCAGTGTGGCCAGACCGTGGGCCGGGCGCTCGTCGTCGATACCACCAAGCACCTCAACCAGATCATCGACATCGATGCGGAGCGTCGACGCGTGGTCGTCGAACCAGGCCTGGTGCTGGACGAATTGAACAACCATCTGAAACCGCACGGCCTGTTCTTCCCCGTGGATATCTCGACCGGAAGCCGAGCCACCCTCGGTGGCATGGCGGGCAACAACAGCTGCGGCGCGCGCTCGATCCGCTACGGCAACATGGTGCACAACGTTCACGCCATCGACGCCGTGCTCGCGTCGGGCGCCACCCACCGCTTCGCGCCGACGCCCGGCAACCTCGAAAGTGTCGATGGCGCGCCTGATTACGCAGCGCTGGTCCAGACCATCCGGGCGATCGCAGCCCGCGAGGCGGGTGAGATCGCGGCCCGAATCCCCAAGCTCCTTCGCCGGGTTGGCGGCTACAACATCGATTCGGTGTCGCCGGCCGGCCACAACATGGCCAATCTACTGGTCGGCTCCGAAGGAACCCTCGGATTCTTCACGCGACTGGAACTCGACCTCCAGCCCATCCCGCGGCACACAGTGCTCGGCATCTGCCGCTTCGCTTCGCTCCGCAACGCCATGGCGGCCACGCAGTCGATTGTCGACCTCGATCCAGCTGCTGTGGAACTGGCTGATCGGCATCTGCTCGATCTCGCGCGGGCTGTGCCGCTCTACCGCAGAACGATCGAGACATTCATCGAGGGGCGGCCGGAAGCCGTCCTCCTGGTCGAGTTCGCCGGCGAGGACAAGGCCCGTCAGGAACGCCTGCTCGGCCGATTGGCGGCCACGCTGGCCGACCTCGGCCACCCCGATTCCGTGACGCCGGTGCTGGACCGATCGTCCCAGGCGGCGGTGTGGGAGATGCGGAAGGCCGGCCTCAACATCGTGATGTCGATGAAAGGCGACGGCAAGCCGATCTCCTTCGTCGAGGACTGCGCGGTGTCGCTTGCGGACCTCCCGGAGTACACGGACCGTCTCACGGAGATCTTCCGCCGGCACGGGACGCACGGTACCTGGTACGCCCATGCTTCCGTGGGCTGCCTTCATGTGCGGCCGGTGCTGAATATAAAGGACGTGGGCGACGTCCGCGCCATGCGGGCAATCGCCGAGGAAGCCTTTGCCATGGTGCGCGATTACCAGGGCTCGCATTCCGGCGAGCACGGCGACGGCATCGTGCGTTCGGAGTTTCACGAAGCGATGTTCGGCCGCCGCCTGGTCCGGGCTTTCGAGGACATCAAGACCTGCTTTGACCCGGCGGGACTGTTCAATCCTGGCAAGATCGTCGACCCGCACGCGATGGACGACCGCGCCCTCTTTCGTTACCACCCGAACTACGCAGCGAAACCGCACGCGCCGTCGCTCGACTGGTCGGCGTGGGGACCGGGCAGCGCCGGTTTCCTCGGCGCCGTGGAGATGTGCAACAACAACGGGGCCTGCCGGAAGCGCAGCCCAGGGGTCATGTGCCCGTCCTTCCGGGCCACCGGCGATGAGCAGCACGTCACGCGTGGCCGTGCCAACACGTTGCGCCTGGCGCTCACCGGTCAGCTCGGAGACAACGCGCTGACGTCCGATGCCATGGCCCAGTCGATGGCCCTTTGCATCGGCTGCAAGGGCTGCAAGCGCGAGTGCCCTACCGGCGTCGACATGGCCCGCATGAAGATCGAGGTGGAGCGGCAGCGCGCCCGGACGCACGGCCTGGGCCCGAGGGATCGCCTGGTCGGTTGGCTGCCGCGGTACGCGCCGGCGGCCTCGCGCCGGCGGCGACTGATGAACACCCGCAACCGGTCCCCGGTCCTGCGCCGGGCTGGCGAAGCGCTACTCGGATTCAGTGCCCGCAGGACGCTGCCGGAATGGCACCGGGAGCCCTTCCTGGAGAGCCCCTTGCCGACAGGCGAGAATCCCGAGGCGGTCCTGCTGCCCGACACGTTCACGACCTGGTTCGAGCCGGAGATTCCGCGCGCAGCGCTCGACGTCCTGACGATGGCCGGCTACCGCGTGACGGTGGCGCGCCCACCGCCGGAAGATCCTTCGGGGAGGCGCCCGCTTTGCTGCGGCCGCACGTTCCTGGCCGTCGGGGCGGTCGACGAGGCGCGCGCAGAGGCAGAGCGGACGTTGCGGGTGCTCCAGCCGTACTGCGAGCGAGGCATCCCGGTCATCGGCCTGGAACCGTCCTGCCTGTTCACGTTGCGCGATGAGTGGACCGTGCTCCTCCCCGGCACCGCGACGGTCGCCGACCATGCCATGACGTTGGAGAGCTTTCTGGTGCAGCGGCCCGCACGTCGACACCCCCGGTTCGGTCCGCTTCCCGTACCGGCCGGCCTCGTCCACGGTCATTGCCACCAGAAAGCGTTTGACGTACTAAGCGAGCTCCGTGAAGTGCTGTCCTGGGTACCGGAGCTGAACGCCCAGCTAATCGAGTCGACCTGCTGCGGAATGGCCGGTGCGTTCGGCTATCAAGCCGAGACCTACGACGTGTCGATGGAGATCGGCAAGCTCGACCTTTTTCCGGCGTTGGACGGGGTTCCGGACGATGCCCTGGTGATTGCCGACGGCACGAGCTGCCGCCAGCAGATCATGGACGGTACGGGTCGGCGCGCCCGTCACGCGGCTGAAGTTCTCGCTATGTCAATGGCGGCCGTCGAAGCGCCCCCACCGACCGAATGAACGCTCCCACCGTCTTCAGGAGCCCCACGGTCGGGGACCGACGCGAACAAACGCCGTCAATTCGGTGTGGCGCTCACCCACATACCTGACGGGCCGCCAGGCGCACGCGCTGCAACCCGGTTCCCGGATAAGGCAACTGTGTCGAAACTACTCACCGCCGCGTTCCTCGGCGGCGATAGCCGAGCATCCCGGGCTTCCCGCCGGGTCAAGCTATGATTCCTGCCAGTGCGCCGTCGCCCGCCAAGCGAACCCCGGAGGACGAAAAGTGCCCGAGAACCTCCGTGCCATCAACAAGCACCTGCAGTCTCGTCTCCAGCAAGACAACCGGGAATCCGTTCCTGCCGTGGAGGCCGCGCAATGGCTGGCCGACACAGGCTTGCTTCCCGATTCGAGCAGTCGGCCCGGTTTGCCGCTCCGCAGGCTGCTTCGGGCCAACCGCATCTTCGGTCAGGAACAGGTCCCGCCCCGCTCCGGCGGGCGATGGCACGTCCGGCGCCTGCCGCCGATTACGGGCTATCACGCCCACATCTACTACGACGAGACGAGCCGTGCCGACGCAGCGGTGGTACGCGAAGCGCTGGCCGGCCATTTTTCCGTACGGCTCGGCCGGTGGAGGGATCAGCCGGTCGGCCCCCATCCCCAGGCGATGTACCAAGTGGCATTTGCACCTGAGGAGTTTGACCAGATCGTGCCCTGGCTGATGGTCCACCGCCGCGGGTTGACGGTCCTGATCCATCCCGAGACCGGGGAGGCGCTCGGAGACCATGCGGAGCGGGCCCTGTGGATGGGCCGAAAACTCCGTCTCCGGTTGCGAGGGCTTCGCTGAGTACCCGAGCAGATCGGGAACGGACGGACGGCATCTCGGTCCCATACCGTTCCGGAGAGGGTGTCGCGCTCAGGCGGGCTCCATCACGAAATTGAAGGTAGCCGAAAGACCCGCGTACCCCTTGGACACGCTCATCAGGAGATCCGGACGGTACAGCGCGTCCTGCGCATTCAGTTCCTCGTCCGGAAAGTAAAGCTGGGTCGTGAGCTCAAGCAGGCCTTCCGCCTGGACCCGGACATGGATATGCGGGGTGCGGACGAAACCCGAGCCGTACGATCCGGGCTTCAGCGTAAGGAACTGGTACCGGCCATCAGCGTCCGTCTGCACCTTGCCACGGAGCTGGAAACTCCTCGTGTCGTAGACCCCCGTTGGGTCGGCCTGCCAGACGTCAAGTACCGCGCCCGTCACCGGCCGGCACGCGACATCGACAACCTGGCCTCGCACCGTGAGGTCCTTGCCGTCCATGCCCTCCACGCGGAAGTCGTCGCGAAAAGGCGCACCCGTCAGGTGAAACGGTCCCGCAGTCTGCTTCGCCGTTCTCTCGGCCTGGCCGTCTACGCAAAGTTCCCCGGACTGGGCCGCGGCCAGCAAGGGCGCAAGCGGGAGCGCGGAGACGCCGAGCAAGCCTGCCCCTCCCCGGAGCAGGAGGCGGCGGTGCAAGCTGACATCGGGAGCACGCATCGTTGGCACGTTCTCGGAAGCGAATACGGGACGCACATCTTGCGACAGATGCCGGTCCATTGCCAACCGCCCTAGTTCCGTATCGTCGCCATCCAGCCGGCCACTGCCGATCCTCCGGAGCAAACGCACCATGCTGTCCCGAATCACGATCCGCCAGCTCCGCCATCCCGGACCGTTCCTGCTTGCCGCCGTGGTTGCGCTGCTGATTTCCGGCTCGGCTGCTGCCGACCCGGACCGGTGGCGATACGCCTGGCCGAACACCGACTTCACGAAGCACTCGGTGGATTTCAGATCCATCCGCTCCGGTGGACCGCCCCGCGATGGCATCCCGCCGATCGACGACCCGGCCTTCGTGCCCGTGTCCGGAGCTTCGGAGCTGGTGCCCGAGGAACCCCTGATCAGCCTGAACATCGCCGGTGACGCGCGCGCCTATCCGCTACGCGTCCTGATGTGGCATGAAATCGTCAATGACACGGTGGGCGGCGTCCCGGTGGCGGTGACGTACTGCCCGTTGTGCAACGCCGCGATCGTGTTCGACCGCCGCCTCGACGACCGGGTCCTCGATTTCGGGACCACCGGCAACCTGCGCAATTCCGACCTCGTCATGTATGACCGCCAGACCGAGAGCTGGTGGCAGCAATACACGGGCGACGCCATTGTCGGAGACCTGACCGGCCAAACGCTCACGCTGCTCGCATCCCGGCTTACCTCGTGGGGGCGGTTCCGAACTGCGCACCCGGAGGGCCGCGTCCTGGTGCCCAACGACCCGAGGTCCCGTCATTACGGCGTGAATCCCTACGTCGGCTACGACACCCGTCCCGCCCCGTTCCTCTACGACGGCGAGCTCCCGGAGGGGATCGCCCCGCTCGAGCGCGTCGTGGCGGTCGGGGACCGGGCCTGGAGCTTCGAGCATCTCCGCGCGATGCGGACAGTCGATGCGGGCGAATTCGTCATTTCTTGGGAGCCTGGTCAGGCTTCCGCCGTCGACGCCAACATGGTTGCGCTGGGGCGGGATGTGGGGAACATCACGGTGCGATCCAAGGGATCGCCCCCGGAGGATGTGCCGCACCATGTCACGTTCGCGTTCGTGTTCCACGCATTTCAGCCAGGTGCGGAGATCGTGCTTGGCGAGCCCTTCGAGCGAGGTGAAGGAGATGATATATAGTCCTGAAATCCTGCGAATTGCAGGCAGCTTTGGGGGGGCTTCGTCATGCGCACCATCCGATTGACACTCGCACTTGCCGCCGCATGCGCCATCGCCGGCCATGCCTTGGCCGGGGCAGAGCGAATCACGTTTCCGGCCGACTACAAGTCCGACTTCGTCTATTTCCTGACGTCGGACCGCCCGGACAACAACACGGTGCGCGACCTCTACGCCAATCTCGCCGCCGTGGAGAGCGCCAGGGACGGCGCCCCGCTGGACCACGGTTCCCAGTTCGTGATGGAAGTCTACGCCGCAGTGGTCGACGACGCTGACGAGCCAGTTCTCGATGCTGACGGCCGCATGCAAAAGGGCAATCTCAAGGCCTTGGCGGTCATGGAAAAGCAGCCGGGCTGGGGTGAGAGTTACCCGGAAGACATTCGGAACGGTGACTGGGAGTTCGGCTTCTTCACCGGCGACGGCACTCTCAAGGCCGATGTAGACACCCGGCCCTGCATGGAGTGCCACCTGCCCTTCGCGGACGACGACTACGTCATCTATCTCGAGGATCTCGTCGCCAAGGCAAATGAATAGCCGACGCACACTGCGGGTCTGCGGCCTCGTCCTGATCATCGGGACGGCGGCCGCGCCGGCGCTGGCCGCGGAAGATCCGGTCTTCACCGGACCCTTCTCGTCGGTCGCCATCCGCGGTACCGATCCCGTCGCGTATTTCCTCGAAAGCCGCCCCGTCGAAGGCAGTGCGGAGTACGCGTTCGACTGGCAGGGCGCGACCTGGCAGTTCAGCAGCCAGGCAAACCTGGATGCCTTCCGAGCCGATCCGGAGCGATATGCGCCCCGGTACGGGGGCTATTGCGCCTGGGCCGTCGCCAACGGCTACACCGCGTCGACCGACCCAGAGGCCTGGACGATCTTCGAGGACAAGCTCTACCTGAACTACAGCCTGTCGGTGCAGGCGCGCTGGGCCGAGGACATCCCCGGCAACGTGCAGCGTGGGGACCGGAACTGGCCCGGCGTCCTCGACCCGTAACCCCTCAGCGCCGGACCGCCGGCGCCTCCACCACGAGTCCTGTCCCGCGCCACGCGACATAGAGTTGGAGCGCGTTGTAGTCGTCGCTGCCGATGGGCAGCGGTTCCGCACGCGCCTGCTCGTTGCAGAACTGGAACCGGCGATGCACCGAGCTCACGGTTCCCCAGCGAAGCAGATAGGCCGGAAATCCGTTGATCTGCCCCTGGCTGATCCGTTCTGCCCGGAGCAGATGCCCGACGCGCTGGTCGTGGCACTGGGTGCAGGCGACGTTCATCTGCCCCACCCGCTCCCGGTAGAGCTCCCGTCCCCGCTCGAACCACTCGCGTGCCCGGCCGTCGATCCTTACCCGGAGCGGCTCTCCGGCCGACTGGCGCGTCACGTAGGCGCTCAGCGACAGTAGCGGGTCGCTCTCCAGCGGGTACGGCTCGGCGCCCACGTGCCGCGTGCGGCACAGGTTGATCCGCTGCTCCAGGTTCACGAGGCGCGCGACCACCTCGTCGATCTTGGGATACGTGGCGGCCGTGCCCGCCATCGCTGTCGCGGCGCCGTGGCACGAGTGGCAGGACCTCTCCCCGGGACCAGCCGGACTCCTCCAGAGTTCGGCACCACGCTCGATCCAGAACAGTCCGGGATTGGCGAATTCATCGTCCTGGATCGCGCGGGTTTCCGGGCGGGCAAACTCGTAGCCGGAACGCGGCGAGAACGGAGGGAGTTCGGGAGGTTCGGATCCGACCCAGCCCGGCCACCCGACGACCGCCCCCATCATCGCCGGCCCGAGCCACCGCAAGCGCTTCAAGCGGGGGCGGACGGCGTTCGTGCCGTTACCGGCCACACCTCACGCCCCTCTTCGTCGACCACCTGGATGAACGCGCTCCGGGTCGTCGACTTGAGGTAATCGTCGACCCACTCCACCTCGATCACCCCGGACTCGTCCAGGCGCAGGGGAAACGACAGGAACGGGTTCTCGGAGACGCCGGAGTACCACCGCGCCCGAAACACCTCCGCCCCGTTGAACCGGCAGACGACCGATTGGATGATGAAGCGCGGGTAGATGACGCCGCTCTTGGGATCGCGCCTGACGCCAGGCTCCATCGGATGGCGGGCCAGCGTCTTCACCACAATGACCTCGCCCTGCACAGCCTGTTCGGGCACCTTCAGGCGACGTTCGTCGGTCGGCGAGGCCATAACCTAACTGCAGGCTCCGAGAGTCACGTTCACGCGGGAGCGGGCTATGCCCAAGCTCCCGTCCACCATCTCCGCGGCGATCACCAGGTCCGCGGTCTGGCGCATCCGGCACCGCATGGCGATCTCGGCGCGACCCGACTGCGGGGTGAAATGGTACGTGGCCACCTCGGGGAACGGGTTGCCCATGGCCAGCACGTGCACCACCTCGGGCCGGTCGTCCCCGGCCATCGAGCAGTTCACACGAAACGTGATGGGGACGACGTTGCCGTTCTCCGCGATGTCCGGCGCGGTGAGCTCCACAAGGCCCGGCACCGGTTCCCGGCCCCGGACGATGTTCCGCAGGATCCGCTTGGCCTCTTCCGGGTCCGGCTCCACGCGAAACGTCTGGCGGAAGCTCTGGAACCGGTCGCGGAAGGGATTGCCAGCGGTATCGTCGGCCAGCGCCGGGGCGACGGCGAGGCCGGCCGCAGCGACCGCGCCACCGGCCCGGAGCACGCGGCGCCGACTGGGGTCGGCACGCTGGGCCCGAGGACGAACATCGGCGTCGACGGCCCTGTTTCGCGGTAAAGAGTCCGTGGTCATGCTAGCGATATAGTTTGCTCGGCCGATACGCGCTACCCGCCGTGTCAACGCAGTGTGAGCAGATAGGCGATCACGTCCTCGATTTCCTGGGCGGCCAGGATCGGGCTGCCGCGGTGCGGCGCGAGGACCCGGCGCAACCCCTCAACCTGGTGGAACGCTGGCATCACGGTGTCCGGATTGAGCGTGCGGGGCGCAACCAGCCGCAGCCGCAGGGCGCCCGAGCTCGCGCGGCTCCCGATCCCGTCGAGCGGCGGGCCCAGATTGCCGTGGAACGGTTCCTCGGGGATCGGCGCCTCATGACAGGCCAGACAGTTCCCTTTGCGGCCAGCCACGATGGCACGCCCGCGCACCGGATCACCGTCGAGATCGTCGAGCGGCGCCGGAATCGCATCGCCCACGATCTGATAAATTGCGATCGGATCCGATCCGGCGGTGCTCGGGACGGCTGCAGCCAGCGCGACCGCCGCCGGCAACCAGACTGCGAGGATCATGCGCATCGTGGCACCCTATCTAGCGCGCAAACGGGCTCCAAGTCGCTGGTGCACGCCCGTCCTAGCCGCCCTGGCGATGTGCCTGCCGGGATCAGCAGTCGCGGCCGACCACGCGGGTGACGGCGCCCGCCTCGCCGCTCCCTGCGCCGGCTGCCATGGCACGGCGGGACGCCCCCCGGCAGACAGCGTCATGCCTGGTCTCGCCGGGCGCGACGCCGCCGAACTCACCGGCCTGCTCGAGGCGTACCGCTCGGGCGAACGCGCGAGCGAAGAGATGGGTCGGATCGCCCGCGGCTACAACGATGCCGAGATCGCTGCACTTTCCGCCTGGTTCGCCGCCCAGTCGCCGAGGAGCGAACCATGACATTGACCCGGCGACACATGTTGGTTGGCGGCGCGGCGCTTCTCTCCGCCCTGCCCGTCCGGGCCGAACGGATTCTGCCGGCAACGGGGCCGCGCGTGGTCGTCGTGGGCGGCGGCTGGGGTGGTCTCACCGCCGCCAAGTACATTCGGCTCCTCGACCCCGGCATCGAAGTGGTCCTGATCGAACGCCGCACCCAGTTCCACTCGTGCCCGGTCAGCAACTGGGTGATCGGGCACCTCCGGACCATCGATGACATCACGCATGCGTACGACGCCCTCGCGAAGCGGCATGGCGTGCGGCTCCTGCACGCAGAGGTCGAGGCTGTCGATGTCGATGCTGGGGCAGTGGTCACCAGCGACGGCGTGGTGGCCGGAGACCGGCTGGTCCTGAGCCCGGGCGTAGCATTCGACTACGCCGGCATCGCCGGCTGGGATGCGGCTGCGGCCACGCGCTTCCCCGCCGCCTGGAGCCCAGGGCCCGAGACCGCAGTGCTCCGGGCGCAACTGGCCGAAATACCGGACGGCGGGCGGGTCGCGCTGTCGATTCCACCGAGTCCGTATCGGTGCCCGCCGGGGCCGTACGAACGGATCAGCTTGATCGCCGCGTACCTCAAGCAACATCGTCCCGGCGCCACCATCACGGTGCTCGACGCCAACCAGAAAATTGTCTCCAAGGGGAAGATCTTCAAGGCGGCGTGGGACGAGCTGTACCCGGGAATCATCGACTATCGTCCGGACAGTCCCCTCGTCCAGGTGGACGCCGCCACCGGTACGCTGTCCACCGACTTCGACGACGTTACGGCCGATGTCGCCAACGTCATTCCGCCGCAACGGACCCCCGCCCTGCTGCGCGACGCGGGTTTGGTACCGGATGGCGCAACGTGGGCACCCGTCGACCCCTACGGCTTTACCTCCACCCTGGCACCCCACGTGCACATCATCGGCGATGCGACCGACCAGACGACGGTCGGCAAGGTTCCGAAGTCCGGCTTCATCGCAAACTCCATGGGCAAGGTGGCCGCCCGGGCTGCCGTTGCCGCGCTCTCCGGACGTGAGGCCCCACCGCCTTCGCTCATCAACACCTGTTACAGCCTCGTCTCGCAGGACGAAGGCGCGTCAGTCGGAGCGGTCTACAGCTACGATCCGGAGACCAAGCGCCTGCAGGTGCGTCCGGGCTCCAGCGGCGTGTCGAGCCAGCGCTCGGCCGCCGTCGCTCTCCAGGCGTGGGACTGGGCCCGGGCGATTTGGCAGGACATGCTGGGCTAGCAGGCGTGTCACCGGTTCGGCTCCTCGGGCCGATCCACTCCCTGGATGCACGGCCCGCTGCCGACGGCAGCCCCCTCGGGCGGGGGCGTGCGGTCAATTCCTGGCGGAGTTCCGAAAGGTAGGCGTGGTCACCGTGGCTTCGGTCACTGGACGGCGTCCGGCATAATGGGGTGACGATGTGCGGCCCCTCGAACTTGCCGCCCGGCACCGCCTTGGTAGCGTGTGGTCGCGGTCAATCGTGAAATCCGACCCGCACGGCGCGGTCAATTCGCCAGGGAAGCAGCCGATGATCACTGGCCGGTTGGATTCAGCCGCCACAACGCTTGCGGTCGCGCTGATCACCGGCGGGGTGCTGTGCCTTGCCGGCGCCACCGCGGGAGCCCAGTCCACAGCGGACCCGACGACGGCGCCTGCCGGCGCCACGCGTCTCCAGCCGATCACTGTGACCGCGACCCGCAACCCCCTTGACCCGTTCCGCTTTCCCGGCATGGTGACCGTCCTGGACGGTCCCGAAATCCAGGATCGGCAGCCGTCTTCTCCTGACGACATCCTGAACCTGATTCCCGGTATCGAGTTCACCGGCGGCCCGCGCCGTACCGGAGAAGCTCCGAGCATCCGCGGGTTCGACGGCGCCGACGTGATCGTCACCATCGACGGAGCACGCCAGAATTTCGGCTCGGTGCACGATGGTCGCTTTTTCGTCGACCCGAGCCTGCTCAAGCGGGTGGAAGTTCTCCGTGGACCCGCTTCGTCGCTCTACGGCAGCGGCGGCACCGGTGGCCTGATCGCCTTTCGGACTCTCGATGCGACCGATTTGCTAGCACCTGGCGAATCGGCCGGCACGAAGGTCTCTGGGGGCTACCAGTCCGTCAATTCAGAGCGCGTCGGCATTCTCACGACCTATGCCGCGCCAAGCGACGGCATGGATGTCGTGGCCAGCATTACCAAGCGGGATTCCGGGACGATCAGGCTCGGCAACGGCAACGACCTGGAGGACACCGACGACGACATCGTCGCCGGTCTGGCGAAGGCCCGTCTAAGGTCCGGTGACCATCACCGTTTCGAGGCCTCCGCCATCAGCTTCCGGAACGACGCGCGAGAGCCCAACGATGGCCAAGAACGATTCGGTCGGGACTTGGCTGCGAACGGCCTCGTCCAGAAGGACGTCCGCTCTACCACCCTCAGTGCGGCCTACCACTACGACAACCCTGATGACCATCTCGTGGACCTCGACGTCGTGGTCTATCGGACGAGCTTCCGGCTGGACGAACTCCGGCTTGAGGATGTCAGCGGTGGACCGGCTGGCGAGTTGCTGCGCCGGGACGTCGACACGCTCGGCCTGCGAATTGACAACCGCTCGCGCTTGCCGCTGTCCGAAGCGGTGCGCGTCACTCTGACCTACGGCGGCGAGTACTGGCGCGACTCGCAGGATGGGGAGGATGGAGGCACGCGCATGGGACGGCGGGACGTCAATGCCGGCGAGCGGCACGGCGTGCCGGACGCCGGGGCCCGGTTTACGGGACTCTTCGCGCAGGCCGAAGTCACGTGGTCCGATCCGTTCGGTGCCGAATCAGGGGATCTCCTGATGATCCCTGGCGCACGCTACGACTCCTACCGTATTTCCAGTTCGAACCGGCTGGGACCCGACAACGAGCGTCGTGAACTCTCACCCAAGCTTGGCGTCAGCTGGCTGCCGTCGGACCGGTCGGTGGTCTTCGCCAACTATGCGCATGCCTTTCGTGCGCCGACCGTCGACGAGATCTATCTGACGGGTACACATTTTCCGCTGTTTCGGGGGCCCGGCGAACTGGTCGGTTTCAACCGCTTCGAACCCAGCCCGGAGCTGCGGCCGCAGACAACCCGGACCTTGGAAGTGGGAGCGGGGGTCACCTTCAACGGTGTTTTCGCAGGGCGCGATCAGCTCCAGATCAAGGCGACGCACTTCCGCATTCGGGGAGAGGACTTCATCGACCTGGCCATCCGCCAGGCTTTTCCGGTACCGGGGGATTGCCTCCCGTTCGTGTCTGATCAGGCGCGCGTACCCGCCGGCCCTCCCGGCACGTTCCGGCACGGCTGCGAAGGGGCCGCTTTCTCCAACAATGTCCCCGAGGCACGACTGCAGGGAGCGGAAATCGACGCGATCTACGAGAGCGGCCGCCTGCGGATGACCCTCGGATACTCCTCGGTTGACGGAGAGAACGCAGCAACGGGCAGGAAACTGGGGCTCCTGGCGCCCGACCAGCTTACCGTTGATGCCGCCTTCAGGCTTCCCCGGCACGACTCCTTGATCGGTTGGCGCCTGCTGCTCGCCGACCGATTCGACAGGGTGAACGATCCGGCGGACACGCGACCGGGTTACGCCGTGCAT
Organism: Alphaproteobacteria bacterium; assembly: GCA_022825235.1. Taxonomy (GTDB): domain Bacteria; phylum Pseudomonadota; class Alphaproteobacteria; order TMED109; family TMED109; genus VXPW01. The sequence goes on along the minus strand of JAJDYI010000017.1, from coordinate 91,325 downwards.
GACCTCTACCTGTCCTGGCGCCCCTCTGAACCGCCGCTCAACGGGCTCGGCGTCGACCTCGGTGTCGATAACGCCTTCGACAAGGCGTACTCCCGCGTCGATACAGCGTCCGTCGAGCCGGGCCGGAGCCTCAAAGTCGCGGTCGGCTACTCGATGGCGTGGTGAAAAAGACTGCCTCGTCCCAGGGGTGCACGCCGCCCCGGCCGGAAACGACATCCGGCTCCAATCTCGCCCTGCCGCACCTCGACGTCCCGCGACCGGACCTGATCGCGCGCTGGCAGGCGCTGACAGCCGAAGAACCAAGTTTGCGGGCGCGCGATGCCGCAGCGCGGCTGGGCGTGTCCGAAGCTGAGCTGCTCGCCGCGCGGACCGACGTCGAAGCGAGCCGCCTTGACGGGCCCTGGGACCAACTGGTCGGGGGACTGTCCCGCCTCGGACCGGTGATGGCGCTCACCCGGAACGATCATGCCGTTCACGAAATGGTCTGCCGCTTCGATCACGTCACGGTCTGCGGCGGCGTCGGCCAGACTCTCGGTGACGGTCTCGGGCTCCGGGTGTTCTTCGATCATTGGCACCACGGTTTCGCGGTCACCGAATCGCTTACAAACAGGACGCGGCGCAGCCTGCAATTCTTCGATGCCGCCGGCACGGCAATCCACAAGGTCTACCTGCGCGGCAACCGTGGCGCCGATGCCTTCGGCGCGCTGACCGGCAAACACCGGCACGCCGGCTCAACCCCGGGCCAGGCGGCGAGCGGGGAGGAAACCCGGCTCCAGCTGTCAGGGCGCAACAGCGACCCCGCGCGCCTCCCCGACCGCCGGAGCTCCCCGGAGCGCTACGATGACGAATATGGCTCGTTTCGAGGGCCAGCGCGCGACCGGGTAGAGTTCTTCCAGTCGGCACCCGGATACGCTGCCAGGCGCGTCCCGGACGACAGCTTCCAGGTCTCGCTTCAGCACGCGGCGGAAACCGGCCTCCCGGTCACGCTGGTCGTCGGCAACCCCGGCGCAGTTCAGGTCCATGCGGGCCCGGTACGCAGACTGAAGCAGGTGGGTTCATGGTTCAATGTGCTAGACCCCGGCTTCAGCCTGCACCTGCGAACCGAAGGGATCGCAACCGCGTGGGTACTGCAGACCCCAACGCGTGACGGCGTCGCAATCTCACTTGAGATCTTCGCCGCTGACGGTCGCGAAATCGCCCGACTCTCGGGCAGCCGCACCGGCGGTGAGCGGGCCGGCGAATGGCAGGCGCTTGCGGCATCGCTGAGCGATGCTCCGGACCATTGAGTCGCCTGGGGTCGCCACAGCGCATTGTCGGCCGCGGAACGCTGGGCACCCGGAATGGGGCGATGCGTCGCGGATGAGACCGAGCCCGGCGCCGAGCCGTGGAAGGCCCCAGCATCGGTCACTCGCCGCACGTCTGGCGGTAATGCCCGCAGGGCTGGAGGACCTCGCAAGCGGTCGTTCTCGCTCCCGGATCATCCTGGTAGCGCCACGACAGGAGCGGACCCCGCATCCTGACGGTGGAAAACGGATCGGGGATCATTCAAGACCCGCGCGCGCCGACGGTGTCAAGAACAGCACCATCAGGCGAGACTTTGCAGATCCGCCCGGTGAAGTGGCGCCGATGACGACCCCGTTTGATGACCGGACCTTGGCCTCGCTCGGAAACCGGGCTCGAACGTTCCGGCGTCTTGCTCCCAAAGGACCGGCGAATGTCGATCTCAGCCCCACGCTCCGCCACCGCGACGAGAATCACGCCCGTCACACCGGGAATACGTCTTGACCTACCAAGCCTCCCGTGCCTGGAACCGAAGCAACTGACGGCTTCGAAGCGGCTGTTGCCGCCGGCAGACCCCGTGCACAATGCGCTGTCCGCGAAGACGTGCCCTCCCGGCCGAAAGTGCATGGACAGGTCCGGGGGGACGCGCCTTTCCAATTGGCGCCCGCGGTTGGAGCGGAAGCGTGCAGTCATCGCTCGGAGCCAGCTGACTGGGGCATCGGGAACACCGGCCGGGTCTCGGCGAGGTGCGCTACACGCCATCAGTTCGCATTCGGTCGCGCCAGCACTCGCGGCAGGTACCGACTACCGTCCACGTTTCACAGGGTTTCCCGGCGTGAATTCGAGCGGGTCCGTAGACCGATGAAGGTCCGCCCTCGCTCTGCTTGCGCCAACCCCTTCCAAATGCCGGTCGCCGAGATTAGCGCCGGTTCGTCATCCTAGGAGTGCCGGGCAATGTTCATCGCCATGAATCGTTTCAAGGTGGTCAAGGGGCGGGAGGCAGAGTTCGAGACGCTCTGGGCAGGACGCGACACGCATCTCAAGAGGGTGCGGGGATTCCGGGAGTTCCACCTGCTGCGGGGGCCAGAGGCAGAGGACCACACCCTGTATTCGTCGCACACGGTGTGGAGTGACAGGGATGCCTTTACCGCCTGGACCCGATCGGAGGCCTTCCGAAAGGCCCATGCCGCCGCAGGGTCAAGGCACCAGCTCTACTTGGGGCACCCCCAGTTCGAAGGATTCGAGGTGATTCTGGAACGCTGAGGAGTCGGACACCGACTGGCGCCCGAACTTTCTGTCCTGCCTGATCGAACAGCGGGCGGAACCGGTCCGCTGGCCGGACCAGCTGCATTCCAAGGGCGGATCGGCCGCGCCGTCGCGGCCTGCCGCAAACCAGACCGTGCTATCGCACCCTTGAGCTCGAGCTCGTAGCGAGCACCCCGAGTGTCGCTGCGGCAGCTGCCAGCAACAGCCAAGCCTGCCAGCTCTCCATGGCTCGAAGAGTCAGAAAACTTGCGGCACACACCAGCAACGGAATGGGAAGGCAGGCAGTAACCGCCGGCTGCCGTGTCAGCAGACACAGGCCAAGCGTGGCGATCGCCGTCGGGTCAGGAGCCGTGCCGGCAAATTCCCCGGCCATCACACCTTGGCCGCGGGGAAGCACTGCCAGCGGATAGAGAAGCAACGCTCCTGCAGTCAGGGTCCAACCCACCACCCGGCGAGCGCCAGTAACCGGTTGTCCACCAAAGCCATTCCGGAACATTCCGAACCACAGGAGAAGCAGGGCCTGCAGATAGAAGGCCGGGACAGTGTAGGTCGCCAGCCAGTTGACCGGGGCGTACCAGCGCCCAACAAAATAGCCGCCGCACCAGACCCAGGCGGCTGCCAGGAGACCCGTCACGAGGTAGGGAACGGCGCCGGCGAACCGCCGACGAGCAGCGAGACAGCAGGCGAGCAGGAGCGGAATGATCAGCGGGAACGGCCAGACTGCCTGGTTCGCCTGTTCAAATAGACGCCAGTACGTATCCGGGGCAAAGAGCAGGAAATCGTGCAGCCGGTAGTCCAGCCATCGCATGGTCAGAGATCGTCAAAGTACGCAGCCAGTTCCCGTCGCATAGCCGCATTCGGCAGAGGACCCCGCACGACGCCCTTATTCTCGCGCACGTGATCGACCTGGGTGGTGGCCGGGATCACGCAGGTGGTCGCGGGATGGCCCAGGATGAACTTGAGCAGGACCTGGGCCCAGCTCCCCGCCCCCAATTCAGCTGCCATCGCCGGCAAGGGCTCGCGATCGAGGTCCCGGATCAAGGAACCGCGGCGGAACGGGCGGTTGACGATGACCGCAATCCCCTTCTCCCGTGCCAGCGGCAGCAGACGGGCTTCCGCTTCCCGATCGGCAAGGTTGTAGGTCAACTGCACGAAATCGACGGGCTGGCTGGCCAGGATGCGTTCCAGCTCATCGTGGCGCCGGCCGTGCGACGTCGTGATCCCGACATGGCCGAGTTGCCCAGCCTCCTTCAGGGCGAAGAGCAGCTCGAGATTGGCCTGCCAGTCGATCAGGTTGTGTACCTGCAGGAGGTCAAAGCGGCTCGTCCCCCAGCGCGCGCCGGTCTCCGCCAGCTGCCCGGAGGCATCGGCCGCTGACGTCCAGATCTTGTCCGCCGAAAACACCGAGGCGGCGGCATCCAGTTGCGCCAGGGCATAGCCGATCGTGGCCTGCGACGAGCCGTACATCGGCGATGAATCGATCACGCCGCCGCCCTCTTCCAGGAAGGCGGCAATCACGCTAGTGGAGCGATCCAGCAACACGGGGTCCGACCCGACGTTGAACGTGATCCAGCTGCCAATCCCCACGGCTGGAATCTCTGCCCCCGTGCTGGGAATCCGACGCCGGCAGGCCGGTGCCTCTGCTGCCCGACCCGAGGCTGGAAGCATGGTTGCGGCCGCGACGCTTGCAACTCCCTGCAACACCACACGGCGATCCATCAGACCTTCGCTCCTTCCTCGGCGAGTCATCCGCCCGGACCGTTGCCAGCAGCCGGATCGTCGCAGCCCGCCCGGTAGCAGCAGTATTTGCAGCTTCGACGCCTGCGGGCGTGTGACCGACTACCCACAAACCGCAGGCACGCGCCGAGGCGTGCAGCGCGGCCGGGACTACTCCGTCTCCGCATCACCCGCCGGCGGAGAATCATCTTCCAGCTGACACGCCTCCAGCTCGCACCGGATGCGGCCGTCGGAAACGGCGGAGCCGGGCGAACAGGCCATCGTGTAGATGATGGCTGCTCCCTCGTTGCCCAGACGCTGGATTTCGGGTTCCACGCATCCGGCTTCCACCGCAGCTTCGCGGGCGAGCGGTCCGTATTCGATCATCGCGGCGGCCGGAGCGGCCATCAGCGTGATCAGCAAGATATGGGCAAGTTTACGGCGCCTGCGCATACGACCCTCGAGGGATGGCGGAATTCCACGGTGCCTGCTTACTGCCACTGATCGGCTCTTGCAATGTATCGTGCTCGGGCCACGCCGGTCGACCAGTGGGATGCGCGAATGCTGTTTCTGGATGGTGTGAAAGTCCTCGACTTCACGACCTTGCTGCCGGGTCCCCTGGCCACACTGGTCCTGGCGGAGGCCGGTGCCGAAGTGATCAAGATCGAACGGCCGGGCGGAGACCCCATCCGCCACGCCCCGCCGTTCGTCGATGGGGAGAGCGTGCCTTTTGCGATGCTGAACCGCGGCAAACGGAGCATCGAGGTCGACCTCAAGGAACCGGGCGCGGCCGCCCGCGTGCTGGCGCTCGTGGAAACCGCCGATGTCGTGATCGAGCAGTTCCGACCCGGGGTGATGGATCGCCTCGGGGTCGGCTACGAGGCCGTGCAGCAGGCGAATCCCAGGTGCATCTACTGTGCGATCAGCGGCTACGGTCAACGCGGCAGGCGCGCCGACGTCGCCGGTCACGACCTGAACTACGTCGCCGAGGCCGGGCTCCTGGGAGTCACGTCGGACCGCGACGGCCAACCGACCCTGCCGCACACCCAGCTCGCCGACATCGGGGCCGGCAGCTACCCCGCGGTCATCAATATCCTCCTGGCCCTGTACCGCGCCCGCCGCTCCGGCGCCGGCGCCTTCCTCGACATCGCCATGACCGAGCAGACGTTCCCGTTTCTCTGGCAGGCGCTCGCCCACGGCTGGGCGACGGGCACGATGACGTCCCCGAACGAACTGCCGCTCACGGGCGGAAGCCCACGGTACGGCCTCTACCCGACGGCGGACGGCGGCATGCTGGCGCTGGGCGCCCTGGAGGACCACTTCTGGGCCAGTTTCTGCGAACTGGTCGAGCTACCCGAGGCACTCCGGGACGACACCCGCGACCCCGAGGCGACCCGCCGGGGCATCCGTGATGCGGTCGCCGCCCGTCCCTCCGACTTCTGGCGTCCCAAGCTGAAGGACGCGAAACACCTGTGCTGCACGCTCGTGCCGTCGCTCGAGGACGCGGTCAAGGATCCCCAGTTTGCCGAACGCGGCATTTTCGACGGCCGGATCGGTCTCAGTAACGGGACCGAGCTCCCCGCCGTTCCGGTGCCGCTCGCGCACGGGGTCGCGCGGCGTACCGCCGGCGACGGGGCGCCAACCCGCGCGCCGAGTCTCGGCGAGGCGAACGCACTGCTGACATCGGCATGACCCGCATTCTCCTCGTGCAGGAACGGGGGCAGCCGGTGCCCGAGCATGCTGCGGACGTCCGCCTCACGGTGATGGACCTCGACCCCGGCGAGACCGCGCCACCAGCCGGTGGTCGGACGGCCGAGGCGATGGGCCGGGCCGACGCGATCGTGCTGGCGCTCCCCGGCGAGCCCGTGGGCGGAACGACCGAGATCATTCGGGCACTGCTCGGCACTGCCCGCGTGCCGACTGTGCTCTGCTGTCAGCGCAACCTGCACAGCTTCCCGACCGGTCATGATTCGCCCATCGATCTCGCGGGCTGCGCGGCGGCCGCAGTCCACGGTTTTGGTATCCGGACGGCGGAACTTGCGGTCCAGGCCGCGGTAAGGTTGGCTCGCCCTCGACCGGAATCCTGATCCATGGCACCCGTTCCGCGACCGTCAGTCCTCGGCATCACGCCCTACAAGCCGGGCAGTTCCGGGACCGGGCATGCCGGACGGGTCATCAAACTTTCCTCCAATGAAACGCCCCTCGGGGCCAATCCAAAGGCGATCGCGGCCGCCCGGGCCGCCGCCGACGACCTCAGCCGCTACCCCGAACCCGGCGCCACCCCACTGCGGGAGGCGATCGCCGAGCGGCATGGTCTCCGCCCGGACCGGATCGTCTGTGGCAACGGTTCGGACGAGTTGCTTGCCCTGCTCGCCATCGCATACGCCGGCGCCGGCGACGAAATCCTCTACAGCCAGCACGGCTTCCTGATGTACCCGATCGCGGCGCGGATCGCAGGAGCCGTCCCAGTCACGGCGCCCGAAACGGATCTCACGGTCGATGTCGACGCCCTCCTGGCGGCGGCAACCTCCCGGACCCGTGTCTGCTTCATTGCCAATCCCAACAACCCGACGGGCACGGCCGTGGATCTGGCCGACCTCCAGCGACTGCGCGCCGGGCTTCCGGACTCCTGCGTTTTGGTGATCGATTCGGCATACGCGGAGTACGTCGAGATGGACGGCTACGACGACGGGCGCCGCCTGGTCGACGCAGGGGCCAACGTGGTCATGACACGGACGTTCTCGAAGATCTTCGGATTGGCTGGCCTGCGCCTTGGGTGGGCGTACGGTCCGGAGTCCGTCGTCGACGTGCTGCACCGGGTACGCGGCCCCTTCAACGTCAACGTCGTCGCCCAGGCAGCCGGGATGGCCTCGATCCGCGACCGCGAGTTCCTGGCCCGAGCCCAGGACCATAACCGGCGCTGGCGGCCGTGGCTGGAGGTGGCGCTGCGGGAACTCGGGCTCGGCGTGCGCGCCGGCGTCGCCAACTTCGTGCTCGCGGAATTCGATCCTGCCGGCCCAAAGTCTGCGGCGGCCGCCTACGACCACCTGGCGGGGCAGGGAATCTTCGGTCGCCGGGTCGGCGAATACGGCCTGCCTGACCACCTGCGCTTCACCGTCGGCCTCGAAGAGGAGAACCGCGCCGTCGCCGCGGCGCTCGCGGACTTCCTGACCTAGGACCGGCCGGCCAGCTCCGGGTATTCGCCTGCTACATTGGGTCGCGTCGCAATACGTGGGTGCAGGCAGAGGTCTGTCCCGCCGGAGTCAACGATGAAGCTTTACACCTTTGCGCCGGCACCTAATCCCCGGCGGGTCCACATGTTTCTTGCCGAAAAAGGCATCGAGGTCGAGGAAGTCGAGGTCGCGATCCGCGACGGCGCGAACCTCGCACCGGCCTACGAGGCCGTCAATTCGCTCCGGACCGTCCCGGTCCTGGAGCTCGATGACGGCCAGAAAATCACTGAGAGTGTTGCCATTTGCAGGTACTTCGAGGCCCTCCAGCCGGAACCGGCACTGTTCGGAACCACGCCCCTCGAGAAGGCCATGATCGAGAACTGGCACCGCCGGGTGGAACTCGAGGGCATGCAGGCCGTAGCCGAAGCCCTCCGCAACACCAGTCCGCGGTTCGAGGACCGCGCGATTGCCGGCCCTAGGAACTTCGCCCAGATCCCGGCGCTCGCCGAACGGGGCTTTGCACGGCTCGGTTTCTGGTTCGAGGACCTGAATGCCCGCCTGAAAGACAGCCACTTCGTCGCCGGCAAGACATTCTCCATGGCTGACATCTCCGCGTACATCACGGTGAACTTTGCGAGGATGGTGAAGACCCAGCCCGACGAATCACTCCAGCACCTCGCACGTTGGCGGGCCGGCATCGACGCCCGTCCCTCGTCTCGGGTCGGGACGTGAGCGGCTGGAGAACGCGCGCCGGAATCCCCATATCGTTGATGCCATCCCGTCTGCAGCGGAGCTGATCCCCCATGTCACACCCCGACCCACTCGGCAGCGTTTTCACGGATCTCGGCGGCTTGGACCGTGATCAGGCCCTGCCCATCGTCGAGCAGGCCCTGACCGGGGCCGACGACGGCGAGCTCTTCGTCGAGAATGCGCGCTCCGAAAGCCTAACGCTGGATGATGGGCAAATCCGCACGGCCGCGTTCCACCATGCCAAGGGGTTCGGACTGCGCGCGGTAGTCGGGGAACGGACGGGCTATGCCCATGCCTCTGAACTCAGCACCGATTCGCTTCGACGCGCCGCAGACACCGTGCGGTCCGTCACGCGCGGGGCATCGGGAACCTTGGAACTCGCGCCGCCACTCGCCAACGAGCGTCGCTACGGGGACGACGACCCGATCGGGGCGGTTCCGTTCCAGCAGAAGGTGGAACTCCTCTCGGAGATCGACCGGTACGCTCGCGGCCTGGACCCGCGGGTCCAGCAGGTCTCGGCCACGCTCTCCGGTTCACAGCAGTCGGTGGGCATCATCCGTGCCGGGGGGGCGGCCGCGTCCGATGTGCGGCCCCTGGTGCGCCTCAACGTCAGCGTGGTCGTACGTGACGGCGACCGAATGGAATCCGGAAGCTACGGATCGGGGGGGCGACACGGGTACGACGTGCTGCTGGACCGCGATACGTGGGGTCACCACATCGACGAGGCGCTTCGTCAGGCACTGGTCCTGCTTGACGCGCGGGCCGCGCCTGCCGGCGAGACGGACGTGGTCCTCGGTCCGGGCTGGCCCGGCATCCTGCTGCACGAAGCCATCGGACATGGTCTTGAGGGCGACTTCAACCGAAAGAAGACCAGTGTCTTCAGCTCGCTCATGGGCGAACGCGTGGCCAACGAAGCGATCACGGTCATCGATGACGGGACGCTCGACGGACGCCGGGGCTCGCTCACGATGGACGACGAAGGGACGCCCACGCAGAACACGACGCTGATCGAGCACGGCCGCGTCGTCGGCTACATGCAGGACCGCCAGAACGCCCGCCTGATGGGGACCGTGTCCACCGGCAACGGGCGCCGGCAGAGTTATGCCCATCAGCCCATGCCGCGGATGCGCAACACCATCATGCTCGCCGGCGACCGGGATCCGGAAGAGATCGTGCGATCGGTCAAGAAGGGCCTCTACGCCAAGAGCTTCGCCGGTGGTCAGGTCGACATCACCAACGGGAAGTTCGTGTTTTCGGCGAACGAGAGCTACCTGATCGAAGACGGCAAGATCACTGCCCCGGTCAAGGGCGCAACGCTGATCGGGTCGGGCTTCGAAGTCCTCAAGAAGGCGACGCTGATCGGCGACGACCTGCAGCTCGATCCCGGGATTGGCAGCTGCGGGAAGCAGGGGCAGCTGGTGCCGGTTGGCGTCGGACAGCCCACGATGCTGGTCGAAGGTCTCACTGTCGGGGGCACGGACGCCTGAGGCAAGCTCAGACGTCCGCAACCATCAGGGGAAGTTCGCGGAAATCGTCCCGCAGGGCCAGCCAGGCCCGAATCGTCCAGCGCGGGCCACGCCCGGCGATCAGCCACACCAGCCCGGGTTCGTACAGGCACTCGCGATCCGTGGCCGACGGCACCGCGGTTCCGGCGGGGTGGGAGTGGTACAGGCCAACCATGGCCTCGCCGCCGTCACGCGTCTCGCGCTGCACGCGGAGCCGGACTGCGGGATCCACTTCGAACCGGCGAATCGGCTCGGCGGCGATGTTCTGACTCGGCACACAGGCGCTGAGCACGACCCGTCCCGATTCGTGGCGGCCGAGCAGCAGCCCGCAGGCCTCCTGTGGCGCTGCCGCGCGGGCCGCCTCGCGCACCGTATCCAGTATCGCTGGCCCGGCCACCACTTCGGGACCGGCTTCAGGCATGCCGGCCCGCCACGGGGAGAGCCGGTGCGCCCGATCCCAGCTGACTGGCGAGATCGATGAGCGCTACGATCAGTACGGCTGTACCGGCCAGGATGGCCGCCCCCATCACGATCACCACGACCAGCAGGATGCGTGCAGTTCTGTCCTGAGGGAGATTCAGCAACCGTGCCCCCCACTGGCCCTTCCCATAAAATTGACTGGATCGTACCGCAGGACGCGCAACCGATGCGGATCGATCGGCTGGTGGCTGCCGAAGTGGCGGCGTTGAGCCGGTCGCGGGCCAAGGCATTGATCGAGGCGGGCGAGGTCAGCCTCGATGGGGTGGCCGTTTATGACCCCGCGCACATCGTCCGTCCCGGCGCCCGGATCGGGGTCCGGATTCCTCCTCCGCTCCCGCCCGCACAGCCTGCCGCAGCCATCCCCCTCGACATTACCTACGAGGATGAACACCTGATCGTAGTCAACAAGCAACCCGGCCTCGTCGTGCATCCCGCACCCGGCCACCATGGAGACACCCTCGTGAATGCCCTGCTCGCCCACTGCGGCGACAGTCTCTCGGGCATCGGGGGCGTGGCGCGCCCGGGGATCGTGCACCGGCTGGACCGGGATACGTCCGGTCTGATCATTGCTGCCAAAACGGACGAAGCGCACATTCGCCTCGCGGCGGCCATATCGGCCCGCGAAGTGAAGCGTACGTACCTTGCGATCTGCTGGGACGTGCCGGTCCCCAGAATCGGTCGCATCGACCGCCCCATCGGCCGGCATCCCAGGCACCGAACTCGAATGGCGGTGGTGGCGCGGGGTGGACGGGCAGCGGACACGCGCTATCGCACGCTGTTCGACGTGAACAGGGAAGTCAGCCTGCTGGAGTGCCAACTCGGGACCGGGCGCACCCACCAGGTTCGGGTGCATCTCGCTTCGGTCCAGTGTCCGCTGGTGGGAGACACGCTCTACGGCCGTGCGCGCACCCCGTCCGCCAAGCTCCATTCATCGCTCCGGTCCGGCCTCGCCGCCTTCCCACGCCAGGCGCTTCACGCGCACCAACTGACGCTGACCCATCCGGTGACCGGGTCGGCACTCCGCCTCGAGGCCAACCCCCCGCCCGACCTGGAACAGCTCGTCGCGGACCTGCAGGCGGCCCGCCAGAATTCTCCCGCAGCCCTTGATCAAACGGCGCACAAGCGTCATCTATAGGAGGCAAGTTTCCTCCACGCCTAACACCCTTCTGCTCGCCGGGCGGTCCACGCATGGCCAACCTCGCACTGCCGGTCCTCACCCAAACAGGACTGGCGCGCTACCTAAAGGAAATCAACCGGTTCCCGATGCTGAGCCGGGAAGAGGAGTACATGGACGCCACGGCGTGGCGTCAGCACCAGGACATCGACGCGGCCCACCGGCTCGTGACCAGCCACCTGCGCCTCGCCGCGAAGATCGCGATGCGCTTCCGCGGGTACGGCCTGCCGGTCACCGACCTCATCCAGGAAGCGAACATCGGGCTCATGGAAGCGGTCAAGCGATTCGACCCGGAAAAGGGATTCCGTCTTTCTACGTACGCGATGTGGTGGATCCGCGCGGCAGTCACCGAATACGTCCTGCACTCCTGGTCACTCGTGAAGATCGGCACGACCGCCGCCCAGAAGAAACTGTTCTTCGGGCTCCGTCGGATGAAGAATGACCTCCAGCTCATTGACAGCGGCGACCTCGCGCCCGAGCAGGTCCAGGAAATTGCCCGCCGCATGGATGTCCCGGAGCGCGAGGTCGTGTCCATGAACCGGCGTCTAGCCGGCGCCGACCAGTCATTGAATGCCCCTGTCGGCGACACTGAAGACGGCTCGGAATGGCTGGACTGGGTCGAGAGCGACGAAGAGGATATCGAAGAGGCATTGGCCGAATCCGAAGAGCTGGCGCAACGGCGTGCCCTCCTGGGCCGGGCCCTCGCCGAGCTGAGTGACCGCGAGCGACGGATCTTCACCGAACGCAGGCTGCGCGAACCGTCGCGCACGCTCGAGTCGCTGAGTGACGAGTTCGGTGTCAGCCGTGAGCGAATCCGTCAGATCGAGGTCCGCGCCTTCCAGAAGGTCCAGGCATCCATGCGTGACGCCGTGGCTCGCAACGAACAGGTGCCGATGGCGCTGAAGGCGCTGCCGCCCTCGGATCAGGTCATCGACGCTGGCTGACTGACGGCGTACCTGCCATCCCCGGGGGCCCGTTCCCTCGCGGCGCGGCGGCCTGCCACAACTCCTGTCGTCTTGACCCAGGAATCTTCAGGCGAGGACGCGTGAGGGGTTCACCTAAATTGCCGCCTCGCGACCGACGAGACCGGACGGAAGGCCGCTCCAGCACAAGTCCATCGTTCCGTCCGGATACACCGCCGTCCGGCTGGCGGGACGCCCCGGAGCGATGTATAGCGGGGGCGTGCAGTGACCGGGGCACAATGGGAGGTCCGCGGTCAGGTCGCTAGGCGCGAGCTCTCCTAGAGACCCTGCGCAGACCCAATGCGAACGGGAGAGTTTGCGTGATACAAGGACGGAAGGCCCTTGCTGCGGCCATGGTCGCCGCGTTGGCGGCCGGCGCAGTCGAGGCAAAGACGCTCCGATGGGCATTCCAAGGTGATGCCCAGGGCCTCGATCCCTACGTACTGAACGAGACCTTCACGCTCGGTTTCCTCGGCAACGTCTACGAGGGCCTGATCCGGCGCAATCCTGACCTGGAGATCGAGCCAGCCCTGGCCGAACGCTGGGAAGCACTGGAACCAACGCGATGGCGGTTCCACCTGCGGAAAGGCGTGCAGTTCCATAACGGAAACGACTTCAACGCGGACGATGTGGTGTTTTCGGCAGATCGGGTGCGGGCGGCGGGCTCAGATCTCAAGACCCGCATCGGGTCGGACGTCAAGGTGGTCAAGGTCGACGATTACACCGTGGACTTCATCTCCCCTGCGCCCAATCCGATCCTCCACTCTGAATGGGGCACCTGGTTCATCATGGACAGGGAGTGGACGGAAGCACACAACGCGGTGCGGCCGGCCAGCGTCACTGCCGGCACGGAGAACTATGCGAACTTTCACACCAACGGCACCGGCCCGTTCATGGTGGTGGAACGCGAAACCGACGTAAGGACGGTCTTGAAGCCGAACCCGGACTGGTGGGATCGGCCCAAACACAACCTGACTGAAGTGGTGATGACGCCCATCAGCTCGGACGCAACCCGGGTCGCCGCACTGCTGTCCGGGCAGGTCGACATGGCGTATCCCGTGCCCGTGCAGGACATCGGACGCGTGCAGACAAACGACGGGACGTCCGTCCTGATGGGCCCGGAGCTGCGAACGATCTTTCTCGGGTTCGATCAGGGCCGCGACGAACTGCTGGAATCCGACGTTCGGGGAGGCAATCCTTTCAAAGACAAGCGGGTACGGGCCGCCCTGTACCATGCGATCGATGTCGAGGCGATCCGCAGCAAGGTCATGCGGGATCTCGCCACTCCCTCCGCCCTGATGATCTCACCCGCGCTGTTCGCGCGGGCGGGCGAGTTCGAGCGACACGCCTACGATCCGGAAGCAGCCAGACAGCTGCTGGCCGACGCTGGTTTCCCGGACGGCTTCGAGATCGGGATGGATTGCCCGAATAACCGTTATGTCAATGACGAACGGATATGCATTGCCGTCAGCGCAATGCTTGCCAAGGTCGGCATCAGGGTGAAGCTGCTGGCCCAGCCAAAGGCACTCTTTTTCAAGAAGGTCCTGGGACCCGCCTACCAGACGAGCTTCTATCTGCTTGGCTGGACCCCGGGCAGCTTCGACAGCTGGAACGTCCTGTACAACCTGGTCCACTGTCAGGAGGCTGACGGCGCGGGCAAGTTCAATCTCGGCAACTACTGCAATCCGGCGGTCGACGCGCTCACGGCCAAGGTGCTCGTCGAGACCGACGCCACGGCGCGGGACGCCATGATCGCCGAGGCCTACCGGGTGGTGCACGACGATTTCAGTTACATCCCCCTCCACCAGCAGGGTCTCGCCTGGGGAAAGAGCGACCGCGTCGATCTGAGGCAGCGCCCCGACAACCAGTTCATGTTGTACTACGTGAACATCCGGTAACGCCCCAGGGCGGGTCCGACCGGGAACCGCAGGCGCGGGCGCTCCCGGCGAAGACCGGGGCCTTTGCGACCGCCTGGGCCGCGCGAGCTGCCGTCAGGGTCCCGAGGATTACTGGCGGTCCAGGAAGTTCCGCGCCACGGCCGCGCACTGCGGGCCATGGGACAATGGCAGGCCGTGCTTGGAGTGTGCGAACACCTGCAGTTCCGCCTGCGGCAGCCGGCGCCGCATCTCGGCCATGAGATCGAGTGCAATGAAGGGGCTCGCCTCGGGGACCAACAGCAACGTCGGTACGTCGATGGCTTCCAACTGCTGCATGAAGTCGGCCTGCAGCAGCAAGTCGGCCAGCGCCAGGTTGACGTCCATCGAACTCGCTTCGTGGACACCCTTGAACCAGTCGTACACCTCACGATCCAGCATGTCCGGATAGAAGCGCCATTCCATCATCTGCCGGGCCCAGCCACTGGCGCCGTCGCCGTCGGCAATCGCCCTCCAGCCATCGACGTTCTGGATCTGACCGCCACGCGCCGCCGCATTCGAGAGGATCAGGCTATGCAGGCGCTCCGGCGCGCGGAGAGCCAGCGCCACGCCAATCGTGCCGCCCATTGACTCGCCGACAAAATGGAATTTCCCGGTGTCGGCGGCGTCCGCAACAGCCAGCACATCGTCCGTGAGGGCTTCGAATGTGTACTCGAAATCCTTGCCTGCCGCCGCCGAGCCGCCATACCCCCGGGTATCAAAGCGAACAATTCGATATCGGTCGGCCAATTCCGGAATCCACCGGGACCAGAGATGCAGGTTGGCGGCAACTCCGTGATGGAAGAGGACTGTCTCCGGCTCCGTGACCCATTGAGGCACTGCATCCAGCACCTGGAAATGCAGCCTGCCAGTAGGGGTTTCAGCGAACGGCATGGCTGACTCCACTCACCGGAACGATCAACCGGAAGCAGATCGTTCTTGAACGGTCTGCAAGAAAGACGCGAGAGTTTTCCAAGGCTTCTCCTCTTCCTTCAGGTCGTGCCACCGGAACCACCCGCTTCGGGATGCCCACCTGGCCCGGTCGTCAGGAGTACCGCCACCACGACTGCGCCGTAGCCTAGCGTCAGCCGGCCAGAGCCGCACAGCGTCCAAGGTCGCGGCGAACTCCTCCCGTGGGAGGTGCTGGCCAGGCACCGGCCGCGGCGCTCGCCCTTGGGGCCAACTGCCGTCCTGGTCGCCGCGGCGATCGACGGGGTTGACAGTGTGCGTTGCTGCCGACCGCGCGGCCGGGCCGCGCGCGGATCGCGATGACATCGAATCGGACATTGGCGCCGCTGGCGGCGGGCGGGCATGTTTAGTACGCGGCGGCGGTTGCGTTTGCCCGTGCCGACCGGAACGTCATGCCTGATCGTCGCCGTAACGGCCGGTCGGGTGACCGGCCCCAGAGAGACAAGAACCACGACGATGCTTGCCTTCATCCTGAAACGGTTGGCGCAGTCACTGCTGGTGATGTTCTTCGTCGCGCTGATCGCCTTCTTGATGTTTCAGTTCATCGGCGATCCGGTGCATCAGATGGTGGGCATCGAGACGACTCTGGAGGAGCGCGAGGAACTCAGGGAAACCCTGGGTCTCAATGACCCGGTCCTGGTGCAATTCGGCCGTTTCGTGTCCGCCGCCACCACCTTCGATTTCGGCATCTCTTACCAGCACAAGAAGCCGGTCGCAGACATGATCCTGTCGCGCATGCCGGCGACTCTCGAGCTTTCCATCTTGTCAGCGCTGTTCGCACTGGCGTTCGGGGTCCCCATCGGGGTGTACACCGGCCTGCATCGCAACACGTGGCTCTCGCACGTGCTGATGACGGTGTCCCTGATCGGTGTGTCGCTTCCGACCTTCCTGATCGGCATTCTGCTGATCTTCGTGTTTGCCGTGATCCTGGGTTGGCTTCCCTCGTTCGGGCGCGGCGACGTGGTCGACCTCGGCTGGTGGTCGACGGGACTGCTGACCACGACCGGGCTGAAGGCTCTGATCCTGCCATCGATCACCCTCGGACTGTTCCAGATGACACTCATCATGCGACTCGTGCGTTCGGAGATGCTGGAAGTGCTGCGGACAGACTACATCAAGTTTGCCCGGGCCCGCGGCCTGCCCGACCGCGTGATCCATTTCCGGCACGCGCTGAAAAATGCGTTGGTCCCGGTCATCACCGTGACCGGGCTGCAGTTGGGCTCGATCATCGCGTTCGCGATCATCACCGAGACCGTGTTTCAGTGGCCCGGCATGGGTCTCCTGTTCCTCCAGTCCATCCAGACCGTCGACATTCCGATCATGTCCGCCTACCTGATCCTGATCGCTTTCATCGTCGTCGCCATCAACCTCGTGGTCGACATCCTCTACTACGTCATCGATCCGCGGCTGCGGTCCGCGCGCAACGCCGAAGCCCGCTCATGAGTCCGTTCGAATGACTGCGCCCATGCCCGACCCGCCAGGAACGGCGCGCAGGCGCCTCCTCGACAGCGACCTGTGGTTTAGCTTCTCCCGCTCCCCGACGGTCGTCGTCGCCACCGCCGTTACGGTGATCATGCTGCTCGGGGCGCTCCTCGCTCCCCTGATCGCCCCGCAGGACCCGTTCGACCTGTCGTCGCTTAGCATTCTCGATGCGCACGTCCCGCCGTCGTGGATGGCCGGCGAAGACCACGGTTTCCTGCTGGGCAGCGATGACCAGGGCCGCGACGTTCTGTCAGCGATTCTCTACGGATCCCGGGTTTCGATCGGCGTAGGGCTCGCCTCGGTCGCCCTCGCGCTCATTCTCGGCGTCGGTCTCGGGCTTCTTGCCGGATACGCCGGTGGCCGCCTTGACGCATGGATCATGCGAACGGCAGAAATCCAGCTGTCATTCCCGACCATCCTGATCGCGCTGCTGCTCAACGGCGTGCTGCGCAGCGCCCTGCCGGCACACATGCAGGATCAGCTGGCGATTCCCGTCCTGATCCTCGCAATCGGCATCTCCGGATGGGTGCAGTACGCTCGCACCGTGCGCGGCACCACGCTGGTCGAGAAGAACAAGGAGTACGTCCAGGCAGCCCGACTGATCGGCATTCATCCCCTGATGATCATGCTGAAACACATTCTTCCAAACACGATGGGCCCGGTGCTGGTGATCGCGACGATCCACCTGGCCGTCGCCATCATCACGGAAGCCACCCTTTCCTTCCTGGGTGTCGGCGTGCCGCCGACCGAACCCTCGCTCGGGACCCTGATCCGGATCGGCAACGATTTCCTGTTCTCCGGCGAGTGGTGGATCACCATCTTCCCTGGGGCGGCCCTGGCGATCCTCGTCCTCGCGGTGAACCTTCTCGGCGACTGGCTGCGGGACGCCCTGAACCCGAAACTGCGGTAGCCATCATGGCACTGCTGCAAGTCGACCGCCTGCGGGTCGAATTCCCCGCGCGTCAGCGCACGCTCGTGGCCGTCGACGATGTTTCCCTGTCGATCGATGCCGGCGAGGTCCTCGGCGTGGTTGGCGAGTCGGGAGCCGGGAAGTCAGTAACCGGTGCGGCCATCATCGGGCTCATTGAACCGCCGGGTCGGATCGCGGGCGGGGAGATCCGGTTTGCGGGCCGGCGCATCGACTGCTTGCCGGATGACGCCAAACGTCACATCCGGGGGAGGGAAATCGGCTCGGTTTTCCAGGATCCGCTGACCAGCCTCAATCCGCTCTTCACCGTCGGCCAGCAGTTGGTCGAGACCATCCTCGCGCACTCCGACCGAACCGCCGCGGACGCCCGCCGGCACGCGCTTCGCCTCTTGGAGGAGGTCGGCATTCCGGCGCCCGCACAGCGGATCGACGCCTATCCGCACGAATTCTCCGGCGGGATGCGCCAGCGTGTGGTGATTGCCCTGGCTATCTGCGCGGCCCCCCGGCTCATCATCGCCGATGAGCCGACCACGGCACTCGACGTCTCGATCCAGTCGCAAATCATCGCGCTGCTCAAGCGGCTGTGCCGGGAACACGGCACGGCGATCATGCTCATCACCCACGACATGGGCGTGATTGCCGAAACCGCGGATCGTGTGGCTGTGATGTACGCGGGGCGCATCGTCGAAGTCGGGCCCGTCCGCCAGATCCTGAGATCCCCCAACCACCCGTATACGCAGGGTCTGATGGAATCGATCCCACGCCTTGGAAGCGACAGCGCACCTCTGGCGCAGATCGACGGGGCCATGCCGCGCCTGCACGAGATTCCGGTGGGGTGCGCCTTCCACCCCCGGTGTCCGGACGCGTCGGAGCGGTGCCGCGAGACTCGTCCCGCCTTGCGGATGGTGGCGGATTCGGCATCGGTCGCCTGCCTGCTCTTCGATGACGGGTGCGCAGATGACTGACACCCCGGAAGCACTCATCGAAGTCCGCGATCTGGCGAAGACCTTCGACGTCTCGAAACCCGGGCTGGTGCGCCTCCTGGAAGGGCTGCCGGTTCAGGCCCTGAAGGCGGTCGACGGGGTGGCGTTCTCGATCCGGCGGGGGGAAACCTTCAGTCTGGTTGGTGAATCCGGCTGCGGGAAGTCCTCCGTAGCGCGCATGGTGGTCGGCCTCGACCGGCCCACCCGGGGAAGTGTTGTCTTTGACGGAACCGATTTGGCGGCCCTACGGCGGCGGGCGGACATCGCCCCGCTCCGCCGCCGGATGCAGATGATCTTCCAGGATCCGTACGCGAGTCTGAATCCTCGCTGGCGGGTGGCGGATGTCGTGGCGGAGCCTCTCGATGCATTCGGGCTGGTCCGCAGCAGGTCGGACCGGACGGAAAAGGTGGCGGAAGTGCTGCAGCAGGTGGGCCTGTCTCCCGACGACGGCCGCAAGTATCCGCACGAATTCTCAGGAGGCCAGCGCCAGCGCATTTCCATCGCCCGCGCGCTCGCTGCCAACCCAGACTTCGTGGTGTGCGACGAACCGACCTCGGCGCTGGACGTGTCGGTCCAGGCACAGATCCTCAATCTCATGAAGGACCTGCAGCAACGGTTCGGCCTGACGTACCTGTTCATCAGCCACGACCTTTCTGTCGTCAATCACGTGTCATCGCGTATCGGGGTGATGTACCTGGGACGGTTGTGCGAAGTCGCCACCGCAGGGGATCTGTTTCGCCACCCCCAGCATCCGTACTCGCGCCTGCTGCTTGATACGATCCCGGATGTCGCCATGGCCGGACGGGCACGGGCGCCGGTGCCAGGCGAGGTCCCGGATCCGATCGATCCACCGCCGGGCTGCGCATTTCACCCGCGATGCCCATTCGCCAACGAACGATGCCTGCAGGAAAGGCCGGAACCGGCGCGATACGGACATAGCACTGTCGCCTGTCATGCCGTGGAGGAGCAGCGCATACCACCGTTCAGCAGATCAAACACCGGGCGGTGAAGTCACCCGGCCGGAGGCAGCGGCCACGGGGCGCAAGCAAGGATCCGACAGCCGACTCCAGTGAAGAATGGAGGTGCCGTTCAAGAAGCCGTTAGCGGGTCAATTCGTGGAATTTTGCTCTCGGTTGCGGAATCGGCCCCACCGCGGTATCGCCCGCGCGCCCAGACCGGAATGGGACCGGGCACTACAGCACGAGGGCGAGATCCTGATCGGAATGGTGGGCACCGCTTGCAACGCAAACGGACGGTCTGCACGCGTTCTTTGATCCGATCCTTTCGCTGATCCGGACCCCTCGACAATTCTTCGTTTACCTGCGCTGAACTTCTCTTGGCGGCCATTGTGCGGATGGGCCACCACCGGCATCATCGCCGCCCGATCCGAAAGCGGACCCAATGGTCACGGGAAGATCACTTGTGGTGAAAAATTCAGCAACAGCGATAAATGCTCGGTCAGCAGATCCTTTGGGGCCAGGCCACAACGAACCTTCAACTCCCAAGAACTTCATTTCACTGCGGCTCCGGAATTTCAAACGGGGCGCCATCACCAAGGCCAGCCGCGCCTCGGCCATCATTGGGGCTGAACGCCGGTCACTTCGGATCGTACAGAGGGCTGAAGCGCCGGATACGTATTCGTCTGGGCGCCCTCGGCGCACCCCCGGCTTCGCCCGCGTACTCGCCTGAGCACGACAGCAGCCCGCCGTACGGGCCCAGTAGCCGGTAGTCGCCCCGCCCGTTTCCTTTCCAGTCTTGCCTGATTGGACCCGGTTGACCCGGAAACGGGGGTTCGTTGCCTGTCCCGGAAAAACAGAGTCACCATGCGTCATTCAAGAAGGCACTTCCTGGCTGCCGGAGCGGCAGCCGCATCCGTTGGTTCTCTCACCGCCTGCGTCGGCCCCCAAGTGGCCACGTACGGGCATGCTTCGTCCTACGCCACCCAGGTTCTGCAGCCGGAAAACCGCAACACGGTCTTCCACTGGGTGGACGCGGCACTCCAGCAGGTGCGCGACCAACGAGTCCTGACCCCTCGCGCCGCTTACAACTACGGCCTCGCCATGTCGGCCGGCTTCCTGGCGGCAAATGGTCTCATCCAAGCCTATGAAGAACCCTTTGGTGTCGGGCCAGGCCCTGCCGGCGCCGATCCCGAGGTCGCGTACGGCGTGGCTTTCGCTACCGCGGCAGCAGAGGCGTTTCAGCAACCATTTCTCTTTGAGCGAATTGCCTTCCTCAACCGTTTTCCGGGAAGCGAGGCGAAGTCTCTGGGAGTCGACTGGGGCCAAGCAGTCGGCCGACACGTGATCAAGATGAGGGTCGACGACGGGTCCGAACCCGGCGAGGTGAACTATTACCTGAGCCGCTACCAGAAGCGCGCGGATGCGCTCCGCTGGCTTCCAACCGGACCGTTCTACGGCGCCCGGCCCGGTCCCGCGTTCGCCTCGTTCGACCGCGGTCTCTATCCGGGCCAAGGTCAGATCAAGCCCTGGACGATGACCAGCGGCGCGCAGTTTCGCCCCGCCGATTTCTACGACCCGGCAAGCCCCGAGTTCGCCGAGGCGTTCCACACGATTCGTGTGCTCGGAGGCATGGACAGCGAGATTCGCACTGCCAACGAGTCGGAAATTGCGCTGTTCTGGGAGGACGGTCCCTGGGGCGTGACTCCTCCCGGCCATTTCATTTGTATCGCGATGCAGATCCTGCAGGACCGCGATCTCAGCTTCATCGAACTCGCGCGTGCCTTCGCCTTGCTAGGCATGACCCAATGCGACGCCTCCATCTGCGCCTGGGACTGCAAGTACCACTACGACATCGTCCGCCCCGAGAGCGCCATTCGAGCGCGGGCACCAGACTTCAAGAATCCCGACCCTCGCGTGGCACAGGATGCGAGCTGGCACAGCTACATCCCCACGCCGGAGTTCCCGTCGTACACGTCAGGACACTCGACGTTCGGGGCCGCGGCTGCCGAGATGATCGCTCTGCTCTATGGCCGCGATGACGTTGCGTTCTCCGGCCAGTCACCCGACCAGGTGCTCTGGCCGCAGTTGAACGGTGTCACGCGGCACTGGACGAGCCTCTCCCACATGGCCGAAGAGAATGGGATGAGCCGGCTCTACGGCGGCGTCCACTGGGAAATGGACCACACCGCCGCCATGAAAGCCGGCCGCGCGATTTCCCGTCAGGCCTTCCAGGTCACCTTCCCGACCAAGGCCTAGAACGATGGTGTTCCGGTACCTGCATGGGCCTGTTTTTGGGCTTGGCATTGTCCTGTTTCTCCTTCCCGCAGCACCCGGGACCAGTGCTGCCCAGGAGTTGTCCCTCAATTACGAGAGCCTGTCGTCACTGGAGGAGCCGCTCGCGGCCGAAATTGGCGACATCACCTTGGTGCTCACTGGTCTTCTCGATACCTCGATGTCGACTGGCTCGGAACATGACAACGCACCCGACGCCGGTCTGATCGGCAACGCCCAAGTGGCGGCGCTGGCCCAGCTGCCGAACAGCTGGCGGGTTTCGTTGACCTACTTCGGCCAGTACGCAACGGATGCGGCGATCGGGCTTCGTTCGGACGAACAGTTCATCGACAACGGGGCCATCTCCGTTGGGAGCGCGTGGGGAACGCTACTGATCGGCGATGTCTCCGGGATCGTTCGTGAGCAGACCCGACGGCGGCGCGGTGCCGGGAACGGCATCCTCGCGTTCGACGACGTCCTGGGTCATCTCGATGATCCCGGAGCCGGCTATCACGGCCGGTTCGGGCCGTGGGTGGTGAGCACCGCGGTGGATAGGGACGGCAACCTCGATGTCGGGGCGATGTTCCAGAGGCCAGCCGGCAACCGGGATTACCGCATCACCTTCCGAGCCACTGACGCGGTGTATCGCACGGCCGATGGCTCTGGGCGCTTCGATACCCGAGCAGTTACGGCGGTCGCGGAGATGATCTACGGCAGCACCACCTATGACGCCGGCGTGGGCTTGGAACGCCTGACCACGATCACCCGGAAGCTCGACCGCTGGTTCGTTTCCGCCGGCGTGCGCACCAAGACCGGCGTGGTTGGAATATCCGTAGGCGCACACTTCGGACGGATCAAGGGTCAGGACGAGTTCTCGGCCGCGACGGGGCTTCAATACGACATCGCCCGGGGTCTGTCCGCCAACCTGGGATTCAACCATGCACGCGCGGACGCTGCGGTCGACGGCGCCTCGCTGATGCAACTCGACGAGTCCGAGGCCGTCGTTTCCATCAGATACAGCTTCTAGATTGCCTAGCGGCGTCCCGGTCCGGAACCAAGCGGGCGCAGGGGGAGTTGGGAACTACCAGGAGGTCCCGTGACCGACAGTCGGAAGCCCGCCTGTTGGCATATCTGGCGCCAATAGGGAACGCCCTTGTCGCGCCCTGCCTCTACCCCGCCAGCGTCACCGACCCGAAGACCACGTTCGAAGCCACGCCAGGAACGCACCTCCGGGTGGTGGTGGCGGTATGACCTGGGCCAAACCACCGACCTCCGGAAGCAAGCATGGGGCGCCACCGAATGTACGTTCCGTCTGACAAAGAGCTTCCGAATCACCGCCACCAACGTCGAAGGGTTCGGGACTGCCTGAGGCGACGGGTCGCGACCACCCCTCAACGGGTGGGTGAGGTAGAGCGGACTTAGTTCCGGACCCGGAACGACAGGTGACAGGAACGACAGCTCCTGGCTACGGGAATGAGAGTCGCATTGACCACAGCCAGATCGCCACTCTTGGCAGCCGCGGCGAGATCACGAACCGTGGCCAGCGATTCCTCCAGCGCGGCATCAAACTTGGCCGGATCCTCCCAGATCTTTGCCCGTGCCCGGGTATCGCCTTCGGCGGTGCCCTCGGGAAACGCGACACCGGAGTCCTGAAGCAGATCAACGATCGCCTGGGCGTTGGTGACCAGCCCATCGGCAAAATCGACGCGGCCTTGCGCCAGCAGCACCACATTGGCGAGATGCGCACCCACGCTTTTCATCAGGTTCTGCCGGTACTTGATGACATGCTCGGGAGCATTGACCGCGGATGCCGTTCCTCCCATGACAAGAACAGCCAGCAAAGCAGCAGCGGTGAAGCGTATTGAGTGACGCATCAAGGCACCTCTATCGAAGATTCAGGGACCAAGCGTCCTCTCGGGCACCCGAAGGATACTCGGACGTTTCCCGAATGGTGCAGGATCCGGAAACCCGTGCGCGCAGGAGCCGGAGCAATCGAAGGAGCCGCCGCCGGGAACTCGAGCAGTTTATCCGCGGTTCACGGGAGCAGGCTGACCACTTCCCGGCGCTTCTTCCCAGTATGGCGTTGGAGTAAAGCGCTCCACCAAGAAGTCGACGAACGACCGGACCTTATTGGAGAGGTGCCGGTTGGCGGGGTAAAGCGCGTGAATGGCCGTGTCGATTGCGGCGGGCGACGCCCGACAACCCCCCAGGATCTGAATCAGTCGGCCGCACTGCACTTCGTATCCCACCAACCAGGACGGCAGCAACGCGACACCCAGACCGCTCAGTGCCGCTGCATGGAGCGCTTCGGTGTTGTTGGTCCGCAGATTGCCCGCGACGCGGACCTCCACGGGGCCGTCCGGCCCCTCGAGGTTCCAGTTCACATTGCCTTGGTGACGGGTGTAGACAAGACAATTGTGGGCCGTCAGGTCCAAGGGACGCTCGGGCGTTCCCGCCCGAGCGAGGTACTCGGGGCTGGCACAGAGGACCCGGTGGTTGGCAGCAAGCCGGCGCGCGATCAGGCTTGAATCCTCAAGTTCGCCCACGCGGATGGCGACGTCTGCGCCGACCTCGAGAAGATCGACGAAATTGTCAGTCAGGGTCAGCTCGATCCGTACCTCGGGAAAGCGGGAGAGAAACACCGGAATGGCAGGCGCGATATGGCGGACGCCGAATGAGACGGGGGCATTGACATGCAAGACCCCGCGCGGCGCCCCTTCAAGATCAGAAACGGCTGTCGTTGCTTCGTCGAGTTCGGCCAGGATTCGCGAGATCCGTTCGAAGTAGAGCCGCCCAGCCTCGGTGAGGCTGAGATTCCGCGTCGTGCGCAGCAGCAACTGCGCACCCACGCCGTCTTCCAGGGCGGCGATCTGTCGTGACACCGACGATGGTGCCACACCGAGACGGCGGCCTGCGGCAGAAAAACTCCCCGTTTCGACCGTCGCGGTGAAGAGGCGGATTGCGTTCAACGTCGGCATTGAAGTCATCTTTGCAATATCCGCAACAATCATGTGATGATTTATTGGATTGTAATCCCAATACGGGGAATTAGCTTCTTCACAAGGCAACCCGAACCCGGAGAGAGATCGATGATCACTACCCAACCCACCCCGTCACCGGCAGAGATCGATCAGGCTGTCGCCCGTGCCCGGCAACTGCGGAGCCAGGCCTTCGCGGACGCGTTTACGTCGCTTAAGGCCCTTCTCGTCGCTGGCCTCGCAAAATTGCGCCAGGAGCCCGTCCGTTGGGCCCGGGCGGCCTGAGCGGATATCCCTGCCCGCCATCGCCGCACCGAGCGGGGATGGCGGAGGGGGCGACGGTGACACCGGCCTGCGACACCCCCCTTCCGAGGGGCAGCCGGTGCGGCTTCAATCGTCGGGTTCCGTCCGGGCGGGGACGTCGCCGCGGCGGTTGGTCAGGGCGGCGTCAGAACATGCCGTTGGCATGAGCGCTCGCCTTCGGCATTTTCTGGAGTACGTCCCAGTGCTCGACGATCTTTCCTGATTCGTCGAGCCGGAAGATGTCGATGCCGGCGTATTCGAGTCCGCCGGGCCAAATCTGGCGACAATGAAGGACGACGAGGTCCCCTTCAGCCACAACCCGTTTCACGTGGACCCGTTTCCCCGGGTACTCGCGCGCCATACGTTCGAAATAGTTGATGAAGCCGTCCTTGCCCGTGGCAACGTGCGGGTTGTGCTGAATGTAGTCGTCGCCCACGAAGCGCTCGACCGCTTCACGCGGTCGACACGCGTTGAACATCAGTTCGTAGAAGGCGACGACGTTGGACTTATTCTGCTCGAGTTTGCTCATGACAGTATCTCTGAAGGCTGTGCGGCGTCTTCTGCTCGCGTGCGATCGTTGCCAGCCGGGCGCACGGGCACTGCCACTTACTTGATGGCGACGAGCTACTTGAAGAGCAAGTAGACGTCGCACGAACCGGTGTCGGCCGGCTTGTCGCCTTCGGCGCGGAAAAGTTCCATGACGTCATGGGCGCAGGATCGGGCTGGCCCAACGCCCACGAGCTTGTTTGGAAGACAGCGTCTGCGGCCCTGCGATCGACCTCGGCTCTTCGTTCAACGCTGGTGGATTTCGCCGCGGGGAAAACCCAGCGCGAATCACGCCGAATGGGGACGACCGCCACCTCTGGAATTGCCGCCAACGTCTCCGATGTCACGGACACGGACGATGATACGCCTTGCAAGCGCAACGGGTGCCTCAAATGTACGTGCGCACCACGCCCCCGTCGACACGCAGGGATGCGCCGTTGGTGGCCGACGAAGCCTTGCTGCACACGTAGCAGATCATGTTTGCGACTTCGTCGACCGTCGCGTACCGCCGCAGCAGCGACGACGTGCGCCGCAGGCGAAACGTATCGCCCTGCACGTCCTCGATCGTGCGGTTCTCGTCCTTCGCGCGCTTCCCGAGGCGTTCCTCCTGGGTCTCGACCCAAGTCGGGCCGGGCAGGACGGAATTGACCGTCACGCCGGTTCCGGCCGTGGTTTCCGCGAGCCCGCGTCCGATGGCAAGCTGCGCCGCCTTGCTGAAACCGTAGTGAATCATCTCGGGCGGGATGAACACGCCGGACTCGCTCGAGACAAACACGACGCGACCCCAGTCCTTACGCCGCATCGCGGGCAGATAGTGACGCGCCAATCGGACGCCACTCATCACGTTGATCTGGAAATACGCGAGCCACGTCGCGTCGTCGATCTCGTTAAACGGCCGCATCTCGTAGATACCCATGTTGTTCACCAGGATGTCGGCTTCCGGCACCGCCGCAATCACGCGGGAGCAACCCTCCGCATCGCCCAGGTCACCGGCCGCGCCCTCTCCTGCCGACCCTGCCGCTTCCTGGAAACGCTTAAGTCCCTTCGCCACCGAATCGTCGGTACGACCATGCAGAATGACGCGGGCCCCCATCCGGGCAAGCCCAACCGCCGTGGCAAACCCGATTCCCCGCGTGGAACCGGTGACGAGCGCCGTCCGCCCCTGAAGATCAAGATCCATCGATGCGTTCCTTCCGCATTTGACGTTGTCCGCTGTCGACGCTTGTGAACGAGCCGCGCCTGTGCACAGCCTGGGCATCCCGCCCGTGCTCCGACCGGATCGCGCTGGTGGCGGGTCTACTCCGCGAAGGGATCACGGACCAGAATCGTGTCCTCTCGCTCGGGACTGGTTGACAGTAGTGCGACCGGCACCCCGATCAACTCCTCGATTCGCCGGATGTACTTGACGGCCGTCGCCGGCAGGTCCGCCCAGGAACGCGCTCCCTGCGTGCTGTCCGTCCAGCCCTCGAACTCCTCGTACTCAGGCTCGATCGACGCCCGCGCGGTCTCCCCCGGCGGGAAATAGTCGAACATGTCACTTCCAGCCCGGTACCGGACGCACACGCGGAGCGTCTCCAATCCGTCGAGCACGTCGAGCTTGGTCAATGCGATGCCGTCGATCCCGGCGACCCGCACCGCCTGGCGCACCATGACGGAATCGAACCAGCCGCAGCGCCGCTGCCGGCCGGTAACCGTTCCGAATTCGCGCCCCCGCTCTCCCAGGGTCCGGCCGATATCATTGTCCTGCTCCGTCGGGAACGGTCCGGCCCCTACCCGGGTCGTGTACGCCTTCGTGATGCCGAGCACGTACCCCACGCTCGCGGGACCGGTCCCGGCACCACCGGCGGCCTGGCCCGGCACCGTGTTGGACGACGTGACGTAGGGATAGGTGCCGTGATGCACGTCCAGCATCACGCCCTGCGCGCCTTCGAACAGGACCGTTTGACGATCTCTCCGGGCCTGGTCCAACAGCGTCGCGGTATTTGTGACAAACGGGCGCAGTCCTTCCGCGACCTCGGCCAGCGAGTCCAGCAGCTTGGGGCCATCGATCGGCGTCCGCCCGAGACCTCGCCGCAGCGTATTGTGGTAGTCGAGCGCCGTGTCGATCCGGTGTTGCAGGCCCGGCTGATCGAACAGGTCGCACACCCTGACGGCGCGCCGCCCGACGCGATCCTCGTAGGCGGGGCCGATCCCGCGCCGGGTCGTGCCGATCGCGAACTCCGACGCGCGATCCTCCCGAAAGCGGTCTAGTTCCCAGTGGTAGGGAAGAATGAGGCTGGCCCCCTCCGCCACGCGCAGCACGTCTGGCGCGATCTTCAGACCCTGCGCCCGGACGGTCGCAATCTCCTCGCGAAGCGCCCACGGATTGATCACCACCCCATCCCCGATGATGGAGAGCTTTCCGCGGACGACGCCCGAGGGCAGCAGGCTCAACTTGTAGGTCCTGCCGTCCACCACGAGCGTGTGGCCAGCATTGTGGCCACCCTGAAACCGCACGACCACGTCGGCCCGGTGGGACAGCCAGTCGACAATCTTGCCCTTACCTTCGTCGCCCCACTGCGCACCGACGACCGTGACATTCGCCATCAGCCGGAATCCGGTACCAGCGGGACCGGCGTGCCGTCCCGCAGCACGTGGGTGCACCGGGCCCGCTGGGCCGTCTCCGAATCGCCCGATCCCAGCAGGTCCACGATGGCAATCCAGCCGTCCTGCCGCAATGCGGCGGCAACCGCCGGATCCTCCGCGCGGGACACGAGGACCCGGCGCGCCGGCACCGGGCCGGTCGTCACCCTCAGCAGGGAGTCAGTGAAAAACGAGACTCCGAACGCGGTTTCGTCCGGGCTGATCCGGTACCGGCCGCCGAACGCGATTTCCCGACGGGCTCCCGGCGCGAACACCGCGAATCCAACGCCCGCGTAGTAGCCGAATCCCCGGTTCTCCACCGGGTCCAGGGTCAGCGCCGCCTCCGGCGCCAGGGAGCGGAGCCGTCCCAGCACATCGAGGGTGCGGTCACGGACCTCGGCGGCCCGGTCCGGCAGGTCAATCGACCGAAGCCGCGTCTCCGCTTCCTCGACGGGACCAGCCGCGGCAGCCAGTTCCGCCAGGATCCGCGGGCTGTCTCCGGACAGGCTGCGGAGCGCCGAGACATTCTTTCGGCGAAGCGCGTCCTCGAGTTCGGTTTGCAGTTCGGGTCCGAGCGCGGACGACTCCATCACCGCCGGCACCAGGTTCGGGCACGTTAGGTCGATCGTGAAGTATTTGATGCCGAGCGTGCCGAGCGCCTCGATCGTTAGCAGGAAAATCTCGACGTCTGCGTCTGCTCCAGGGCACCCGATCAGTTCCGCGCCGATCTGGCGAACCTGGCGTTCGCCCCGATTGGCGCTGGCGTTGACCCGCAGCACATCACCGGCGTAGCAGAGCCGCAGCGGCCGACCGGCCGCAGCCAGGCGCGTCGAGGCAATGCGGGCGATCTGGGGCGTGATATCCGCCCGGACCCCCAGCATGCGCTGTGAATGGGGATCCATCAGTCGGAACGTGGACCCAGCGCCCGCGGCACCGAGACCTGCGGTCAACGAATCCTCGAATTCGAGTAGTGGCGGGCGGACCGACTCGTAGCCGTGGCTGCGGAAGACGTCGACGAGCGCGCGTGAGGCGGCTTCTTCCCGCTCTGCATCCGGCGGCAGTAGATCTGCCAGTCCCGCCGGCAACAGAACCTGATCGTTGGAGGTCATCTCGTGCCAATCTAGCACGCGACAGCGTTCGCAACCGGTCGCATTTTCCTCAGAAATGAAGGACCCGGACGCTCCGCACATGGGGCAATCTGGCCAGTTCGTCGGTGAGTTCCGGCGAGACAGGCTGGTCCACCTCGATGAGTGCCAGGGCATCTTCTCCGGGCGCGCTGCGGCCGAGATGGAAAGTGGCGATGTTGACGCCGTTGTCCCCTAGGGTGGTGCCGAGGGCCCCGATGAAGCCCGGCTGATCGGCGTTGGTGATGAAGAGCATGTTCGGGCCGAGCTGGGCCTCGATATCGATTCCCATGATGCCGATGATTCGCGGTTCGCGCCCCAGCAGCGTCCCCGCGACGTCACGGCGCTGCCGTTGCGTATGCACGGTGAGCCGGATCTCGGTCGCGTAATCGCCCGGGGATTCCCTGGTCGCCGTCGTCACCCGGATGTTGCGGTTCTCCGCGATCACGGGAGCGTTGATCATGTTCACCGAATCGAGCTGCGGGCTGAGCAGTCCGGCCAGGGCCACGGACGTCAGGGCACGGACGTTCAGCGTGCTCGCCTGGCCGCAGAACTCGATGTGGACGCTGCGGAATCCCGTGGCGGCCACCTGCCCCGCTAGCCGACCGAGCTGGTCCGCGAGACGCATGTAGGGAGCGAGCTTCTTCGCTTCCTCGGCGGTAACCGAAGGGATGTTCAGTGCGTTGGCCACGGCGCCCGTTCGCAAATAGTCGGACATCTGCTCGGCCACCTGCACAGATACGTTCTCCTGGGCCTCCTCGGTGGACGCGCCGAGATGCGGCGTGACCACCACCTGCTCGAGACCGAAGAGGGGATTCTCCCGGGCCGGCTCGTTCTGGAACACGTCCACCGCCGCTCCCGCCACCTGGCCGTCCGTGATCGCGGTCCGCAGAGCCTCCTCGTCCACCAGACCGCCGCGCGCGCAGTTGATGATCCGCACGCCCGGCTGGCAGCGGGCGAGCGCTGCTGCATTCATCATGTTGCGGGTCGCATCAGTCAGCGGCACGTGGAAACTGATGAAATCGGCCTGGCCCAGCAGGTCTTCGTATTGCACCACCTCGACGCCCAGCTCGGTGGCCCGCTCTTCGGCGAGGAACGGGTCGGCGACGATCACGCGCATGCCGAGCCCGATGGCCCGGTTGGCGACGATGGCGCCGATGTTGCCGCAGCCGACGAGGCCCAGGGTCTTGCGATAGAGCTCGACCCCGCTGAACTTGGACTTCTCCCACTGGCCAGCATGGGTCGAGGCACTGGCGGCGGGGATGTTGCGCGCGAGCGACAGCATCAGCGCGATCGTGTGCTCCGCGGTGGTGATCGAGTTTCCGAACGGCGTGTTCATTACTACGACGCCCCGTCGGGTGGCGGCGGCCACGTCGATGTTGTCGACCCCGATACCGGCGCGGCCGATCACCCGAAGCTGCCGCGCCGCTTCGAGCACCGCCTCGGTGACCCGGGTCGACGAGCGCACCGCAAGACCCGCAAACTCCGGGATGCGGCAGATGAGACCAGCCTCGTTGAGCCCGGTCTCAGTTACGGCCTCGAGACCATGGGCCGCGAACACCTCCGCGGCCCGAGGGCTCAGGCGATCGGCAATCAGGACCCGGTCAGTCACCCTCCAGCACCCCGCTTGATCTCGGAGAACGCAAAGTCCAGCCATGGAAACAGCCGCTCAATATCAGCTGTCTCGACCGTGGCGCCTCCCCATACCCGCAGCCCTGCCGGCGCGTCGCGGTAGGAAGCAACGTCGTACGCGACCCCCTCCGCTTCCAGCAGGCCCGCCAGATCCTGCACGCGTGCGCGCTGTTCGCCGGCCGCGAGTCCCGCAAACCATGGGTCGGTGATCCGGAAACAGATCGACGTGGAGGAGCGGATTTCGGGACGCGCGGCAAGAAAATTCGCCCAGCGGCAACCGCCGATCCAGCGGCTGGCCGCGTCCAGGTTCGCCCGGCTCCTGGCCCGGGTCGCGGCCTCTCCGCCTATGCCCGCGATCCAGCGGAGTGAGTCGAGAGCGTCCTCCACGCAGAGCAACGAAGGTGTGTTGATGGTGCTGCCCCGGAACAGCGCCTCGTCGATGCGCCCCTGCTTGACCATGCGAAAGATCTTGGGAATCGGCCGCGGCGGTCGATAGGATTCCAGGCGCTCGACGGCCCGCGGCGAGAGGATCAGCACGCCGTGCTGGGCTTCGCCGCCCATCGCCTTCTGCCAGGAGAACGTGGCGACATCGAGCCGACTCCAGGGCACGGGCATCGCCCACGCTGCTGACGTCGCGTCGCAGATCACGAGTCCCTCGCCAGTCCCGATCCACCGGTCGTCCGGTACGCACACGCCGGACGTCGTCCCGTTCCAGGGAAACACGACGTCGCGGTCGAAGTCCACCTGCCCAAGGTGGGGAAGTTCCCCGTACGGCGCCTCCAGGACGCGCGCATCCTCCAGCCGCAACTGGGTCGTGACATCGCTGGCCCACCCCATGCCGAAGCTTTCCCAGGCCAGCACATCGACTCCGCGCTGCCCCAGTAGCGACCAGAGCGCCATCTCCATCGCCCCCGTGTCGGAGGCGGGGACCAGAGCGATCCGGTGGTCCGCGGGCAGGCCGAGCATTTCCCGGGTGCGGTCGAGCACCTCGCGGATCCGGTCCAACGCGGCCGGCGCGCGGTGCGACCGGCCGAGGCAGGCGTCGCGGAGCACGTCGGGAGTCCAGCCTGGCCGCTTGGCGCAGGGCCCCGACGAAAAACATGGGTTCTGCGGGCGCTCGGCAGGGGTCATGACGCTTGGTACGCTGCAGGCGGAGGCCGGGGGCAACCCGCGGCGGGCCGCTTATAGCAGACCGGCCGGACGGGCGGCGATCTGTAGGGCGAGATCACGCATGCACGCTATGCACAAACCGCATGCCGGAGTGCGCGGCCGAACGGCCCCGGGACCCGCTCGGGCCATGCCCCAGCGGCGGCCGACACGGATCGCCGGAACCACGCTCAGTCGGCCATATAGTTCCGCGTCAGCGGCAGCGCATCCACCTTCTTGGCCATCTGGATCTGGAACACGACCATCCCGCCGTGGCGGAAGGCCGCCTCGCTGCCCGACAGGTAAAGCTCCCACATCCGCAGGAACCGTTCGTCGGCCATTTCGAGCACCCGGTCACGGGCTGCCAGCACCCGTTCCCGCCACTGGCGCAACGTGTAGGCGTAGTGCAGCCGCAGCACCTCGACGTCGGTCACCTGCAAGCCGGTCCGCTCGATGACGGGCAGAACTTCCGAAAGGGCGGGAATATACCCGCCCGGGAAGATGTACCGACGGATGAACGGATCCGTAATCCCCGGGCCAGCGGTCCGGCCGATGGTGTGAAGCAGCGCGATGCCGTCGTCCACCAGGCAGCGCCGGATGGTCTCGAAGAACGCCCGGTAGTAGGAAAGCCCGACATGCTCGAACATTCCCACCGACACGATTCGATCGAAGCGGCCGGCTTCGTCGCGGTAGTCGCCGAGTTGAAACGACACCTGCCCCGACAGGCCACTGTCGTTGGCCCGCCGGCAGGCGACCTCAAACTGGTTGGGCGAGAGCGTGAGGCCCTTGACGGTGACTCCGTGCGCCTTGGCTAGATGCAGCGAGAGGCCGCCCCAGCCGCTACCGATATCCAGCACTGTCTGGTCTGCCTGCAAGCGGAGCTTGCCCGCGATGTGCCGTTTCTTCGCCTCCTGCGCCTCGTCGAGCGTCATGTCCTCGCGCAGGAAGTAGGCGCAGCTGTACTGCCGGTCAGAGTCGAGGAAAACCTCATAGATCTCGCCCGGAATGTCGTAGTGATGGGTGACGTTCCGCCGGGCCCGGAGCACCGTATTGTGCTGCCACAGTCGCCGCAACGGGAACGTGACCTTCCGGATCACGCTTGCCGGCCGTGTCGCTTCGGCATCGACCCGATTCGCGTACAGGAAATCGACCAGCGCGTGGAGCGGCGCGTTCTCGACCGTCAGCCGGCCCGCCATGTACGCCTCGGCAAACGCCAGCGTGGGGTGAAACAGGAAGCGAATCAGGTCGGCCCAACTGCCGCAACGGATGCGGAAGCACGGCCCGTCACGGCCCGTCGCAACGATCTCGCGACCGTTCGGCAGTACCACTTCAAGACGGCCGAACCGTATCAGTTGACGGAGCACACGTTCGGCGAACATGCCGTCTGCCCGGCGGTGGCTAGCTAGCCTGACTCAGGCGTCGTCGCCGGCACCCGATTCCGGAGCGGCCTCAGGGTCCGGCGGCGGCGGCGCCTGGTCGCCGTCCAGAAGCTGGTCTACCCGGTCGGCGGCGGTCTCCGCCGCGTCCGGTTCATCCGGGATCTCCTCGAACACTCGCGGGCGGAACTGGGTCGAATCGCCGTACGAATCGTCCATGCCCGGGTCATCGCCGGCGTCGTCGGTCACCAGCGCGAGGACATCCTCGCCCCGCGCGTAGCGTTCCGCCTGAAGGACCGCCTCCTCCTCGCTCCGGGCCACATTGACCGTGATCGGGACCAAGATTTCCGGATGCGGCGCAACGTCCACGACGTGGATGCCCAGCATCTTGATGGTGCCTTCGGAGCGCACCATGTACCTGTCGATCTTGCCGGCTTGCCGGCTGACCTCCTCCGCGATGTCCCGCGCGCTGACCGAGCCATAGAGGACACCGCGTTCGCTCGCCTGGCGGATGACGACGATTGCGAGGTCACGCAACCCGTCGGCGGTTGCCTCGGCACTCTTCCGACGGGCGGCGTTGGCCGCCAGGATCTCTTCGCGTTGCTCCGCGAAACGCCGGATGTTCTCGGGGGTCGCACGCAGTACCTTGCCTTGCGGCAACAAGTAATTCCGCGCATAGCCGGCCCGGACTTCCACGGTGTCGCCGAGGTTGCCGAGGTTGCCGATTCTCTCGAGCAGTATGACCTGCATGATTCACTCTCAAACCAGATGCGGCCGGCGAAAGCGACCGAATTGCTCGATGACTCCGAGCGCTGTGACGAGGGCCCAGGCCAGCGGGGCAAACGGCCAGATCAAGGATCCGTAGCAGGCGAACAGCAAGAGCCTGCGGCCCGGCCATGAGCGGCTGACCGTATGGATAACGGCCAATCCCTGCAAGAGTAACGGGGTGCCGAAGAGCAATGCAAATGAGCCCGTCACCGAGGCGACGTTTCCCTGCAGCAGCGCCGCCGGAAGCAGCGTCACCAGGAACAGGCCCACCAGCCACACAGGCACCTCGAAGGCCCGATAAGGCGGAGTCGGAAAGCGGGCCATGCCGAACCGGCGGGCCGCGGCCTGCGCGAGCACGGCACAGATCACGAGCGAGAGCAGCCACCAGACCGCGACGAAGCCAGGAAAATAGCGGACGAACTCCTCGATGAATGCGGCGCGGGCATCAGCCGGCACATCCGGGGCAGCGGCACCGAGCAGCTGGCCGAAGGCGACGGCGACGTCCTCGGTCAGTCGAGACGGGTCGAAGCCAGCGCCGGCCAGGACGATCAGCAGCGCCAGGGCGGCCAGGACGGTGAGTTCGGACACCAGGCGGCCGGCAAACGCCGGGGTATCGGCGGTCTGCCGGGCGAACTGTAGCCGGAGGTAAATCAGTCCGACGGGCACCAGATGAATCCCCGTGTAGATCAACCCGCCGTACGGTCCAGCGCCGGATCCCACGGCGACCCCGAGCGCTCCTGTCGCACAGGCGACTGCGAAGGCGACGCCCCCCAGGCTCACGCTCGCGAACAGGATCGGCAAGGATGTGAAATGCACGGGAAAGACGGCGGCGAAGCCGCCGGACTCGGCGAGGGCGCTTGCGAACAGGGCCGCGCTGAGCGCGCCCGCGGCCAGACCGAGCGCCAGGTGCTCCGGTTTACCCAAGCGACTCAGATGCCGAGGTTCCTTAGCGAATCACAAACGGGAGCAGCGCCAGGATGCGGGCCCGCTTGATCGCGCGCGCCAGCTGCCGCTGCTTCGGAGCAGAAACGGCGCTGATCCGGCTCGGTACGATTTTCCCGCGCTCAGACAGGAATCGCTGCAGCGTCTTCACGTCCTTGTAGTCGATATCGAGGGCGTTGGGTCCCGAGAACGGGCAACTCTTGCGTCGCCGGGAAAACGTCCTGCGGGGGCCGCCGGCCGGCCGGGCCGAAGTCGTCTGGTCCTCGCTCATTCGTCCTCTCCCGCCGCCGCGTCGCTGGTCCCGGCGTCATTCCCTGTATCCCCGGACACGGGGGCGGCAGAATCCGAAGCCGGGGCCGGTTCGGCTTCCGTCGCCGCGCTGGCCTCCCCGCCCGCATCGGACTCGGGCGCCGCCCCGCCCCCGTCGACCGCGTCCGCAGGTGGTCGCTCGACCTCTCGGCGCGGGCCTCCCTGATCACGACGCTCCTCGCGTTCCGCCCGGGCCTTCATGATGATCGACGGCCCGTCGGGCAACTGGTCGAGCCGCATGGTCAGGTACCGGACCACATTCTCATCGATTCGGAGCTGGCGCTCGAACTCCTGAATCGCGGCGCCAGGGCCGTCGACGTGAAACATGAGGTAGTGGCCCTTCCGGTTCTTCCGAACCCGGTACGCGAGCCGTCGCA
Organism: Alphaproteobacteria bacterium; assembly: GCA_022825235.1. Lineage (GTDB taxonomy): Bacteria > Pseudomonadota > Alphaproteobacteria > TMED109 > TMED109 > VXPW01. Next base: position 55,390 of record JAJDYI010000017.1, on the reverse strand, counting down.
AACCCCAGTATTCGCGCCGGACGACGCTTGCGCCTTCCTTGCTCAGAATTTCTTCGTAATGTTCGCCGAGCCGCTCGGCGTCGCCGCCACCGATTTCCTGCCGAGCAATCAGTACCGATTCGTAATAGGGCATTTGCCAACCACCGGGCACGCCCCCCGCCCGCTTGAGCGGAGTCGAAAACGTGTCCACCGCCACCCGCAGGGGCGCGGCCCGACCATAGACAGGCCGGTGGCGGCTGGCAAACTCTGGTACGCCCCGCAGCCCCGGTCAGGCGGCCGGCCCGCAGCTGCCGGGACAACCGGCTACCGCATCAGCCCTCGGCGAAATCAAATTCACCCTGGGCCGGAATCGTGCTGCCCTTAACCACCGGCACCGGTTCAGCCGACCTGAGTGCGGCGGCTTCCTTGGTTGCCAATCCCCAATCGCGGGAAATCGTCTGTTCGCGCTCCGGTCTGCCGTCCCACGCACGCCACGTGATCGGACCACCGCACCGTCGACAGACCGCGCGGCGCCGACGTCGATGCGCTGTCCGCGTAAAGCAGCCCGCCGCACAAGCCACGATCCAGCGCGGCGGACTGAACTGCAGGGTATGGCAACGCTCTCCCGAGCAACCGATGGCCCGTGCCTTGGCGCGCCAGACAGCGTCATGATGGTGGTGCGGTCCCACCAACGCATGGGCGATTTCATGCAGGATTGTGTCGTCGAGCTCCGGCCGGGTCGCCGACCGCACATAAAGCCTGGACAGCAGCACGCATTTCTTCGTGAAGTTGCAGGCGCCTGCCCGGGAACGCGAATCGTCAAGCCGCGCGACCCACCCGGCCGCGGTGAGGCCATGCAACTGCAGGAGCTCCCGGCAACGTCCGAGGGCACGGTCCTCGACGGCTGAGTGGTCCTTGGCCGGACCGCGTGGATGGAGACGCCCGTAAGGCACCCTGTACTGCCTGCCGAGCTCGCATCGGACGGCGGCGCAGGCCCGTCCGAGCGACACGACGCGCCCAGCAATCTGGTTGTTCCTGTGTGAAAAACTTACGGGATCGCCCGGCGAAATCCGGGCCTTCAAAGCATCAATCGTATCCATTGCGTGCGGGACGCACCTTTCGTAACTACACCGTGATCTTCGACCGAAATCTGACCCTTCCACCGCCTGTATCTGCCGGTATGTGACGGGCTGTGACCCGTCGTATCGCGACTACCTGAGCGTCTCTCTACTGCCGATGACCGGACCCTTCGATTTGGGCCGACTGTACATCTGTTGCAACAGCATGCAACGGCTTGGCCGACCGAACCCCGCACCGCCATGAGACAACGGACGGGCGCAACGCCGCCGGGGCACGGCGCGCCTCGTCCCTCTGTATCCTCCCGGCCCTACCCGGTCCGCCCGAGTTCCAGTCTGAGCGATGTCGACAGCGCGCGCATTCGTTTTTCCCGGCCAGGGATCACAGGCTCCCGGCATGGGCCGGGCCGTGCGCGACGCCTTTCCTGCCGCGGCCGAGACCTGGGAAGAGGTCGACGATGCGCTGTCGTTCGCGCTATCGCGGCTCGCCTTCGAGGGGCCCGACTCCGACCTCACCCGGACCGAATTCGCCCAACCTGCCCTGCTCACCCACTCCCTGGCGCTGCTGCGCGTGATGGAGCGCGAGGGCGGCGTGACGATCGATCGCGCCGCCCAGTACGCGGCCGGCCATTCGCTGGGGGAGTACACGGCTCTGACCGCCGCCGGCTCCTTCTCGCTCCCCGACGCCGTGCGTCTGGTCCGGCGGCGCGGACAGGCCATGCAGGCAGCAGTTCCCGTTGGCGAGGGTACCATGGCAGCACTCGTCGGCGCCGACCTGGCAGCGGCCGAAGCGCTCGTCGCCGCCGCAGCCGCGGGCGACGTGCTCGCGATCGGCAACGACAATGCGCCCGGCCAGGTCGTGGTGTCGGGTACCGCCGCCGCCGTCGACCGCGCGGCAGCGCTGGCTCACGAGCACGGCTTCCGCCGCGCCATCCACCTGACAGTCAGCGCTCCCTTCCACTGCGCGCTGATGGAGCCGGCCGCCCGCGAGATGGAGGAGGCGCTCGGCGGGCTGACGATTCGACCGCCGGCCATTTCGGTCATCGCGAACGTCAACGCCGATGAGATGGGGGCGCCGGCCACGATCCGGGATCTGCTGGTGGCGCAGGTCACAGGGCGCGTACGATGGCGGGAATCGATGGAGCGGCTGCGCCTGGACGGGGTGGAGGCGCTGGTCGAAATCGGTCCGGGCAAGGTGCTCTCCGGACTGGCCCGACGGATCGACCGCGGCTTCGAGACGATGAACGTGGCCGAGCCCGAAGACCTGGAAGCCCTGATGCGTGCCCTGTGACAAACCGGAGGAATCGGTGATGTTCGATCTGCAGAACCGGATTGCGCTGGTGACCGGGGCCTCCGGCGGCATCGGTGCCGCCATTGCCCGGGCCCTCCATCGGACCGGTGCGGCGGTGGCACTGACGGGCACCCGCGAAGCCGCCCTGCAAGAGCTGGCCGCCGAGCTTGAGGGTCGTGCCCACAGCGTCGTGGCGGATCTCGCGGGCGGCGGTGACGCCGCCGCACTGGTGAAGCAGGTCGAGTCCGCGCTCGGCCCGATCGACATCCTCGTGAACAACGCCGGGATCACCCGGGACGGACTGGCCCTCCGGATGAAGGACGCCGACTGGCAGGCGGTGCTCGACGTGAACCTGACGGCGGCCTTTCGGCTGGCTCGGGCCGTGCTCCGCGGCATGATGCGCCGCCGCTCCGGCCGCATCATCAACATCTCCTCGGTATCCGGGGTTCTGGGCAATCCCGGCCAAGCCAACTATGCCGCGGCGAAGGCCGGTCTGATCGGGATGTCGAAGGCGCTCGCACTCGAGGTCGCTACGCGCGGCATCACCGTGAATTGCCTCGCGCCGGGGTTCATCGAAACCGCCATGACCAATGCCCTGCCCGACGCCGTTCGTGACGATGCCTTGGCGCGCGTGCCCATGGGGCGTTTTGGAACGCCGCAGGACATTGGCGCCGCGGCAGTCTACCTCGCCTCGGACGAAGCCAGCTACGTGACCGGGCAAACCCTGACGGTCGCCGGTGGCCTAGGGTGAGGCCGGGTGCCGCGGGCCGGCGATGCCCGTGGGACTGGCCACCGCTCGCGGAGGGCCTTCGGTTCGCCCGGTTCGACCCCAGTGCTTGCATCCCGACGGAAGTATGGTAACGAGGCGATGCTGGGCACCGGCTCAGTGGGCTGGCGTCCGCGCGCCGGCCGCGCTATGTCCTCCTGTTCCCACCTCAACCCACCGGACGGATTCTTGCCATGAGCGATATCGCGCAGCGTGTTAAAGACATCGTCGTTGAAAACCTCGGCGTCGAATTGGATCAAGTCACCGAGAACGCGAGTTTCGTCGATGACCTTGGTGCTGACAGCCTCGACACGGTCGAGCTGGTCATGGCATTCGAGGAAAAATTCGGCTGCGAAATTCCTGACGATGCTGCAGAGAAGATCGTGACCGTCCAGGACGCCATCCAGTACATCGAACAACAGGTGAACTGACCGCTTTCGCGGGACACCTGCATGAAGCGAGTCGCCGTCACCGGGATCGGCCTGGTCACGCCGCTGGCCGTCGGAACCGAAGCAAACTGGGGGCGGCTGCTGGCGGGCGAGTCGGGGCTCCGGCCCATGACCGGTTTCGATACCGATGACCTTCCGTGCCGCGTGGCCGGACAGGTACCCGGGCCCGAAGCCAGCAACGGCCTCGACATCGATGCCCTGATGCCGGTCCGGGACCGGAGGCGTCTCGACCAGTTCATCATCTACGCCATCGCGGCGGCAGACGAAGCGATCCGCGATTCCGGCTGGGCGCCAGATGAAGAAGCGACCGAGGCACGCAATCGGACCGGGGTGATGATCGGATCCGGCATCGGCGGTCTCCAGTCGATCTATGAAGCCTCAGTGGTACTCGAGCAAAAGGGGCCACGCCGGATCACGCCGTTCTTCATCCCGTCAAGCCTCATCAATCTCGCATCAGGGCAGGTCTCCATCCGCCACGGGTTCCGTGGCCCGAACCATTCGGTGGTGACGGCCTGCGCGACCGGCATGCACGCGATCGGGGACGCCGCGCGGATCGTCCGCGCCGGCATGGCTGACGTCATGGTGGCCGGCGGCGCGGAAGCGTCGGTCTGTCGACTTGGCATCGCCGGATTTGCGGCCATGCGGGCACTTTCCACCAACTTCAACGATTCGCCGCAGCGCGCCTCGCGCCCGTGGGACGAAGACCGTGACGGGTTTGTGATGGGAGAAGGCGCCGGCATTGTGGTCCTTGAGGAGTTTGCGCACGCGCAGGCACGCGGCGCGCGCATCTACGGGGAAATCAAGGGTTACGGCATGTCCGGAGACGCCCACCACATTTCGGCACCGGCACCCGACGGAGACGGTGGGTACCGCAGCATGCAAGCGGCGCTCGCGGATGCCGCCATGACACCTGCGGACATCGACTACCTGAACGCCCACGGCACGTCGACTCCCTTGGGCGACGAGATCGAGCTCGGCGCCATCAGGCGGCTGTTTGGCAGCCATGCGGCCGACATGTCCATCAGCTCGACGAAATCCTCCATCGGGCATCTCCTGGGCGCGGCCGGGGCGGTGGAGACGATTTACGCCCTGCTTGCGGTCGTGCACGACGCCGTGCCGCCTACCCTCAATCTCGATCGCCCCTGCGCCGGTTCCGAGGGGCTGGACCTCGTGCCGCATGCGGCGAAGCGCCGGACGGTGCGGGCCGCGCTGTCCAATTCGTTCGGGTTTGGCGGCACGAACGCATCCATCATCGTCGGCCCCGCAGACTGATCCCATGCCGGGCCGGGGGCTCGCCGCCGCCGTCCTGCTGGCTCCGGCCCTGGCAGCGGCACTGCTGTACGGAGCGTTTCGAATCGACGGGCCGCACTCGGACCCGCGGACCGTGATCGTACCTCCGGGTACCTCGCTGGGGGGCATCGCGTCGCGCCTCCAGGCTGCCGGCGTCATTCGTTCCGCGCTGTTGTTCGAAGCTGGTCTGCGCTTGACACGGGTCGGCCACCGCCTGCAGGCGGGCGAGTACGCCTATCGTGCCCGCGCATCGATGTGGCAAGTTGCCCAGGCCATGGCGCGCGGCGAGTCCGTGCTTCATCGCATCACCCTGGTCGAAGGCACCACCGTCCGCGAAGCGGTTGCCGTTCTGGAACGATCCGACTTGCTGACCGGCTCGCTTGCGACCATGCCGCCGGAAGGTTCCTTGTTCCCCGATACCTACTTCTTCCGGCGCGGTTCCCCGCGCGCCGCGCTCGTGCACCGCGCTCAGTCCCGGATGACGGAGCTTCTCGCGGAAGCGTGGGCGCACCGCAGCCCCGACCTCCCGTACCACACGCCGGAGGAAGCGCTCGTGCTGGCCTCAATGATCGAGGCTGAAACCGCTCAGGAGTCCGAGCGGCCCCGGATCGCGGCCGTGTTCGTCAATCGGCTCCGTCGCGGCATGCGCCTGCAGTCGGATCCCACCGTGCTGTACGGGATGGACCCCGGCTCTTCGCGCATGCTTTCCAAGGCCGACCTGAAACGGCGGCATCGCTGGAACACCTACCGGATCCGGGGACTTCCTCCGACCCCGATCGGAAACCCGGGCCTCGCCTCGATTGAGGCCGCTGTGCACCCGGCGGCGACCGACGATCTTTATTTCGTCGCAGACGGCACCGGCGGCCACGCCTTCGCAACCACCCTACGGGAACACAACCGGAACGTCGCTCGCTGGAAGACTCTTCGTCGACGCAACGAAGCAGCTTCCAGAGTGGCGGAGTAGTACGCCTGCTTGCCGCCGCCGAGAGGCCAGGACCGCGCGAACGCCGTTCGAAGCGACCGGTATCGACCGGAGCAGCGCACCGGCACCGGCCACGTCCCCGCGCGCGCCCAGGTCCGGCCAAGTTGAACCGACCATCTTGCCTCCCGTTGCGAACACTCGCCTGCGCGCTCTTGTTCGCTGCCGTCGGCTGGGCCGACGCTCACGCCGACGGCCCCGAACCGGATGAGCCGGCGCCTCGTCCCGCCATGGCGGAGACGATGGAGAACGCGCGCCTCCTCGTCGCCATCGGCCATTTCGACGAGGCGCTTTCCCTGTTGCGGACTCACCGGACAGCCGGCGCGACGGACACCGAGTTCCTGTTCCTGCTTGGCCTAGCCTCCGCCGGCAAGGTTCAGCATGTGCAGGTAGCGGAAGCCGAGCGGCAGGCGCTGCTCAACGAGGCAGTAGCCGCCTTTCGCAAGGTCCTGGCAGCGCGTCCGGATTACGTGCGGGCCCGGATCGAGCTTGCAACCGTCTTCTTTCTGCTGGAGGACGACCGGCTGGCGAGGCAGCATTTCGAACAGGCACTGGCCGACGAACTGCCGAGTTGGGTGGCCGAGCACATCCGCCTATTTCTCGCCAAGATGGACTCTCGCAAACGCTAGACGACGGGACGTGGAGTCCGCGAGGCCACGCTGACGACAACCGGTCCTTCCGCAGCCCTTCCGCAATCCGAGAGCCCCGAGCCACGGAAGCCCGCCGCTGCCCTGCCCCCCGCTTCCCAAACCGTTGGCCCGGCCTGCACGTGCCAAGCCGATCACGCATACCGTTCCCGCAGCACGTGCACGAACGGCGAGAGCCAGGCCCGGGACGCCGGCACCCGTGCAGGGCATCCGCCAAGGCGCCACGTCCCGGCATGTCCGGTGAATCCGTCCCGGACCGTGGCATCGCCCGGCAGCGCGGAAAACGGGCGTTCCGAGGCGATGCAGTCGCGCCAGATTGCACTTGCATCAGGCGCCGGCGCGCCACCGCTTCCGGCGGAAGCGAAGACGCGGGAAAGACCTGAATCACCTGGGAGAGGCCATGCAGCTTGATTGCCGGCAGCGTCGAAAACCGGGCCGCCGCCTATACTGCGGCCATGCCCCTGAAACGTACGTGACTCGCTGCCGGTCACACAATTTCGAGTCATGACCGCTACCGGAACGACTGCCACCTCGCCGTCCAACGCTCGGCTGGATTCGACGCGCGACGGCCTCGTGCTCGTGCTCTCCGCGGCGTCGGGATCTGGGAAGACGACGGTTCTTCGCCGGCTGCTTGAGACCGAGCCGCGGCTGGAGATGTCGATCTCGGTGACGACGCGGAAACCCCGCGCAGCGGAGCGGCGCGGAGACCACTATCGCTTCGTGAGCATGGCCGAGTTCGAACGGCTCCTGACGGCCGGTGAATTTCTGGAACATGCCGAGGTGTTCGGCAGCCGGTACGGCACTCCGCGCGGTCCCGTCGAGGCCCGGCTCGCGGGCGGACTGGACGTGGTCGCCGATCTTGACTGGCAGGGCGCCGCAAGCCTGCGGGCGGCATTGGGCGGTCGGTGTGTGTCTGTGTTCATGCTGCCGCCCTCGATGTCAGAACTGGAGCGAAGAATTCGTGCGCGCGGCCAGGATTCGGCAACCACGATCACCCGACGGCTGGCCAAGGCCGAGGAAGAAATCTCCCACTGGCGGGAGTTCGACTACGTCATCGTGAATCACGACCTGGACGCCTGCGTCGAGGAAATCCGGTCCATCGTCCGGGTCGAGCAGATCCGCCGTCGGGCTGACAGCATTGGGCGCTTCATCGACTCGATGCTGCGCACCTGACGGTGCGCCGCCCCAGCGCACCGGCCAGCCGGGCGAATTCAGCCACGGAAAGGTCCTCGGCGCGACGGTCCGCCCGGATTCCAGCCTGCGACAGCAAGTCCTCCGAATTGCCGAGTCCAGCCAGCGACGAGCGCAGCATCTTTCGCCGCTGCCCGAACGCGAGCCGTGCTACGGACCGGAAGTCCTCCACCGCACACCCGTCGGTCTCCGACGACGGGCGCGGCGTGATTGCAACGACCGCAGAATGCACCTGCGGCGGGGGCACGAATACGCTCGGCGGGACCGGAAACAGGATCCGAGCCCGGGCCGCCCATTGCACGAGCACCGAGAGGCGACCGTACGCCGGCGTGTTCGGTGCAGCCGTGATGCGCCGCGCCACCTCGCGCTGGAACATCAGCGTCAATCCCGTGAGCCCGGCGCCCGCAGGAAGCCAGTCCACCAAGAGCCGCGACGCGATGCCGTACGGCAGGTTGGCGACCACCCGCACCGGGGGCTCGCCGAGATCTTCCAGCCGGCGGTCCCGAGCATCCGCCTTGATCACTGACAACCGCCCCTGGACCGCGTCGACCAGGCCCCGCAGGGCGACCACGCAGCGTGCGTCCCGTTCGACCGCCACCACCCGCTGCGCGCCAGCGAGCAGCAGCGCCCGCGTCAACGCGCCGGGTCCCGGTCCAATCTCAACCACGGTTCCAGTCGAGACGTCTCCGGCCGCGCGCGCGATGCGGGCGGCCACGTTCAGATCGAACAGAAAATGCTGGCCAAACGACTTGCGGGGGGCAATGCCGGCGGCGGCCACCACCTCACGAATCGGTGGCAGGGCCGCAATGGCGGCATCAATGCTGCCCACGGGTCAGAGGCGGCGATCGATCAGCGCGCTCGCACGCAGTTGCCGCATCAGCGTGCGATCGGTCGTCACGGCGTTGCGCCGAAAGACGAGCTCGTCGGCCTGCCGGCGAAGCGCGGCATCGTCGTCGGGCACGGTCACCGCACGGCGATCGAGCAACTCGATCAAGTAGACCGCCCCGGCTGTCTCCACCGGAGCCGACACCGCACCCGTCTCGAGCTGCGCAAGCGCTTCCGCCAGGGTCGGATCGACGGCGTCACCACGCACCCAGTCGCCGCCCGGCGAGTCCGGGAGGCCCTGCGAGTGCCGAAGCGCCAGCAACCGGAAGTCTGCGCCCGCTTCCAGCTGGCTGCGAAGTCGGTCCGCCTCCGCCCGGACAGCCGCCCGGTCGCGGTTCCCGTCGACCAGGAGAACGATCCGGCGAATCCGGAACTCGGGCTGCCCTTCGGCAGCCCGAATGCTGGCCATCTCCTCATCGACCTCGTCCGGCGCCATGACGACCTGACGACGGATGATTTGGCCCCAGCGCAGATCCGCGTCGATCTTGGTCCAGACGGTGACTTCCGAAATACTCTGCTGGCGCAGGGTTTGTGTGAACGACTCGGGATCCATGCCAAACGTTCCCGCAAAGCGGGCGTACGCCGCTTCAGCTTCGGTACCCCGAATTTCAACCGCAAGGCGTTCGGCGGCCTGCACCTTGAGGCGCTCGTCGATCAGGCTCTCCAAGACCTCCTGCACCATCCGCTCCTGCTCGCCCTCGCCATCCGGGGCACCCAGCGTGGCAACCGTGAGCCGGACCCGGGCCGCCAGGTCGTGGACAGAAATCGGTTCGTCGTTGACCACCGCCACGACGCGGGTGAGTTCATACTCCTGCGCCCAGATCTGGCTCGTCGAAGGGGCCAGCATCAAGCTGCCAAGCACCAGCAGACCTATTCGGACGGGCCGGGTGCGCCGCGGTTGCGGTGACCTTGGGGCCGCAGTAATTCGGGGCATGGACATTCAGAATCCGAGCAGGGTGACTTTCAGGCCCACCGACGACGAAGGCGGAATGTCCGACGCACGGGTGGGCTCCCTGAGAAAGTTCAACGACAGATCCAGGCATTCGTTTCGGAAGGACAGGACGAACCCGGCCTTCAGCGTCGAGGAATACGCGGCACGGCCGAGATCACGCAGATGATAACCGGATAGCCGCCATTCGGGCGTGACCTGCCAGGCAACCTCGGTTCCTACCTGTTCGGAACTCACCGTGGACAACGACGTCGGATCGTCATGGAGCCGAACGTACGTGAACCCGGTTTCCACCGGGCCCAGACGCACCTCAGCCCCCACCTGATCGTGCCGCACCCCGGAGACTGCCGGCGACCGCCGAAAATTCCAGTACGCAGCGCCGATCCCCTCGATCCGCACGGTGACATCGCCGACGAGATCAGAGAATCGGTCCGCAAGGCCGCTCCGCTGATCAAAGTCACGTTCATCGGTCAGGCGCAGCACGCGGCCGATGGTACCGCGCGCGACGACGCCTCCCCGTCCCTGGTACGTGCCTCGAACACCCATGTTGAGGCGAACTCCGCCCTCGATCCGGTCCAGGCCGGGAAACCGGTTCGGCTCAAACAGGCTGGCATGGCTGAGCTCCACGTCGACGGAATCCGTGTTCGGAATCGGGTCGCGGTTCAACCCTTCGGGAGCGGCCAGAGCCTGCAGCACGGGCTCCACCACCATCTGGCCCTCCGCAAACCGGCGCACCAGAGGAAATCGCCAGCCGAGTTCCGCGGCGGGGGCGAATCGAACGAACCGGTGCTCGGCGCTGGCGATGTCGCTTTCCCCGGCCCGCACATCGAAGGCATCCGCCCGGAGACGCAGCACCGCGTCGAGAACGTAGCCCGAGTGGCGGGGAAGGCTGCGCTCCCAGCGGGTTTCCAGCGAGACCCGGCGGTTTCGCCGACCGTCATCCTGCGCCAGCACCATGGCATCTCCGGTGGCGATGACGCGGCCACCGAACCACGTGGGCCCGCCGCTCCAGTAGACGCGGGCGCGCGGGAATATGGTCGGTACCCGATCGTCCTCGGACAGCACCGAGAGATTCTGGAACCCGTACACTTCCAAGTCCGCATCGATCCGGTCGCCACGCTTGCGCAGGTACCCGTACTGGGACAGGACATTGATTCCTCGTCCGAGACCGTACCGCGCAAGGTACGAAGCGTCGCTCGCACGTGAGGCATCCCAGCCCATCGACCAGCCATCGGCCAAGCCGATGGCCCCTTTGGCGGACAGGTGACCGCGGAATTCCCGCGTACGGGTGCCATCGGCCCGAGCCCGGCTCCCGTGGGTCACGGACGCCTCGACACGATAGTCTGAGCTGATCCCGGCCCGGCGCCATACGCCGCCCAGAAGCGGTCCCTCCTGCGTGGCATAGCCGGTGCGCAGCAGCAGATCCTGGGACGGTCCCAACGGGAGGAAGTACGGCGTCTCCACGACCAGTCCTAGGGCGCGGTCGCTTCGGACTGCGGGGAGCAGAAAGCCGCGGGCTCGATCGACCGAGAAATCCTTGAAGCGGGCCCACGGCAGATACATGACCGGAACGCCGAATGCTTCCAGAAGGACGTCCCGGTAGGTGATGCTCTGCTGCTCAGTTTCATGCGTTGCCGTGCCCGCCCGTACTCGCCACGGCGGGGGGTCGCTGGCCTCTGCGCATGTTTCGCAGCGCGTGTACGTGACGTCCCTGAAGTCCGTCCGATCACCGCGCGTCCGCCGCGCTGATCCGGCGGCAAGCACGCCCCCGGCCGCAAACTGCGAGCGCAGCGCTTCGAATGCCCCGGCCCGCAGGTCGTCGGTCAATTCGACGCGTTCTACCGAGTGGACCGTCCCGTCGGCATCAATGAGCGTGACCTCACCCTCTGCGAAGATCCGGCCCACCGCATACCGGTAAACGATTCGGTCGGCCGTCAGTGTGCGATCGCCCGAACGGAGCCGCACGTTTCCGACGGCCTCGACAACCGAGCCCTCCTCCCGCGCTGTGAACTGATCAGCGACGATTTCCGATTCGGCAGCACTGGCGGCGCCCGGTCGGCAAAACGCAATCACCACCAGGAATGCAGGCAGACTGACACGGTACACCGGCATCCTCATCCGTCCTCGTGGTGCAGCATGGCGGCCACCCCGAACGCAGCGGGAAGCAGCGCCGGGAGCCAGGCTGCGAGCGCCACCGGAATGTCCGTGGTTTCCCCGAAACTGCGGCAGAAATCGCGCACCGCGTAGAACAGCACCAGGCAGAGCAGCGTTCCCGTGTACCGCAGCCACGGTGCCGAGCGGCCCAAGCTGGGAACCATAAAGGCCGCCCCGAGCAGCATCATGCTGACGAGCGTCACGGGCAGGGAGAGTAGGGTGTGGAACTGCATCTGGTGGACCCGGGTGGAGAAGCCGAACTGTTCCAGCACCGCGACGTACTGCGGCAGCCTCCACAGCGGAATCATCCCGGCCGGCGTAAAGCCCTCGTTGATCGCATCGCGATCCAGCGTGCTCGCCACCGCATAGGCCGCTACGCGCTCAACCTCGCGTTCCCGGTTCACGACCACGCCGTCGTGCAAGAGCCAGTCGCCTGCGTCATCCAGCAGTGCCGTGTCGGCATTGATCCATTCGTCGAGGTAGCCGCTCCGTCCGAACCGGAAGACCACAACGTCGGTCAACTGCATGGTGGCGGGATCGATCGTCCGAGCATGGACGATCGTTTCCCCCGCCGGATCGGACTGGCGGATCCAGAAACCGGAACCCAGCAACGTCAGGCGGCCGGTGTCGCGGCCGAAATAGCGCGCTTCCAGATTGTCAAGGTGTGCCTGCGTGGCCGCGCTGATGGGGTTGCCGACGACGAGCCAGCCGACGCCGATGACGGCGGCGATGGCGGTCCCCGGCATGACCAGGTGCATCCACGAGATCCCCGTGGCGCGCACGGCCACGAGCTCACCATGCCGGCCCAGGTGACGATAAGACAGCATCGCGCCGATCAGCACGATGGCGGGCAGGAAGTGCTCGATCAGGACGGGGTACTGCAGCAACGCCAGCTCGCCCACCAAACCGAGATCGCCGATGCCTCGGGTGACGGCCCGCCGCCAGGATTCGACGAAGTTCCCGGCAAGAACCAGCGCCGATATCACCGTGAACCCCACGGCGATGCCGGCGGTGTTCCGACGCGCCAGATAGGCCCAGATGCGGATCGACGTCACGCGCCGCCCCTCGAGAACAACAGCGACCGACGGCGGACATCATGCAGGTGCGCCGCGGCGAGCATCAGCGCGATCGCCGTGATCAGTGCACCGTATGAAATGGGCACCAAGACCGGAAACGATGCATAGGCCCAGGGCGTGGCGACAAAGAGGACCTCGAGCGCGACGGCCGCGATGCTCGCGGAGAGCAGCGGACGTAGCGGATGTTCCCGAAACCGATGCTTGAGGAGGAATGGCGTAACGCCCGCGAGCGCCATCAACAGCAGGAAAAACGGCGCCTGCAAGCGACGCTGAGCTTCGGCGCCAAACTGCCGGCGAACGGACGCTGAGGTGTCGGGCGGCGGATCGAGAAGCTCCCACAACGTGCGCTCAGCCGCCGAACGCTCCCGGCGCGGGCCGGACGAACGATCTTCCGCCGCAACCTCGAACACGTATCGGTTGAAACTGAGGGAATGAATCCGAACTCGGTCCGGGCCCATCTCGTGCCGACTGCCGTCGTACACCACGAACCGCGGCAAACCGCCGCCGAATTCGCTCTGTCCCTCCCGCGCCACGATCGAAACCGAGCGCGCCGGGTCCCGGCCATCGTGAATGAGAAGCCCCCGAAGGGTACCGTCGGACTCGCGCTCTCGCACGAATACGGTGACCCCCTGGACCGGCGAAAGGAACGCTGCCTCCTGCGGCAGCAAATTGGCATAACTGCTCCTGATTTCCTGGATCTGCTCGCGGTAGCGTTGATACCCCGCCGGCGCCAGCCAGGTCTCCAGTACCAGCGCCGCGACCCCTGCGAGCGCGGCAAACGCAAGTGCCGGCATCATGAGCTGCAGGTCGCTGCGGCCGGTCGCCTGTAACGCGACGAGCTCCGAATCCAGACTAAGCCTTCCGTACGCGCTGGCCGTGGCGAGAAAGACCAGAAACGGCAGTGCGAACGCCAGGTCACGCGGCGCATAGGCGATGAGCAGACCGACGAAGGCCTCCAGCGACAGCCCTTTCGACAGCACCACGTCGATGAGACGGAGCGACGGAATCACGATGATCAGGCTGATCAGGGCAAGCAGGACGAACGCATAGGGAGCGGCGAGTTGGCGGGCGATGTAGAGGGACAACCTGTACATGACGGGCCGGAGTCCTGGCTCGAAGGCGAGGGCTGATATGTACCATGATGACGGGCCCCGGTGTCCGCCCAGTCCGGGCACCTTGACCCAGAAGCGCCCGCCGCCGATCCACCCGCGAGGGCACCCTCAGGCGCGCGGCGGGAGCCGGAGATGTGCGCAGGGCCCGGGCCTTCGGCCGGACCGCAGCGCCGGCTGCGGCATGGCTGCTTTGACAGGCCACTCCCTGCAGGACTAAATCCGTTGCACCACTCGGCCCACGCGCGCTTGCAGAACCCAACCACGCGAGGCATCCATCAAACTGCGCTCTCTCTTGACCCACTTGGCCGTGCTTCTGATGGCAGCCGTCGCTTCTGCGGAGAACGCGGTCGTCAACGTCTACAACTGGTCGGACTACATCGATCCGGACACGCTGGCGGAATTCGAGGCCGAGACCGGCATTCGGGTTGCTTACGACGTCTTTGATTCCAACTACACCCTCGAAGCCAGGTTGCTCGAAGGAAACAGCGGCTACGACGTCGTCGTGCCAAGCGGCGTGTTTCTCGCCCGCCAGAGCCAAGCCGGCCTGTTCCGGCCGCTCGACAAGCACCGGTTGCCCAATCTCCGCCACATGCGTGCGGACCTGATGAAACAGGTCCGGCGGTGGGATCCGGAGAATCGCTACGGCGTGCCGTACCTGTGGGGCACCACCGGCCTTGCCTACAACGTCCAACTGATCGCCGAACGCGACGCAACTGCCCCTACCAGCTCCTGGCGGATGCTGTTTGACCCGCAGGTGGTCTCCAAGTTCGCCGACTGCGGGGTATATGTCCTGGACGAGCCGGACGAGGTCATCCCGGCGATCCTGAAGTTCATTGGCGAGGATCCGGACAGTTGGGATCCGGACGTGATCGCAAAAGTCGAGCCCGTACTCGCGGCCATCAGGCCCTATGTCCGGCGCTTCCACAACTCTGAGCAAATTGATGCGCTGGCGAGCGGCGACATTTGCCTGGCCATGGGATGGTCGGGCGACATGCTGCAGGCGCGCGACCGCAGCCAGGCAGCCGGGAACAACGGCGAAGTCCGCTACGTCATCCCGGAGGAAGGCGCGCTCCTGTGGTTCGACATGATGGCCATTCCGGCAGACGCGCCCCACCCGGAGAACGCACACCGCCTGATCGACTATGTCATGCGCCCGGACGTGATCGCGAGGATCTCCGATCACGTGTACTACGCAAATGCCAATGCCGCGGCGCGGCCACACCTCGATCCCGGACTAATCAGGGACCCGGGTGTCCACCCACCGCCCGCCGTGCGGGCAAGCCTTTACGTCACCAGCCCTTACCCGCCGACGGTGCAGGAGTTTGTCAGCGGACTGTGGGCCCGCGTCCGAGGTGCCCACTAGACGCATCCACGCCCGCCGATATCAGTTCCGGATCGCCCACGTTCCGGTTCCTGGCCTCGCGTCCTAGCGAGGCGGCGGCCGCACGCGGTTCGGGGCGATCCAGAAAACCTTTCCCGGCGCTTCCGCGTGACGTGGACACCGCCAGAATGCACCAGCTGCCCCAGACGCCCTCGCCGCGGCCGGTCGACCTGCCCCACGGGGCCGCACGGTGATCACGTCCCGGCGGGACCTGCCGAAGGTGCTGCCGGGTTGCACTGGGCGGCCAGCCGCGTGATGTGATCCCAGACCTCGATCACGTGCTGTTCCTGCGTTTCCGGCGCCCCGATCGCCAGTCGCAGGGCGAACCTGCCTCGGACCTCGCACGGACTCAGGTACGCCAGTCCGCCTTCGTTCACGCGGGCCAGCAGTTGGCGGTTCATCTGATCGATCGCTTCGGCGTCTGCGACGCCGTCCGGCCGATACCGGAACGTGACGAGGGACAGCGAACGCGGTGCGGCCAGGACGAAGCCGGGCGTATTCCGAATTCGTGCCTCCAGGTCCCGGGCCAAGCCAACATGCCGGCGAATATGCGCCTGCAGTCCCACCACTCCGTAATGCCTGATCACGAACCAGAGCTTCAGCGCGCGAAATCGCCGACCCAGCGGAACGCTCCGGTTCCGATAGTCGACAACCCGATCGCCGGCCGCCGTCCGGAGGTACGCCGGCGACACGGTAAGCGCCCGTTCGACCTCTGCCATGTCCCGGACAAAATGGGCGGAACAGTCGAAATTCGTGAGCAGCCACTTGTGCGGATTGAACACGAAGCTGTCCACCTCGCCGACGCCGGCCAGCATGTCCCGGAACTCCTCGCAGACGAGGGCGCTGCCGGCCCATGCCGCGTCCACATGCAAATACAGGCGTTCCCGGCGGGCGATCTCGGCGATGTCAGCCAGCGGGTCGATACCGCCGACCGCCGTCGTCCCCAACGTAGCCACCACGCACGCCGGCAGCAGGCCCGCGTCCCGGTCGCGCCGAACCGATTCGGCGAGAACCTCGGGCCGGAGCGCGAACTTTGAATCGGTAGGGATCTTTCGCAGGTTCTCCAAACCCAGTCCCGCCACCATCATTCCCTTGTCGATTGAGGAATGTGTTTCAGCCGACGCGTAGACGGTGAGCGCCCGGTTCGCTGCGAGGCCGCGCGTGCCCGCCGCGCCGCCCGTGACCCGCTCGCACGCGGCGAGCAGGGCCACCAGGGTGGCGCTTGATGCCGAGTCCTGAATCACGCCTTCGAAGCTCTCGGGAAGGCCCACCATCTGTCGGAGCCAGGCAAGGACCCGGGTTTCGAGTTCGGTTCCCGCAGGCGAGGTCTCCCAAGCCATGCAGTTGACCCCGAGAACCGCTGTCAGCATCTCGGCCAACACCGAAGGCGGGCTGGCATTTGCCGGGAAATAAGCGAAGAACCGGGGATGCTGCCAGTGCGTGACACCGGGAAGGATGTCGCGCTCGAAGGCGGAAAAGATGTCCGAGATGGGCTCCCCATGCGCCGGCGGCTCCGCAGCCAGCAGGCGCGCAATGTCGCCCGGCCGAACTTGGGCGCGAACCGGCCGCCGTTCGACGTGTGCCAGGTAGTCCGCCATCCAGTCGACAAATGCGTGCGCATGCGCGCGGAAAGTCTCCGACTCCACGATCAGTTCTCCTCACGGACCCGTCCAGCGGTCAGGGGATGTCGCGCTCCCGTCGCCACCTGGAAACCATCGCGATCCTGCCATGACGCGCGAACGAGTGCTTTCGGGGCAATGCCTCCCGCGGCACCGGATATCGCCCGGTCTCGCGCCCCGCGGCATCGGCACCCGGCGATTGACCCATCGGCCGTTTCACTTCATGTTCACGGTTCGGGCCCAGCACCATCGGCGCCCACCCAGCCCGGTCCGGAGGAAACCCGTGGCAACCGACCCGTCCGCTTCCATTGCCTTGCGCGTGAACGGCAAGGATGTCGAAGGCAGTGCAGAAGCACGCACGCTGCTCGTGGACTTCTTGCGAGACACGCTCCGCCTCACCGGCACGCACATCGGCTGCGACACCAGCCAGTGCGGGGCATGCGTGGTGCACCTCGACGGCGTTGCCGTGAAGTCCTGCACCGTACTGGCGGTCCAGGCGGCGGGCCGGGAGGTTCGCACCATCGAGGGGCTGGCCGACGCCGACGGATCGCTCCACCCCATGCAGGAGGCATTCCGTCAGCACCATGGACTGCAGTGCGGATTCTGCACGCCCGGCATGGTCATGACGGCAATCGAACTCGCGCAGTCGGCAGAGCCGTTGACCCCGGAACGTGTGCGTGAAGGCCTCGAGGGCAACATCTGCCGGTGTACCGGCTATCACAACATCGTGCAGGCAGTGCTGGCAGGCGCCGCCGCCATGCGCCAGTAGGGGGCCGCCCCGTGTATCGATTCACGTACCACCAGCCAGCCGATCTGGATGAAGCGGTCCAGATCGCCTCGTCGTCAGAGGACGGCAGCTACCTTGCCGGCGGCATGACCCTCATCCCGACTATGAAGTTTCGCCTTGCCGGCCCCAGCGACCTGATCGACCTCGGCGCCGTCGAGGCGCTACGCGGCATTACGGATGAAGGCGGACGCCTCCGGATCGGCGCTGCCTCCACGCATGCCGAGGTGGCGGCATCGGCGCTGGTGACTGGGCGCCTGCCAGCGCTGGCCGGTCTCGCCAGCCGCATTGGTGACCCGGCGGTCCGGAATCGCGGAACAATCGGAGGGTCCATCGCGAATGCAGACCCCGCCGCGGACTATCCGGCAGCGCTGCTGGCGCTAGATGCGGAGGTGATCACCAACCGCCGCGCGATCGCCGCGGCGGATTTCTTCACGGGCTTTTTCTCGACCGCACTGGACCCCGGCGAGCTGGTCACTGCCATCCGATTCGCGGTACCGGCCCAGGCCGCTTACCAAAAGGCCCCCAACCCGGCGTCTCGGTTTGCGCTGGCCGGCGTGTTCGTCGCTCGCCACGCCGACGGGACGCGGGTTGCCGTAACCGGCGCCGGGCAGTTCGCGACCCGCTACCCGGCGTTCGAGGCCGCCCTCGACGCCTCGTTCACCCCGGCCACGGCGGCCGGGGTGACGGTCGAAGAGGCTGGCCTCATGACCGACCTGCACGCGAGTGCCGCGTACCGCGCCCACCTCATCAGCGTCATGGCGAAGCGGGCCGTCGCTGCCTGCTAGGGCAGGGGCACCGTGACCATGCCGCGCGCCGTCCCGGATTCGGTCGACGCGACACTGGAGTTGCTGAAAGCCGGCGCGTACGTGGCGGACCGGTCCTTGGCCACCGTCGTGTTCCTGACCCTGCAGATGGAACGGCCCCTGCTGCTCGAGGGAGAGACCGGGGTCGGCAAGACGGAAATCGCGAACGTGCTGGCGAAGGGTCTCGGACGGAATCTCGTGCGCCTCTCCTGTCACGACGGGCTGGACCTCGCGAGCGCCGTCTACGAGTGGAACTACCCGGCGCAGATGCTGGCCCTCCAAACGGTGCGGGAACACGACGATCCGCCCGACCTGTATACCGAACCATTCCTGATCCGCCGCCCGCTCCTGGAAGCCCTAGCCACCCACGAGGGCGCCCCGCCGGTACTGCTGATCGACGAGGTTGATCGCGCCGACGCCCCATTTGAGGCGCTCCTGCTGGAGCTGCTCTCGGAATTCCGGGTCACGATCCCGGAATTCGGTACGATCGCAGCAGCCGAGCCGCCGCCCGTAGTCCTCACCTCCAACCGCACGCGCGAGATCCACGACGCTCTCAAGCGGCGCTGCCTCTACCACTGGGTGGGCTACCCGGACGCCGCCCGCGAGTTCCAGATTCTGCGCGTTCGTCAGCCCGACGCGCCGCCGGCACTGGCACAGGAGGTGGTCGCCTTTGTCCGGGAGTTGCGCTCGGCAGACCTGTTCAAACCTCCGGGCACGGCCGAAACACTGGACTGGGCGAACGCGCTGATCGCGCTGGACTGCGCGCGCCTTGAGGACGACACCATCGACCAAACGCTGGGCGTGCTCCTCAAGTACCAGGACGATATCGACCAGATCCGGGGGTCCGAGGCAGCGCGCCTCCTCTCCGAGGCGCATCGGAAAGCAGCCTGAGGATGGTCGGCCCCGGCCCCGCAAGCGGGCGTCGAGGCGGACACATTGCGGCGAATCTGCTCGCATTCATCCGCGTTCTTCGGCGCGCCGGCATGACGCTCGGACCTGCCGACGGCATCGCTGCGGCGACCGCTCTTCGGACTGTTGGCCTCCGCCGGCGCGACGACGTGTACTGGGCATTGCGCACCACCCTCGTGCGGCGCTCGGCGGACATCGATGTTTTCGACGACGCGTTTCGGGCGCTGTGGCAGGGAATCGCCCTGGAGCCGGTCGGTCAATCGAAGCCCTTCGGCAAGCGACGCCGCCCGGCCCCGGCACAGCGGCGGATCGCCGAAGCCCTCGGCACCCTGCCTCCGGCCCGCAGCAGTGAGGAGAAGATTTCCACGGGCAGTGCGCTCGGCGCATCCCGTCGGGAGCGGCTGGGCTCCATCGACATCGCGGACATGAGCGTCGACGAAATGCGGGCTGCCCAAGACGCCGTCCAGAAGCTGGTCCGGCCGCTGGGCGCGATCCCCACGCGGCGCTACCGCGCCGCCCCGTCAGGCAGGGACGGAATCGACTTCCGCGGCACCCTCCGGCTGGCAGCACGGACCGGCGGCGTTCCGCTGCGGCTGCAGCTTCGCCAGCGGCGAGCCCGGCCGGTCAGCGTGGTCGTGCTGTGCGACATCTCGGGCTCGATGGCGGCCTATACCCGCATGTTGCTGCATTTCATGCACGCACTGAGCCAGACTCGCCGCCGGGTATTCTGCTTCGTCTTCGGCACGCGCCTGACAGACGTCACCCGGGCCCTTCGGCTGGGGGACCCCGACCGGGCCGTACAGCGGGCGGTGGAGCAGGTCCATGACTGGTCCGGCGGCACCCGGATCGGCGCAGCATTGCGGTCGTTCAACCGGCACTGGTCCCGCCGTATTCTCACAGACGGCGGCATGGTCGTATTGGTGACGGACGGCCTGGAACGCGACCCCGGCGTGGACGTGGGGGCCGAAACCGCCCGGCTGCGACGCTCGTGCCGCCGGCTTGTCTGGCTCAATCCCCTCTTGCGCTACGCGAGCTTCCAGCCGCGCGCCGGCGGCATGGCCGCAATCGCCCCGCACGTTGACGAGGCCCGGACAGTCCATACTCTCGACAGTCTGCGCGCCCTGGCGGAATCCCTGGCTGATGCGCCAGCCCGCCAGGCATGAGATCTGCGAGAACTGCCATGCCAGATTCCGCCACGCACATCCAGGCACCTGCCGACACTCAAGCAGCCCCTGCAGACGAGGTACTCGCCCAGGCGCGTCGTTGGCGGGAAGCCGGCCAAGCCGTCGCATTGGCCACGGTTGTTGCCACTTGGGGATCCAGCCCTCGCCAGCCGGGCAGTCAGCTCGCCGTCAACGCCGACCTCGACATCGTCGGCTCGGTATCCGGCGGCTGCATCGAAGGCGCCGTGATCGGCGAGGCCCAGGCGGCCATGACCGATGGCAAGGCCCGCCTGCTGGAGTTCGGCGTGACGAACGAACGGGCCTGGGAAGTCGGACTCGCGTGTGGCGGACGAATTCAGGTGCTCGTCGAACGGGTCGGCGATTCCCCGTGAGGGACACCACACTGGCGCAAGTTCTCGAGGCCCGTGCCGCCCGAACACCACTCGCCGTGGTCACGCGCGTGAGTGACGGTGCCCAGGGAGTGGTGACGCCAGACACCGCGGATGCTCTTCTCCCACCCGAAGCCGTGGCGGACGCGGCGCGGCGCCTCTCAACCGACGAGAGCGGAACCGTGGTTGCCGGCGGGGAAACGTGGTTCGTACATGCGCACACCCCGCCGTATCGAATGGTTGTCGTCGGCGCCGTACACATTGCCCAGCCGTTGGTCAAAATGGGTGTGCTGGCCGGCTTCGACACGGTCGTGATCGACCCGCGAAGCGCATTCGCAACTGCCGAGCGGTTTCCCGGCGTCCGGGTCGTCGACCTGTGGCCCGACGAGGCGATGTCCGCACTCGCTCCGGACTCCCGCACGGCCGTGATCACGCTCACCCACGACCCGAAGCTGGATGATGCCGCTCTCGGTGTCGCCTTGCGGAGTCCCGCTTTCTTTATCGGCTCTCTCGGCAGCACGCGAACCCACGCGGCGCGCTGCAAGCGGCTCCGCCGAGAGGGTTTCTCCGATTCGGAGATCGCCCGCATCCACGGGCCGGTCGGGCTGGCAATCGGCGCGCGCGCGCCAGCAGAGATTGCCGCCGCCATTCTCGCGCAGGTCGTCAACGTGCGCCGGGGCGGCTCGGTCACGGGTTGACGGTGGATTTCGGCCCACACCCAGCCGCGCACTGCGAAGGCGCCATCCTTGCCCATTCGCTTCGGGTGGCCGGCGCGAGATTTCGCAAGGGCCGCGTACTGAGCGCGGCCGACATTGACGCCTTGCGTCAGGCAGGGATCAAGCAGGTAACCGTGGCCCGTCCCGGGCCGGACGACGTCGACGAAGACACGGCAGCCTCCGCACTCGCGAAGGCCTCGGCCGGCACCGGGACGCAAACCCGAAAACCGTTCGGCGGGCGGGTCAACGTCGTTGCCACGGCGGACGGTCTCGTGCAGGTCGACGCCAGCGCCATGGAGCACTGCAACCGGGTGTCGGAGGCCATCACGATCGCGACCGTGCCTGACGGTGCGCGCGTCCGTAGCGGTGATCTCGTTGCGACGATCAAGATCATCCCCTTCGCCGTACCGCGGTCCGACCTCACTGCGGCCAGCACCGCCGCCCTGGACCTGCTTTCAATAGCACCGTTCCGTCCGCTCCGCGTCGGGCATGTGCTGACGCTTCTCTCCGACACCACTCCCAAGCTCCTTGAGCTCTCGCGTGCAGGTGTCGGCAACCGCATCACCGAACTGGGCGGCACAGTCGTCGAGGAACGCACGGTTCAGCACGAAGAGACACAGTTGGCGGTGGCCCTGACGGAGTCGCTTCGCGGGGAACCGGACCTCGTTCTGGTGAGCGGCGCGTCAGCCATCGTCGACCGCCGGGACGTCATTCCAGCGGCCATAGAGCTCGCGGGCGGACAAGTCGATCACTTCGGCATGCCGGTCGACCCCGGCAACCTGCTCCTGCTGGGTACGCTACAGTCCACCCGCGTCGTCGGTCTGCCGGGCTGCGCAAGGGCACCTGCCCGCAACGGCCTCGACATGGTGCTGGAACGATTTGCCGCCGACCTCGACGTGGGTACGGCCACGGTGGTGGCCATGGGACCCGGCGGACTGCTGAAGAAATCGGCCTCGCGCCGGCGTTCCAGCCGGGCTCCGAAGATCGCCGCAGTCGTGCTGGCGGCTGGCCGGTCGCAACGCATGCGAGGCGGCAACAAGCTCCTGGAATCCATCGACGGCCAACCGCTGGTCGCGCGGGCGGCCCGCGCGGCCATCGCTTCGGAGGCCGATCCAGTGATCGTCGTGACGGGCCATCAACACGAGAAGGTCGGAGCCGCACTGGAAGGGCTGAAGGTCACCCTCACCCACAACAGGGACTTCCGGGACGGGTTGTCAGCCAGCGTTCACGCGGGACTGGCGGCAGTTCCCTCCGGACACGACGGGGTCGTCCTGATGCTGGCCGACATGCCGGACGTGAATGCGGACCTCGTTGACCGCCTTATGGCCGCGTTTGATCCGGTTGAGGGGCGCGCCATCGTTGTCGCCACCCACAACGGCACCCGCGGCAATCCGGTCCTGTTCGCGCGCCGGTATTTTCCGGACATTCTGCGGGTGACCGGCGACACCGGCGCCCGCCACGTGGTGGACACCAACGACGAGGCGGTCTGCGAGATCGAATGCGGCACCGACGCGCCTCTGGTTGACCTCGACACGCCGGAGGCCTTGGCCGAACGACGTCGGCAATAGGTTCGGGCCCGGGTCGCGGCCCCGATCAACTGAGCGATACCAGCGCCACCAAGGCCGCCAGCAGCCCCAGGCCCACAATCAGCAAGGTCTGCCAATTCCGGTCCGGGATGCGGGCTCGAGGTTCATCGGGCCCGGCGGCCGACGCGGGCGCAGTTGGCGCCGCCTCGGGTGCCGCCTCCGCCCCGACCACGTCCGCAAACGAATTGAAAAACGCAGTGGAGTACTGATCCATCGCGCCGCCAATCAGCCTGGAGCCCAATTGCGCCAGACGACCGCCGACACCGACATCCACCGTGTAGTTCAGCAAGGTGCCCCCGTCGTCGCTTTCGGCCAGCGTCACGCGCGCGGTACCCTTGGCAAATCCCGCCGCCCCACCTTTTCCTTCGCCCACGATGACGTAGCTCTCGGGCGGCCGGATATCCGACAACTTGACCGATCCGGAGAACGCCGCGGACACCGGGCCCACGCGCGCACGTATGCGGGCCTCGAACGCGTCTGGACCTGCCCGGGCGAGATGCTCGCACCCGGGTATGCATTGCCTGAGAACATCCGGATCGTTCAGGGCATCCCAGACCCGGGGCCGTGGCGCCGGGATCTGGAACTGTCCGCTGAAATCGATGGTCTGAGGCTCCTACCGATCCGGCCGACTAGCCGCCGAACTGCCTGAGATATGCGATGACATCCGCGCGATCGTCAGGCTTTTTCAGGCCAGGGAAGATCATCTTGGAGCGAGCAACAACCTGCTTCGGGTTGGTAATCCAGGTGTCCATCAACTCGTCGGTCCAGGTCTTGCCTTCCTCACCGAGCGCCTTCAGGCCCTTGGAGTACTTGTAGTCCGGCCGATTGGTCCCCAGTGCAGTGTCAAACACGCCCCAGAGATTGGGACCGACCCGATCCTTGCCTCCCTCTTCGACCGTGTGACACGCCTTGCACTTCTGGAAGACCTTCTCCCCTTTCGCGGCATCGCCTGCCGAGGCCACGCCAGAAATGGCCAAGGCACCAAGAACGGCCGCGATCGTGAGAACTCGAAGCATGGGTGAAAACCCTCCATCAAATGATCGAACAGAAAGCGTGGGAAGCTCGGGGCACCGCCAGCGAACTGCCGGGAGGATAGTTTTCGAATGCGGCAACGACAACACTGCATCCGAGGCGCCCGTAAGCCGTCGTGCCGAGGGTTCGAGGGTCACTGGATGACCCCGTCGCGACTTCGCAGCAGCAGGCCGATTCCCGGCCAGGGCCACGATGGCCTGCCGTCAGACCCAACGGCACGATCGCGCCGGTCACTTTACCCCAATGCGGGGCATGGGTAGATTTTTTGTTGCGCAGGTCGATGACGGCAGGCGCGGGTACACCGGGGATGCCGCGGCCCATGCGCCTACTCGCAGGAAACAGCAACGAGCAGTTCGCGCAGGCGGTTGCGGATGAACTGGGCCTGAGGCTTACCGCGGCCGACGTCCGCCGCTTCTCCGACGGCGAGGTGTTCGTCGAGGTGCGCGAAAACGTTCGGGGGCAGGACGTGTTCGTCCTGCAGTCCACGTCTCCGCCGGCCAACGACCACATCATGGAGTTGCTGGTCTGCATCGACGCCCTGAGACGCGCGTCCGCTGCCAGCGTCACCGCAGTCATCCCCTACTTTGGCTATGCCCGCCAAGACAGGAAGGCGGCCCCCCGTGCCCCGATCTCGGCCAAACTGGTCGCGAACCTCATCACCACGGCCGGTGCCAGCCGGGTGCTGACCATCGACCTGCACGCAAACCAGATCCAGGGATTCTTCGACATACCGGTCGACAACCTATACGCGGCACCGGTCATCGCCGCCGACATCCGTAGCCGTTTCGACAACGAGTCCTACGTGCTGGTATCTCCCGACGTCGGCGGCGTCGCGCGGGCTCGGTACCTGGCTGCCCGGGTGGACAGCAGTCTCGCCATCGTCGACAAGCGGCGCGAGCGCGAGAACGTGTCGGAAGTCGTCAACATCATCGGAGAGGTTCGCGACCGGGTCTGCATCATTGTGGATGACATCGTGGATACTGCCGGGACCCTGTGCAACGCCGCGCAGGCGTTGACGTCTGCCGGTGCCAGTCGCGTCGCCTGCTACGCCACCCATGGGGTGCTGTCGGGCCCGGCCGTGCAGAGAATCGATGCTTCCTCACTGGACATGCTGCTGGTCACCGACAGCATTGCCGCCCGTGACGAGGTTGCAAAATCGGGGAAAATCCAGACACTCTCCGTCGTCCCGCTGGTCGCCGAGGCGATCCGGCGGATTAGCGATCATCGCTCGGTTTCCAACCTCTTCGACTGAGGCGGGGGCACCGTTTGCCCCGGGACAGATCTATGCAAGACACGTCGACCATCAAAGCCGAAGTGCGCACACCTCGCGGCAAGGGCGGAGCAAGGGCCCTGCGCCGACAGGGCCGGCTGCCCGCCATCATCTACGGCAGGGATTTCGAGCCTCTGGCCATCGACATTGACCTCGATTTCAGCCGTCGCGAAATCCGCCGACCCGGTTTCCGGACCCGGCTGTACGACATCGATGTCAACCGGGACTCCACGATCCGGGTGCTACCGCACGCCGTCGCATTTCATCCGGTCACGGATGATCCAATCCATCTGGATTTTCTCCGAGTGGGCCCTGACACACGGGTCACCGTGGAAGTGCCGGTAGCATTCCTCAATCAAGAAGTCTCCCCCGGCCTGAAGCGCGGCGGCGTGCTCAACATTGTCCGGCGCACCATCAATGTTAGCTGCCCGGCCGGCCTGATCCCCGAGGCGATTGAGTTTGACGTATCGGAGCTCGAGATCGGCGACAGTCTTCACATCAGCCATACCCAGCTGGACCCTGCCGTGAAACCCACGATCGGTGACCGGGATTTCACGGTTGCCAGCATCGTGGCCCCTTCCGCCCTGGTTTCTGCCGCCACCGCCGAGGACGAGGAAGACGAGGAAGCGGAGGAGGAGCTCGAGACCACGGACGAGCAGGAAGACACGCCGACCGAAGAGTAACCGCCCGGTCGCGAGGCCGATCTTGTGGACCAGCTTCTCGTCGGGCTCGGCAACCCGGGCACGAAGCACGCGCGCCAGCGACACAATGCCGGCTTCATGGCGCTCGCAGCAATTGCCGCGGAGCACGGCTTTGGCCGAACGGGGCGGCGGTTCCGCGGCGCCGTTCGCTCCGGTCGGATCGAAGGCACGGCCATTTTGGCACTGTGCCCGCTTACCTGGATGAATCGGTCGGGTGAGGCGGTGAATCTGGCCTGCCGTTACTACAAGGTGCCCGTGGCGCAGGTGACGGTGTTTTACGACGACCTCGATCTCGCGGCCGGGAAGGTCCGGGTTCGACGCGGTGGCGGCAGTGGCGGTCACCGGGGCATCGACAGCATCGATCGCTGTCTGGGGCGCAACTATCGTCGGGTCCGGATCGGGATCGGCCGGCCGCCTGGACAAGAAGTGGCCGAACGATACGTCCTCAGGGATTTCAGCCGCTCGGAACTGGAGTGGCTGCAACCGCTGCTTGCTGCGATGGCAGTGGCAGCGCCGCTGCTGGTGGCCGGTGAAGACGATCGTTTCATGAATCGAATCGTGCTGGAGGCGCCGCCGCCCGAGGCCGCAGAACCCTAGAAGATAGGTCATGGGATTTCGGTGCGGCATCGTGGGGTTGCCCAACGTCGGAAAGTCAACGCTGTTCAACGCGTTGAGCGGCGCTCTGGCCGCGGAGGCCGCGAACTATCCCTTCTGCACCATCGAGCCCAACATTGGCCGCGTCCCCGTTCCGGACCCGCGGATCGATCGACTAGCCGAGATATCTGGATCCGCCAATCGGACCCCTGCCATGATCGACTTCGTCGACATCGCGGGCCTTGTAGAGGGAGCAAGCCACGGGGAGGGACTTGGCAATCGTTTTCTTGCGAGCATCCGGGAGGTCGATGCGATCGTCCACGTCCTGCGCTGTTTCGATGATGATCGCGTCACGCATGTCGCGGGATCGCCGGACCCGGCGAGAGACGCGGAGGTCGTGGAGACCGAACTCCTGTTAGCCGATCTCGGGGCGCTGGAGCGGGCCCGAGAACGCCTGATTAAGACGGTTCGCAGCGGCGATCGAAGCAGCCGTCGGCAACTCCAGAGGGTGGAACACGGCATCGAGCATCTGGGAGGCGGCCGGCCGATAAGGGAGCTCGCCGGCGGGAAGGACTGTGCACTGTTTCGGGAACTCGGCCTGCTGACGGCCAAACCGGTGATGTTCGTTGCCAATGTTGGTGACACCGACATCCACGGCGGCAATGCCTTGACACAGTCGGCCGCCGCACATGCTGCGGCGCGCGGAGCAGAGCTGGTGCTGGTGTCAGCGCAACTTGAAGCTGAGCTGGCCGAACTTGAAGGCGAGGCCGACCGCGAGGCATTCCTTGCCAGCATGGGCCTCGCGGAGTCGGGGCTCGTCCGGGTGGCGCGCGCGGGGTACGCGTTACTCGGTCTGATCACCTTCTTCACTGCCAACGCGAAGGAGGCTCGCGCCTGGACGGTCAAGGCGGGCACCACGGCGGTTTCGGCGGCGGACGTCGTCCACAGCGACTTCGCGCGCGGCTTCATCGCCGCGGAAACCGCGAGCTTCGAGACGTTCGTGGAGGCGGGGGGCGAGCAGGCAGCGCGCGCCTCGGGACGTCTTCGGAGCGAAGGCCGCGACTACGAGGTGCGCGATGGCGATGTCTTGCTATTCCGCTTCAATGTCTAGCCGCAGCACCAGCGCACGTGCGCTTGCCTGCAGGCGCCGTCTTGCCGACCGGAAGTGCTGGAGTTAGGAGACCGGGGCCAGCTCTTCAGCCTGTAACGTGGCTTCCGGCACCGGTCGAAGCAGCTCCTGCAGATCTTCCCTGGGTGTGTCGGGGTTCAACCAAGCATCAAAATCGGCGCGACCGATGATGGCTGGCATGCGATCGTGCACACGTCCCACGAGGCCATTGGCCGCCGTCGTCACAACCACGCAGCCGGTTGCCGGACCTTCCCCGTTGGCGGAGCGCAGGGGCTGATAAATGCCGGCAAATGCGAGATAGCCCTCGTCGGAGGCCCGGAATTTCCAAACGACCTGCGGGCCTTCTTCCGGCATGCCCCATTCGTAGAACGCATCAGCCGCGATCAAACACCGACGGCGCTGGAAGGACTCCTTGAAGGACGGGTTCCGCGCAACATTCTCGGCGCGGGCACTGGCCACCAGACCCGAGGAATCAGGGCGTTCCGACGGAATTCCCCAATACAGCACCGCAGCCCGGATCTGACCCTCGGCACTCCGGCCACCAGCAAGGACCTCCGTCCCCGGAGCGATTTCGGCGTTCGGTTCCGGCACCGACCCGTTCGGGTCACCAAACAAGTTCCGCCGGGCACCGGCGGGATCGGTCAAGCTGTAACGGCCGCGCATGGGGTTAGACATAAATGAACTCCCTAGATGGGTCAACGAAATCGATGCCGCCCGCGACGCCGCACCACGGCCGGACAGCGGAGTGTCGTTCGGTGCGGTCCAGCGATACCGGTCGCCTAGCCGTCCGGTGCCCCCAGATGTCCTTGCACGCCTGTTTTCCGCCGACCATACCGCAGTCGAGAATTCGGCCAACATCGACCGCACGACCGCCTACATCAAGTCGGCGTCGCCAGATTCCACCTGGTTGTCCATGGGTAGACCCGCGGCGGTGCCAGTGCGGTGTCGCCGTCTATCGCAAAGCCCGCATAACTTGTTTCGGTTTCCGCATTGCATCGGTCGAGGTACGCGGGAAACCCCCCGATGTATGGCATGAAAACACGCGGGCGTCCCGGAATGTTCGCGCCGACGTACCAGGAACTGCACGTTGACCGCAAGGATTCGTTCGCGACCTCGTTGACGTGGCCAATCCAGGCGTTCTCGGAAACCGCCAGGGGTTCAATCGTGCGGGCTCCAGCATCATCCAATCGCGTGAAACAGTGTGCAATCCAGTCGACGTGCTGCTCGATCGCCGGCATCATGTTGGCCAGCACCGAGGGGCTCCCGGGACCTGTGACGGTAAAGAAGTTCGGGAACCCGGCTGACATCAGGCCCAGATAGGTTCGCGGGCCTGACCGCCACTTGTCCTTCAGCGTCATGCCCTTCCGACCGGTAATACGGATGCGGTCGAGCGATCCCGTCATCGCCGCGAAGCCGGTGGCACACACGATGACATCGAAGTCGTAGCGCTGGTCCGCCACGACCAGACCGGTCTCGGTAAAGTACTGAATCGGTGTTTCGGATACGTCCACCAGGTCCACGTGCGGCAAATTGAAGGTATCGTAGTAGCCGCTATCCACGCACAGACGCTTGCAACCGAATACGTTGTCAGGGCTCAGCAGCTGCGCAACTTCGGGATCCTTGACGACCGAACGGATCTTGCCGCGCACGAATTCCGCGATGCTGTCGTTCGATTCCTGGTTGAGCAGCAGGTCCGAAAACGCGCCGAGAAATCCAAGTCCGCCGCGACGCCAGTAGTCCTCGTAGTGCCGTTCCCGCTCGGGAGGCGACAACTCCAGCGCCGAACGCTTGTCGTATTGGAACAGGAACGCCGGCATGCGGGTGCGAGCCAAAGCACGGAAATCGGCATAGTTCGCCTTGATTCCGCGCTCATAGTCCGGATTCATGGGAGCATTGCGTGCCGGTACCGCGTAGTTCGGGGTACGCTGAAACACCACCACCGCCTCGGCATCCCGGGCGATGACTGGTATGGACTGAATGGCGGACGAACCGGTCCCGATCACCCCGACCCGGAGACCTGTGAAATCGAAACCCTCATGCGGCCATCTGCCGGTGTGCAGGATCGGTACCTGGCAATCCTGCATCCCTGCGAAGGCCGGAAGATTGGCGGCGGACAGGCAGCCCACAGCCGACACGAGATAACGTCCAGTCACCCGGTCACCGCGATCGGTCTCCACGACCCACCGGTCGTCGCGCTCGTCGAAGCTCGCCGTGGTGACACGAGTCTGGAATCGGATATCGCGGCGCAGATCGAAGCGGTCGGCGACGTGTCTGGCGTAGTCGAGGATCTCCGGCTGCGACGCGTACTTCTCTGACCAGCTCCACTCCTGTTCCAGGCCCTCGGAAAAGGAGTACGAGTACTGCATGCTCTCGATGTCGCAGCGCGCACCCGGGTAGCGATTCCAGTACCACGTGCCGCCGACATCGTCGGCAACTTCATAGACGCGGGCCGACATGCCGAGGCTCCGCAGGCGGTGCAACATGTACATCCCGCCAAATCCGCTGCCGATGACGATCACATCGAATGCGGTGTCGGTCTCCGGTTGGCGGTTACCGTCCCGGCGGTTCATCGGGTCTTCCCTGCCCGGCCACCAGCGGATTCTCCGGACTCGAAAAACAGCGTCAGAATCCGCTCGTATACGTCCGCGAGCGTCCGCAGGTCCTCCACCAGGACCTGCTCGTTCGCCTGGTGCATCGTCTTCCCGACCCCGCCAAACTCCACGACCGGACAGACAGTTTGAATAAACCGCGCATCGGACGTCCCACCGCTGGTTGATGCCACCGGCTGCCGCCCCGTGACGGCCCTCACCGCGGTGGCGACCACATCCGTCAGGCGGCCAGGACGGGTCAGAAACGCGGGTCCGCTCCAGTCCAAGTCGAGCTTGTAGCTGCCGGCGGCCACCCGATCAAGGCACGCCCGCAGCCAAGCCTCCAAAGATGCAGGCGTGTGTGCCGGATTGAACCGCACGTTGAAGTTCGAAGTGGCACGGCCCGGTATCACGTTCGTGACACGGTTCCCCACATCCACCGATGTGATCTCCAGGTTGGATGGCTGGAAATGGTCGACCCCGTCGTCAGGCGCCTCGGACAGGAGCGATGTGAGCAGCGCGACGAGCCGGGGAATCGGGTTATCGGCGAGTTCCGGATAAGCGACGTGCCCTTGCGTGCCATACACGGTCAAGGTGCCGTTTACACTGCCCCGACGTCCGATCTTCATCATGTCCCCGAGGCGCTCCGGATTGGTCGGCTCGCCCACGAGACAGACGTCGATGTGCTCATCGTGCCGCTTCATCCAGTCCAGGACCCGAACTGTGCCATTTTGTGCGTCTTTCTCTTCGTCGCCTGTGATCAACAGGCTGATCGAGCCATACGGTCGTCCGCTGCCCAGAAATCGCGAGCAGGCGGAAACGAATGCAGCAATGCTTCCCTTCATGTCCGAAGCGCCCCGGCCGTACAGGACTCCGTCTTCGGTGATCCCGCCGAACGGATCCTTGTCCCACGTATCCATGGCACCCGGCGGCACAACATCCGTATGACCGGCGAAACAGAAATTGGGGCGGTCCGCCCCGATTCGGGCGTACAGGTTCTCGACCCGTGCGTCGGGACCCTCCGTGCCGGGCTGCCCGAAAGCGAGGCGCCTGCATGTAAAACCGAGGCGTACCAGGGCCAACTCCAGAACCCCCAGCGCACCTGCATCGGCCGGCGTCACGCTGGGGCAGCGAATCAGGGCCCGGGCGAGTTCCAGCGGGTCGGCCGGCACGGCCGGCAGGTTCGGGTCGGTCGTCACGGTGGAACTCATTGGCTTGCCGTCATCAGGGCGAACGCATAAACGAGTGCAACCTCGTCAAGCCGAGCGAAACGGCCGGCTGCGCCCCCGTGGCCAGCGTCGAGATTGGTCCATAGGAGAACCGGGTCCGCTGAGGTCGTGTGTTCCCGGAGCCTTGCAATCCATTTGGCCGGTTCCCAGTAGCCAACGCGCGGGTCTGTCAGGCCCGCGGTCGCGAGCACGGCCGGATAGCGACGTTCGGATACGTTGGAATAGGGACAGTACGACCCGATACGAGCGCGTGCCGCCGCGTCGCGGATCGGATCGCCCCACTCCGCCCATTCCGGCGGTGTCAGCGGGAGCGTGGCGTCCAGCATGGTGTTGAGTACGTCGACGAAGGGTACCTCGGCGATCACACCGCCGAAGAGCCCGGTGTCCCGGTTGAGCGACGCCCCGACAAGCAGGCCTCCTGCGCTCCCGCCGTGCGCAATGATCCTGCCGCGACTTGTGTATCCCGCCTCCACCAAGCCCCGGCCCGCGGAGACGAAATCAGAGAAGCTGTTCTCCTTGTGCTCGAGCTTGCCATCCAGGTACCATCCGTAACCCAGTTCCGTGCCGCCGCGAACATGCGCGATTGCGTACACGAATCCGCGGTCCAGCAGGCTGAAGCGGGTGTGGACAAACGATGCCGGCGTGGCGTGCCCGTAGGCCCCGTAACCGTAGAGGAGAAGCGGCGTGCGGCCGTCGAGGGCAAGGTCCCTTCGGTGCACCAGGGAAATCGGGACTTCCGTGCCGCCCTCACTGCGCACCGTGAGCCGCCTGGCGATGTATTGCTCGGCGTCGTGCCCGCCCGGGATCTGTTGTTCCTTGCGGAGCACCGCCGTCCGATCGCGCATATCGAAATCGAACGTTCTGCTCGGCGTCGTCAGAGAACTGTACACGTAGCGGACCACGTGCTTCTCGTATTCCATCCCTGCAACCAGCTGGAGACTGAACGTCTCTTCGCCGCCAGCATCGATCGTATACTCAACGCCATCACGGAAACTGCGCACCACGATCCTGGGCAACCCGGCCACGCGTTCTAGCCGGACCAGCCAGTGTGCGAAGACCTGCACGTCCAGTATGTAGATTCCGGCACAGTGCGGCACAATCTGGCACGGCTCTGTGCGATCGCCCTGCACGGGAACCTCGACGATCTTGAAATCCTCTGCGCCGTCGGCGTTGGTAAGCAGGATCAGGCAGTCGCCGTGATCAGAAACGGTGTAGCGTACTCCCTCTCGCCGAGCCCAGACCCGGAAGGGTTCGCAGTCCGGCCGGGACGCATCGATCAGATACGTCTCGGAGGCATCGGCGTGTTCGTGACAGTCGATGCAAACGAAGCGACCACTTTCCGTTCGGCTGACGGCGAGGAACACCTGCGGCGACGGGCTGGTGAATACGGCCACGTCCGAACCGGGCGGGTCTCCGAGGCGGTGTCGGCGCACCTGCCATGGTCGATGCTGATCATCCAGGACCGTGTAGTACAGCTGCCGGGAATCGAGTGACCAGACAAGATCCCCCTGGGTCTCCTGGAGGCGGTCCGGGAGCTCCGTCCGGTCCGGGAGTTCGAGAAACCGCACTTCGTACTTTTCCGATCCCTTGCGATCGGCGGCATAGGCGAGGATTGCGTGATCGGGCGAGTGGCGCGACCCGCCGATCCGGAAGAACTTGGCCTGAGCCGCTTCCCGGTTGCCGTCGAGCAAGACTTCCTCCCTTGCCTCGTCCGCACGGACCCGACAGAGAATGGGATATTCGCCTCCCTCTTCGAAGCGCCGGTAGTAGGCGTACTTCCCGTCCGGGACCGGGACGTCGGCGTCCTCGTCCGGCACCCGCGCGCGCAGCTCACGCGCCAATTCATCCTGCAGTCCGGCAACCGGGCGAAGCACGCTCTCAGTGCGCCGGTTCTCCTGTTCCAGATGCGCATGAATGGCGGGCTCCAAGGTGCCCGGGTCGCGCAGGACGGACGGCCAATCCGCGCAGCGAAGCCAAGCGTGCGGGTCAGCCGTTTCGGTCACTACACCCCCCGTTCGGGCAACCGTCTTCCATTACGCGTG
Source organism: Alphaproteobacteria bacterium (assembly GCA_022825235.1). Classification (GTDB taxonomy): domain Bacteria; phylum Pseudomonadota; class Alphaproteobacteria; order TMED109; family TMED109; genus VXPW01. The sequence continues at coordinate 21,608 of JAJDYI010000017.1, read as the reverse complement.
GATCGGTGCGCAAGTCGCCGTGACGTCGCCGCGGGCGAAGCGCGGCTGCCGGCGTCACAGGATTTCGAGAATCGACTCCGGCGGGCGCCCTACTCTAGCGCGTCCCCCGTGGATCACGATCGGGCGCTCAATCAAGATCGGATCCGCAATCATGGCCTCGATCAGGGCCTGATCGTCGAGACCGGGGTCAGCAAGATTGCGTTCTCGGTAGGCAGCTTCACGCTTGCGCATGAGTTCGCGCGGCTCCAACCCGAGACGGCGAAGAATCTCAGCGAGCGTGAGGGCGTCAGGCGGATCCTTCAAGTACTCGACAATGTCCGGCTCGATCCCGCGCTCGCGGAGCAGGGCGAGCGTCGCGCGTGACTTGCTACACTTGGGGTTGTGGTAGATCACCGTGTCCATCCTCGGCGCTCCGCAACTCGTTTGAGGGTGATTGCCGCGGTCTTGTATCACTCCGAGCGTCCGCGGGAAATGGTCCGGGCCGGGGTGCCGGCCGCGGGCGGCTGACCGCATAAGCCGGTCGCCAGGCGGACCGACCCGTGAGCCATACTGCCCTCACAGGCCCGGTCCATCCGGAGGGACCGCATCCGGGCCGCTGCAACGCGCCCGATACTTTCGGGATCAGCTGCGACACGTCGGCTTGGCTTGAGCCTGCAGGCGAGCAGGCAACGCACCGACAAGCTGCTCGGGTCGCGCTTACCCGACTGGAAGAACGCTACCGGGACGGGGCGCTCCCCTTTCTCACGGTTCTGCACAGCGGCCCTTCCGCTCGCGATTATCTCGACGTCGGGCGGCGGTTCTCGCGCGACGCCGAGCTCGTCGTGCACTGTGGCTGCGGCGGATCCCTGCACGCCGGCAGGGCGTTTGTCGCCGCTGCTACCGGAGCGAGTTCCCATCCGGCGACGACCCGGCCTCAGGTCGCGTTCGCCGAGAGCATCGACCCGGAAGCGTGTGCCCAGCTGAGACGAACGCTCGACCAGGTTGGCCAGGAACACGTGTACTCGGTGATCGTCAGCAAGTCCGGCCACACAACCGAGACGCTCGCCCTGTTTGCCATGCTTCTCGAGTGGTACAGCGAGACCCTGGAACCCGAAGCCATCCGTGAGCGCACCATTTGCCTGACTGAAGCCGGACCATCACCGCTCCGGGCCCTCGCCCAGGCCCGCGGCATCCCCATCCTGGAAGTACCTTCCGACGTGGGGGGCAGGTTCGCGGCGTTCACCGTATCCGGGCTCCTGCCCGCCGCCATCAGGGCAAACGGCTTGGGGCCGCACGAGCCCGATGTCCTGGCAGGCGGTAGAGCCGTCCTGGCGCACGCGTTTCCCCGTGAAGGTCTCAGTCCCGCGGCGCAATCCGCAGCGGCCTTGGCTGCATTCCACGAGCGCCACGGAACCGGCACGCTAGTCACGCTGGCATACACCGGCGCGATGGAACCGCTGCAAACTTGGTATCGGCAGTTGGTGGCAGAAAGCCTGGGGAAGGGTCGCCGGGGCTTCACCCCCGTCACCGCGCTGGGCACTGACGACGAGCACAGCCAGCTGCAGCTTTGGCTGGACGGACCGCCCGGGCAAATGTTCACGTTGCTGCGCTCCGGAACCGCCCGAGACGTCCAGCTACCCACTGATCTCCCGGGTTATCCCAGCTGGTTCCCCCGCCGACTGGGCTCGCTCTGGCACGCCCATGCCGATGCCACCCGTGCGAGCCTTGCCGCAGCCGGGCGGCCGGTTCGAACCTTCACGTTCGCGCGCCGGAGCCAAGCCGCGTACGGTGCCTTGATGGCCCACCTCATGCTCGAAACCGTACTGGTGGCCGACCTGCTCGGCATCGATCCCTTCGGACAGCCCGCCGTGGAGGAAACCAAGGAGCGCATCGTCCAGATCCTGACCAAGGGGGCGCGCTGATGCCGATCCGCCGGCTGCCGGAAGGAACAGTCAATCGGATTGCTGCCGGTGAAGTCGTCGAACGCCCGGCCTCGGTCGTCAAGGAGCTGGTCGAAAATGCGCTCGACGCCGGCGCGCGGTCGATTGTGGTCAGCATTGCGAGCGGCGGCAAGACGGAGATATCGGTCGCGGACGACGGTCACGGAATGGATCCTGACGACCTGGCCCTGGCCGTCGAGCGGCACGCCACCTCGAAGCTCCCCGACGACGACCTGTTCGCCATCCAGACGCTGGGCTTTCGGGGTGAGGCCCTTCCCTCGATCGGCTCCGTCAGCAGGCTGACCGTGACCTCGCGGGCCGAGGGCGCGGAAGAGACTTTCGAAATCACGGTGGATGCCGGAACTGCCGGAACGGTGACGCCCGCCGCCTACCCCAGGGGCACGCGTGTCACGGTGGCCGACCTTTTCCGGGCCACCCCGGCCCGGCTGAAGTTCCTCAAGTCCGACCGGGCCGAAGCGATGGCCGTGACCCAGACGATCCGGGAACTGGCGATGGCGCACCCGCGTACCGCCTTCAAGCTGCAGGCCGATGGCCATTCCCGGCTGGATCTGCGCGCGCCGGCAGCACCCGACGGCGCCCGGGACCAACGGTTGCGCGCGGTCATGGGCGATGCGTTCGCAGACAATGCCGTTGCCGTCGATTTCGAGCGCGGCACGACCCGGGTATCCGGCCTGGCGTCGCTGCCGACAGTCAACCGGGCGAACACGCGCGCCCAGTACCTGTTCGTGAACGGCCGGGTGGTCCGGGACCGCGTTCTCTACGGCGCGCTTCGAGGCGCCTATCAGGGGCTGATTGCGCACGATCGCCAGCCAATCGTCGCGCTCTACATCGACGTCGCCATGCGAGATGTCGACATCAACGTCCACCCAGCCAAGACAGAGGTCAGGTTCCGCGAGCCGCAGACCGTTCGGAGCGTGATCGTGGCTGGGGTCCGCGCGGCGCTTCGGGCGGAAGGGCCCCGACCTGCCACCACGTTGGCGGACCAGACCGTCAGGCGGGCGCAACCCGCACCGTGGCTCCATTTTGACCGGGCACCCGGCTCCCCTCCTGCCGGGCGGCGCCCCTCGACGGCATCACCGGGGCCGGATTCCGGGATCAGGCCGCGGCCCGCGGACAGCCCGCCTGACGAATCGGCGCACGGCGCCGGATACGCCCGGGCCCGGCCCACGCCGCCGGCGGAGCCCGGAACCGAGCCTCCCCTGGGTTACGCCAGGGCCCAGTTGCACCGCACCTTCATCGTGTCCGAGACGGCCGACGGGCTGATCCTGGTCGACCAGCACGCCGCCCACGAGCGCATCGTCCTCGAGAGCATCAAGGCTGCACTCGTCCGGGGTGAACCACAGAGCCAGATTCTGCTGACACCCGAAATCGTGCGCCTGGAGCCGGCTGCGGTCGACGTCCTGAGCCGCCGGTCCGAGGAACTCGGCTCGTTCGGCCTCGTCCTCGAGGCAAGTGGAGACGGGGCCGTTGCCGTGCACGAGACCCCGGCGATTCTTGGGCACGTGGCGGTCGCCGACCTCCTGCAGGACCTGGCCGACGAGCTGCTCGAGCACAGTACGGCCTACGCCCTTCGCGACCGGATCGAGCACGTGTGCTCGACAATGGCCTGTCACGGTTCCGTGCGGGCAGGTCGCATCCTCAGCATCGAGGAGATGGATGCACTCCTGCGCGACATGGAAAGGACCCCGAACTCGGGGCAATGCAATCACGGCCGGCCGACATTCGTGGAACTGAAGCGGGCGGACCTCGAGCGCCTTTTCGGGCGGCGCTGATGGCCCGGCGTCAGCCCGACCCCGACTCGCCTGCCCGCCGCCGGCGGTAGAGCTCCACGGTGTTGTGGAGGAGATAGGCGACGGTCATCGGTCCGACCCCTCCGGGCACAGGGGTGATGGCGCCCGCTATTTCGCTCGCCTCGTCAAAGGCCACGTCGCCCACCAGCCTGCTGACGCCGTCGCGCTCGACCCGGTTGATCCCGACGTCGATCACGGTAGCCCCGGGCCGAACCCACTCCCCGCGCACCATTTCGGGCCGGCCGACCGCAGCCACGAGGACATCCGCCTGCTGACAGACTTCCGGGAGGTTCCGGGTTCGCGAGTGCGCCAGCGTCACTGTGCAGTTCTCGGCGGTGAGAAGTGCGGCCATCGGGCGCCCGACGATGCTGCTTCGCCCCACCACGACGGCGTGCTGCCCGGCCAGCTTGCCGAGGCGTCCGGCCTCGTCGTCGCCGTGCGTATCGCGCAGCAGCGCGAGGCATCCGCGCGGCGTACAGGGAACCGTCTCGGCCTGACCCACGGCCAAGAGCCCTGCGTTGCGCGAATGGAACCCGTCGACGTCCTTGTACGGCAGCACGCTGTCGAGCACCCGACGGATTGCGATGTGCCGCGGCAGGGGCAGCTGCACGAGAATGGCATCGACGGCATCATCCGCGTTCAGGCCCCGCACGACCTCGAGCAGGTCGGCCTCGGTCGTATCCCCGGCCAGCCGGTGCGCGGTTGAACGAATCCCGCATTCGGTGGCCTGCCGGCGCTTCGTCCGAACGTAGGTCTCGCTCGCAGCATCGTCTCCGACCAGGATGGCAGCGAGGCCGGGCGCGGAACCGAACGTCTCAGTGAGTTCGGCCACGGTGACCGCGAGCTGCTCGCGCGTGCGGCGCGCCAGCTCCTTGCCGTCGATGATCTTGGCCGGCATGGACAGAGCCTCGGACGGAAGGTGGCGGCGAGGACGCGGGCACTGACCGCCCGTTGACGTAGCCGCGAGCCCACATACTGTATCCTCTTTTTCAGGCTTCCTCGACCGGCCCTCCGTAGGGTTCTGCACGTTTCGTGCGATCCCGCTTGAGAGAAACGACCTTGCAGCCTCCAGCACATTTGACCCCCAGTACGGGCGGCGTCGTCGTCCGGTTCGCCGGCGATTCCGGGGACGGTATCCAGCTTTCCGGCATGCGCCTGACCATGGCTGCTGCGCTGGGTGGCAAGGGGGTCTCCACGCTGCCGGACTTCCCCGCCGAAATCCGGGCACCGGCCGGGACCACGTACGGCGTATCGGCCTTCCAGTTGCGCGTGGGAGAGGGGGAGGTCCTCACCCCGGGCGACACGCCCGACGTGCTGGTCGCGTTCAATCCCGCTTCGCTCAAGACCAATATCGGCGACCTGGGACGCGACGGTCTGCTCGTCATCGATTCCGGCACCTTCACCGCGCGATCCCTGAAAAAGGCGGGCTACAACGAGAATCCACTGGAAACCGGAACCCTGAACAGCGTGCGGACGCTCACTCCCGACATCTCCCGACACACCCTGGACGCGGTCAAGGAATTCGACCTCGGGCAGAAAGGATCACTCCGCTGCCGCAACATGTGGGCCGTCGGCCTGACGCTGTGGTTGCTGGACCGGGACACCATCGAGGCCGAGGGCTGGATTCGCAGCCGCTTCGGCGATTCGCCGGTGGGCAACGCGAATCTCGCGGCCCTGAAGGCCGGGCATGCCTACGGTGAGACCATCGAGCTGCCCAGCCTCGACCTCCTGCAGACGCGTACAGGTTCGCACGTTTGGCCGCCCGGCGACTATCGAACGGTCACGGGTGCGGAGGCCCTCGCATTCGGGCTCGCTGCAGCAGCGGATCGCACCGCGCTCGATGTCGTTTTCTGTGCATACCCGATCACGCCGGCGTCAACGTTGCTGCACCACCTGTCGGCCATGCGCCGGCGCAACATCGTGACATTTCAGGCGGAAGACGAAATTGGGGCGGCCTGCGCCGCGATCGGCGCCTCCTACGGAGGGGCGCTCGGCGTGACATCGAGTTCCGGGCCGGGAATCTCGCTGAAGGCCGAGGCGCTCGGCCTCGCGGTCGCCGTCGAGCTCCCGCTCGTGGTCGTCAACTCGCAGCGGGCCGGGCCGTCGACCGGCATGCCGACCAAGACGGAGCAGGCGGACTTGTTGCAGGCCCTGTATGGCCGGCACGGCGAAGCTCCGCTGGTGGTCCTGGCGCCCAAGAGCCCCAGCGACTGTTACGCGACGGCCATCGAGGCCGCCGACATCGCGATCCGGCACATGACGCCGGTCATCATCCTGTCCGACGCATTCATCGCAAGCACCTCAGAGCCGTGGCGCCTGCCGGAACCCGACGCACCCGGCACCAACCCGGTTCAGTTCCTGACCGACCCCGAGAACTTCGAACCCTTTGCGCGCGATCCCGACACGTTGGCCAGGGCCTGGGTCAAGCCCGGCACGCCCGGTCTCGCACACCGTATCGGCGGCCTGGAGAAGAGTGCGGGCAGCGGCGGCATCTCCTATGACCCCGACAATCACCAGCTCATGAACGACACGCGGATCGCCAAGGTGGCGCGGGTCGCGCGCACCCTGCCCCCTGCTGTGGCGGAAGGACCCGATGACGCCTCGTTGTGCGTGGTGACGTGGGGCTCCACGTTCGGCGCCGCGCGCGAGGCGCTGGCCCGCTGCCGGGCCGCAGGTACCGACGCCGCCCATATCCACTTGCGACACCTCCACCCGCTGCCGGCAAACCTCGGCGAACTGCTGACCGCCTACCGCGGAATCCTGGTTCCGGAAGTCAATTCCGGACAGCTGGTGCGCTTGCTCCGCGATCGCTTCGTAGTCGATGCCGAAAGCCTGCCCAAGGTGACCGGGAAACCGTTCCGAGTCGACGAGCTGGTCGGGGCGATCAACGCCAAGGCGGAGGCGCTGGCATGAATGCACCGCTCCGAGTGCCGCGAGACTTCGATTCCGGCCAGGAGGTCCGCTGGTGTCCGGGCTGCGGGGACTACGCGATCCTGCGAGCGGTGCAAAAGACGCTCGCCGGGCTCGACGCCGATCCGTCGAACACCGTCTTCGTGTCGGGCATCGGCTGCGCAGCGCGGCTCCCGTACTATCTCGCCACCTATGGGTTCCACACCATTCACGGGCGGGCGCCGGCAATCGCGACCGGCCTCAAGCTGGCGAACCCTGATCTCGATGTCTGGCTGGTGACAGGCGACGGCGATGGCCTGTCGATCGGCGCCGGCCACCTGCTGCACCTGCTGCGCCGCAACGTCAACTGCCAGGTCCTGCTATTCAACAATGAAGCCTACGGACTGACCAAGGGCCAGTACTCGCCCACATCCCGGATTGGCACCGTGACGCCTTCGTCCCCTGCCGGTTCGGTCGGCCACCCCGTGTCCGCGTGCCGCTTCGCGCTGGGCAGCGGTGCGAAATTCGTCGCCCGCGGGATCGATACGCGGATCGCGGAACTCCAGACGACTCTCAGCGCGGCCCACGCCTTTACTGGTACCGCGTTCGTGGAAATCCTGCAAAACTGCATCGTCTACAACGATGGCGTCTTCTCCGACTTCACCGAGCGCTCGGTCGCAGCGGAACGCCAGATTCACGTCACCCACGGGGAGCCGTTGCGCTTTGGCCCGGATCTGAACCGTGGACTGATACTGGATCGCGACGCGTTCGCGTTGCGCGCGGTGCCAATTGGGCCGGGCGGAGTGCCGGAAGAGGAAGTTCTCGTCCACGACCAGTCAAACCGCGGCCTCGCCACGCTCCTCGCAACCATGGAAGGCCCGGACCTGCCGCTCGCGCTCGGCGTTCTGTTCGCCGAGACAGGTTCGATCTTCGAAGCGGAAGTCCGTGGTCAGGTGGAGGAGCGCGGCGATCTTCCCCTGCCCGATCTGCTGCGCCGTACCTCAACCTGGAAGGTCTCGCCCTGATGTCCGACCGCCGTCTGCCGGCATTCATCGTCGTCACCCTTTTGGCCACGGCCCTCGTCAGCCCCGCCCAAGCAGACCCCACCGCGCAACTCATCGAGGTCTTCAAGCGCAGCATGCTGAGCTGGAGCATCGATTACGACACGCTTCGACCCAATCGCGCCGGCGCCGCGTGTATCCCGTGGGAGTCGCTGGATGACGCGTTCCTCGAGGAAGGCATTTTCGAAGCCCTCGGCTACGCCTGGCAGGTGGCGGGCGAGCCAGTCGCGGCCCGGGCCGCCATGGAGGGATGCGAACGGATGCGGCGGGGCCGCCATCTGGTCGAGATTTGTACCTGCGAGTTGCTGCTCTATAACGATGAGGTGCGCCTGAAATTGCCCGAGACAGCAGAGTGACCCATGTCGCCCCTCACCCGCTGGCTGCGCAGCTGGTCGAGTCGGCCGTCCGCCTGGGCGCGGACGAAGCGGATGCCCTGATCGCATCGGGTACGGCGCTCGACGTGTCGGTCCGGAAGGCTGAGACCGAATCAATTGAGCGTTCGGACAGCTTGCAGGCCGGCCTTCGGGTGATCGTCGGGGGGCGTCAGGCCACCGTCGCCATGTCGGACGTGTCGGATGACGCGGCCCGAACCGAACTGGTCGAACGGGCCATCGCCATGGCCCGCGTGACCCCCGAGGACCCGCATGCCGGACTCCCGGCGGCGGCGAGCCGGCCAGCCAGCCGCGTGTCCCTCCCCTTGAGCGACGCGACCATTCCCTCGACCGAAACGCTCGGCGAATGGGCGGCCGCTGCAGAGGAGGCAGCGCTGGCGGTCAGCGGCATCACCAACTCCGAGGGCGGCCACGCGGGTGCCGCCGAGACCTCCGTGACGCTGAGCGCAAGCGATGGCTTCAATGCGGCCTACCGGCGCACCCAGCACTCGCTCGCGGTAAGCGTCGTCGCCGGTACCGGCACAGGCATGGAACGCGACTACGACCACTCCAGCGCGGTGCGGCAGGCGGACCTGGCGGATCCTGCCGAAGTAGGCCGACGCGCAGGCACCCGAACCGTTGCACGGCTGCAACCCCGCAAGGCGCCGTCAGCCCAGGTTCCCGTCGTGTTCGAGCCGCGCGTCGGCGCGGGGATGCTGTCCCTGCTCGCGCGGGCCATTTCCGGAACTGCCGTTGCGCGCGGCACCACGTTCCTGAAGGACCGGATGGGGAGCCGCCTGTTTCCGGAAGGCATCACCGTCACGGACGACCCACTGCGGCCATTTGGCCACCGGTCCCGCCCATTCGACGGCGAGGGGGTTGCCGTGGCGTCGCGACTGGTCGTCGACGATGGCGTACTGCAGACGTGGCTACTCGATTCGCGCTCGGCGCGGAAGCTGGACCTCGCCTCCACCGGGTCCGCGGCCCGGGCACCTGGCGGCGTGCCGGAGCCAGGACCGAGCAACCTGTTCCTCGCGGCGGGGAGCGTCACGCCAGAGGAACTGCTGAGCGACATCCGCGACGGATTCTACGTTACGGAAATGCTGGGGATGAGCTTCAACCTGGTGACCGGTGACTACAGCCGGGGGGCCACCGGATACTGGATCGAGAACGGCGAAAAGACCCATCCGGTGAGCGAGGTGACCGTCGCCGGAAACCTGGCGGACATGTTCCGGAACCTGACACCCGCCGACGATCTCGCTTTCCGGACGGGGATTGATTCACCGACCCTCCGCATCGACGGAATGACGGTGGCCGGCCTTTAGGTCCGTACCGCCTTGCGTCGACGGGCGGCCCGGGTTGACGCCCAGTTCCACACCGTCCACCGAGCCACTTGCGAGGGGCAGCATGCTATTTGACCGCATTCGAGCAGCACTCGCGGGATCCGTGCCCAATTCCGATGCCAGTCCAGAACCGGACGAGGGCAGCCCGGTCGAGATCGCCTGTGCCGCGCTCCTGGCGGAGGCGGCCGGGATGGACGAAAAGTTCGACCCGGTGGAGCGGAGGACCATCCTGACCCTGCTGGAGCGGCGGTTCCAGATCGACGGACCTGCGGCGGAGCGATTGCTCGAACAGGGTAAGGCGGCCAGCGCGGAGGCTTCGTCGTACTATCGTTTCACGCGAGCGATCAACGATTCCTGGGGTGACGAGGCTCGCACCGAACTCATCTACCTGTTATGGTCTGTGGCCTGCGCCGATGGACGGATCGATCCTTACGAGGACATGCTTGTCCGTCGGGTCGCCGGACTCCTGCACGTATCTGACCGCGCCCGGGGCGAAGCCCGGCGACGCGCGGTCGCATCGCTACCGGAACACTCCCAGCCGACCGAGGATTGTCCATGACCTATGTCGTGACCGAAGCCTGCATTCGATGCAAGTACATGGACTGCGTGGAAGTCTGTCCAGTCGACTGCTTCTACGAAGGCGAGAACATGCTGGTGATCAATCCCGAGGAGTGCATTGATTGCGGAGTGTGTGAACCGGAATGCCCAACTGAGGCCATTCTTCCCGACAGCGAGGACGAAGCGAGGAAATGGCTCGATCTGAACACCGAGTATTCGAACATCTGGCCGAACATCATCCGGAAAGGCGAGTCCCCCGAAGACGGTGAGACGTATGAGGGCATGGACGGAAAGTTTGAGAAGTTCTTCAGCAAGAATCCCGGCACTTCGGCCGGATAGGCCGGGAATCAGTCCTGCACGCCCGGCGACGCCATCCGAGCTCGCATTCCCGGCGCCCATTCCGCCGACCGGTTTGATCCAACACCGAGGATCCAAGATCCATGAGCGCCACTGCAACGAAAGCAACCACGGGCAAGTCGACATCCGCCAGCGCCCGGCGCAAGCCGCGCACCGCTTCCAAGTCCGCTTCTCCGGCAAGACGGTCAGCCAAGACGTCCGCTACCCGCACTGACAGCAAGTCGGCAGCCGCGACGCCGCCGACGAAAGGCACCAAGACCGCGACCGAGGCGGCGAAGGCGCCATCACGGTCAAAAGGCTCAGCCCCGGCGACCACTCGGAAAGCAGCCACTGGTACCAAGTCGTCGGCGCGCACCAAACCGGAGGCCGCGGCGGCGGCCAGCAAGAAGGCGGCCGGCACCTCTACGAAGGCCAAGGCTGCAAGCAAGGCCAAGACAGCGACCGCCAAGGCCCCGGCCAAGTCGAGCGCTCCGGCCAAGGCCGCCCGCCCAAAGCCGGAGTCGAAAACTGCGGCCGTGGCGACCGCCCCGGCGGAGCCGGACGGCCAGGCAGGCGTCAGCGTCAGGAAGGCCGACACGGCGCGGGCAGCCAAGGTCGCGGCGAAACCAGCCGCCAAGGTCAAGCCGTCCCCCAGGCCGAAACGGACCGCCGCTCGCAAACGGGCCACGCCCCGTCCAGAGGGATTTAGGAACGGCAACTGGGTCGTTCATCCCTCGCACGGACCCGGCCGTGTGGTCGGCTCGGAGCGGCTGACCGTCGGCGGTGAGACACTGGAACTGGTCACCATCGCGTACGGCCGAGAAATGGCCCGACTGAAGATTCCCGTCTCACGGATCCAGGAACTTGGGTTGCGGCCGATCAGTAGCAAGGCCCAGATTCAGGCGGCGACCAACACGCTGAAAAAGCCCGCCCGCATCTCGCGCACCATGTGGAGCCGGCGGGCCCAGGACTACGAAAGCAAGCTCCATTCCGGGGACCTCGTTCAGATTGCGGAGGTCCTGCGAGATTTGTACCGGGCTCCAGATGGTCCCGAGCAATCGTTCAGCGAACGCGAATTGTACAAGGATGCCCTCGATCGGTTTTCCCGAGAGATCGCCGCCGCCGAAAAGAACCTAACTGAGGAAAAAGCCGCGCAGCGGCTGGAAAGCGTGCTGCGAAGGGCAACCTGAAGCTTCGTTGCGGTCAGGACCCGGCGCTGGAGGGGACCCGTTGCATACCGAAGAGACGCTTCGCACGCTCGACGTCGACGGCGAGTCGTACCGTTACTACAGCTTGGAGGCAGCAGCTGCGGCGCTGCCCCACATTACCAGTCTCCCGCGCTCGCTGCGGGTGCTTGCGGAGAATCTCCTGCGGCAAGGTGACATCGGCGCCCTTTCGAAGCTGGCGTCGGCGGACGAGACGCCCGCTCACCCGCGCGAGATCGGGTTTCGGCCGGCGCGGATCCTGATGCAGGACTTTACGGGCGTTCCCGCGGTGGCCGATCTGGCAGCAATGCGCGACGCGGCCCGGTCCGTCGGGGTTCCGGTCGAGCGCATCAACCCGCAAACTCCGGTGGACCTCGTGATCGACCATTCCGTCATGGTCGACCGATTTGCCGCCGACAGCGCCTTCGCACGGAACGTTGATCTCGAGTTCGAGCGCAATCGCGAGCGTTACGAGTTCCTGCGCTGGGGAGCGGGAGCGTTCGACAACTTTCGGGTCGTACCGCCCGGCACCGGCATCTGCCACCAAGTCAATCTTGAACACCTCGCGCAGGTGGTATGGGTCAGTGAACAGGACGGTCGGAAGACCGCCTTTCCGGACACGGTGGTCGGCACAGACAGCCACACGACCATGGTCAATGGACTGTCCGTGCTCGGCTGGGGAGTCGGAGGAATTGAAGCCGAAGCCGCCATGCTCGGCAACGCCATCTCGATGCTGGTGCCGGACGTCGTGGGGGTCCGCCTGCAGGGGCGGCTCCCGGAAGGGGCCGGGGCCACGGATCTTGTGCTGACCGTCACGCGAATGCTGCGCGAGCACGGGGTGGTCGGAAAGTTCGTCGAGTTCTTCGGCCCCGGCGTCGGCGACCTGCCCCTGGCCGACCGCGCGACCCTGGCGAACATGGCGCCGGAGTATGGTGCCACCTGCGGGTTCTTCCCGATTGACCGGGAAACACTGCGCTATCTCGACCTCTCGGGGCGCGAGCGCCACCGGGTCCGCCTGGTCGAACGGTACGCCAGAGCGCAGGGTCTCTGGCAGGATCCGGGCAGCCCGGAACCCACATTCACCGATGTGCTCGAACTCGACCTCGGAGCCGTCGAGCCAAGCATTGCCGGGCCAAAGCGGCCCCAGGACCGGGTCCCCCTGCGCGCGGCAAAGGAGGCCATGGCCGGTCTGGCGGACGTTTCCGGTAATCCGGTCCCCGTTTCCGGCACCGACTATGCGCTCGCCGACGGATCCGTGGTGATCGCCGCCATCACGAGCTGTACGAACACCTCGAATCCCTCAGCCATGGTGGCCGCCGGTTTGCTCGCGAAGGCTGCACGCGAACGGGGCCTGCAGCGCAAGCCCTGGGTCAAGACCAGCCTCGCACCCGGCAGCCAGGTCGTGACGGACTATCTTGACGCCGCCCAACTGACGAGGCCGCTCAACGAACTCGGCTTCCACCTGGTCGGGTATGGCTGCACCACGTGTATCGGCAACTCCGGACCCCTCGACCCGGCAATCGTCGAAGCCATCGAGCGTGGGGACGGCCTCACCGTGTCGGCCGTCCTGTCGGGCAACCGGAACTTCGAAGGGCGGATTCACCCGAACGTCCGGGCCAACTGGTTGGCCTCGCCAGCTCTGGTTGTGGCGTACGCCATCGCCGGATCGCTCAATCTCGATCTCACCACCGAGCCTCTCGGTACCGATCCCGACGGCAATGATGTCTACCTCCGGGATCTCTGGCCGGACAATGCAGACATCCAGGCAACCATCGCGAAATCGCTGAAGCCCGAGATGTTTGAACGCCGGTACGGCGCAGTCTTCGAGGGTTCCGCGGAGTGGCAGACGATTGCGGCCACCGGCGAGCCGACCTACCACTGGCGCGAAGAATCCACCTATGTGCGGCGGCCGCCGTTCTTCGACGGGATGACCCCGGATCCAGCGCCGGTAGGCGACGTGCGGAACGCCCGCGCCCTACTGGTGCTGGGCGACAGCGTGACCACCGACCATATCTCGCCGGCCGGCGCGATCCGGGCCGACGGCCCGGCGGGAGAATGGCTTCAGGAGCGGCAAGTCAGACCGGTCGAGTTCAATTCGTTCGGCGCCCGCCGCGGCAACCACGAAGTCATGCTCCGGGGCACCTTCGGCAACATTCGCATTCGTAACGCACTCGCCCCGGGCACCGAGGGAGGGTTCACGCGGCACCAGCCCAGCGGCGAACTTCTTTCGGTCTACGCCGCGGCGGAGCGGTACCGGTCTGACGGCGTGCCGTTGATCGTCATCGCCGGACGCGAATACGGCACGGGATCATCCCGCGATTGGGCTGCAAAGGGGACGCGGCTTCTGGGAATTCGGGCCGTGATCGCAGAGAGCTTTGAGCGTATCCATCGAACCAACCTGATCGGCATGGGTGTACTGCCGCTGGTGTTTGAGGACGGCGTCACGCGCCAGCTGCTCGACCTCGAGGGCACGGAACTATTCCAGGTGTCAGGCCAGGAGGCCGGCGTCGTGCCCGGGAGCCGCCTGACGCTCACCGTGCAACGGACCAATGGCAGCCAACAGGAGTTCCCGCTCCGCAGCCGAGTCGACACTTCCGAAGAGGCCGAACATTTCCGCAACGGCGGCATCCTCCTCACTGTCCTCCGGCGCATGGCGCTTGCCGCCTGATCCATGTTCTGTGGCGACAGCGTCCGGTTCGGCTGGATCGCTGTTAGCCCCAAGCTGCGAACAGCGCGTGCAGGCGCCGGTCGCCCACAGGCGGACCCGACGCATTGGCCACGGCCGACGGTCAAGGCCGCGCAGCCTTGCCGCTAGCCGTGACGCGCGTTCCCGCTGCGTCCTCGATGCCGGTACGCACGTACCGGTGCGCGATCGCCCAAGCCGGTCCGGTACGGGTAGGATCCTGCCTCGCTAGCCAGTGCGCGGGTGTCACCCTATAACCGACGAATGAAACGCTTCCCGGCCTTCACTGCCGCGGCCATTGCGGCAGGAGTTCTGCTGGCTCCGAACGCGGGGCAAGCCGGTGAACGCGCTGTCGTCGTCGAGCTGTTCACGTCGGAAGGGTGCTCTTCGTGCCCGCCCGCGCACGCAGTGATCGGCCGGATCGCCCGCAACCCGAACATCCTCGCGTTGTCATTTCACGTCGACTACTGGGACTACATCGGCTGGAAGGACAGTTTCGCCGCGCCTTGGGCTACCCACCGGCAGCGCGCGTACGCATCACGGCTGTCGGCCGGGCGTGTCTACACGCCGCAGATGGTGATCTCCGGCAAGGTCGACGTGGTCGGATCCCGCGCTCCGCAGGTCATGCGGGAGTTGGAACGCGCTTTCAAGACGGCACCGTCCACGCCGCTGTTGCGAATTGTGGAAACCGACGGCAGGAGCGAAATCATTGCCCACCGGAGCGACACGCCCGCCGAGATATACCTAGTTCGGTTTGACCCGGTGCGCGAAACCCGTGTCCTCCGTGGCGAGAACACGGGGCGTCATCTCCTCACGTTCAATGTGGTCCGCACTTACCGGAAGATCGTCGACTGGGACGGAAGCGCGCAACGGATACCGTTGCCGCGAGATCTCCGTGACCACCCGGGCGAAGTCACAGCCGTGTTCGCCCAGCGCCATGGGCAGGGCGAGGTGCTGGCTGCCGCGGTCGCCGACTAGCTAGGGCGGAGCCGCGCGCGGGCGCTATCCCAATCCGCGACCGATCAGCCGGTTGGTCCGCCGCCCGAACTGCGCCAGATCCGAGACCGGTTCTCCTGCCACCAGGCGAGCATGATCAAGCAGCACGTGCGCGGCATCGGCGAATTCCTGATCGTTGACGTCGTCGCGGCCCATGGCCCGGATCAGTTCGTTGGCCGGATTGATCTCCAGGACCTTACGGGACAGCTCCCGCAGCTGACCGTGCCGCTGCAGCAGCTTCTCCACCTGCAAATCCATGCCGTCCTTGGGAGCCACGAGCACTGCCGGCGATTCCGTCAGGTGATCGGATCGCACGACGTCGGCGACCTCATCGCCCAGAACCGTCTTGAACCGCGCAATCAGCCGATCCACATCGCCGGCGGGGGCCTCGTCCGGGGTTCCATCCTGCTGCTGAGGCTCGAAGCCGGAGAGGTCAATGCCCCCCTTGGTCACGGAACGCAGTGACTTGCCCTGATACTCGCCGACGCGCGGCACCCAGAAGTCATCCACCGCGTCGGACAGCAGGAGTACCTCGAGGCCTCGCGCCCGGAATCCCTCGATCTGCGGGCTCTCGGCGAGCTGCGCCGGGTCATCTCCCGAGATGTAGTAAATCTCGCTCTGCCCCTCCTTCATCCGGTCCACGTAGCCCGAGAGGCTGACCAGCGCGTCCGTGGCCTCTCCGCCGGCGGAACGGAACCGGAGAAGCTCCAGCAGCTTGTCGCGCCACTGGTCGTCGTCGTAGACCCCTTCCTTGAGCACGGGGCCGAAGATCCTCCAGAAGCGCGCGTACTCCTCGGGCTCCTTCTCCGCCTTCTTCTTCAACGCATCGAGCACGCGCCTCGTAATGCCGCGACGAAGGCGCGCGACGTGGGGGTCCTGTTGCAGCATCTCGCGACTGACGTTGAGCGAGAGATCCTCAGAATCGACGACCCCCCTGACGAATCGCAGCCATGGCGGAATGAGCGCATCGGTCCGGTCGGTGATGAACACGCGCTTGACGAAGAGTCGCAGCTGCCGGCGGCGTTCCGGGTCGTAGAGATCCAGCGGCTGTTCGGTTGGGATGAACAGGAGCGTAACGTACGAGAGCTTGCCTTCCGCCCGGTTGTGGAGAGTGATCCAGGGTTCATCGAAGCTATGTCCGACATCGCGGTAGAACGACACGTACTGCTCGGGCGTGATGTCCTTCTTGGGCCGTGTCCACAGTGCCGCAGCGGTATTCACGACCTGCGGCTGCTGATCCCGACCGACGCGAAGCTCGATGGGCACGGACACGTGGTCTGACCACGTGCGCACCACTTGGCGCAGCCGGGCCTCCTCGAGGTACTCCTTGGCGTCTTCCTTGAGATGCAGCCGCACGCAGGTCCCCCGTTGAGTCCGCCGGGCCCGCGCGATCTCGTAGGAACCGCGGCCATCGGAAGACCAGACCCAGCCCCTGGCAGTGCCGGCCGCAACGCTCTCAACCTCGACACGCTCAGCCACCATGAAGGCGGAATAGAAGCCGACGCCGAACTGCCCGATCAGGCTGAGATCGGGTTTCCGCTTGCCATCGGCGGACTTCGCCATCCGTTCAACGAACGTCCGGGTGCCCGATCGCGCAATGGTGCCCAGATCCTTCGAAAGCGCCGCCTTCGACATGCCGATGCCGTTGTCCTCGATCTCGAGAACCCGGGATTCCGGATCGACTGTCAACTGAATCCGCGGATCCGGGCTGTCACCGAGAAGTTCCGGTTTGGACAGTGAGGCATAGCGAAGCCGGTCGGCCGCGTCGGCCGCGTTGGACACCAGCTCACGGAGGAACACATCGCGCTGGCTGTACAGCGCGTTGACCATCAGGTCGAGAAGCTGCCCGACCTCCGCCTCGAATTGGTGCCGTTCCGTCGGCGATGATTCCTTGCTGGCCGCTGCCATGCCCACAACCCTCCATGCGCGCGGCGGGCTCTTGCCCGCTGTGCGGATATGGAGAGGACCCGGCCCAAATGCAAGGCCGGCGGGCCGGTCTAGGCCGGTGCTGCCTGGAGTGCTTGGAACGCAAGCACCTTGCGGCGCAGCTTGGAAATGGCCTGGTGCTCGATCTGGCGCACCCGCTCCTTGCTGACACCGAGCTCGGAGCCAAGCTCTTCGAGGGTGCGCGGGGTCTTGGCGAGATGGCGCGCCCTCACGATGCGGCGTTCACGCAAGGTCAGCGACCGAAGCGCCTTGCGGATCCAGCTCATCCGCTTGGTGTACTCCACCCGCTGCACCACCTCGGACTCGGGGCCTTCGCGTTCATCGACCACTGCGTCCTGACGTTCCTCGGTGCCGTCTTCGTAGAGGGCCTGGTTCAGCGAGGTATCGCCCGCAGCACCCAGCCGATGCTCCATGCGCTCAACTTCGGCCTCGGTCACGCCGAGCGAGCGGGCGACGATGTCGCGGTGCTCCGGGGTCAATTCGGCATCTCCGTACCCTGCCAACCGGGCACGGTATCGCGACAATCCAAAGAACAGGGATTTCTGCGCGGCCGTGGTACTCGTCCGCACAACGGACCAGTTCCTCAGCACGTAGTCCTGGATCGCCGCGCGTACCCACCAGCTCGCGCAGGTCGAAAACCGCACGCCTCGATCGGGGTCGAAACGATCGGCCGCCTGGACCAGGCCAATGTGGGCTTCCTGGATCAGATCAGACATCGGCACGTTGTAGTTGCGGAAGCGCTTGGCGATGGAAATGGCCAGCCGAGCGTGGGCCTCCACCAGTTCGTGCATCGCGGCCACGTCGCCATGGTCCCGCCACCGCAACGCCAGCTCGCGCTCGCGTTCCTGCGTCAGCAAGGGCGCGCGCATGGCATAGTTCACAATATTCTTGGTAGTCGTTGAGCGATTCCGGCTCTGGGGTGCTTGCTCCATCCATTCCCCCTTTCCGTCGAACGTGCGGCCGTGGGTCCGCGAACCGACACAGGCAACGGACGATGCACATTCGGTTCCAATCACACGCTAGACGCGAAATCACCGAATAGCGGAGAATTCACAGAATTGTTAGGGGAGGCGGAAACACGCTCCCGATGCCGTGACCCGCTGCTCCCTACGTGATCCAGCGAAGCCGCTCGTCGTCCAGGTCTCCCGGCACGATGGTAAGCGGGATGTGAAGCCGCTTGGTCACTTGGCCCGACAGGTAGGAGATCAGACGGTTGGATCCCGCGCCTTCGGGCGCGGCGCCCAACACCAGAATGTTGATGCTCTCGTCGTCCTCGATCGTAGTCAGAATCGTGTTGGCCTTCTCCCCCTCTCGAACCGCCATCTCGGGACGGACGCCAAACTCCTCGAAGACCTCACCCGCGCACTCTTCCAGCGCGGCCCGCGCCCGGTCTCGGGCTTCCTCGGCCATGATTTCCTGGACCGATCCGCTCAGATTGAAGTTGTCCGGTTCGATCACGTAGACCAGACTGACCTTGCCGCCCGTATTCTGGGCTCGCATGCAGGCGAACCGCAGCGCCGTCCGGCACTCTTCGCTGTCGTCGATGCAGACCAGAAACTTGATACGTCCGGCCGGCCGTTCGCGTGGGCGTTCTCGTACCATTGCGCTGATCCCATGATGCGTCCGAGCCCGTCGCGACCTCGTTGATTCTAACCCACTGATATCACTGCCGTTCGATCGGGTCGTGTGGCCGAACGGGATAGTTTGCCGCTGTTGATCCTCCAGCGCAACCGGCCGGCGTCAGGCGGCGGGCCCGAGCCCCCGGCGGGACGCACGGGACGCAGCATCAGAGTTGCACCCACTGGGGCGGTTGGATCGCCACGCCGCGCCGAGGCAATCCCGTCAGCGATGTCAGTCACAATTTCCCCCCTCCCACGAAGTCCGAGCCCGCCGCGTGGCTCCCGCGCGACAGCCGGTTCACTGGTGCAGCTTGGGCCGGCGCACGACGCCTTCTCGGCACCCATTGAGGCAAGCGTGCACACCGCCTAGTTTTGGCCCGGAATGGCGCACGGCCGTTCACCCGCCCAGACGGAAACACGGGACGAGGGCCAATGTCCAAGCAACGCGTTGCCGGTGACGCAACGTGGCGGACCATCGTTCGCGCCGGACCGGCGCTCGCGCTGATCATCTGCAGCGCGGCAGCCGCGGAACCGGCAAAATTCACCTTCGGCGCGATTGCCGCGCCGGCGCCGGGCGAGGCGGCGGCACACGGCCGGTATGCGGCCGGATGCCTCGCCGGTGCCGTGCCACTCCCGGAAACAGGTCCGGGCTGGCAGGCCATGCGCCTGTCCAGAAATCGTTACTGGGGGCATCCGGCGATGATCGCTTTCATCGAGCGGTTAGCCCAAGAGGGTCCTTCCGTGGGCTGGGCCGGATTGTACGTCGGCGACATCAGTCAACCGCGGGGGGGTCCCATGCTTTCGGGCCACCGATCGCATCAAATCGGACTCGACGCGGACATCTGGCTGCGCCCCGGCCGCGCCCTGAACCTGACTACGGAAGACCGCGAGACGATCGGTTCCCCTTCGGTCGTCGCCGCGAACCGCCTGGGCGTCAATGATCACTGGACCCCGACCCATGCCGAGATCTTGAAGGTTGCGGCCAGCAACCCCACGGTGGCACGGATTTTCGTGAACGCCGCGATCAAGCGCCGACTTTGCGAAACGCGAGCACCCGGCGACACCGACTGGCTGCGCAAGGTCCGGCCGTGGTGGGGGCACGATTCCCACTTTCACGTGCGCCTGCACTGTCCGGAAGGAAGCGGCTGTGTCGAGCAGAAACCGCCGCCAGCAGGCGACGGTTGCGACGAAACACTCGCGTGGTGGTTCACGGATGAGGCGCTGAACCCGGCGCCACCCGCACCCGAGGATGTGCCGCCGGAACTCACGCTTGCGGAGTTGCCGGGGGCCTGCCGGGCTGTGCTCAACTCCGAGTAAGACCATGCCTTTCTGGCACGTTCGTGGGCGTCCGACCGCTGGACGCAGGGGCGTCGCCTGCCCGGGCTCTCCCGTGCGGTCGCGCTAAGTTTGCGCCTTGCTCTCGGCTATCAGCATGTCCACCACGGCCTGGAGCGCTTCAGCGGAACTGGCGCCCTCCGCGCGCGCCGCCTGATAGGTCCGGCGCTGGCAATGCGCGCTCGTGCCTCGGGCCACGATCTCCCGTGCCTGCAGCAGTTCGCCGGTACACCCCAGTTCATCGGCATCGGGAGCAACCAGGTCGAGAATTTCGTCGAGCAGGTCGGGGAACGGCACGATCGTGCCGCGCCCGAAATCAATGAGACCGGCGTCGATGCCGTACCGCTGGGCCCGCCAGCGATTCTCTGCAACCAGCATGGGCGCGTAGTCTCGCCACCGCTGGTTCAGTCGGCGCAGGCGGAACAGCATGTGCACGAGACACCGGAACAGCGCCGTGATCACCACCGCATCCTCCAGCCTGGTACACACGTCGCAGATGCGCATCTCGATGGTCGGAAATCGCACGGAAGGCCGGATATCCCACCAGATCATGCTGGCATCCTCGATGACGCCGGTATTGGCAAGGACATCGACCTGACGCTGGTACTCGGCCCAGCTCGCAAAGGTTTCGGGCAGTCCGGTCCGCGGCAGATTGTCGAATATGGACAACCGGTAGGATGCGAGGCCGGTGTCTTCACCGTGCCAGAATGGACTGGACGTACTCAGCGCCAGCAGGTGCGGCAGGAAATACGTGACCTGATTCATCAGGTCGAGCCGCAGGTCATCCTCGTCGATGCAGATGTGGATGTGCATCCCGCAGGTGATCAGCCGCCGCCCCACACCCTGAAGGTCGCGCGCCAAGCCGATGTACCGATCCTGCGGGGTCGATTGCTGGTCCTCCCACTTTGCTGACGGGTGTGTGGACGATGCAACCAGCGCCAGTCCTTCCGTTTCGGCGAACCGGGCAACGGTTTCACGCAGGTGCCGGAGATCGTCCCGCACTTCCCCGATGGTCTCGCAGACCTCCGTGTTGACCTCGACCTGAGACTGCTGGAACTCGGTCTTGACCTGGGACCCGAGACTGGCCACGCACTGCTCGAGAACTGCCGTCGGCGCAGTGCGAATCAATTGCCGGCTATCACGGTCGACGAGGAGATACTCCTCCTCGACGCCCACGGTAAAGTTCTTCGCACCCGCCACCATGTCCGGCTCTTCCGTTATCGCTGACGTACCCCGAAGGGGACGAGACCGTCCGCGTTGCTTTACCGCTCAGCACGCGACACGAACCCGTGGACACCCGGTTTCTCCATACCGCATCCGGGCGGTGTGCGCCGCCATCCGGCCGTGTCAGAGTCGCATGGTGGCCCGACGCCCGGACGAGTTCATATCACGTATAAGCATCCATGTCTCGCGTCAAGCGGTGATTCGCCTGTGATTCGGTGCTGACGGCGGTTCTGCACAGAAGCTCCACAGATTATCCACAGATGGGATGAGGTCATGCCGTGGCCACCGGTGCGGTCTCGGCCCAGGGACGG